>NZ_JBHSFU010000001.1:0-167007 GCF_042654125.1 Virgibacillus kekensis
ACTATATTTGGCCATAAAAACACCCCCGAAAGTTAGATTTTCTACTCTAACTTTCGGGGGTTGGTACCATACCGGGAATGACTTTTAGGTTACTTTTCAATTTTGGAAAATGCTGTCCGGACAGCCTGGATTGTTTTTTCGATGTCTTCCTCTGTATGTGCTGTAGATAGGAAAAGACCCTCAAACTGTGACGGAGGCAAGAAGATGCCTTCCTCCATCATTGCCCGGTAATACTGAGAAAAATAATCCAGATTGGACTGTTGGGCTGATTCATAGTTAATAACGGGTTCATTGGTGAAGAAGAAACCTACCATCGATCCTGCCCGATTAATATGAAGCGGGATATCATAATCAATTGCTGCCTGTTTATAGCCTTCTACCAGCCTATCAACTTTCGCATTTATATCCTCATAAGAGGATGGTTCCAGTGCATTCAGGGTTTCATACCCTGCAGTCATGGCGAGTGGGTTTCCTGAAAGTGTTCCTGCCTGGTAAATTGATCCCGTCGGAGCAACCGACTCCATTATTTCCCGTTTGCCTCCATATGCTCCAACAGGCAAGCCGCCGCCAATTACCTTGCCAAGACATGTCAGGTCAGGGGTTACACCAAAATACCCCTGGGCACAATTATACCCTACACGGAAACCTGTCATTACTTCGTCAAAGATAAGTACGCTGCCATTGTTCTCGGTTATTTTACGAAGATCCTGCAGGAAGTTCTCCTGTGGAGGAACAACACCCATATTGCCAGAAACAGGCTCAACAATTACCGCTGCAATATCTTCTCCATATGTTTCAAATGCATATCGGACACTCTCCACGTCATTATATGGAACAGTGATAGTATTTTGAGCGATTGACTCGGGAACCCCTGGACTATCTGGAAGACCCAGCGTAGCTACTCCGGAGCCAGCTTTTATAAGTAGTGAATCTCCATGGCCGTGGTAATTACCTTCGAATTTTAAAATTTTATCCCGGCCAGTATAACCTCGCGCCAGTCGCAGTGCACTCATGGTCGCTTCCGTGCCAGAATTTACCATCCGTACCATTTCAATCGACGGAACACGGTCAATTACCAGCTGTGCAAGTTTATTTTCCAGCAGTGTTGGGGCACCAAAACTGGTACCTTTTTCAGCAACTTCTTTCAGCTTCTCGACAACTCTGCCATCGGCATGTCCAAGAATCAGCGGTCCCCAGCTCAATACATAGTCTATATACTCATTCTTATCGATATCGACTATTTTGGAACCCTTTCCGCTTTCCATGAAAACCGGTGACATTCCGACAGATTTAAACGCACGTACTGGTGAATTCACACCACCCGGCATCAGGTCTACTGCCTCTTTGTATGCATCTTCCGATTTTTCAAAGCTCCTCAAAATAATCACCTCTACAATTAGTTTTTATTCACTGAGCCATTTTGCAACGTCTTTAGCAAAATAGGAGATAATCAAATCTGCTCCTGCCCTTTTCATGGATGTCAGTTTCTCCAGAACAAGCTCTTTCTCATTGATCCAGCCGTTCTGTGCAGCAGCTTTAACCATTGAATATTCACCACTGACATTATATGCAACAATAGGTACATGGAAGTTATCCCTGACTTCACGGACAATATCAAGATAAGAGAGTGCAGGTTTTACAATCAGAAAATCTGCGCCTTCCTCAATATCTGATTCGGCTTCACGCAAAGCCTCCATCCGGTTTGCAGGATCCATCTGGTATGTTTTACGGTCACCAAATTGTGGTGTGCTGCCCGCAGCATCACGGAACGGACCATAAAAAGCTGAGGAATACTTCACTGCATAAGACATCACAGGAATATTCTGGTATCCAGCTTCATCCAGTGCGTGGCGGATAACAGCCACAAATCCGTCCATCATGTTGGATGGAGCAATTATGTCCGCGCCTGCCTCTGCCTGGGAAACGGCAGTCTTAGCAAGTAATTTAAGCGATTCGTCATTATCCACATCATGATTATTGATAACGCCACAATGACCATGGGAGGTGTATTCGCATAGACAAGTATCCGCAACGACGAGCATTTCCGGTACTTCCTTCTTAATTAGCCGGGTTGCTTCCTGGACAATTCCATTCTCGGTAAAGGCTCCTGTACCTTGTTCATCCTTTTCCGCAGGGACACCAAACAGCATTACTGCCTTAATACCTAAAGAAAGAAGCTCTTGCATCTCTTCTTTTACATAATCCAGTGAAATTTGTGAGACACCGGGCATCGAAGGCACTTCGTTTTTAATTGTTTCCCCTTCTACAATGAAAATCGGATAAATAAAGTCGTCCATCCGCAGATGATTCTCCCGCACCATTGACCGCATTGACGCAGTAGAGCGCAGGCGGCGATGCCGTTTAAACGCAGGCTGATTTGTCATTCCAATCTATCCCTTCTCAATAAAATCACTGATTTCTTTTAGCATTCCATCGATGGTAAAGTCATCAGGTGTAATAATTTTCTCCAATCCCAGTTCAATAGCTCGTTGCTCCGTTGTGGTGCCAATACACACAACAACTGGAGTTTCCCCAGAATGAGGAATAACCATTTGGTGATATGCCTCCACAGCTGAGGGACTGGTAAAAGTTAAAAAATCAATATCATCTTTTTGCAGCAATCGGTTCAAATCCTCTGTGGCTGATTTGTTAAAACTTGTTTCATAAACTTCGATTGTCCTAAAACTGATTCCATGCTCCTTAAACTTGTTGGGCAATACCATACGAGACTTATTCCCTCGCACCAGAAGGACTGGTTCCTTTCTTCCTTTCAGGTCAAGGAACTCCTTTGCCAGTGTTTCCGCGTTGTACACCTCGGGGACCAGGTCAGCTTTATACCCGAATGTTGCCAGGCTTTGTGCCGTTTTTCTACCAGTTACAGCAAACCTGCAATTTTCCAAGTACCTGCTTAAATGATACTTGTCAATAAAACTGAAAAAACATTTAACACCGTTAGAACTTGTAAAAAATATCCATTTAAAAGGTTCTTCACTAGGAAATATTTCCTTGTTACCAGGTATATCACTGCAGGAGATTTTAAGAAGCGGAACACTTACAGGTTCTCCGCCATATTTAGTTACTTTATCGGAAAATTCAAATGCCTGGTCCTCTTCTCGGGTAATAAGGATTTTCTTTCCATTTAAAGCAACAGACATTAGTCGTCAAGCTCCTCTTTCACCTGGTCGACTATTTCTTTTGCCCCCTGACTAATCAGTTTATCAGCTGCCTCTTTTCCTACAGCGGAGGGTTCTGTGCCACGAACTGTCTCTTTCAAAATCGTCTTTCCATCCGGAGAACCAACAAGGGCAGTCAAAATAATTTCATCACCCTCCAAGTATGCGTAACCACCAATCGGAACCTGACATCCTCCTTCAAGCAAGTGCAGGAATGTCCGTTCAGCGGTAACCGTTCTAGTTGTATAATCATCATTTATACGGTTCAGCAACTCTCTCAGTTCGTGGTCATCCTCACGGCATTCTATTGCAAGTGCCCCCTGGCCTACAGCTGGAACACAAACTTCGGGTTCCAGATATTCAGTAATCAGCTCTTCACTCAAGCCAACACGCTTGAGACCAGATACCGCAAGTATAATAGCATCGTAATCCTCTTCATTCAGTTTGCGGATTCGCGTCTCAATATTACCCCTAATCCATTTAATATTAATATCAGGACGCTGTGCAAGAATCTGCGCGGATCGGCGTAAACTGCTTGTACCCACAATAGCCCCTTCCGGGAGATCTTTAAGAGCAACATTACCTTTTGATAAATAGGCATCACGGTGATCTTCTCGTTCTGGAACGGAAGTGATTGTCAGACCTTCCGGCATTTCAGACGGCATATCTTTCATGCTATGTACCGCCAGATCAATTTCTTTATCATACATCGCCTGCTCGATTTCCTTAACGAACAGTCCTTTTCCTCCGACCTTCGAGAGCGTAACGTCGAGAATTTTATCTCCCTTGGTTACAATTTTTTTAACCTCGAACTCATTCTCTATTCCAGCTTTTTTCAGTTGATCAATCACCCAATTCGTCTGGGTGAGTGCGAGATTGCTTTTACGTGAACCGACAATAATTTTCCGCATTTGGCTTCCTCCTAGAAATGAAAATTGGACATCAAACTGAATAAAAAGAAATTTATTAATAAAATAAGGAATGCAGCAGTATTGTAAACTGATATTGCTCTCCCCTGATAACCCTTCAAGATTCGTAACAGCAGGTATATGATGTAGACTACAAGAACAAGAAACGACCCAATTGTCTTTGGATCAAGCCAGTAAAATTCTGCATTTGCCACATACGCCCATACGAGCCCTAAAATTATAGCAATCATCAGTAATGGCAATCCTATAGTCACTGCTCTGAATGAATATAGGTCCAGCTGACTTAAATCACCAAGTCGCCAAACCCACCGCAGGCCTTTTTTCTCTTTCAGAAAATGATACTGGATGAGATACATAATAGAAAATAAAAAAGACACGGTGAAGAATCCATACGAAACAATTGCAAGCGAGATATGCGTTATGAGGATTTCATTCACAAGTTGTATCCCGCGTCCCTGCCACTGCTCCTGAGCTCGTGTAAGAATATAGAGCAAAAGAATAAAAAATCCAAGCAGATTGGTAAAAAACAGGATAAAATGAATCCGGGAAAGCCTGCTGATAATTAAAGAAAAGGTAACGAGTACCCAGGCATAAAAGAAAAGCCCATCATACAGGGTCAGAATTGGAAAACTGCGTTCCACGAATATCTGGTTTAATAAAAAAACGGTTTGAAAAAGCCAAACCATACTAAGTAACCAGAAGGCTATTTTATTCGCCCTCCGGTTATGCTGTATAAAATCAATGAAGTATCCAATCAGACTGAGCCCATAAACAGCAAGAATTATTTCATAAAGCCATTTAACTTCAAACATAATGGATTTCCTTTCATCCTACTGTGTTGACGTGCTGTCCAGCATGGAGAAGGATGCTTTCTCATTTTGTGCTGATTTCATATTATTTTTTTTTGCCTGATTCTTTAATTCACGCTGTACATCTTCTTCAATGCCAAAAATATTGACAAAAAGATTTAGCGCTTCATCCCTGTTATCCGTGGCCGCTAATTCTTTAGCCTGTGTAACCGGATCCTTCAAGAGCTGATTGACAATACTCTTGGTATGCTTATTAAGCACCTTTTTCTCCCGGGCCGTCAAATCCGGCATTTTCCGTTCAATGCTTTTCATTGTTTCAGCCTGAATGGACAATGCTTTCTGGCGAAGCGCAGAAATTACCGGTACCACGCCAAGTGTCTGTAACCATTCCTTAAATGCTACAATTTCAGCTTCCAGCATTATTTCAATTTTCTCGGCAGCTGCCTTTCGTGCTGCAAGATTTTCGTCCACTATATGCTGAAGATCATCAATATCATAAAGGAACACACTATCCAACTCTTCAATTTTAGGGTCCAAGTCACGTGGAACAGCAATATCTACAAGGAATAATGGTCTTCCTTTACGTTTCTTCTGTATGGGCTCAATAACCTCTTTTGTCAGGACTACAGAATCCGATCCAGTTGAGCTAATTAGGATATCGGCATCCTGAATTAAGCTGTGTAGACGGTCAATAGATGCTGATTCCGCCTGGAACTTGTCCGCAAGCGCGACAGCTTTTTCATATGTCCGGTTGATGACTGTTATTTTGGTCGCCCCTGAACCATGAAGGTTTTTAGCTGCAAGTTCTCCCATTTTTCCTGCTCCGAATATGACAACATGTTTCTTATCCAAGTCGCCAAATATCTTCTTAGCAAGTTCAACAGCTGCATAACTAACAGAAACTGCATGTTCACCTATAGCAGTATCCTTATGTGCCCGTTTTGCAAACGTAATAGCTTGTTTGAACAGCTCATTGAACACTGTGCCTGTTGTTTTCATCCGCTGAGCAGTCAGAAAGGCTTGTTTAACCTGTCCAAGTATTTGGGTTTCTCCCAGTATCATGGAATCAAGGCCGGCAGATACCCGAAGGAGATGCTCAATTGCACCATCTGCTTCTGATATTCTTAAATAAGAAGAAAACTCTTCTTTATCAATCCCAAACCAGTCTGACAGAAATTGTTTAATATAATAACGTCCTGTGTGAACCTGATCCACAACCGCATAAACCTCAGTACGGTTACAGGTGGAAACAATCACATTTTCCAATATACTCTTCTGTTCTTTTAGAAGAAGCATTGCCTCATCGGCCTTCTCCTCGGAAAAGGTGAGTTTTTCCCTAATTTCAACAGGGGTTGATTTATAATTAAGACCAACTTTCAATATATGCACATTAACTACCCCCAAAAAAACTTAAAACATAACATTCTTATATCATTATAACATAGGCAATTAATCACATTTTCGACAAATGTGAACAGAAATTGAAACAATATACTTCCGCATACGTATTATTGTATTATAACTCGTATGTACTCTATCATACGCATTAGGAAGACGCAAGATTTTCGTCTATAGAGGCGTTTTGGAAAGAAGGTATACGAAATGAAGACAAGATATTCTCCTTTAGCATACATATTAATTGGTACAGGGATATTTTTTCTATTAAAAGAACTTAAATTACCGATTTTTACTGATTTCTATTCATGGCCAACCTTGTTAATTATTGTTGGAGCTGCGTTGCTCTTTCATGGTTACAAAGCTAAAGACCATCAGCATTTATTCAGCGGTACTGTTATTCTTGGCCTGGGGATTCATTTTCACGGTAAGCAGCATTACATATTTTGGGTTGATAACTGGGCAGTCTATATCCTTATTATTGGAATCGCATATATAATACGTGCTCTAAAAACAAAGAAAGGATACCTAATAGGAATAGTACTTATATCGGTGTCTCTGCTTCTGATATTTTCGGTTGAGCTGCCAGCGCCATTAAATAAGGTTTATCAAGTTACCGCAGTATTGGACACATTTTGGCCAGTGATCCTGATTGTGTTGGGCTTTTATTGGTTAAAGAAGAAATGATCCTTTCTGATTTGGAAAGGATCATTTCTAAACTCTATAAAATGGAGCTCAGGAAAGCCTGTGTGCGCTCTTCCTTTGGATTATCAAAAATTTCTGCAGGCGGGCCTGACTCCACAATTTTTCCATCATGCATATACACGACCCAATCACCGACTTCTTTGGCAAATCCCATTTCGTGAGTGACAACTACCATGGTCATTCCTTCTTTGGCTAGTTCTTTCATAGTTGAAAGAACTTCTCCAACCAGCTCAGGGTCGAGTGCAGAAGTGGGTTCATCAAATAGCATAACATCAGGTTTCATAGCAAGAGCCCTCGCAATAGCCACTCGCTGTTTCTGTCCACCTGACAAGGTTGAAGGGTAAACATCATATTTGTCTCCCAGGCCAACTTTGTCAAGAAGTTCTTTTCCTTCTTTTATTGCCTGACCCTTCGGAATGCCCTTCACCTGTGTGGGTGCTTCAATAACATTTCCGATTACCGTCTTATGCGGAAATAGATTGAAGTGCTGAAATACCATTCCCACCCGTTCACGTACTTTATTCAAATCATGGGTATCTTTTTCAATTTGCTCTCCTTCAATTATAATTTTACCGCTGTTTTTCATCTCCAAAAAGTTAAGACATCGGAGCAATGTACTTTTTCCTGAGCCACTAGCCCCAATCAGAACTACCACATCACTTTCATTAACTTGTAAATCGATGTCTTTAAGAACATGCAGTTTTCCAAACGATTTATTTAGTTTTTCTACACGTATCATTTCTTGTTGTTCACTCATAAAATCCCTCCTCACTTAGTCACTTTTAGCCATGGATTTCTCTAGTTTGTTCACTAGTACAGTAAGAACCAGCACAATAAACAGATAATAAACTGCGACGGTTAAATAGTACGGTAGATAATCGAAGTTATTGGATCCCATTGTACTTGCTACTCCAAACAGTTCCTGCATACCAATGAACGAAACAAGCGAGGAGTCCTTGATTCCGATGATGAACTGGTTACCAAGAGAAGGCACTGCACGGCGAAATGCTTGGGGAAGAATAATTCTCCGCATCGTCAGAGATTTGGTCATACCCAACGTTCTTCCAGCTTCCCTCTGGCCTTTATCAATTGACTGGATAGCACCACGAATGATTTCAGCAATATACGCCCCGCTATGGAAGGCAAGACCTGCTACGCCTGCCCAAAACATTGGGATTAAGAACACCTCAGCTAACCCATAATAGAGAACAAATATTTGTACAATCAGTGGGGTTCCCCGAACAACCCAGATATAGGCGTCAGCAATCCATTCAAATACTTTGATATTGGAAATTTTAAGGATAGCAAAAAATAATCCAATAAAAAAAGCAATTACCAATGAGGCAGCTGATAAAAGAAAGGTTAGCCATAGACCATCAAGAAATACATCAAAGCTGCCGAAAAATACGTCAAAAAAATGCATTATTGAAGACAAAAATTCCAACTCCTTCTTAAGGCAGAAATGTGCGCAGAATATGCGCACATTTGCATTTTATTATTCAGCTGTGATTATTCACTTACATTTTCAGGTTCTTTTGTAATATCTGCACCAACATATTCTTTTGCAAGCTCTGCTAGTTTACCGCTTTCCTTTAGTTCTTGTAATGCTTTGTTTATGTCCTCGAGAAGCTTATCGTTGTCTTTAGGAACTGCGATAGCCTGCTTACTTACCCCAAGCTGCTCAACCGCTACAATCTCAAGTCCATCTTCAATTGCTGTACTACCTGTAACTGCATCGGTGATAACTGCGTCGTGATGGCCTTTTGCAAGTGACTGGAGGGCAACAACGTCACTATCCACTTGTGGGATATTGTCGGTATACTTTTTTGCCATATCTACGTATGTTGAACCTCTGGATACAGAGATCTCTTTACCTTTCAAGTCTTCAGGACCCTCAATGTCACTGTCAGGACGTGTATAAATTACCGGACCGGAATAGTAATAGGGCTCAGAGAAATCAACCTGCTTTAGGCGTTTATCAGTAATTGTATGACTTGCCACGGCAACATCATATCTTCCCTGTTTAACACCAGTAACAATACCGGAAAATTTCGCTTTGTTTGCTACTGCCTCAAGCCCTAGCTTTTCAGCTACTGCATTTGCTACAGCGACATCATATCCGTCCATTTCTCCGCCTTCCATATAACTGAAAGGTCTGAATTCTCCAGAGGATGCGAAGTTCAGTTTACCTTCTTCTATAAGATTATACCCGTTGCTGTCGCCGGAGGAAGCCTCCCCTTCCGCGTCTCCCTGACCGCCGCATGCAGCCAGAACGAACAGCATTAGAGTCATAAAAATTCCAATTTTCAGTTTTCTCATTAAGTCTGACATCCTCTCATTCTTTATTTTTTATTATTTCTAACTAACCCCTTCGCAGCACAATTGCTGCGCACCCATACACTAAATTATAGCAATACCAAATAATTTAGACTAATCGGAAAGAAAGCCATATATTCTTTAATACACACATTTTTATCAGTCAGTGGATAATAACTCATTTACGCGTAAATATACAGTACTATACTTTAAAATGCTCGTACATTCGTAAAATTTTCTGAAAACGAACAAGTAAAAAGGTGTCAAACGCATCTTTTCGAAAGCATCTACAGTGACTTCTTATATAGTAAATCAGACAACGAAAAAACCGCACCTCCAAATAGATGCGGTAGATACTATTAGCCTATAAAACTTCTTATTGCTCCCCATGCTTCATCTTTACCTTCTCCAGTATCAGCTGAAAAGGGAATAAGCAGATCGTCTTTTTCCATTTCAAGCGTCTGCTTCGTCCGTTTAATATGGGCAGGGCGCTTTCCTTTGGGGATTTTATCGAGCTTGGTTGCTATGACAATAACAGGATGTTCATAATACTTCAGAAAATCATACATCTGGATATCATCCCGTGTTGGTTCATGACGGATATCGGTGATCAAAATAACGGCTTTTAACGTGCCCCGTGTTTCGAAATACTCCTCCATCATGGCTCCCCACTTTTCACGTTCCTTTTTGGATACTTTAGCATAGCCATATCCGGGAACATCCACAAAATAGAACGCTTCGTTGATTTTATAAAAGTTAAGTGTCTGTGTTTTTCCTGGTTTAGAAGAAGTGCGGGCCAGATTCTTACGGTTAATAAGCTTATTTATAAATGATGACTTACCAACATTTGAACGACCAGCTAACGCAACTTCAGGAAGCTGGTCGTTCGGGTATTGTTTTTGGCTTACAGCGCTGATTACGATTTCGGCATCAGTTACTTTCATTGTTTTCCTCCACTAGTGCATGCTTTAATACCTGGTCAAGGTGGCTTACCGGTATAAAATCGAGTTCATTCCGGACACTTTCAGGTATATCCTCGATATCTTTTTCATTTTCTTCAGGGATAATAATGGTTGATAATCCAGCCCTGTGCGCACTGAGTGACTTTTCTTTCAAACCGCCTATGGGCAGCACACGGCCTCGCAGCGTTATTTCCCCGGTCATCCCTACTTCCTTTTTAACAGCCCGCCCAGTTAAAGCAGATACTAGAGCCGTTGCCATTGTTATACCCGCAGAAGGTCCATCTTTTGGCGTAGCACCTTCGGGAACATGAATATGGATATCATATGTTTCATGAAAGTCAGAATCAATGTGGAGCTCCTTCGCACGGGAACGGATATAACTGAACGCAGCCTGGGCTGATTCCTGCATAACATCTCCCAGTTTCCCTGTAAGCGTTAGTTTTCCCTTACCTGGATAGTGGGAAACTTCAATGGAAAGGGTATCTCCACCTGCTGCCGTATAAGCTAGGCCTGTGGCGGTTCCAACCTGGTTCTCCTGTTCAGCCTGACCATACCTGTAAATTGTTTTGCCAAGTAGATCTTCCAAACTGTTCTCTGTAACAACTACACGTTTCTTCTCTTTTGAAATAATTATTTTTGCCGCTTTTCGGCAGAGAGTGGCAATCTGTCGTTCCAGGTTACGTACCCCGGCCTCTCGCGTATATGTCCGGATCAATTTTAGGAATGCATCATCCCGGACCTGCAGATTGCCTTTTGTAAGGCCATTTTCTTTAAGTTGTTTAGGGAACAGATGCTCTTTGGCAATATGAAGTTTTTCAACCTCCGTATAACCTGCAATTGAAATAAGTTCCATGCGGTCAAGCAGAGGGCCAGGAATATTGTTAACATAATTGGCAGTGGCAATAAACAATACATTAGAAAGGTCGTACGTTTCTTCAATGAAATGATCGCTAAAGTTACTGTTTTGTTCCGGATCGAGTACTTCCAGCATTGCAGAAGAAGGATCGCCGCGAAAATCACTGGCCATCTTGTCGATTTCATCCAGCAAGAAGACAGGATTAACGGTTTGAGCCTTTTTCATACCCTGTATGATCCGTCCTGGCATTGCTCCAATGTAAGTCCGGCGGTGTCCGCGTATTTCCGCTTCATCACGAACCCCTCCAAGTGAAATCCGAACAAAATTCCGGTTAATCGAACGCGCTATAGATTTTGCCAGGGAAGTCTTCCCGACCCCAGGAGGTCCTACTAGACATAGGATGGGACCCTTTATTGATTTGGTCAGTTTTTGAACAGCAAGGTATTCCAGTATCCGTTCTTTTACCTTTTCAAGCCCATAATGATCCTCATCAAGAATTTTTTGGGCATGTTTAATTTCAATGGTATCCTGAGTTTTTTCAGTCCATGGCAATGCCAGGAGCCATTCGATATAGTTACGTATTACCGAACTTTCAGCCGAGCTTTGGGGAACTTTCTCATAGCGGTCAAGTTCTTTCATTGCAACCTCCATAATGTTCTCCGGCATATCGGAGTCCTCGACCTTTTCTCTTAATTGCTCTACTTCCCCGGATTTACCATCTTTTTCGCCCAGCTCCTTCTGTATTGCTTTTAATTGTTCGCGAAGGTAATATTCTTTCTGGGTCTTTTCCATGGAACTTTTTACTCGTTGCCCTATTTTCTTTTCCAAATCAAGCACTTTTTTCTCATTGGAAATAAACTTTATCAACTGCTGAAGGCGGCTTTTAATATTTTCTGTTTCTAATAATTCTTGCTTATCCTTAAGTTTCAAGGAAAGATGGGAAGTTACAATATCAGCAAGCCGGCCAGGCTCATCTATATCTGATACTGTTTCGAGGGTTTCCCTGGTTATTTTCTGGGAAACCTTTATATATTGTTCGAACTGCCCAAGTAAAGAACGCATGAGTGCTTCTTCTTCATTTTTATCACCATGAACTTCTTCAAGTTCCTTTATTTCAACTGAAAATTCATTATCTTCATCAACAAAACGGACTATCTCTCCACGGTGAACTCCTTCCACAAGAACTCTGTGCGTGCCGTTTGGAAGCTTTAGCATCTGCTTTACCTTTGCCAGGGTGCCTATTCGATATATATCTTGTGGTTTGGGTTCATCCAGGCTGACCTTTTTCTGTGCTGCTAGAAATATGGTCTGATCGCCCATCATCGCTTTTTCTAAGGCGGCTACTGACTTATCTCGACCGACATCCAAATGTAAAACCATCGATGGGAAGACAAGCAATCCGCGAAGTGGGAGGAGGGGAATCTGAATAGTTTCATTAGTCATAGTATGTACCTCCGTAGATAACTGGAATTTTTATGTATTTCTTACGTATTGGTTAAAGTCTATAGAAAACTTACCCATTTGTAAACGAATATATTCTTCATTTCCCGGCTGTAAATAGTATAACCTGTTGTTGATTTACTAAACAAAAAGAGGACCGGACTATAAGAAACAATAAGAAAGAGACTGGCCGATGACATCGCTGTCAACCCCTGTTACATAATGAATCGGGATGACAATGAGCCTGGTCAGTCTCAAAATAATTTTACTTGATTTGCTTAAGCACTTTCTTTAGGAAGTTTTACGTCCCCTTCTTTTACTGTGCCATCCGTGAAGACTAGCTTAGGACTACCGTTTTCCTGCGCTACAGTATCTTTTGTAATAATACATTTCTCAATATCATCGCGTGAAGGAAGTTCAAACATAACATCAAGCATAATACCCTCAATTATGGAGCGAAGTCCACGGGCACCTGTTTTACGTTCAATGGCCTTTTTGGAAATCTCCACAAGAGCCTCTTCTTCAAATTCCAGTTCAACGTTATCCATCTGGAATAACTTAACATACTGTTTAACCAGTGCATTCTTAGGCTTAGTCAAAATTTGTACAAGCGCATCTTCATCAAGTGGTTCTAGACTTCCAATTACGGGAATACGGCCGATAAATTCAGGAATAAGGCCATATCGAAGTAAGTCTTCCGGAAGAACTTTTTGCAGAAGTTCACCTGTGCTAAGATCCTGCTGTTCTTCCTGGGATCCAAAACCGATTACTTTGCTGCCCAGACGGCGCTTGATAATCTGATCGATTCCATCAAATGCTCCACCTACAATGAACAAAACATTAGTCGTGTCAATTTGGATAAATTCCTGATGTGGATGCTTACGACCACCTTGAGGCGGTACACTTGCAACAGTTCCTTCCAAAATTTTCAGCAGGGCCTGCTGTACGCCTTCACCTGAAACATCCCTCGTGATGGAAGGATTTTCTGATTTGCGTGCCACTTTATCAATTTCATCAATGTAGATGATACCTTTTTCAGCTTTTTCTACATCATAATCCGCTGCCTGAATTAGTTTTAGGAGAATGTTTTCCACGTCTTCCCCAACATAACCCGCTTCGGTAAGTGATGTCGCATCTGCCATTGCAAATGGTACATTCAGAATTCTTGCAAGCGTTTGTGCCAGTAATGTTTTACCGCTACCAGTCGGCCCAATCATAGCAATATTGCTTTTCGCAAGCTCCACGTCGTCGGTAGTGCTTTTCGGTGAATTAATACGCTTATAATGATTATATACAGCCACGGATAAATTCTTTTTCGATTGATCCTGACCGATAACATAATCATCCAGAATCTCACAAATTTCTTTGGGTTTAGGTATTTCCTTAAACTCGGTCTCTTCTTCTGTACCGAGTTCCTCCTCAACAATCTCTGTACATAGCTCAATACATTCATCACATATATAAACACCTGGTCCTGCTACAAGTTTACGGACCTGATCTTGACCTTTGCCACAAAAAGAGCATTTCAATTGTCCTTTTTCGTCGTTAAATTTAAACATTTTATTTCACTCCTAAAGTTTAAATCTGCCTTTTAAACTCTTCTAAAATTCAACTTTCCATGTCATCATATCAAATCAAAATTTGAAAACAAAATAATATCTATTATTGGGTTGTCATTTAATTATGGGGGATTTTATGGAAAAGTCAACTCATAACTTCTGAGTTTATAACCCTTGAAAATAACAATCCCTCAACATAACGTATGTTAAAAGTGGACAAACCATAACACATTTTATAGTTATTTCTGAAAATAACAAATCCATTTTCTTGAAGAAAATATAGCCATTATGGTTTTAGCTAACTAGACATTCAACCTGTATATAAACAAAGATTGAAGCTTTACTTATATTAGCGTCTAACGAAATTTTCAAATACTGATAGTGTAAAATAAGGTGCGAATTTCTTCGCACCTTATCATCTATATTTAACTTTAGTTTATGCGGTTTTACTGTTTTCAACCAAAAAGTCAATTGCTTTTCTAAACTTAAGGTCTTCTTTCAGTGCATCTGTATTTCCGCCAAGCATTTGTTTAAGCTGCTCAACTTCTGTCCCATACATCGATGCCATCTTATTAAGTTCTGCATCGACATCTTCGTCTGCAACTTCCAGATTCTCCTCATTGAAAATTGCTTCAAGCGTCAAATTGGTCTTAACACGTTTTTGAGCATCGTCCTTCATCTGCTCTTTAAGTGCGTTCTCATCTTGACCGGAGAATTGGAAATACATTTCCATGGTCATACCCTGCATTTGAAGACGCTGTTCAAATTCCTGAAGCATGCGATCCAGCTCTGTATTCACCATAGCCTCCGGAACATCTACTTCTGCATTGTCTGATGCCTTTTCAATTAAAGTTTCGCGCTTCTGGTTTTCAGCATCCTGTTTACGCTGCTCTTCCAGTTCGCCCTTTTTCTTAGTCTTAAGTTCATCAAGAGTTTCCACTTCTTCGTCCACATCTTTAGCGAACTCATCATCAAGTTCTGGAAGCTCTTTTGTCTTGATATCATGAATTTTAACTTTGAATGTTGCTTCCTTACCAGCCAAATGTTCCGCATGGTAATCTTCAGGGAAAGTTACCGCAATCTCGGTTTCTTCACCTGATTCTTTTCCGACTAATTTCTCTTCAAAACCTGGGATAAACTGACCGGAACCAATTTCAAGTGAATGGTCTTCACCTTTACCGCCTTCGAATGCTTCACCATCGATAAATCCTTCAAAGTCCATTACAACAGTGTCGCCTTCCTCAATTTTTCCTTCTTCTTTAATAACCAGTTCAGCCTGCTGCTGACGAAGAGATTCTAGTTCTTGGTCAACATCTTCATCGGTAACCTCTACTGATTGCTCTTCAACTTCCAACCCTTTATATTCACCGAGTTTAACTTCCGGTTTCACAGTTACTTTAGCAGTGAAAACAAGATCTTTACCTTGTTCTATCTCTTCAATATCCACTTCCGGCTGTTCAACAGGCTCAATTCCTGTTTCTTCAACTGCTTTAACATATGCGTCTGGAAGTACAATATCAACCGCATCCTGATAAAGAGATTCTACTCCAAAACGGTTTTCAAAGATTTTACGCGGAACTTTTCCTTTACGGAATCCTGGTATTTGAACATCCTTAACTACCTTTTTAAATGCTTGATCCAGGGCACGGTCAAATTCTTCCGAGCTTACATTTATCGTAAGTACCCCTTCATTTCCTTCTTGCTTTTCCCATTTTGCTGTCATCTAAATTCCCTCCAAAAATCTATTATTCCTTTACCAATAGTTTAACGTACAGAAAACAGCCTCATCCTGCGAAAACGCAGACCTGATGCTATCCAATTACGTTCATTAATGTAAAAGTTATATATAAGTATCAAATTTACAACCATCTCATTATAACATACTTGCTAGTCCTTTCAAGCGTTAGAGTACTGTTTCATCAAGCTTCAATTATGGAAAGATAGAGCGTTTCACACATCTTTATTTCATCCATAATTGTACGGACCGTTTCATTCGGATGATCGGAGTCATCTGTATGTATATCCAGATATTCTTTCCCAATCGCAGTTAATGCCTTAGCTATATCACTTATGTCTTCTTCCTGAGGCATGATTGGATATCTTACATATATGTATCGGTATAAGAGTTCTTCCACTAATTTAAATAGAGTAGGATTTTCCTGTTCTAGCTCATTAATAAGCATAAGGGTTTGTTTAACGATCGAATGCGAATGAATTTCCGCTATATCAACTGGTGAAACCGTGATTTTGCAATTAAGCTTTTCAACAGTAACCTCGTCGGAAACATTCTTATTCTGGAACCATTCAAATATGGCCGTCTTAGTTACAGGATGGACACTTGCTTCAGTCAAAAGAGTTTTTACAGACACAGTTGGACTAGCCTTAGCCTTTTTCATTTGCTGAACCAACTGCCATTGACGGACATGGTTTTCTTCTTTGACCGCCTTTTGGAGTTCTTCTATGTATTCAAAGGATTTTTCATTTTGAATTTCATGCTGCATATTCTTACTCAT
Source organism: Virgibacillus kekensis (assembly GCF_042654125.1). NCBI lineage: Bacteria > Bacillati > Bacillota > Bacilli > Caryophanales > Bacillaceae > Virgibacillus > Virgibacillus kekensis. The sequence goes on from NZ_JBHSFU010000001.1 coordinate 16,658, forward strand.
ATCATACAACTGTTTGAACTGTTCATTAATTGCATCCGGAACAGCTTTTGTGGCGAATTCGTATTCGACTTGTTCCATCAGAAGTTCATACTGGCTAGTTTGGAATAAAATGGTTAGATATATATGTACATAATGATAATAATTTTCGTCCTTATGTTTTAAAAGCTCTTCACATAACTCCTGTGCTTCTTCGTATCTATCCAGCTCCATGAGACATATTAACTTACCGATAACAATCTCATGATTGTTAATATGATAACTTAAAAGCTGTTCAAGCTTTGTTAGTGCTTCTCCATAACGCTTTTCCTTTAGTGCAAGCAGGCTCTCTTCTTCAAGCTTCGTCCGCCACTTTGGGAAAAGAATTACATTTTCCTTCACAGTATTCATTTATTCGCTCCTTTCTGTACTTAATTATATACTTCCCATAATAAATATACATACCCTATTCAGGAAGAATTAAACCTTAAATTAATGAAAGCTATTTTATAAAAGATGGTTGTTTCTGCCACAAAATCTATAAAATGCGACGTAACATCGAAGCTTCGCTCCGGCAATACACTACGCTTTCACCACTCCGGGTGCAAGTCCAACATCTGTTCAAGCTAAAGCTTTCACAGTGTTTCCTTTGCCGTTGGACTCACCACGAGCCTCCTCACTCGCCAAGAACGCTCGGTGCGGGGTCTCTTAGGCTCGTTGTTCCACAGGAGTCTCCGTGTATTGCCTGCACTCTATAGCATTATAATATCGATTATGAATGGCCCTTCGATGTAACCCTGAGCTTCTAAGTTTCAATTAGAAGCTATCACTAAGCTGCGGAAAAATGCGAGACTCCAGTGGGAAAAGCAACAGTCTGAAGACCCCGCAGTGAGCGAACTTTGCTCACGAGGAGGCTGAAGCGTTGCCCACGGAAAGGGAGCTTTTTTCCGCAGCGCCGGTTAAACGCTTGGCATTAGCCTAATGTTAGGATGCATATCCCAAATTCAGTACATTGCATTTTATATCAACAATGAGACTAAAGAGCAACTAACTTTAGAAAAGCTCCTTTAAAGAAAGAGAAACCTACTATTTTCACAGTAGGTTTCTCTTGTGGACGTCCCAGGCAGGATTCGAACCTGCGACCCACAGCTTAGAAGGCTGTTGCTCTATCCAGCTGAGCTACTGGGACATAAGGTATGTATGGAGCGGGTGATGGGAATCGAACCCACATCATCAGCTTGGAAGGCTGAGGTTTTGCCACTAAACTACACCCGCATTTTTAATATTTCATTTTCAATGTGTTGTACACACAAAACATGCCTCTGCATCTACAAGCATATTCAAAGATGTACCATCTTCGAGGCAACTCGCAGATTATTCGGTGGATGCTTTGCTCGTGGCTGAGGTTTTGCCACTAAACTACACCCGCATGATTATCCGCAAGTTTTTTAACGGACAAGAATCATTATATGCACTAAGAAAAAATTTGTCAATACAAAAAAGGAAAACTCGGCTATTACCAACTATAAAGTAATAGCCAATCCGTTTTTCCTGGTTAATCAGCCGATTCCTCAGACAAAGAAGTTTCCAGCGAAAGCTCAGTCAATTGTTTACCTTCTACTGTATAAAAATCCACCTTTACAGATGCTGGTTTATCCCATTCCATCAATGCATACGTTTTTTCTTTCCTTACCTTAGGCAGTTGAATACTCCCTGGATTGATAAATAGCTGACCGTGTGATTTTTCAGCACCTGCAATGTGTGTATGTCCGAAACAAATGACCTTAGCGTTTTCCTCTTCTGCACGGTAGACTATGGAGGACATATTAAATTTTACGTTATGGAGGTGTCCATGTGTGATAAAGAAACGTATACCATCAATCAAATTGGTCTGCTCCTGAGGGTATCTGGTATCGATATCACAGTTACCCCCAACCTTGATAAACCCTTCCATTTCAGGAGCATCCATATCCAGTTCAGAGTCCCCGCAATGTATCATATATTTTACCGAATGTCGCTTTTTAATCTCGTTAAGTTCTTCTGTTAACCCATGACTGTCACTGATAATCAGCACTTTTGGCATCGTAACACCTCCATTAACGGTTGAATTCCTTAATCCAATTTTCCATCTGGGCAATAGCATTACTACGATGGCTGATTTCATTTTTCTTCTCGGGAGTAAGCTCGGCCATTGTCTGTGCGAAGCTGGCTGGGATAAATATTGGATCATAGCCGAAACCGTGATCCCCCTTTGGTTCGCGTGCAATTTTCCCCTCACAATAGCCCTTCTTATATATGGTAGATTCACCTGGTATTGCGATAGCTAGTACACAAACAAAACGGGCGGTACGTTCGTTATCAGGAGTATCATTCAACTCACTCAGAACTTTTTCGAGGTTTGCCTGGTCATCTTTTGATTCGCCAGCATATCTCGCCGAAAAGATCCCCGGTCTCCCGTCAAGTGCATCCACCATAAGACCAGAATCATCGGCAAGTACGGGCAGATTAAATTTGGTTGCTATTCCTTCAGCTTTTAATGCCGCATTTTCTTCAAAAGTTGAACCTGTTTCCTCAATATCTTCAACTTCCTCTTGGAGATCAAGCAATGATACTGCTTTTATATTGTACTTGGCAAAAAACTCCCTGAATTCTTTTGCCTTGCCAGGGTTTTTGGTAGCAATAATTATATCCTTCATTTATGCATCTTCCTTATTCTTTACTGTCTCACCGATCCTGCCAGCAAGTTCCCCAAGTGTTTCTCGTTGTATTCTGTTAATTTCTTTCATTCCTTCATCAGCAAGCCTCAATAGTGATTGAAGCTGACTATAGGAGAATGTCGCTTCCTCGCCGGTACCTTGAATTTCAACAAACTCACCGGAACCTGTCATAACAACATTCATATCAACATGGGCTTGCGAATCTTCATAATAGTTAAGATCCAAAACCTCTGTACCTTCCGGCAAAACTCCTACAGATGTCGCAGCCAAAAAATCTGTAACAGGCATTTTATTAATTGCTTTATTATTCAGCAATTTGCCAAAAGCAAGCACAACTGCCACAAATGCACCAGTTATCGAAGCTGTTCTAGTTCCTCCGTCTGCCTGAATGACATCACAATCTACCCAAACCGTTCGCTCTCCTATATTATTCAGGTCCACAACCGAACGTAATGCACGGCCAATCAATCGTTGTATTTCCATTGTTCTTCCACTTATTTTTCCTTTGGAGGATTCCCGAATGTTACGTTGATCCGTGGCACGGGGCAGCATGGCATACTCAGCGGTAATCCAACCTTTACCCTGCCCACGCATAAACGGTGGCACCCTGTCTTCTACACTTGCATTACAGATTACTTTAGTATCTCCCACCTGAATTAAAACCGAGCCTTCAGGATGTTTTACAAAATTGGGAGTAATAGTTATTGGTCGCAAATCATTATTATTCCGCTGGTCATTTCTCACGTGAATGCATTCCTCCTTGTATTCGCCTGCGCTAGAAATATCCTAACATATTTCCAGGGAAGAAAACATGAAAATACTTTTCCAGGTGGCAGTGTTTCCGACTTTCAAAATTAGCCCTGAACCTTCGGAGTAAACCCTGCATTTTTGGCAAAAGAAAAAGGCTGAAATTCAGCCTTCAGCCCAGCATCTTTTCAAGCCTATAATTTTTCAGTAGGTGTAAAGGTTTGTTTGGTAACCGGCTTAGTATACGGCTCCCCATTTTCGTTAAACAATGTTTCAATATCTTCGACTTTAACCTGAACGGCTTCCACCGATTCGTCCTCGGTTAATGTTCGAACAAGCGTTTCCATTACCTCGTCAGATATAACAGCTTCGTCACTATCCTCCAGTACTGACTGGTTGAATACAACTTCCAGCACACCACTGTTAAGGGTAGGGTTATGAGTTAGCTGTGCTTCTGAATTAAATACGTGCTTAGCATTTACATCCATCCCTGGTCCATCAAGTAAAGTATTAATAATTGATCCGTACAAGTCCTGGTCCTCGACGTCAATGTATTTTGTTACTGGAACAAAATACTGGTTGCCATTACTTTCCGTTGGATAGTACAGTGTAACAGGCTTGCTCGCCATCAGATCAACACTGTCAGAATTGACCAAATTGATACCGTCCGCTCTGGAGTATCCATCGCCAATTGGCGTTCCATTGACAGGCATAACACTCTGGGGCTCGCCATTAATCCGTAATTTTACGTTTTTAACATTCTCGAACTGGGTCAGTGTAAACGTCATTGCCTGAATTATTTTCTGTTCCTGTGCCGCCTCGTACTCCTTAAATTCCTTGGAAACATCGACAACCAATGTGCCGTCTTTTTGCAAGTTCAGACCATTCACCTCGGTACCCGCTGGCAGAACAGCCTGAAAACCGGTAGGAAGAAGCGGTGTAACCGGTCCATCTTTAACTAGATATTCCAGTGCCTGTTCTGCAACTTCCTTGGAGTCTGCTAGTGGTAATTCCAATGTCTGAGCAGCAACCATTCCGTTAGCATCTAGCAAATATAATTGTCTGCTGACCGTTTCAGTGGCTGTTTCAGTTTTGTCTCCAGCCTTCTTCGCTTCTTCTGTCGCCTTATCAAGATCATTTACAGCTTCAGCGTCTTTTGGTGGATCAATTTCCTCTTTTTCCAACGATTGTTCTCCCTGAAAACATCCAGTCAATATAATAGAAAGAAACACCGTTATAGCAACTAATAAGATACTGCGCCTCTGCATGATTTTCCCCCCTACGATGGTTTGTACTACTATGTATACGAGCATTTCATAAATTTAGACCAACCTATCAAAAAAAATCAGGATCCCGTATTGGGTCCTGATTACTGAATAACGGCCTTTTCAATTGTAACGGTTGTAAAGTTATCCATGGATTCGTTAAATATACTACCTGCTATTTTGGAGAATATATTTAGTTCTCCTGTGGTGTAAAACTGATGTCTAGGATTACTGCTTGTAGCTGTATTAAGCAGATTACGAAACTCCAATATGGTACTCGCTTCTCGTGCTGTCTCCTCGCTTGAGGAAATAACCATAACTTTATCGCCGATTACATCCTGAATAGTGTCCTTTATAAGCGGATAATGTGTACAACCAAGTATAAGCGTATCAATCTGTTTATCTTCAAGGAGCGTTGTCAGTGATTCCTCGACAACCTCTTTTGCCTTTGGTCCTGAAAGAATTCCCTGCTCCACCATGGGAACAAACAACGGGCATGCCAGTGCATTGACATGGATATCGAGATTTATGTTATAAAGAGCAGTAGTATATGCTCCGCTTCTGATTGTTCCTTCTGTTCCGATTACCCCTACATTACTGTTTTGGGTAAATTTTATCGCTGCCCTTGCTCCCGGCTGAATTACACCTATTACGGGGATATCCAGCTTTTCCTGTAACTCAGCAAGCGTAAATGCCGTTGCTGTATTGCATGCAACCACAAGCATCTTAATATCTTTTTCAAGCAAGAAATCTACCATTTCCCATGTAAATTTCCTGACTTCTTCCTCTGAGCGGGGCCCATAAGGACACCTTAGTGTATCTCCAAGATAAATCAGTGTCTCCCGCGGCAGCTGACGCATAAGTTCATGAGCGACCGTCAGCCCCCCGACACCTGAATCAATTACTCCAATGGCCTGATTCAAAAAAATCGCCTCTTCTATGGTGTTATTTTTCATTGACATCGTTCATGCGTTCATACAGGAAATTAAGCAGATTCCTAAGAGTTTCCCGTTCCTCATCACTGAACTCCTCCAAAACTTCTCCTAAATATTCCTGCCGCTTTTTAATTACTTCTTTTATTATTGTATTCCCTTTTTCAAGAACGTGAATTCTTACTACCCGACGATCACTGGTATCTCTGACTCTTTCAACAAGGTTATTTTTCTCCATCCTGTCCACAAGGTCAGTCGTGGTGCTAAATGCAAGGCCATTTTTATTAGAAAGCTCGCCTATTGTCATGTCTCCCTCTTCCAGTAACCATTGCAGTGCAATAAATTGCGGCGAGGTGATTGGATAGTTATTAAGTATCTTACGACCGTTTTGTTTAATTAGTCCGGAAATATAACGCATTGTTTTTTCCACATCGGCTATTGTATCAGTTGGTATATTTTTTTCCAAACGGGTAACCCCCCAAATTATTTCTCATAATACACATATTAACATAATATGACCTGAAATCTGCTTTTTTCCTATAAAACAACATTTTCTTGAAATTTGTCAAGGTCCTCTTCCAGGATGCGGATCAGTTTCCGTTTTTCTTTTCGGGGTACCAAAATATACAATGTATCATCTTTTTTAATTTCAGTCTGACCGTTGGGTGTTACGATCCCACCGTCCCGGATAATGGCGTTAACCAGTGCACCTTCCGGCAACTCAATTTCTTCTATAGTGAGCCCGATAATTTTATTATTATTAGTAATATCATATTCGACCATTTCAACATTTGTCTTTCCAATTGATATAAGTTCAAGCGAATGAATTGGCTTACTTCTTCTCTCCCCAACAAGTCCCAGCTTTGTGGATAGAGGAGCAATAGTCGAACCTTGTATAAGAGTTGAAGTTAGGACGACGAAGAAAACAATATTAAACATGACCTGACTGCCATTCAGTTCAGCAAGCATCGGGTATATTGCAAGTACGATTGGCACAGCCCCACGGAGCCCAGCCCAGGACAAGAAAAGTTTTTCCTTCAGAGTATATTTGAATAATGCCAAGTTCACAAACACGGCTAGCGGTCTGGCAATAAACATAAGCACCACTGAAATCACGAGCCCGTGAGCTATATACTTCCATTGGAATAATTCTGAAGGAAACACAAACAGACCCAGAATGACAAACATAACAATCTGTGCCATCCAGCCAAAACCTTCATTAAAGCGTAATAAAGTATGACGATAAGTGAGCTCTGAGTTTCCCAAAATCAATGCACAAACATATACTGCTAATAGTCCACTGGCGCTTAACAGGGAAGTACTGCTGTATGCCAGGAAGGAAAAGGCTAATCCAAATAAAGGATACAACCCGCTGGAATCCAGATTTATCCGATTCAGCGATATGATTGCAACTTTCCCGATAACAAGGCCGCATACAAGACCTCCTCCCATCTGCCAAAAAAACGTTCCAATCTGGGACCATACACTTGTGTTTTCTAAAGCAATAAACTGAATAAAGGATATGGTCAAGAACATTGCCATCGGATCATTAGATCCTGATTCACCCTCAAGCAACGATGTAATTCTACCTTTAATATTCTTGTCCTTTAAGGTAGCGAATACCACAGCAGCATCAGTTGAACCGACAATTGATCCAAGCAAAAACCCTTCAAGCCAGGATATATCCATTATTAACTTTGCAGCCACAGCTACCACAGCTGCAGTATTACTCCTAAAGTAGCAAGAACGAGCGCAGAAGGAACTACAGGTTTGATACTGCTCCATTTGGTTTCCATACCACCCTCATATAAAATAATTACCAGCGCAATTATACCAATCAATTGTGCAACCGAAGCGTTATCAAAATAGATGATACTCAGCCCATCATTTCCGACAAGCATGCCGATTCCGATAAACAATACAAGTGAAGGAACACCGAGTTTAGATGAAAACTTCGTAACTAGTACACTGATAATCAATAGTAAGGCCATTAACAGGATGAATTGATATGATTGCAGAATCTCGTTGATCATAGCCAGCCTCCAAAAATTTCAGTTTCTTCACGGTTAATTTTCAAAAATAGTATAGCAAAAAAGACTGGTAAACCCATAAAAAAAGGACTTTATAGGGCAAATGCTGAAATTACGGAAAGAATCCTGCAATAATCAGATTTACGCTCACCGAATACACATATTTTCATAAGCTATAGTGACTAAATAATTTCCCTTCATTCCGCAGCTCTATGACAGCAAGGAGGGGTTAACATTTGAAGGACAACGAGTACAAACCGAAGCAATTATTGACTAAACGCGAAAAAGAAGTATTCGAGCTCTTAGTACAAGACAAAACAACAAAGGAAATTGCCCAGGAATTGTTCATATCAGAGAAAACTGTCCGAAACCACATTTCAAATGCTATGCAAAAGTTAGGCGTCAAGGGGCGATCACAGGCAGTAGTTGAACTTCTCCGTATGGGGGAGTTAAAACTCTAAAAAAAACCGACTTTCATTCTCTGGAAGTCGGTTTTTCACTATTAGTTTGCTTTTAATTTTTCCCGCATGGATTCTGTAAGTCGTACCGGCCGTCCTGTAACCGGATTGATATAAACCAGCCTTCCACGTCCTGTCACACATATTTCATCCTGCTGATTCAGAATCATATAATGAAGGTCAACAGAGGTGTTTCCAATATCCGCAGCTTTTACATAAACCCTTATACTATCATTAAAAAACATTTGCTTGAGATAGTCACACTGTAGATCTGCAGCGACAGGAATCATTTCCTCACTAGAACTGGTCCCAAATAAGTCCAATGACTTAAGAAACTCTATTCTTGCTTCTTCAAAATAAATAAATGGTGAAACATTGTTTACATGACCGAACATATCCGTTTCGGAAAATCGGATTCTGACCGGTATATAAAAAGAAAATTCTTCTTGCCATTCTAAAATGTTTTCTGCGTATGTAATAGTTTTCAAGAATGTTCTTCCTCCTTGTAAAAACAACCCCTGCCATATAGGCAGAGGTTGGAATTTTCATAGCTTAATAGATTTAGTGCGCGTTGTCGCTTCCAAAGAAGTTTTTGAAAGATTGAATGTTAGTGGCACGGTTCATAGCTGCGATTGAAGTTGTCAAAGGAATTCCTTTTGGACAAACCTGAACACAGTTCTGTGCATTACTACAGCCCTGAATGCCTCCCTCTTCCATTAGGCCTTCCAAACGCTCACTTGCATTCATTTCACCTGTAGGATGCGCATTAAATAATCTTGCCTGTGACAGTGCTGCCGGGCCAATGAAATCGGATTTATCGTTTACATTAGGACATGCTTCTAGACAAACCCCGCAAGTCATACATTTTGACAGTTCATATGCCCACTGTCGTTTTTTCTCAGGCATCCGCGGGCCAGGTCCTAGATCGTGTGTACCGTCAATCGGGATCCAAGCCTTAATCTGTTTAAGGGCATCGAACATTTGCTCACGATCCACGATAAGGTCACGAACAACCGGGAATGTGTTCATTGGTTCAAGACGGATAGGTTGTTCCAGCTGGTCAACCAATGCCGCACAAGACTGGCGTGCTGTTCCATTAATCACCATGGAACAAGCACCGCAGACTTCCTCAAGACAGTTCATATCCCAGTATACCGGGGAGGTTTTCTCCCCATTGGCATTGACAGGGTTTTGACGGATTTCCATTAATCCTGATATAACATTCATGTTCTTTCTGTAGGGAACATGAAATGTTTCTTCGTATGGATCGGAATCCGGGCTGTCTTGTCTGGTTATGATGAACGTTACTGTTTGTTGTTCAGCCATTATTTTTTACTCCCTCCACTTTTTTTAGAATAATCCCGTTCACGTGGTGGAATATCCGCCAGGTCAACATCTTCATATGTGATTACTGGAGCATTATTTTCTTTGTCATAAGTCGCAATTGTTGTTTTAAGGAACTCTTCATCATTACGTTTAGGGAAATCTGGCTTATAGTGAGCACCGCGGGTTTCATCACGCTGCAGGGCTCCAAGCGTAATAACACGGGCCAATTGCAACATATTCTTCAGCTGACGTGTAAACATAACACCCTGGTTACTCCAGCGAGATGTATCATTAATATTGATATTTTCCCAGCGTTCCATCAGTTCCTGAATTTTTTCGTCAGTCTTTTTAAGCTTGTCATTATAGCGTACAACTGTAACGTTATCAGTCATCCACTCGCCAAGCTCCTTATGAATCTGATAAGCGTTCTCTTCCCCGTCCATAGCCATAAGCTTTTCAAAATTCTCCTGCTCTTCTTTTTCACGTTGTTCGAAAAGTGAAGAAGGAAGATCGTCGACATGTTTCTCGAGACCATCTATATATTTGATAGCATTTGGACCAGCAACGGATCCGCCATAAATAGCTGACAGTAATGAGTTGGCACCAAGACGGTTCGCCCCGTGCTGTGAATAATCACATTCACCAGCAGCAAAGATACCAGGTATGTTAGTCATTTGGTCATAATCGACCCAAAGTCCACCCATTGAGTAGTGAACAGCAGGGAAAATCTTCATTGGAACTTTACGTGGGTCTTCCCCGACAAATTTCTCATAAATTTCAATGATACCACCCAACTTAACATCCAGTTCTTTCGGATCTTTGTGGGAAAGGTCGAGGTAAACCATGTTCTCGCCGTTGATTCCAAGCTTCTGGTTTACACACACATCAAAGATTTCCCGGGTAGCCACATCACGAGGCACCAGGTTACCATAGGCTGGATATTTCTCCTCCAGGAAGTACCAAGGTTCACCATCTTTATAGGTCCAAACACGGCCGCCTTCACCACGTGCAGACTCACTCATCAGACGAAGTTTGTCATCTCCAGGGATAGCTGTAGGGTGGATTTGAATAAATTCACCGTTCGCATATTTAGCACCGTGCTGATAAAGCGAACTTGCAGCGGAGCCAGTATTAATCATAGAGTTAGTGGACTTACCAAAGATGATTCCTGGTCCACCTGTTGCCATAATGACCGCATCAGCAGGGAATGATTTTATTTCGTGGGTCCGTATATCTTGCCCAACAATTCCACGGCCAACATTTTCCTCATCGATAATTGGGCCAACGAATTCCCAACTTTCGAATTTATTAACAAGTCCTTCCACTTCAAAGCGGCGAACTTGTTCATCAAGTGCATACAGCAGTTGCTGTCCTGTAGTAGCACCTGCATACGCGGTTCTGTGATGCTGTGTACCACCGAAACGACGGAAATCAAGCAGACCCTCAGGTGTTCGGTTGAACATAACTCCCATACGATCAAGCATATGAATAATGCTTGGTGCAGCTTCACACATAGCTCTTACAGGAGGCTGATTTGCAAGGAAGTCCCCACCGTAGATTGTATCATCATAGTGAATCATAGGCGAATCTCCCTCACCTTTAGTGTTTACTGCCCCGTTGATTCCACCTTGGGCACAGACTGAGTGAGAGCGTTTTACAGGCACAATTGAAAACAGGTCTACATTAACCCCTGCTTCAGCTGCTTTGATAGTTGCCATAAGCCCGGCTAGGCCACCGCCTACAACAACAACTTTTCTATTACTCATATATATTCACGCCCTTTTTTTGTTAAATTAAACTCCGTAAGCAAATTGGATCAGCGCTCTGACGCCAATATAACTGATCGCCAAGAAAACAAGAAGTGTAGCATATGTAACGATTTTTTGTGATCTTGGTGATTGTGCAATACCCCATGTCACCAGGAAGCTCCATAGTCCATTAGCAAAATGGAATGTAGTTGAAAGCACCCCGATTACGTAAAACCAGAACATTACAGGGTTTGCAAGGATATTCTCCATCAGGCTGTAGTCAAGATCTGCATTTCCTAGCCCGATTTGGACTCGTGTTTCCCACACATGCCATGCGATGAAGACAAACGTGATAATTCCAGTTACACGCTGTAAGTAGAACATCCAGTTTCGGAAATAGCCATACCTTTTTGTATTGCTTTTAGTTACAAAAACAATGTAAACCCCTAAAATTGCATGAAACAGGATTGGCAAGAAAATTATAACCGTTTCCAAAACTATTCTGAATGGTAAGTCGTGCATAAACTCAGCTGCCTGGTTAAAGCTCTCTTCACCATATACAGCAAAATGGTTCACCACCAGATGCTGAACCAGAAAAATCCCAATAGGTATTACCCCCAACAACGAGTGGAGTCTGCGGTAAAAAAACTCACGATGCTCTGCCATGTGTTACCCCCCTTAGTAAGTGTGTATGTTATTGTTTGCTTGCGTACATCTTCTTATAACAATAAAAATAAAGCACAGTATTTTTATTGCCAGTTAATGTACAATTTATGACATAATTTATTGTACTTCTAACAATTTAAGCAGTCAAGAAAAGGAAACACCAAATTCTGCAGGTTTCTTTTCCGTGATTAAGGGAATCAGTATGTAAAAGACTCTATGAAGGCTTGCACAATCTGACATTTACATAGATAATAAGACTAGTAAACTAGCTGAAAAGATTGTCGAAATAAATGACGATCTCAATTGAGATGCTGGCGGGTTCCAGCAGAAAGGATGACATCAATGGTTAATGAACAGAAATCCATTTCGGTGGAGACACTGGATAAATTACATACTTCCGGTGCCGGCTATGATGTATTGCGATATGTAGGACTGCCGGACCTGTTCGGTACAGAATCTGACACATTACTATACTTTATGGGGAAAAATCTCGCCAGAAAGCTGGAGACCCGGACAATTGACGATATCGTTTTCTTTTTTGATAAAATGGGATGGGGAAAACTTGATCTATATAAAGAGAAGAAAAAAGGGATGACATTCCACCTGATGGCAGATGCTGTAGTATACCGGCTTAACGCTCCAATTGATGCGGAGTTTCGACTGGAGGCGGGCTTTCTTGCTGAAGCAGTTCAAATAATTAAGGGACGGCAAAGTGAGTGTCAGGAAAGTATAAACCAAAAACTTGCTCAAATAGAATTCTCCGTAATGTATATAGATTAACAAAGAGAAAGGCGTAACGGCTATGTGCTGTTACGCCTTTTTATTTTTCGTTTTCGGCATTTAAGTGTTCAAGTATGAGTTCAGCTGTATCTTTTGGAATCCCAAGTTTGGTGATTTTATCTACTGAAGTATCCTTGATTTCATTGACAGATTTAAAATGAGTTAAGAGTAATCTCCGGCGTTTCTCTCCTACGCCTGGAATCTTATCGAGCTCTGACTGGAAAAGACTTTTGCCGCGAAGTTGCCGATGAAATGAGATAGCGAACCGGTGGACCTCATCCTGAATCCTCTGGACAAGATAAAACTCCTGCGAATTCCTAGATAGGTTAATAACAACAGGTGGTACACCATACAATAATTCGCTTGTCTTATGCTTATCATCCTTTGCCAGACCACAAAGAGGAATATCAAGACCAAGTTCATTCTCCAAGACATCCAGCGCTGCACTCATCTGCCCTTTACCTCCATCCACAACAATCAGATCAGGTAATGGAAGATTTTCCTTCAATACTCGGGTATATCGCCTTCGGATAACTTCCCGCATTGTCTCGTAATCATCAGGTCCGTCTACATCTTTTATCTTATATTTACGGTATTCCTTCTTATTCGGCTTCCCATCAATCATTACAATCATCGCAGACACTGGATCCGTTCCTTGAATATTGGAGTTATCAAAAGCTTCGATTCGGTGAGGAATCTCGATACCAAGTGCTTCACCAAGCTTCTCCACCGCTAATATTGTCCGCTCCTCGTTACGTTCTATAATAGAGAATTTTTCATTTAATGCAATTTTCGCATTCTCGGATGCAAGTTCAACCAATTCTTTTTTTCTGCCACGGAATGGGGTGTGAACATCAATATCCAATAGTTCACGAAGCAATGTGGTATCGGTACCAATGGGAACCAAAAGCTGTTTCGGCTTTAAATGATGGTGATGCAGGTAGAAACGACCAATAAAACTGATAAAAGTCTCCTCCGGGTCATCAAAGAAGGGAAATACTGATACTTCCCGTTCAATTAATTTTCCCTGGCGGATAAAAAACACTTGGATACACATCCAACCTTTATCATAACTGTAGCCAAAAATATCTCTGTCCTGTTGATCATTAAGTGTCATTCGCTGCTGTTCCATAACCACTTCAATGTGCTGAATCTGATCCCGGAGTTCTTTTGCCCGTTCAAAATTCAGGTCTTCACTCGCTTCGTTCATTTTGGTTACTAAATCCTGTTTAATTTTTTTATGTCCACCGTGCAAAAAGGATGAGATATTCTGAATTATTTCCCTATATGTTTCAGTTGAGGCGGGCTTTTCACTGCAAGCAAGACACTGACCCATATGATAATAAAGACACACACGCCCTGGTGGATTATTGCACTTCCTGAGGGGATAAAGCCGATCTAGCAGCTTCTTTGTTTCCCTTGCTGCAAGAACATTGGGATAAGGACCGAAATATTTCCCTTTATCTTTTTTAACCTTTCGGACTATTAACAGTCTTGGATGCCGTTCCGCTGTTATTTTAAGATACGGGTACGATTTATCATCCTTGAGCAAAACATTATATTTTGGATCATATTTTTTTATTAAATTCATTTCAAGAATAAGTGCTTCAATTTCGGAGGTGGTCACAATATATTCAAAGTCGACTATTTCTTGAACCAGCCGCTGGGTCTTCTTGTCATTTGCCCCTGTAAAATAAGACCTGACCCTGTTTCTTAATACTTTTGACTTCCCAACATATATTACTGTACCATTTTTATCTTTCATCAAATAGCAGCCGGGCTGTGCTGGAAGAACAGCTAATTTATCCTTTATTTGCTGATTCATGTAAAAAACTCATTCCTTATTTTCTTAATTTCTCCTGCTACTGCAGAGAATCCCTTGTCACGTTATGCAACAAGGGATTCTTATGCTTTCTCTTCATTCTATTATACCATTCACTTAAGCATGTTTGTTAATTAAATCAACAAGTGCTTCTTTCGGTTGGAATCCGATTACCTGATCTACTACTTTGCCGTCTTTGAACAATAGTAGTGTCGGGATACTCATAACACCGAATTTTCCAGCTGTCTCCTGGTTTTCATCAACGTCAAGCTTCACAATTTGGACTTTATCTTCCATTTCACCGTCAATTTCTTCAAGAACAGGGGCAATCATTTTACAAGGACCACACCATGGCGCCCAGAAATCTGCTAGTACAAGACCATCAGAAGTTTCTTCAGTGAAATTCTGATCTGTCACATGAACAATAGCCATTTTAATCCTCCTCACTCAAGCTTTAAATTCATTTTGAGTATATCATCGTTATTATATCCTTGCGAATACTTTGCTTATACAATGAAAAGCGAAGTCACCTTGGTAGACACGACATGCATAAGCAGGGCGCCACCGTATGGTGCTTTATCCACACGGAGGCGAACTGCTTATGTCACGAGTGTCTGGGGAACTGAGCTAGATCAAGAAAAGATGAAGTGCCCGTTTAGCGGCGTATAAACTGGACTGCACCGCAGGAGATAAAGAAAACACGGAGAGCGCAAGCGAACCGCTGTTGCCTTATCAAACGGAGGTGAAGGAAGTTTACTATTCGCTGGGCGCTGAATCTAGATCAAGAAAAGCAAAATCACCCTAGTAGACACGACATGCATAGAAGTTATCCTGGCAAGGAAAAGACCTGACAATAATCAGGTCTATATCAAGCTTATTTTAGTTTTTTGATTTCCTCGGTCAGCATTGGTACAACTTCAAAGAGGTCGCCGACAATACCATAATCAGCCACATTGAAGATATTAGCTTCCGGATCTTTATTGATTGCTACAATCACTTTGGAGTTAGACATTCCGGCCAGATGCTGGATTGCTCCTGAAATACCAACTGCAATGTATAGGTCAGGTGTTACAACTTTACCAGTCTGACCAATCTGCAGTGCATAGTCACAATATTCCGCATCACAAGCTCCACGGGACGCACCAACTGCTCCACCAAGAGCTTCAGCAAGTTCATACAAGGGTTTAAAGCCTTCTACACTCTTAACCCCACGTCCACCGGCAATAATTACATTTGCCTCGGACAAATCAACACCCTCAGATGCTTTCCGGATTACATCTTTAATGACAGTGCGAATATCAGTTACATCAACCTCTTTTTCAGTAACATCACCTGACCGTGTTTCATCGTGTTCAAGTGCAGGAATATTGTTTGGGCGAATTGTTGTAAAAGTCAGACCACCAGTAACTACTTTCTTTTCAAATGCTTTACCTGAGTATATAGGCCTAGTGAATACGACTTTATCTCCATTTGTTTCAATGTCAGTTGCATCGGAAATCAGACCAGATTCCAGCTTGCTGGCAAGTTTCGGAGTAAGGTCTTTCCCTGCCGCAGTGTGCCCCATGATAATTCCATCAGGGGATTCGTCATTTACAACTGCCAGTACTGCCTGACCATATCCTTCTGATGTATAGGATTTCAGATTATCATGTTTCACAATTACCACACGGTCTGCGCCATAGTGAATCATTTCCTGTGCCTGATCATTCAATTCGCTGTCCCCACACAGAACTCCTACAACTTCCCCATCAGCATCTATTTTTTTCGCTGCTGCGATTGCTTCAAAAGTTACATTTCGTAATACGTTGTCTCTAACTTCGCCAATAACCAGTAATTTCTTGCTCATATCGTTTCTCCTTCCTTTAGTTAAGGTCTACAGTACTTTTGATTCGTTTTTAAGCAGGGAAACTAGTTCTTTCACCTGATCATCCAATTCTCCCTCAAGAACTCTTCCTGCTTCTTTTTCAGGAGGGAGGAAGATATCAACTGTTTTTGTTTTTGCTTCAACCTCATCTTCTTCAAGGTCCAGATCATCTATTTCGAGCTCTTCTAAAGGCTTTTTCTTCGCTTTCATGATACCCGGAAGTGATGGATATCTTGGTTCATTAAGCCCTTGCTGACAGGTAACAAGAACTGGAAGACTAGTTTCTACTTTTTCCACGTCACCTTCCACATCCTTATCAATTTTGACGGTGTCCCCGTCGATTTCCAATGCGGTAATCGTAGTTACATAAGGGATCCCAAGACGCTCTGCAAGACGAGGTCCTACCTGTCCGCTGGCCTGATCGATAGCAACGTTACCGGCTAAAATAAGGTCTGGCTCTTTATCTTCAAAATAAGCTTCCAATATTTTTGCAGTTGTGTATTGATCTCCATCTTCTACGTCCTCTTCCGTATTAATCAATACTGCTTTATCGGCCCCCATCGCAAGTGCTGTACGGAGTTGTTTCTCAGATTCTTCGTCCCCGACAGTCACAACGGTAACTTCCCCACCGTGGGCGTCTCGCTGGTTGATTGCTTCCTCCACTGCATATTCGTCATATGGATTAATGATATATTCTGCACCATCATCTTCAATACGGCCGTTTGATACAACAATTTTTTCTTCAGTATCAAATGTTTTTTTAAGTAAAACGTATATGTTCATATGTGAAATCCTCCCTTGAATTATTTATCTTTAAATTCTGGTTTACGCTTTTCGATAAACGCCTGAATACCTTCCTTGGCATCTTCAGAGCCGAATACCCCGCCAAACGCCTTTGCCTCTTTCTCAACTCCAGTGGAAAACAGCTCTGTTTTCGCGTAAGGTATCAGCTGCATTACACTGGTGATGGAAGGCTTACTTTTGTCGGCAATTGACCTGGCTAGTTTATATGCAGTATCCAGTAACTCATCTTCCTCAACAGCCTGGTTTGCAAGTCCCAGCTCTTTGGCCTCCTGGCCGTCGATTGGTTGGCCACTTAGAATCATTTCATAAGCCTTGGCAGTACCCACATGCTGTGGCAGCCGCTGTGTTCCTGCAAACCCTGGAATTATTCCCAGTGTCAGTTCTGGGAGACCCAGTTTCGCGTTTTTCGTTACAATCCGGATGTGACAGGACATCGCTAGTTCAAGTCCACCACCCAAAGCCGCTCCGTGGATAGCCGCTATAACTGGCACAGAAAAGTTTTCAATCCTGCTAAAAAGTTTCTGTCCTCTGCCAGCCAATTGTTCATAATCTGAAGCGTTTTGTAATGAAGTGAATTCTTTGATATCTGCACCCGCAGAAAAGAACTTCCCGTCCCCTTTCAGGACAACTGCTTTAATTGTGGTATCGTTTTCAATTTTGTCCAAGCTCTCATCTAAATCTTTTAATAGATTACTAGATAAAGCGTTTGCTGGCGGACTTTGGATCGTTAATGTTGCGACATGATTTTCTGCTTCGTAGGTTAAAGTTCCCAACTAAATCCTCCTCATCTCTTTTTTACGGAAAGCCCGTTCGTAATTAAAGCATGAACATCCGGGCTCTGTCCCACCAGATCATATTTCTGATCTTTCATTACCCAGTTGGTAACCGTTTCATCAAGTGTACCAAAAATCATTTGTCTGACAAGTGGGATATTTAGATCGTCCCGAAAAATTCCCTCTTTTATCCCTTCTCTTATAATATTATCTATCACTACAAGATAAGGTTTCAGCACTTCGTTAATCTTCATTCTCAGCTGCTTATTGGACTGGCGAAGTTCCAACTGTGTAACAACTGCTAAGTGATGATCGCTTGCCAACTGTCGAAAGTGCATCGTTATCAGTGTCAGAAGTTTTTCATTGGCATCCTGCCTGTCGCTTGTACTGTAAACAATCTGATCGATAAATTGGCCCATTTTCTCGTTAAATACAGAAACCAAAATATCTTCCTTATTCTTAAAATAAAGGTATATAGTTCCATCTGCAACTCCAGCCTTTTTGGCAATTTTGGATACCTGTGAAGCATGATAGCCATTCTCGGCAATCACCTCAACAGCTGCTTCTATTATTTGCATATATTTCGGTTTGTTTTTTTTCATAATAATCTCCTTACCAGCTACCAACAGTTAAAACTGAATGAATCATCATTCATATTTTATTTTACTAACACAAATAAATTATGTCAATAAAAATAGCCTGTCCTTTTTCCCTCAGAAAAATTGGCTGTTCGCCAAGCTTAATCGCGAAAGCCGAGTTTAAATATGGACTTATAAAATCAGTTGATCTTCTGCATTTTTTTTGAATCTTCTTCGACAAGCTTTCTCCGCAGTATTTTGCCCACTGCTGTTTTCGGAAGCTCATCACGGAATTCATAAATACGCGGAACTTTAAAGGCTGCCAGATGTTTTCTGCAAAATTCGTTCAGTTCGTCTTCGGTGAGGTTGAAGCCTGATTTCAGAACAACATACGCCTTAACTGTTTCTCCCCGGTAGGCATCCGGAATTCCTGCAACCACAGCTTCCTGTACTGCTTCATGTTCGTAGAGAACCTCTTCTACTTCACGTGGATAAATGTTATATCCCCCAGCGATAATCATATCTTTTTTGCGATCTACAATATAAAAATAGCCGTTTTCGTCCATATATCCCATATCACCGGTGAAAAGCCAACCATCCTTTAGTACATTGTCTGTCTCTTCCTCGTTGTTCCAGTAACCTCTCATAACCTGTGGTCCTTTGACAGCCACTTCGCCAACTTCCCCAATCTCCGCATCTTCCATGGTACCCATCTTGAATATTTTCGAATCCGTATCCGGCCATGGGACACCAATACTTCCATTGACTCTTTCTGTCCATACAAAATTCGCATGGGTTACCGGTGACGACTCCGTCAAACCATAGCCTTCCACAAGACGACCGCCGGTGACTTTTTCAAACTGTTCCTGAACTTCCACTGGCAATGGGGCCGAGCCACTTATACATGCCTCAATAGATGAGAGGTCATATTTCTTAAGATCCGGGTGGTTTAACAAACCTACATATATGGTTGGCGCTCCCGGAAAAAGCGTTGGTTTTTGCTTCTGAATCGTTTTAAGTACTTCCCCCGCATCAAACTTCGGCAGCAAAATCATTTTTGATGCATTCATTATGGACATATTCATGACTGTAGTCATCCCATAAACATGGAAGAAAGGCAATACACCCAGAACTGTCTCTTTTCCTGCTTCAGCTTTATAAAGCCAGGCCTCACACATCTGAACGTTTGCAACAAGGTTGAAATGGGTGAGCATTACACCTTTAGGGTGACCGGTCGTCCCCCCTGTATATTGGAGTAATGCAAGATCCTCCTGTGGATCGATGTCAACTGGCAGATAACTCTCTCGTGCATTTTCCATAATTGTGTGCCAAACATGTGTATCTTCCGTCTGTTCCGGTTTAACGACGATGTTATACTGCTTTTTCTGGATAAATGGATACACCAGATTTTTTGGGAAAGGAAGGTAATCCTTAATACCTGTTACAATAGTATGGCGAATTGGTGTATTCCCCCTGACATTTGTAACCGTCGGCAGCAGAATGTCCAGACAAACTATAAATTCCGCTCCCGAATCATTCATTTGATACTCCAGTTCCCGTTCCTTATATAACGGGTTAGTCTGAACCACTACCGCTCCCGCCATGAGAGCTCCATAATAACTGATGACAGCCTGCGGGCAGTTCGGGAGCATTATTGCAACCCGGTCCCCTTTTCGAAGTCCCAGTGACTGCATATAGTTTGCCATCTTTTTGGCCTGCTTGTGAACTTCCGAAAAGGTAAGTTCTTTACCCATAAAATAAAGCGCTTTCTTTTCCGGGTAACGTTCAGCCGTATTTTCCAGGAAAGAATGCAGTGGCTTCAAATCATATTCCACTGATGCGGGAATTTCACTGGGATAATGGGTATGCCACCTTTTTTTCTCCATCATATTGACTCCTCCTCATTACCTATTAGGTAGTGCATACTTCCATTATAACGATTAATTAGTATTTTTTGAAATTTTATTCAACAATTTTCTTAAATTAAATATATGACACCAACTATAACAAAAATGACTGCCACAACCACTAATACTTTAGCTAATGTTTCCATTATGTTCTCCCCTTATCCAATCCCGGCACCAATCACAAATGAAAGACCGATTGAAATCATCATTGAAATAAACCCGACTGCTCTGTTGTCATTCGCTATTTCTTCATCTATCTTCATCGTTGGGGTAAGAAATTCAAAAATAAAATATCCGATCAGCAGAAGGAAAAAACCGAATACTCCCCAGCCAATACTTTCGAGCAAGGTATCCTTATGATCAATGGAAAAGCGGAAAATAGTGGCAATGCCAAAAATTTTTCCGCCCGTTGCCATTGCCACAGCAAAATTGCCGCGTTTTATTTCAACCCAGTTGCGATAGGATGTTACTAATTCAAACACAGCCAAAAAAACTATTGTACAAAGAATAACCACACTGTACCTGGCTGCTGTCACTACAAAAATATTCTCCCAAAAACCGGTCATTTTTCAAGCTCCCCTTTTACTTCAGTTCCAGAATCGTTACGCCACTTCCACCTTCGCCCTGTGAACCAGGTCTAGCGGCGGAAATATTTGGATGCCGCTGGGCAAATTCCTTTACCCCTTTACGAAGAGCTCCGGTTCCTTTTCCATGAATAATGGATACTTTTGGATATCCTGCAAGGAGGGCATCATCTAGATATTTCTCAAGCCTTAACAGGGCATCTTCAAAACGCTCACCACGGAGATCCAATTCTGTTTTCACATGATAGCTTGACCCTTTTACCATGGCCATTGGTTTTTCTGTTGTTGTGTTCTGTTTTTTGTTAAGCAGTTTGATTTCATTGCGAGTTACTTTGACTTTCATGATACCTACCTGAACCAGATACTCATTATCATTTACCTTTTCCAAAACGGATCCTTTTTGATTCACCTTCAAAAGTTTGATTTCATCGCCGGGCTGAAGTTCTTCAACGGATGAGTCTTTTTCATTCTGCGTCTGTGCAGGCGGTTTAGAAGATAGTTCAGGCCGTGCATCCTCGAACATTTTTTTTGCTTCTATCCATTCGTGTTCTTTTAGCTGGGCGTCCGTTTTCATATTTCTGATTTCCGACACGATAGCTTCTGCCTCTTCACGGGCTTTCTGAAGCGCCTTTTCGGCTTTTTCCTCTGCTTTACGGTAAAGACTTTCACGTTTTTCTTCAAACTGCTCCCAGGCAGATTCCAGGTCTTTTTTCAATCCCTCACTTGTTTCAAGAATTTCATGGGCTTCCCGGTAATCCGTTTCGGCTTGTCTACGTGATTCCTCGAGTGAAGCAATCATATTCTCAACACTTTTTGAATCGACTCCAATATGGCTTTTTGCCTGACTGATTATGGAGTCCGATAAACCAAGCCTCTTGGAAATCTCAAAAGCAT
Organism: Virgibacillus kekensis; assembly: GCF_042654125.1. Classification (NCBI taxonomy): domain Bacteria; kingdom Bacillati; phylum Bacillota; class Bacilli; order Caryophanales; family Bacillaceae; genus Virgibacillus; species Virgibacillus kekensis. The sequence goes on from NZ_JBHSFU010000001.1 coordinate 38,529, forward strand.
TACTCCGACCTGGTACACCAAGCAGGAGCCTGTATGTAGGCTGAAGCGTCTGCACGTCAAACTCCACCGATGCATTAACCACCTGGTCCCTGTTATAGCCATATGCTTTCAATTCCGGATAGTGGGTAGTGGCGATCACTCTTGCCCCGCGATAAATAACGTCATCCAATATGGACATGGCAAGTGCTGCTCCCTCTTGGGGATCCGTACCTGCGCCCAATTCGTCAAACAGGACAAGCGATTTATGATTTACCTGTTCCAGAATTGATACAATATTGGTCATATGGGATGAGAATGTACTCAGATTTTGCTCAATTGACTGCTCGTCACCAATATCAGCAAAGACATCTTCAAAAACAGCAACAACGCCTCCATCCAGTGCAGGAATTCGCAGACCAGATTGTGCCATTAGTGTACATAACCCTACCATTTTTAGGGCGACAGTTTTCCCTCCGGTATTGGGTCCGGTAATAACGATTGATGAATAGTTTTCCCCTATCTCAATATCATTGGCTACCGCTTCATCAATAGGGAGCAACGGATGACGTGCCTGTTTAAGCTTTATGATTCCTTCATCATTCACTGATGGCAGAGTTGCTTTCATTTGCACTCCCAGTTTTGCTCGCGCAACAATAAAATCAATCTGGGCAAGTGTTTCGATGTTTGCATACAACGCCTGGTCGTTTTCTGCTATATGGTTGCTTAATTCCCGAAGAATCCGGTCAACCTCACTTTTTTCCTTTGCCCGTGCTTCTTGAAGCTGATTATTCAAATCAACAACAGCTTTGGGTTCCATAAAAAGAGTTGCTCCTGAAGCTGACTGATCATGTACAATACCACCCACGGACCCGCGATATTCATGCTTCACAGGCAGGACATAACGATCGTTGCGGATAGTGATGATCGCATCAGATAACATTTTACTTTTTGATTTTGTATAGCTTTCCAAACGGTCTCGCACTCTGCTTTCATGGGTTCTGATGGATGCACGGATACTCCGCAGCCGCTCTGATGCACTGTCCATGACATGTCCATTGTCATCGATACAGCTTTTTATATGAGTCTCAAGGTCCCGCAATGTAACAATCTGCTCCGCAAGACCCTTTAAAATTGGTAAATCTTCTTCAAGCTTTTCCATAAACCCTTTAACCTGTCGGCCGCCATATACGGTGGTGGCCACATCGAGGCATTCCTCAGCAGTCAAAACTCCACCAATAACACTGCGTTTAATACTAGCACGTATATCAAAAATCCCTCCAAGTGGGACAGCGGCATTCAAGCGTAATATCTGGCTTGCTTCTTCCGTTTCGGCCTGCAGCTTTTTCACTTCTGCAATTTCGATGGACGGTGACAACCGGAAACATAAATCTTTACCTATTGAAGTTGCAGCCATATTGCTTAGCTGGTCAATTATTTTATTGAATTCAAGTACACGAAGAATTCGTTCATTCATGAAAAACTTTCTCCTTTAATACAGGCTGTTATTTATTACGGTTCATGTAATCAATTAGTTTCGACTCAGTCCAAGTATTTATAACCAGGTCCTTGGTAACCCACCCTTTTCGGGCAATTCCCACTCCGTATTTCATGTGGTCGAGCATATCATATGAATGCGCATCTGTATTTATCGCAATTTTAACGCCCGCTTCCTGAACCTGTTTAACCCATTCTGCAGATAAATCAAGCCGATTTGGATTAGCATTAATTTCTAGAGCTGTATCCGTCTCCTTGGCACGCTCAATCAGTTTTTCCACATCCACATTATATCCGGGACGACGACCAATCACCCGTCCTGTCGGGTGAGCGATTAACGAAACATACGGATTCTCCAGTGCAGCATAAAGTCGCTTCATTATTTTCTCCTGTGATTGATTGAAACTGGAATGGATAGCACCAATTACAAAGTCCATTTCCTGCAGAAAGTTATCTTCAAAATTAAGTTCACCGTTTGGCAGGATGTCCATCTCAACTCCGGCAAAGATATGGATATCACTGTATTTTTCCTTCAGCCTTTCTATCTCTTCCCGCTGTTTACGCAAGCGAGTCTCATCAAGCCCATTTGCAACCTGTAAAAACTTGGAGTGGTCAGTAATTGTAATATATTCATACTTCTTTTCACGGGCGCGGTTAACCATCTCTTCCAGTGATTGTGCCCCGTCACTCCAGGTTGTGTGCATATGCAAATCCCCTCGGATATCCCCGAGTTGGATTAATGATATTTCTTCTTCTCCATACACCTCAATTTCACCGGTATTCTCCCGGACTTCCGGTGGAATAAAGTGCAATCCAAAATGCTCGAAAAACTTTTCTTCATTCTGAAAAGTTACTATTTTGCCTGTTTCTTCATTCTCTACGCCGTACTCATTTATTTTTTCACCTTTAGATTTTGCCAGCTGTCGCATTGCAACGTTATGGTCTTTGGATCCTGTAAAATGATGCAACGTGGAAGCAAATTCTTCTGGTGCTACTATCCTGAAATCAACATTTACGTCATACGTATCATCCAACGTTACCGATACTTTGGTATCACCCTGGGCGATTACCTCTTTTATGTTATCTATTTTTAAAAGGGCATCCCGTACTTTTTCGGCATTTTCTGAAGCAATAATAAAATCAATATCCTTAACGGTTTCCCTCATTCTTCGCAAACTGCCGGCACGGGAGTATTCTGCGATTTCCGGTATCTCCTCAAGATACTCTTCTATCCGCTCAGCAATAGGGAGCATAAACGCTATCGGAAGACGTTCCGGACGTTTATCGGCATCCTCCAGTGCAGCAAGAATTTTTTCCGCGGTTTTTTTGCCAAACCCTTCAAGCTTTTCAACCTCACCATTCTCGCAGGCTATCTTAAGTGACTCAGCATCCGCAACGCCTAACTCTTTATATAGCTTTGCAAGTTTCTTTCCTCCCAGTCCAGGGAGGTTAAGCAATGGAACGAGTCCTGCAGGAACTTCTTTTTCCAATTCCTCAAGCGTCTCAGAAGTTCCATTTTGGATATACTCCTCGATAACTGTGCTCGTCCCTTTGCCAATCCCTTTGATTTCAGTAAAATTATCAATATCAGTTAGAGAGCGATCATCACGTTCCAATGCTTGAGCCGCTTTCCTGTATGCTGAAATCTTAAATGGATTCTCACCCTTCAATTCCAGATAAATCGCTATTTTTTCAAGTAATTTTATAACATCTTTTTTGTTTATCATTATTATCACCTGCTCCATTAAATTAAAAAAAGACTGATTCAATGTTAGGCTATACTTATTGTACATGACATACAAGCACACCCCTAATACTTTGAATCAATCTCATTCAGTCGTTTAAAACTTCAGTAGCTCATCTACATTTGTGAACCACAACTCCATGATCTGTTCGGATAACACCGGTGTATGTTCTAAAATAAAGAGCCCTACTGACGAATCACTCACCCAGGCCTGTATTCCCGCTAATGGCGTCAGGGCCAATATGTACAACACAACAAAAATTAAAAGATATACTTCTATGAAACCAAGCACAGAGCCCAATAATTTGTTGACAGAATTAAGTATCGGTAGTTCAGCTACAAAGTCAAGCATCGAAGCAATAATCTGCATGACCACTTTGGTTACAAAAAATATGATTGCAAACGCAATTGCGTTATAAAATGCACCCTCAATCGGAAGCGACTCAAGAAAGTCTGCCCATGCACCCTGGTTTTCAAGTTCAGGGTATGGTACCCATAATGCCAGTCGTGGTGCAAGCTCATCATAATAAATTGCAGCGACAATAAAGGCTGCTACAAATCCCAGTAAATGAAATGCCTGTAAAATAAAACCTCGTTTTAAACCTACAAAGAAACCAAATATCAATAAAGCTATTAAAATTAAATCTACCATAAGTTACTTGTCCTCTTTCTTATTTAGTGATCCCAGCAGTGTGGCATAATCTTCTTTGAGTTTCATATAATCGTTCATGGTATTCACCGCAGTCAATACTGCCAGTTCAGTAGATGTAAGCTGCTGGTTCATACTCTGGATATCCCGCATTTTCTGATCAACCAGACTGGCAACCAGACGAACGTGATGGGGGTCTTCCTTCCCAACAACTGTGTAGGACTTATTATGTATTTCAACCGTAACACGTTTTTTGTCATCCTGGGCCACCGAATACCCTCCTAACAGAAAAATAGTTCACTTTATCTTAACACAAAGACTGCTATTCAGGAAACTCTTGTCCTTAGAATTAACCTTTCAATCAGGCATAGGATTTGCTATAGTTTGATAAGAACGATAGAGATGGAGGACTACAATGCCACAGAATGTTTATAAACTCCCGATGCCAACTATTAAAGAAATGGAAAACCATTATAAAGATTACCTGCAGTCCCCCCCACAGGGAGCTGTATTCCGTGCCAAAACATCCAACGCAGTAATCACTGCATATAAGTCCGGCAAAGTAATGTTTCAGGGCAGTACCCCTGCCGCTGAAGCGGAGAAATGGGCTGACAGCAGCTCTGCTGAATCCAAAAAGGAGCCCAGCAGACAGAAAAGTACAGTATTCTTCCCGCCGCAAACTCTGTTTACAGCAAATCATATTGGTTCTGATGAGGCTGGGACCGGTGATTATTTCGGCCCGATAACGGTGGCCGCAGCCTTTGTAAAAAAAGACCAGATTGCGTTGCTTAAAGAACTTGGGGTCAGGGATTCCAAAAACCTTACAGATACTTCCATACGGGAAATTGCAAAAGATCTGATGCGCATGGAACTACCTTATTCCCTGCTTGTTCTTCATAATGAGAAGTATAATAAACTACAGAAACGTGGCTGGACCCAGGGAAAGATGAAAGCTATGCTGCATCATCATGCAATTAATAATCTGCTGGAAAAAATCGCTCCAGCACAGATCGAGGGAATATTGATTGATCAGTTCTGTGAGCCGGCAGTTTACCGGAAACATATTGGCAGCGAACGGCAGCGACTGGCCGAAAACACATATTTCATGACAAAAGCTGAGAGTTATTCCATTGCGGTAGCGGCTGGGTCCATCATAGCTAGAGCAAGCTTTCTGAAAGAAATGGATAAACTATCTGATAAGCTTGGCCTTACCGTCCCTAAGGGTGCTTCCAAAAAAGTGGACCAGACAATCGCAAGGATTATCCGGTCCAAAGGCCGCAATACATTAAACTCAGTTGCTAAGACTCATTTTGCCAATACAAAAAAAGCCGAAAGTTATTTATAAGTAAACAAGAAGCTCAACCACAATTGGTTGAGCTTCTCGCTTTATGAACGTACATATGCATTGAATTTAGTGTTTACCGTTTCAACGATTTTTTCATACGACTGTTCTACTTCATCGTCCTTCAGTGTTTTTTCAGGGTCCTGATATAAAAGACTGTAGGCGATTGATTTTTTCCCTTCAGGAAGATGTTCACCTTTATACACATCAAAAATCTGGACATTTTTAACAATTGAAGCGCCAACAGATTCAATCTCTGCTTTAATCTCACCTGCATGGATACTCTCATCTACAATAAATGCAATGTCCCGGGAGACGGATGGGTATTTTGGAATTGGGTTGTATGCCGGTTTATTGCTGTATGCAGCGAGCACCTCATCCATATCCACATCAAATACATACGTTTCCTTCAGGTCCATGGCCTTTTCAAGTGTAGGGTGTACCTGGCCGATAAAGCCTATCTCGTGATCATCTAATAGAATTGTTGCACAACGCCCAGGATGCATATCCTGCAGCTTAGACTGTTTAAAGGATACCTGGATATCCAGAAAATCAAACAGCCCTTCCACAATTCCTTTTGCCAGATAGAAGTCGACCTGTTTCTTTTCCTGTTGCCATGGGTGAGTAATCCAAGAGCCCGTCAAAGCACCTGCAATTCTTAAATTCTCTTCCGGCTGTCTGGTGACTTCCGTTTCGGTGGAGACAAATATACTTCCTAATTCGAAATAGGCAAGGTCAGACTGATTTCGTGCTCGGTTATATGATAGAGACTCGAGTAGCCCTGGAAGCATGCTCAAGCGCAGATATTTATGATCTTCACTCATCGGCATTGCCAGCTGAACAGGAGTCGGGTTCTTTTGTTGAACCGACGGCCCGACAAGTTTATTCACATGATCATCGCTGGTCAGAGAGTACGTGATTGTTTCCATTAATCCAACACCCTGAAGATAGTTTTTCACTTCCCGTTTCAGCTGCTGCCTTTCCGTTAGCCCACCTGCCTGGGAAGAGCCTTGCGGAAGGGTGAATGGAAGATTATCATACCCATAAATACGGGCAACCTCTTCAAGCATATCTTCAAATATAGTAATATCACCGCGCCGGGTTGGAACTTTTACCGTAAAACCATTATTATCTTGTTCATAATTGAAGTTCAGCTTATCAAGAATAATGCTTATATCATCCGTACTAATGTTGGTGCCAAGACGCTTATTAATTTCGTTTGTGTCTATAGCTACCACTTTTTCACTTTTATCAAGCTCATCAACTATAACCGGTTCCGCAAGTACGGTTGCTCCAGCATACTTCTCAAGCAGGTGGCATGCTCTCATTCCTGCACGGTAAACCCGGTTTGGGTCTATCCCTTTCTCAAAACGGGTACTTGATTCACTTCGTAGCCCCGTATCTTTAACCGTTTTTCGTACAGAAGTTGGTGAAAAATAAGCAGCTTCAAGCAGAATTGTGTTAGTCTCCTCATTCACTTCGGTGCTTGCTCCACCCATTACGCCGGCAATGGCGATCGGTGCTTCACCATCGGTAATCACCAAATGATCACTTGAAAGGACCCGCTCCACATCGTCAAGGGTTTCAATATTCTCGTCTTTTTTCGCCTGACGAACTACTATTTCACGTGATCCAAGGAGATTATAATCAAATGCATGAAGCGGCTGACCATACTCAAGCAATACATAGTTTGTAATATCGACTACATTGTTGATTGGACGGATTCCTCCTGCAATCAGTGCGTTTCGCATCCATAACGGGGAAGGTTTTACTTCAATATCTTTTACCAAGAATGCACCATAATATGGATTCAATTCTGAGTCTTTAACTTCTACGCTAACATAATCACTTGCTTTTTCGTTCGATAGTTCAACATTCTCGTCCGGTAGCTTAACTTCCTGGCCTAGAATAGCCGCAACTTCATAAGCGACTCCAAGCATACTCAAACAATCTGCACGGTTCGGTGTGAGGTCAAATTCAAGCACAGCATCATTCAGGTTCAGGAGTGGCTCAACCGCTTCACCAACAGTTATTTCTTCTGGAAACACGAAAATGCCTTCTGCTATATCCTTTGGTACATATTTTTCCTCGATGCCAAGCTCCTGCAGAGAACAAATCATCCCATTAGATTCTACTCCGCGAAGCTTAACTTTTTTAATTTTGAAGTTACCCGGTAGAACTGCTCCTGGTGTCGCGACTGCCACTTTCTGGCCCTGTTGGATATTCGGTGCCCCGCAGATAATCTGCAGTTTTTCTGATCCTACATCAACCTGGCATAGGTTCAGTTTGTCGGCATTCGGATGCTTATCGCACGACTCCACATATCCAACAACTACTCCCTTGCTCTCTTGGGCTATATACTCAATACTGTCCACTTCGATACCCGTTTTAGTTATTTTTTCAGCTAGCTCTTCAGGTGAAATCATACCCAGATCCACATAGTTTTTTAACCAGTTTAACGATACAAGCATTATAGTGTACCTCCTTTCGCATGATGATACTGACTTAGGAAACGTTTATCATTCGTATAAAAGTTACGGATGTCATCGATACCGTATTTCAACATGGCAATCCGTTCAGGTCCCATACCAAACGCAAACCCGGTGTACTGTTCAGAATCATATCCCGCCATTTCGAGTACTCGCGGATGAACCATTCCTGCTCCAAGGATTTCAATCCAGCCTGTTTTCTTGCAGACGGAGCATCCTTCCCCGTTACACACTTTACAGGAAATGTCCATCTCAACAGACGGTTCCGTGAATGGGAAGAAACTAGGACGTAGACGGATTTTACGGTCATGACCAAACATGCTTTTTGCGAATTTATCTAGAATCCCTTTCAAATCACTCATTCGCACGTTTTTATCCACATAAAGTCCTTCAATTTGTGTGAATTGATGCGAATGGGTCGCATCGTCAGTATCACGACGGTATACTTTACCAGGGCAAATCATTTTTACTGACTGGTCGCCGTCATACTGTCGCATAGTACGAGCCTGTACAGGTGATGTATGTGTTCTTAATAGAAGTTCGTTAGTTATATAAAAAGTATCCTGCATGTCCCTTGCTGGGTGTCCCTTTGGCAGATTCAGTGCTTCAAAGTTATAGTAATCGGTCTCTACTTCTGGACCTTCACGCACTTCAAATCCCATACCGATAAATAAATCCTCGATTTCTTCCACAATTTTTGTAAGTAAGTGCGGGCCACCTACCTGAACCGGACGCCCGGGTAGTGTAACATCAAGCGCTTCCTTTTCCAGCTGTTCATTTAATGCAACCTGTTCGAGAGCGTCACTTTTTTGATCAAATTCTTGGGTAATTGCTTCTCTTACCTTATTGGCGATTTCACCAACTACTGGGCGTTCTTCCTTTGAGAGCTTGCCCATGCCTTTTAACACACCAGTTAGCGATCCCTTTTTTCCCAGATATTTTACTTTGATATCCTGGAGTTCCTTCAGGTCATTTGACTGCCTGATTTCCTCCAATGCGTCAGCCTGTATTTGTTCAAGCTGTTCCTTCATAAAAAAAGCCTCCCTTATTTCTTTTTGAAAACATAAAAAAGCCCCGTCCCAAAAAAGGGACGAAGCTCCGGTTTCGCGGTACCACCCTTGTTGACACACCTGTCGAGTGTCCAACTCATTCCTGATAACGGATTATTCATCCGGAACACCTTTACTTGCGCTAACAAGGTCCCAGTGTCAGCTCCAGAGTGAATCATAACAACCTACCGGTGGAAACATTTACAGTCTGCGATGTTTCCTCCCTTTACCGGCGGGATAGTTGCTACTTATCTCTTTCACAGCTTCGTTCTTTTGATTTCTTTTATCAATTATAGATAACTTGTTGTCAGTATGCAACATTTACATCTTAATATAATACATTAATATGCCTGCTGCAACACTGACGTTAAGAGATTCAGCTTTACCGTATATCGGGATTTTCACAACAGTATCGGCAAGTTCGACAATCTCATCGCGGACACCGGCACCTTCATTCCCCAATATTAACGCAGTCTTACTGCCTACTTCCAGCTCATCAAAAGACCTGGCACCTGACAGTGAAGAAGCCCATATATTAAATCCTTCTTCTTTCAATTCGGTAATTTTTTCATCAAGATTTTCCGTAGTTACCGGCAAGTGAAACAATGATCCCTGGGTGGCACGAATAACTTTTTCATTATACGCGTCCACTGTATTTTCGCCAAGCATAACCGCATTAAACCCTGCGGCATCAGCTGTCCGAATAATTGTTCCGAGATTTCCCGGGTCCTGAATGGAATCAATCAGCAGAACGGTACTACCATTTACCACCTTCGGTTGGTTCATTTTTACAATGGCAGCAATTCCCTGGGGTGTTTCTGTTTTAGAAATATGCTTGAAAACATTATCTCCAACCTCAGTAATAGGAAACTCTCCCTCAATATGCTGGACATTAATACCCTCCTGTACGATCAGTTCCTTAATCTCCCAATTACTCTTGTGCGCCTCCTCCACCAAGTGGAAACCTTCCACGAAAAATGCACCCGATTCTGTACGGCCTTTCCTTTTGTGCAGTTTTTTCCACTGTTTGACTTTATCATTCTGTACCGAAGTAATCATAAAAGCTCATTCCTATCCATATATTTCTTGCTTTATCATACATATATTGTCCCAACATGGTCAAACTATCGTTAGTTTAAAATATTTGCAAGGGGTGTTTATGTTGGACTTGAATTTAAGGAAAGCAATCCTATCAAACATTGAATCAAACGATCAAAAGCAATTAGAAGCTACTATCGTTGAAGCAATCCAGAATGGCGAGGAAAAAATGCTTCCTGGGCTAGGTGTATTGTTTGAACTGATCTGGAAACAATCCGACGAACAGGATAAACAGGAAATGATCAACGCACTTGAACAGGGAGTTAAACAGGAAACAACAGGGTGAAGTAGAATCCCCAGATTACAGACAGATGCCCAAAGCATCTGTCTTTATTTTTGTGTTTTCCAAGAACCCTTTGCTTTTCTATCTTTCGCGTTTGATATGAACTACGAAGTAGTGAATTTAAAAATGGTAGGCAACCGCTTCAGCAATATACTTCGCTTTCCGTGGACTCACCACGAGCCTCCTCGTTCGCCAAGATCGCTCACTGTGGGGTCTCTTAGGCTCGTTGTTCCACAGGAGTCTTCGTGTATTGCTTACGCTTAGTGTCCATAACTTATAAGGGATTGAGTATGTTTCCAACGACCTCTCACAGAACTCTAGATGAATCTTCTTCGGTAACCTGGCGTTGATTGGAGCGTAAGGCAGTCGACTCCTGCGGGAAAAGCAACAGCTGAAAATCCCGCTGGAAGCGTTTTTTGCTTCCGAGGAAGTTGAAGCGTTGCCCGCGGAAAGCGACTGCCTGAAGCGGAAATCAACATAGCTCACTACTTCGCAGTTTATTTTTTTAGGTACAAAACAACGATTTTTTAGAACAGTATTATTTTTCCAGAATAGTTGGCTACATTTCTTCTTATTTATGGTAAAATTATATGGAATTAATACATATAGTTTTAACAGGGGTTGTACATAGGGAGGAGAATTTACAATGGGGAGTAATTTTAGCAACGGACAGGCAGGCAAAGGGGGGCTATCAAAGAAGGCTATATTGATGACTATTCTTGCTGTCCTGATCATCGGTGGGAGTGCTGCTGCATTTGTATTGCTTAACTTATCTGCAAAACAGCAGTATTTTCTAGCTGAAAAGAATTCAGCTGAATTCATACTTGAGCAGGTTAAAGAACGGTACGAGCCCGAATTGGCATGGCAGGAAGTGAGTCTTAAAAATCCTACGGAGACGACTTTTGAGCTTTCAGGAGAGTATAATGATCCTAATGCAATGAGCGGCGGTTTTGGGGTAATGGGCCCTTCACAAATTATAAACAATTCAGCAATAACCGTTACAACCGAATTGGACAGAGAAAAGAAACATATGGCAACCCAGATAGAGGCGAGCATGGGTGGCATGCAGGTAGGGAATATTGAAGTATATATGACTGACAAAAAAGTAATGCTTGGTCTTCCTTTCCTCGAAGAACTAGTCCAGCTTAACGGAGATGATCTTGGAAAGCTACTGAAGGAAATTGATCCTGAAATGTTTACCGGTGATGAAAAACTTGAACTGGATTCTTTTTTCGAGCGTTCTGCTGGTATCTTAGATAAAGAAGATCAGGAATACATTAAAAATGAGTATCTTGAAATGATTTACGATGCAATTCCGGATGATGCTTTCTCAACTAGCGACGAGACAGTGAATGTAGAGTCAAAATCATTTGATGCCAAAAAAATAACTATGCACCTTACTGAAAAACAACTAAAAGACATTATCGGCAAGGTTTTAAACAAGATGGAAAGCGATGAACGGTTAAAAAAGATCATTAGTGAACAGATAGTATTTCAGCAATTCGGAGCAGGGATTTCTTCTTCCACACTCACACCTGACATGCAAAATCAGGTTGATGAGTTGATGGGTGATTTTGAAACGGCGATAAAAGAAGCACAAAAAGGTTTAGAGGAACTTAACATTCCTGAGGGATTCAAGTCTGTTATTTGGGTTCATGATGACCTTATTGTGAAACGAAACATTGAAGTGAAGATGGGTCCTTCTGATGATGAAATGGTTAACCTGACAATCGATGGTTCCCAAGTTTTCACTGATACCAATCAGACGTTCAACTACCAATTTACAGGGACCGACCAGACCGGGGAACATACCATGACACTTACCGGAGATCTCGAATGGAAAAATAACACGGCTGCTGATTCTATTAAGCTCGCATTTGGTGAAACAGAGCTTTCCTATGAAGGTTCAGAGACACTCAAAGATAGCAAAAGAGAATTTGAACGGACCTTATCATTCAAAGATGCCGTTCAAGATGGAAGTTTAATATGGTCCGGGACCTCTTCTTACGACAATGATCGAATGACTTCTGAGCACGACTTTGCAGTTGAAGCTCCAGGTGTAACTCAGGATATGTTTGGTCTTCATATTGAGGTGAACGCCAAAACAATAGATGCTGTTCAGCTCGAATCCGATAAAGAAATTAAAAACATTGGTAACATGAGCATGGAGGAAATCAACCAGTATATTGAAAATGAGGTTACTCCGAAATTTCAGCAGTGGATTTTCGGATCCATGGGCGGAGGCATGAATGGTTTTTAACATCCCTTCATGCATAAAGAAACGGAAGTGGATTTATGACATTCTTAAGGAATCTAACATTATTCACCTTAAATAATTTTAAACATCTGCAGAGGAAGTGGTTATCACTTCCTCTGCTTTTACTGTTTCCAGTAGTTTTGGTGTTTTTGGCTGCTTTTGTTGCGGTTACTATCTTTATGCCTGAGGATCGCAATCCTGTTCACGTAGGGCTAGTCGATATGGATAAATCCAAAGAAACAAAAATGGTTGTTGATATGATAGAAGAAACTTCACAGATAGGCACGTACATAAAAATCGATACATTAACTGAGGAACAGGCAAAACGGGCAATAAATAACAGGCTAAGCGCATATGTGACCTTTCCTGAGGGGTTCACCAAAAGTCTATATGAAGGAAATCCAGTTAAACTAAGGATAATCGGAAATCCGGACAAAAGTACTGAAAGCTATATTGTTAAGGAGCTTATCGATAGTATAGCTCGTCATATCAGAACTTCCCAGGCAAACATACTAACGATCAACAACTATCTGAAGCAGCTGCCGGTAAGCGATAAAATGCGGCAAGAAATCTTGTTAAAACAATTCTCAAGCTTCGTATTTTATACAGTCGGAAAAGATAAAATTATCGAAGAAGAAGAAGTGACTAATCATGCAACACAATCTCCCACTAAATACTATAGCCTCGCAGCCTGGTTTACTGTCCTCACATTATGGCTGCTGATCATGTATTCATTTTTAACAAGAGATGAAGAACCACGTATTAAGCGACGTATGCGCCTATATGGCGTAACGGACTTTCAGCTGTTGTCGGCGAAAATACTGACAACTTTTCTGATTGTTTTTGTTTGCTCCATGATTGCGTGCACGCTTCTTATAAAGCTAATGAGCTTTTCCATCACTGCAGATGATTATCTGCGGATGACAGGGATTACTCTTCTGCACTGTTGTATATACTTGCTTGGGTTGGCAGTTCTGGAGATGCTGTTATCCGATCAGAAGGTCAGGTTACTTGTTCAGTCCATCTTCACTTTCTTAACGCTGCTACTAAGCGGAGCAGTTATCCCTACACTATATTTTCCGCTTTATATACAGGAACTGCTTCCGTACAGCTTTGGAAGTGAAGCATTTAACTGGCTACAAGAAATTGTGCTGAATGGCAGAATTTATACAAACTTTATACCGCTGATTCTCATGACAGTTTCCTTCTTCCTGCTGTTCCTTGGAATATCCAAATGGAAGGAGCATGCTGTCTGATGAATAATATAATTGCAGTGCGTTTTATGCATTGGAAAAAACAATGGATAAGTATTATTTTCTGGCTGCTGTTTCCTCTCCTTGCAACACTAGGAGTTGTAATTGCCGCCAACACGATACAGGAAGATGCCAAAGTCCCAGTAGGCATTATTCTTGAAGAAAAAACGGACGCTTCGAAAGAACTGGTTAAGGAAATAAAATCGACACCATTTTTGCGTGTTAAGGAGCTAGATAAGGAGAAAGCATTGGCTTCCCTTACCAGACATGAACTGGATAGTGTATTTATTGTTCAAGAAGGATTCGAAAAAGATATACTGCAAAATGACCGAAACCAGCTTATTACAGGTTATAAAACGCGATTATCCTTTGCTTATTCGCCTGTAAAAGAAATAATTCTGTCGTACATCCAGCAGGAGACTGGCAGATCAAAGGCGGCACTCTTCATTCAGGACTTTGAAGAACAATATGATACTGACACCAGTTGGACATTCAATGAAATCATACATAGAAGTAAAGAAATTCAGAAGGAAGAAAATCTGCTTACAACAGAGTTTTCTTTTCTCGGCTCCTCTTCCAAAGAAGCTGAGGAAATTTCGGTCATCAATGTCTGGGGAATCTGGGCAGTATTTTGTATACTGTCTTCCCTTCTTCTGTTTGATTGGGTAATTAAAGAAAGGAACCGGAAAGCGGCGATTCGATTTTATTTTACCCGCTGGTCGATGAAGTCATATTTAATCAGGAACTTCATCATTTATACAGTTCTTCTTTTTATGGTTGACTTACTGTCGGTTAGTATAATTTATCTCTATCTTGGAGAATGGATCAGTATAATGAATTTACTGCTGTTCCGTGTCTTGATAAATCTAGGAGCCTTTCTGCTTGCCCAGCTTTTTAAAAAATTATTTCTCTACTATACGGTGTCTTTTGCTCTTACTTTATTGTTCACAATCTCCAGCGGAGCAATTTTACCTGCTGAAATGATACCGGATAATACTTGGCTGAATTCTATTAATCCTGTAACTCCGCTACTTGAAGGACAATTCATCACGGTATGGACAGTAACGATTGTTTCTCTGGCAATATTTTGGACAATAAGAAAGGATGAGTTTCATGCTTAAGGTTGAACAACTTTCCAAGGCTTATGGAAAAAAATTTATTTTTGATTCCATTACTTTCTCAGCTTCACCAGGAGAAGTGATTGGTCTTGTTGGTGAAAATGGAGCAGGAAAGTCCACAATGCTGCAGGTATTGGCGACCTTGACAAACGCCACTAGAGGATCCATAACACTTGGTGGAGAATCATATGCAAAGTCAAGAAAGAATATCAGGAAACGAATCGGTTACGTGTCGCAGGATATAGCACTATGGGAGGACTTTACAGTTAAGGAAAACATGGTCTTTTTTGAAAAATTATCCTGGGAAAATAAATCCATTGAAGCATTAAAACAGCTATGCAACGATATGAAGTTGGACAAATGGAATGAGCAGGTAAAAACGCTATCAGGTGGTATGAAACGAAAGTTAAATATCGCTGTCAGCCTGATCCATAATCCTGACTTACTTCTGCTTGACGAGCCAACTGTCGGAATTGACCTGAAATCACGCAAAGAAATAGGGACTTATTTATATAATCAGGCAAAATCACACGAAAAAATAATTATCTACACGTCACATGACATGGATGAGATTAAAACACTGTGTGACCGGGTTTACTGTATTGGGGAAGATTCTTTTTATCGTGAAGTACTTGAAAATGCCGGAAGTACACCAATCAGCTTATAGTCCTATTGAGCTTACCGTTTGGATAAGGTAAACTATTATTAACTAATTAATGGATGGGGATTTTAAAGGATGGATATCCGAAGCTTGCAATCGCTCATACAACACCAGGCTATGAACGTTCTAACGTCGTCGCCAACCGGCAATACATATAACAAATCGCTGATTGATATGGCTTTTAATCAGCTACTTCAGCAACAGTTGAATAATACAATTTCTGGACAGAAAAGTAATTCAATATCGTTGAGTGTTGACCAGTCGTCTTTAACGAAAATGCATCATACGATGCCTGTGACTGCCGCCAATGCAACTGCACCTGTTACGCTTGAGCCGATAATTAACGAAAAAGCAGCCAAATATGGAGTGAATCCGCAGTTGGTACATGCAGTTATCAAAGCGGAGTCTAACTATAATCAATATGCTAAAAGCGGTGCGGGTGCGCAGGGGCTGATGCAGTTAATGCCTGCAACTGCACGTGGACTTGGTGTAACCAACCCATTTAATGCTGAACAGAATATAGAAGGTGGAACCAAATATCTGAGCCAAATGCTTAATAAATATAACGGAAATGTTGAACTTGCCCTGGCAGCTTACAACGCAGGTCCAGGAAATGTGGATAGATATCAGGGAATCCCACCGTTTACCGAAACAGAGAACTATGTAAAAAAGGTAATGAATTCTTATTTAACATAAAAAACAAGGTATGGCAATGAAGCCATACCTCGTTTTTTTATGCAAGAACAATCTCTTTAACTTTATCACTGTCCAGCTTTTTAATTGTCTCCACAATCAGTTTCACAGCATTTTCAAAGTCGTCACGATGCAGGATAGCAGCGTGTGAATGTATATACCGTGTGGCAATTGTAATAGACAGGGATGGCACACCATTCGCAGTCAGATGAATGGAACCGGAATCTGTTCCGCCCCCGGCCATGGAAGCAAACTGGTACGGAATATTGTTTTCATCAGCAGTATCAACTACCAAATCACGTACCCCTTTATGGGAGACCATGGATGCATCATAAAGAATGATTTGAGGTCCCTTTCCAAGTTTGCTGTCAGCATCCTTATCAGAAATGCCAGGTGTGTCACCTGCAATCCCTACATCGACACCGAACCCAATATCAGGCTGGATAGCATGTGCGGAAGTGCGGGCTCCACGAAGACCTACCTCTTCCTGAATAGTTCCAACGCCATATACAACGTTCGGATGATCTACATCCTTAAGCTGTTTTAACACCTCGATTGCAATTGCACATCCAATACGGTTGTCCCATGCTTTTGCAAGAAGCATCTTTTCATTTTTCATCTGTGTAAACTCAAAGTAAGGAACTACAGAATCTCCAGGGCGTACACCAAATTCCTTAGCCTCTTCTCTGCTTGACGCGCCAATATCAATAAACATATCTTTAATTTCCACTGGCTTCTTACGTGCTTCTGGTGATAGGATATGTGGTGGTTTGGAACCGATTACACCTGTGACATCACCTTTTGCAGACATGATAGTTACACGCTGTGCAAGCATAACCTGGCTCCACCAGCCACCAACAGTCTGGAAATATACAAAACCATTGTCATCGATTCTCGTAACCATAAAGCCTACCTCATCAAGGTGACCGGCAACCATGATTTTTGGTCCGTTAGCATTTCCAGCTTTACGGGCAATCAGACTCCCAAGATTATCTGTGTACACTTCATCTGCAAATGGGGAAATATACTTTTCCATTACTTCCCGAGCTTCTTTTTCATTTCCTGGAATACCTTTTGCATCAGTTAAATCTTTAAGCATTGTGTTCATTTCATCCAATTTTGCCATATGTAGAGTATCCTCCTTTGAATAAGTCCATTATTATTATAACTTGAATTGAAAGAATAACAAAACATTTCTTTCTAATACCCTTCATTTTGCCGTTTGTAATTAGTTTTGTTCTTTTTAAGGTAAGCATCTTTGATATCCTGTTCATTGAAACCAAGAATGTTTCCAAGCAGAAGAAACGATTCAAAAAGTTGTTCATAGTTGTCAGTCGAGGGGTTTTCATTAAAATTGGTACATGCGGCAAATACTTGGTTAAACTGCTCAGTTTCACTATTCTCAACAGGACGACTTATTGCACCACTAAACTGCAACCCTTTTTCCAGGCCTAGTGATAACAGGAAATGAACACCATCCACATATTCCTCGAGCACCACAGCTTTATCACTTCGTGGTTTATTGCTCCAGAACTTAAAACATCTTGTTTCATTAGCAAGCTCCCCGAGCTCGACTAAAAGTGCAAGATACTTTTCCCTGAACAAATCTTTGTCTGTCAGCTCATGCTCTGCTTCTATGTAATCATCCAATTGTTTTTGCATATTATATAAATCCGACCAGTTCATTTTAATCTCCTTTTTATACTTTTTTCTGATTGTATCATGAAATCGCGATATTTTGTGAAACCACCACAGGGATAAAAACGTACAAGAGTATATAACAGAACAGGGAGACGATTTTCCATGATTGTAATTTTATTCCGTATTCTTATACTGATAGCACTCGCTCTCCTAATTTATACAATAATCCAGTATTTCCGCAATCCTGAACGGCAGCTACGAATTGCTAAAGCAAGCAACAGTTTTTATATGGTCGATGAACCGGAAAACAGTAAAAAGAATATACAATTCGTATATAAAAACTGTTCATTTGAAGGGGAAAAATACCTTGGAACAACTGAAGAAGCATTCGAGGTAGTTAACATCAGCGTTTTTGCCAGGGACCCAGCAGAACTGGGCGGTATCAGACGAGATGACCTTTATTTTCTCGAGGAACAATTATTGCTCAGGTATCCATATTCCAAAATCGAATGGAAACATCCAATCAACAAGTTAATTATTACTAGTATCGATTGAACAGCAAAAGCTCACCCGGACGGATGAGCTTTTTATTTTTCTTTGGTTGGATTCCGCATCAGGTACTAACTTGAAAGAAATCGTTCCATTTAATAATGATTTCTTTTCTTCTTAGCAGATAAATTAAAGGTAAAAGTGCTGCCATAAAAACGAGGATATATAATGGGGAAAGACTTGAGATCCATTTACCGATGAATGTATAGACAAACGCTAAAGGAATATTTGATAGCAAGGATGAGCGCGTATAATCTCTGAAGTTTTCGGAGACTTCTATCAGGCATAATGACAACAGATGAAAATGAATAAATGGAACCAACCGCAACAAGGCAACCTGGGACGTAGTAAGTTCACTGTTTTTACCGATTAATTTTTGCTTCACGATAACCAATCGGTTGAACGTTTTCGGCATCCACCTTATTACACCGTAAAAAATGATACTGGAAAGTGTAATGCCTATCAACGAATACAGTGTTCCGGCCATCGCTCCAAATAACACTCCACCTGAAATACAAATAAATACAACAGGAAGAAAAAATAAAGGCCGTAACAGATGACAGCTAATAAATAGAATTGGAGCGAATAACCCACCCGTCTCAATAAACGCCATTATATAATTACCGAAAAACTCCATACATGACCTCCTTCACTACAGGATGTTCTGGCTCCTTGGAAAGCTTAGTACATGTATATGACATAAGACGAGCCTATATGACATTTAGTTAATGTACAAGTACATTAATAATGCGATATGTAGCACAATCAATAGTGGCATTCCAACCACAAAAGAGCGGTGTTTTGTTTTATGGCGGAATTGTCGCATTCCAAGATAAGCACCCACTGCACCACCGATTAGCGCAAGTCCCCAAAATGTTCTTTCAGGAATACGGTACTCACGATTCCTGGCCCGCCGTTTGTCCATAGCCATAAATAAAAAAGTGATTATATTCGCTGTTATAAGATATACAACAAGCATAATTGTTTCATCCATTTCGGCTTCCCCCAATTTAATGAAAAAAAGACCAAATCCTTTTCAGCTGGATTTGGCCTAATAATTCCTTATTTTAAAGCAGCTTTTGCTTTTTCAGTCAGTTGAGTAAATCCTTTTTCATCATTAATTGCAAGATCTGACAGCATTTTACGGTTCACTTCAATACCTGCAAGCTTCAGGCCGTGCATAAGTTTGCTGTATGAAATATCGTTCATGCGTGCAGCTGCATTAATACGTGTGATCCAAAGTTTACGGAAGTCACGTTTTTTCTGTCTGCGGTCACGGTATGCATACACACCTGACTTCATTACCTGCTGTTTTGCTGTTTTAAATAGCGCTCTCTTCGAACCATAATAACCTTTTGCTAATTTCAGTACGCGTTTACGCCGTCTACGCGTTACTGTTCCACCTTTTACACGTGGCATAATAATTCCCTCCTAATTGCAAATCAAAAATAATGTTTTTGTTCCATTGATGTCTTTAAAACTTATTTGTACGGGAGCATAGTTTTGATACGTTTGAAATCTCCGGAAGATACAATTGCAGATTTACGCAATTTACGTTTTTGCTTCTGAGATTTATGAGCAAACATATGGCTTGTGTATGCATGTGAACGTTTAAGCTTTCCTGTACCTGTTTTCTTGAAACGTTTTTGAGAACCTTTGTGGGTTTTCATTTTAGGCATAATTGGTTCCTCCTAGTATTGTTTATTTGTCGTTTACTGGAGCAAGCATCATAAACATATTACGACCTTCCATTTTAGGTTTGGATTCAATCGTTGCAATGTCTTTTACTTCCTCTGCCATCCGGTCAAGTACTTCCCGACCAAGTTCTTTGTGCGTAATCGCGCGACCGCGGAAACGGACAGCTGCTTTTACTTTGTCGCCTTTTTCAAGGAATTTACGTGCGTTCTTCAACTTGGTGTTGAAGTCGTGATCGCCGATTCCCGGAGTGAAACGAACTTCTTTAACATTGATGACTTTCTGCTTTTTGCGTGCTTCTTTTTCTTTCTTTTGCTGTTCGAAGCGAAATTTCCCGTAGTCCATGATCCGACAAACTGGCGGTTTTGCATTAGGTGCAACCAGTACAAGATCCAGATTACGTGTCTGTGCAATATCCAGAGCTTCGTTACGTGATTTAACTCCAAGCTGATCACCATTTGAGTCGATAAGACGTACCTCGCGGGCACGAATTTTTTCATTGACATTCATATCTTTGCTAATAGCCAGCCACCTCCAAAAAAATTTGATGTTACTGATCCGTATCGACAAGCGAATTTTCTTATTAAAAACAAAAAGTGTCGGCACAGTTCTGCACCCACACGTCTCCAATAGTCTATAAAAGAGTTCGGAACCAGTCAACTGCATATTATATGCGTCGATCAGGTGAGAAGCGGGTGCTTCTACTTGTCTCAGATCATTTAATTTTAATCAACTTTAATAGAATAGCATGTATTTAACGGTATGTCAACAATCTAAAACATGAACATCACCGTCACATGCTTGTATACTAATTATAACACACACTTGACTCGAAAAAAAGCCCAGATACCAGTTTGGTGCTGGACCTGGGCGTAAGACAACCTTATTACCGAAGTACCTTATTATCTATTTCATCGGTAATCAGTGATTCAAAGTCTTCATAGGAAAGTGTCTCTGAGTTCTTTTCACCGTAACGGCGTACATTAACGGCATTGTCTTCAATTTCGTTATCGCCGAGTACAAGTGCAAATGGTACTTTCTGTGTCTGTGCTTCACGGATTTTATAACCGATTTTTTCATCCCGTTCGTCAACAGCAACACGTACCCCTTTCAATCGCAGCTTATCCGCTACATCTTTTGCATAGTCCAAATGCACTTGCGGGGAAACAGGAATGACTTTGACCTGAACCGGTGCCAGCCAAGTCGGGAAAACGCCTTTATATTCCTCGATCAAGAATGCAACAAAGCGTTCCATCGTTGATACTACCCCGCGGTGGATAACGACCGGTCGATGCTCATTACCATCCTTACCTATATACGTAAGATCAAACTGGTTAGGCAAGTGGAAATCAAGCTGTACCGTGGAAAGTGTTTCATCTTTTCCAAGCGCTGTTTTAACCTGTACATCTAACTTAGGACCGTAGAATGCAGCTTCACCTTCAGCTTCCACATAATCCACTTGCATTTCTTCCATTGTTTCTTTAAGCATGGCTTGTGCTTTATTCCACATCTCATCATTATCCACATATTTTTCTTTATCTTCCGGATCGCGGTATGAAAGACGGAAGTAATAGTCTTCGATACCAAAATCCTCATAAACTTTTTGCACAAGTTCAACCACGCGGATAAACTCTTCTTTCAATTGATCCGGACGAGCAAAGATATGCGCATCATTCAAGGTCATTGCCCGGACACGCTGGAGGCCTGCAAGGGCACCTGACATTTCATGCCGGTGCATCATACCAAGTTCAGCAATTCGTACCGGGAGACTCCGATAGCTGTAGAGCTGATTTTTATAGACCATCATGTGATGCGGACAGTTCATTGGACGAAGCACCAAATCCTCGTTGTCCATCTCCATTGTCGGGAACATATCGTCTTTATAGTGATCCCAGTGTCCACTTGTTTTATAAAGATCCACACTCCCCAGTACCGGTGTATAGACATGATCATAACCTAATCGTTCTTCTAGATCGACAATATAACGTTCAATGTTGCGGCGGATTGTCGCACCTTTAGGCAGCCAGAGCGGAAGTCCCTGTCCAACCTGCTGGGAAACAGTGAAAATTTCCAGCTCTTTACCAAGTTTACGGTGATCCCGTTCTTTTCTTTCCTCCAGAATACGCAGATGTTCATCAAGCTGTCCCTGTTTCTCAAAAGCTGTTCCATAAATGCGCTGCAGTTGTTTGTTATTGCTGTCACCGCGCCAGTACGCGCCAGAAATACTAAGAAGTTTGAATGCTTTGATTTTGCTTGTGGAAGGCACATGAATACCACGGCACAAGTCGAAAAATTCACCCTGCTTGTAGATGGTTACCTGTTCGTCCTCCGGGATAGCATCAATCAGTTCCAGCTTGAGATCATCTCCAATTTCGCGGAACATTTCTTTTGCCTCTTCACGGGAAACTTCAATACGCTGAATTTCGAGATTTTCATCAACAATTCGTTTCATTTCTTTCTCAATCTTAGGAAGATCCTCAGGTGTCAGTGACTCCTCAAGGTCTATATCATAATAAAAACCTTCCTCGATAACAGGTCCCACACCAAATTTTACGTTATCGTATAAGCGGGTTACCGCTTGGGCAAGCAAATGGGCAGCAGAATGCCGCATTACTTCTATGCCTTCCTGATTTTTATAGGTGATAATTTCGATTGAACCCCCATGATTCAATCCACGGCGCAGGTCGTATAACTGTCCATCTAGTTTAATGGCTAGTGCCTGCTTTTTCAGTCCTGACGCTATAGAACCGGCTATCTCTTCTCCAGTAGTTCCCTGAGGAAACTGTTTACTTGCGCCGTCTGGGAATGTAATTGTGATTTCTGCCATTTTGAATCGCTCCTTTGTTTATGTGATTAAGTTATTGTGGGACAAATTAAAAACGCCCACCCCTCTGCATCTAAGCAAAGGGACGAGCGTTGGTCACGTGGTTCCACCCTATTTCCCGCATCAAAAACTACGGCTTCATAAATCTTTAACGCAGATCGTACGCTGCTGTTTACTGAAAGGTTCAACAGCAAAGTTTAAAGGTGGTAATCAATTGCATGGCCAGAGGAAGTTTTCAGCCGGTGACTTCCCTCTCTACTCAGTCCATGTGCCAACGATTATGTCCTTATCATAACTTTTACATTAATAGGATTTTATATAATTTGTATTATAGCTTCTCAAAAATGTAAAAGCAAGTTTTTGTCGTTATTTTTTTAAATAATAGGGAAATGGAAAGCTGCTAACAGGTCTGAATTCAACCCGTTCCTGAAATACATTGATTACTGTCAGTGTTTTCGGCTCAGAAGGATGGTCACCATAAATTTTAATTTTATCAGGAGCCATAGCAATCAGTGGCGCAAGATTCAGTTCTTCAGCATCCAGCCCGACAATATACAAAGGTTCTTTCTGCATGATCATTTTCAATTCCCGTTTAGAAAATTGTTCACCATTTGGCTTAAAAAATGAAAAGCTGCTTCCCTGCAGGATATGTATCATTTCGAAGGCCGCTTTCCTTTTGGCTATATACTCCCGCAGACTATCTACAAAAGCCTGATGATCCTCTTCACGCTTAAACTCGTCAATTGCTAATCCGACATAATAAATCAACCGGTCCCTAAATGGCTTTAATTGAAACTTTACGATGGAACCATAATGAATAACCTGTGAACTCTTCAAATTTCCCATAAACAACGACTGCAGTAAATCTTTCGGATTATCGTTGCTCCGCACATTTGCACTGTCCTTATCATCTCCAGTAACTATCCAATGCGTTATATCCAGAATTCGTTCAATTTCATCAGCATCAGAATAATAGTAGTATTCCTCAATAATTTCTCTGATCATTGATGTTAGACGATGGGTGATAAACACATCAACCATCGAAACGGCAATGGCATCCATTTTTTCATTGCCTGGGACCTGACAATCAAGTTGTAAATGATTCCCCCATTCTTCAGTGGTTTTCCAATGTAATTCAATATGTTTGTTGTACTGAAATAAATGCTCGCAGAAGCTGATCACTTCTTTGTCCGATTCAAAATATACCTCCAGCAAATACATCACCCTCACCCAAGACCAAACTGTTACATTATATGGACATCCAGGTGAAAAAATGAATAATCACGTAAAACTAGCAAAGCTAGCAACTTAGATGAGTATAAGAGCTCTTAAAAGCAAAGGCTAAAACATTGTTGCTCTATAATAACCCCAGTTGATATAAACTGCGAAGTTTGTGAATTTTAGGTGTGCATTAATCGACGCTGCAGGAAAAATACTCCCTTTCCGGGGGCAGCACCTCAGCCTCCTCACTCGTTCCCTCGTTGCGGGGTCTTCGGAAGCTGCTCTTCCCCCAGGAGTGTCGCATTTTACCGCAGCTTGGGATAGCCTTCAAAACTAGGATGAGAACACCTTAGGTATAATCGAAGGGCTATTCCTAATCGATTTAATAATACTATCAAGCCCAGGAAATAAACGAAGACTCCTGTCGAAAAACGAGCCTAAGAGACCCCGCAGTCTGACTTCTTCGACCACGGTGCACCACTGACTGTTGCTCCCTTGTGGGAAGCACTCAAGGTAGACTAATCCTATTCTGGTTGTTGCACCAGCCTCTATTAGTAAAGCCGTAGATTACGTCAGAAGGACAGGTGATTGAGACAGTTTCATCTATTGTTCCATAATAATTATGAGACTTCAGGTCCTAAAGGTTGGCGCTCTCCTCTTTTTTTAAAAAAACGATTAAGCTGCGTCTTCTTAAGTATGGTTTTTTTGCGCCATTTAGGTTTTTAATTTTCATGGTAGTGAGTGGTTATTGCGAGCGGGGAGGCTCGTGTTAAGCCTAACGGCAAAGGAAACACTGTGAAAGCTTTAGCTTGAACAGATGTTGACCTTGCACCCGGAGCGGTGAAAGCGAAGTATTCTACCGGAGCGAAGCTTCGCTGTTACTTCGCATTTTATAGTTTTTAAAAAGTACAATGTGTAAAAAAAGTTAAAATAAAAAAAACCAGCAAAGGAGATTGAATATCTCCCATACTGGCTACAATCCTGATAGTTAATCACGTCGGTTTATGCCATCCAACGGCACTTCCCTGCTAACTTGCTTGATTCGCTCGATTATTCTTCCTGCCTTCACCGTTTCCACACCACCACGGTTGGATTTCCCAAGCTGGACTTCCAATTGGTCAAGCGTGTAATTGGAAGTAAAAAATACCGGCAGATTTTCCATCATTCGATACTGTAGTATGGAACCAAGTATCTCATCCCTGAACCATGCGGACTGTGTCTCAGCGCCCATATCGTCCAGCATGAGTACATCGGTTTTTTTAAAGTAGCTGATTTTCTCGTTAATGGAGTCATCTTTTATGGACCCCTTCATTTCACGAACAAATTCAGGCATATAAATCAGCATGGACGAATAGTCCATTTTTTTCAGCTCGTTGGCGATTGCACCTAAAAAATATGTTTTCCCTACCCCAAACGGTCCGGAAAAATAAAGACCTTTACGTGGAAGTTCGTTTTTGGCTTCCTTCAAAAAGGTAAGCAGCTCATGAACTACAGGCTGACGATCTCCATCAATATCAATACTTTCTATACTTGCACTAAAAATCTCTTTAGGCATATAAAGACTCTGAATCAGCTTGTGCTGTTCCTTCATCTTTTCATATCCCACTCGGTTGTGACATTTCTCATATACAAGGTGGATTTCACTACCGTCTACCTGAAGGATCGGTGAATAGCCCTGTACCATATTGACACAGCCTCCAAGCGACTGGCATCTGTCACATTGTTTAGACTGGGATTTATATTCATACAGCTTAATCAGGTTTTTATCAATATCCCTTTTCGTCAACTGGGGGTTAAATGATAGGAACTCTTTAATCTCAGGGTCGTTGATAACTTCCTCCCTGATTTTTACATAGTTCTCCTGAAAGTTTTTATTCTGCTGCATCCATTTTTTTAGCTCAGATTGAACTGGTTTCATCTAAATCATCCTTGCAAATGATTATTTTTGCCACCGCCTGAAAACTCTCTCAGCAACGCGGCAAACTCTTCATTATTTGTTTCATTAGTGGAATTCTTACTGCTTGTCTTATGGTTTTTATCCTTTCGTTCTTTGAACCAATCAGGCACTACCTCATCCGATTGAGGCTTGCGATTCACCTGTCGGGTTGATTTGCCTTTTTGATAACGTTCCTTTTCTTTTTTGGCAAACTGCATAGCTTCTTTGGCCGTTTTCAGATTTGCTCTGGACCAGTGGCTTGCGATTTTCTCCAAATAGGCTTTGGATAATTTCATGTTGGACTGCAGTAGAACGTAATGAATTAATACATTCATAACAGGAGAAGGCAACCCCTGCGTTGTCATTACTTCTCGGATTACTTTCAAATCCTGGTCAGACGCCTGACCCCCGCTGGAAAGGTCCTCAAGCAATTGTTTCGGTGATATTCGTTCCAACTCCGCTAAGAATTGCTCTTCCTTGGTAGCTGGTTTGCTATCAGTTGAATCATTGATTGGCTCTGCAGCTTTTTCGGTAAGTCTGATGTTCCCCTGTTTATGTTTACTTCTGAATACATCATGGCAGGCTT
This sequence comes from Virgibacillus kekensis, assembly GCF_042654125.1. Classification (NCBI taxonomy): domain Bacteria; kingdom Bacillati; phylum Bacillota; class Bacilli; order Caryophanales; family Bacillaceae; genus Virgibacillus; species Virgibacillus kekensis. The sequence continues at coordinate 65,090 of NZ_JBHSFU010000001.1, forward strand.
CTTTAAATTCAGCGGTATTAAGAGTGTTCTCATCAGTCAGAGCCCATAACAGAGACTTTTCCACTTCAAAGGTTTCTAAATCATATAATGACATCATTTGAGAAATCAAGCGTCTGTTTGCCGTTGTCAGTATTTTTTTGACCGGGACCATGCGCTGTTTCAGCATTTGTTCGATCCAGGAAAAATCTATTTCAGCAATATCAGTCGGTGTATTCGTTGCCTGGGGTGTAATATCCGAATCGGATAATGAAGGCTGGAAAGTCTGAAATACATCACTGAATCCTGCAGTAATTTCGGCCCCTCTTCGTTCTTCCTGATTTGCATAGTGACTTCTCAAGATCGAGAATTTCGCTTCTCCAATATGGTGATAAAGCAGTTGTGCCAGCATTTCATCGGTAAAAAACTCTGCCGGCGCAAAAGGTGCCCGCAGTTCATATGTATAGGAAGTATGATTTTCAGTCTTCTCCCTGAAAGTCTTCAACAATCCGATACCCTCAAGTTTTAGCCTGACTTTATACAAGTCGTCCAACCGCATATCCAGATAATTCATCAACGTATGATGGGTCTGAACAGATCCATCCTGTTGCAGCTCTACTTCATGGAAAAGTGTCTGGTATAGCGAAATTGCCTGCATTCCGATCAATGGCTGGTACAGATGTGTTAATGACTTTGCATAATCGATCGGCATATTCCCTTTCATTGATACATGGTATCCGTCGATTGGCAAAAGTTTGCCTATAAAATTCATACTACTAACCCTTTCCTAAAACCAGCTTTTGTACAATCCTGTTCCGATCAGGAGTTTTCTTTATCAGTTTTAATTAGTTCTTTTAATTCATCAAGAAAAACAGACAGATCTTTGAATTGTCTGTATACCGATGCAAAGCGGACATACGCGACTTCATCAACATCTGAAAGTCGGTCCATTACCATTTCGCCAATATTGTTGGTTTCTACTTCAGAGACTCCAGTATTCCGAAGTTCTTTTTCGACAGCAAAGGCGATCTCTTCTATTTTCTCAATCGGTACCGGCCGTTTTTCGCACGCTTTAATTAACCCGCGCATTAACTTCTCCCGGCTGTATTCCTGGCGTGTTCCGTCCTTCTTCACAACTATTAATGGAACTTCTTCAATCCGTTCAAATGTGGTGAAACGGAATCCGCATTGCTCGCATTCCCTGCGCCGGCGGATGGATCGGCCTTCCTCAATCGGGCGGGAATCGAGTACTTTTGTACTTTTATAGTGGCAATTTGAACATCGCATGTTTGTTCAACCCCATCCTTTTCTACTGACGCTCATTTGGCTCATCCAGCCGTGTCAGTTCCTTACCGGTTTGCTGATATAGCTGCTGTATAACCTTTGTACTGTATCCAAAATCAAATGGCATTCCGGACTCCGTAGTAACCGAAAAATCAATGGCTGTCCGGTAAGGTCTGACCATTATAACCGTACCCACGATAAACGCCCTTTTTCCCTTGGTAATATACGCACTAACTTCCCCATGTTCACGAGAAATAGCATTCACCTTATAGCGCTCATCATTGTTAAACAACTTCTCCAGATAGTCTAGACCCCTATCTTTTGTAGTTTTGTAGTATTGTGTCTTCAATGACGGATCTTCATGCCTTTCACTAGTTTCTGCATGATTACCGAAATACTTTGCAACAAATTGGCGAAACGACATAGCGCACCTCTTCTATAAAAACTTAACCACCCGGTTAAATTATTTTATGTATGAATAACCTTCAAACGAATACTATATTTCTATTTATTTTAACACGAAAAGACAAAATCGACTAATGTAAAAATACGAAAGTGGCAGCCTACGGTTAATGAGCAGAAGAGAATTCACCAGCCGCTCATGCTGAAGATATCCGTAACTTACCCAAAGTTTTCCTAACAATAAAAGGGATTAGCCTTAATATGGCCAATCCCCTGTAAATTGCTATTTAAAGTACTTCCTGAAATTTATCAATTTTTACGGGTCCCATTCCACGCGGAACCTCAACTTTTTCATACACTTTTGCTTCGAGCGCTCCAGCGATATACTCTGCAGCTACATTTGGATCAATGATATCCCCGCATGTGTACACGTCTATACTCGCATATCCATGCTCGGGAAAACTATGAATGGTCAAATGTGATTCAGAAATTATTACCACTCCGCTAACACCGTGTGGTGCAAACTTGTGAAAGGCAACCTCGCGAATCTCTGCGCCAGCTTTCAATGCAGCTTCTACAAAAATCTTTTCAATCAACCCCATATTATTCAACTTCTCAATATTGCATTCCCATAGTTCAGCGATTACATGCCTACCCATTGTATCCATGGCAGTCTCCCCCTTGACGTATGTTAATCACCTTCGCTTGCAGCATTTTACTGCCACGGGGGAAAGTTAGTCCAATGAGGTCCTAACCCTTTAAGCAGATGCTAATTTTATGAAGGTCATGAGAAAGTATAAACTGTTTCCTGAACTTTTTCAATATATTTTTGCCTTCTTTTTAACTAATTTTCACATGTTCCTGTTGGATACCTTTACCAACATATTTTGTAAGGTCGATAACACGTTTAGAATATCCCCATTCATTGTCATACCATGCAAGGACTTTAATCTTGTTATCGTCCATAACCATGGTGGACAGTCCATCAATAATAGCAGATGAATCTGTGGTTGTATAATCAATGGATACTAGTGGTTCTTCACTGTATTGAAGGATCCCGTTAAGCTCCTGATCGGCAGCACGTCTGAAAGCTTCATTTACTTTATCAACAGTAACATTTTCATTTACATCTACGACTAGGTCAACAAGGGAAACGTTTGGAGTAGGAACGCGTAAAGCCATGCCATGCAGTTTACCATTCATATGCGGTATTACTTCTCCCAACGCTTTCGCAGCCCCAGTGGATGTTGGAATAATTGACTGAGTGCATCCTCTGGCACGACGCAAATCTTTATGCGGGTTATCAAGATTCTTCTGGTCATTTGTAAACGCGTGAACTGTTGTCATTAATCCATTGATAATGCTGAAATTATCATCCAGTACTTTTACCACCGGTGCAAGACAGTTGGTGGTACATGAAGCATTGGAGATAACAGTATCCTCTTCTGGATTATATGTTTCTTCGTTCACACCCATTACAATAGTCTTGTCAACTTGTTTCCCTGGTGCTGTGATTACCACTTTTCTGGCACCTGCCTGAAGATGGCGACCTGCTTCTTCTTTTGTATTAAATTTACCGGTAGCTTCCACCACCACATCAATATCCATATCGTTCCAAGGAAGCTTCTCAGGTTCACGGGAATTAACCAGACTGATGACTTTCCCATCAACCTCAATACTTCCCTGAAGCGCTTTCACTTCACCTTTAAAAATACCATGAACACTGTCATATTTTATTAAATGGGCCAATGTTTCTGGAGGATAACTTGCATTAATTGCGACAACCTCTAGTTGATCATCTGTTATAGCTTGACGAAAGACCATACGGCCAATGCGTCCAAATCCATTAATGGCAATTCGGGTTTTACTCATTTGGAGTCCTCCTATATATGTTATACTCTAATTGTTATTTATGGTAAATAGTATAACATATTCAAGAGAAAAATGTGCCTAAAAGAATATTATTTTTTAATAGGCTCATAAAATGGGGCTTCTTAGGTCGCATTCGATAAAAAAATATAGTCTTTTAAATAGGAACAAAAGCGCAAGCGCCCTGCTTATCACAGTATGACCTGGACGGAGTCGTATGAGATAAAGGAAACACAATGAGCAAAGCGAATTGATGTTGACTTATCGTAAGAAGAGTACGGAAGGGCACTAGGTGATGGGCGCTGTAGCTGGACGTGGCTCTTGCTGGCAAGGAGCTTTATAGAGCCAAGATTATATACTTTCTTACCTTGTAAAAAAACCAGGAGAAATACTCCTGGTTTATTATTTTACTGAAGTACTTGCCATTCGTTCAGCAGAGATTCTAATTGTTGATATGATTCTTGCTTTGAACCATTGTTATCAATCACAGCGTCCGCCATCGCAGCTTTTTCCTTTACGGGGATCTGGACATTTATTCGCTGGTATGCCTCTTCCCTGGAATATCCATCACGTCCTATAAGTCGCTGCAGCTGCACTTCTTCATCAACATAAACGACTAGTGTCTTGTCAACGAAGTGAGTCAGTTTACTCTCAAATAATAAAGGGATGTCCAAGACCACACACCGTGCTCCCTGTTTAACATAATGATCACGTTTTTCAAGCATTTTCTTCCGCACGGCTGGATGCACAATTGCGTTAAGTTGCTTCCGTTTTTCTTTATCCTGAAATATTATACTGCCTAGTTTTTTCCGGTCGATTGATTTATCTTCCCTTAATACTTCCTCGCTAAATGTCTCTACAATTTTGTTATAAGCATTTTCTCCAGGCATAACCACTTCTCTGGATAACTTATCTGCATCGACTACTGGAATATTAAAGTCATCAAACATCAATGAAACCGTACTCTTGCCACTGGCTATACTACCTGTTAATCCGATAATCAGTGCCATGTATATACCCCGCTTACTGTTTTTGGCAGGAAACACATACGTGTGTACCCCGCCCGCCTATTTTCATTTTAACGATGGGCTTTCCGCAGTTACGGCATGGTTTATTCTCTTGCCCATAAACATATAGTTTTTGCTGAAACATTCCCATTTCACCTTGACTGTTCACATAGGAGCGAATCGTGGTGCCGCCTTGCTCAACTGCCTCCTGAAGTGTCAGAATAGCCTGTTCCCGAATTGCATTGACTTCTTTTTTTGTCAGTTTGCAAGCTTTTTTCAACGGGTGGACATTTGCTTTAAAAAGCGTCTCATCAACATATATGTTTCCCAGCCCGGCAACTATTGTTTGGTCAAGCAATGCCGCCTTAACCACACGCTCTGTCTTCTTCAGTTTTTTATAAAAGTAGTCGACTGTAAACTGTTGATCAAAGGGATCGGGTCCCAATTGATTCAGCGGCTTCTGGCTGAATTCCTCACCTTTGTTAAAAACATGCATGGTGCCAAATTTTCGTACGTCATTATACCGGAGTTCATTTCCATCAGTGAACCTGAAAATAACATGTGTATGTTTTTTTATGGGCTCACCCGCTGGCTCAACACTGTACTTTCCTTCCATCCGCAAGTGGGAAACCATCACGGAATCATCCATCTGAAATAGCAGAAATTTCCCCTTCCGGTGGATGTCATGGATTGTTTGTCCACTTAGCACATGCTTGAAATTTTCTACGTCGTCCGGCCGTTTTATAATGTTCGGCCATAGAACCGTTATATCCTGTATCGTTTTATCGGTAATAAAACGTTTTAATGTATTTCGTATCGTTTCAACTTCCGGCAATTCCGGCATCTTGTCATTTCCCCTTACTTCGAATCAAACCAGCTGTCACCGTATTCGTAATCGACCTTAAGCGGCACTGACAGTTCAACAGTGTTTTCCATAACAGTTGGTACTATTTCTTTTAATTTCTCTACTTCATTTTTCGGTGCTTCCAAAATAAGTTCATCGTGTACTTGCAGAAGCATTTTCGCTTCCATTTTTTCATCGAGCAGTTTTTCGTGCAAATCAATCATAGCTTTTTTAATAATGTCAGCTGCACTGCCTTGTATAGGTGTGTTCATCGCAGTACGTTCCGCAAAAGAACGGCGATTAAAGTTTCTGCTTGTGATTTCAGGAAGATATCGGCGTCGTTTCATGAGGGTGGTGACATACCCCTGGTGCTTTGCTTCCTGGATAATTTCATCCATATATGTCTTTACTCCCGGAAAACTTTCAAAATAACGTTCAATGAACTTCTTTGCTTCCTTCCTGGTAATCCCCAGGCTCTGCGAAAGACCAAAGTCACTTATGCCATATACAATCCCAAAGTTAACAGCTTTTGCCTGACGGCGCATGTTGGCAGTTACCTCATCAGCACCTACATGAAAAACATCCATCGCTGTCTGGGTATGGATATCTGAGTCGTTAGTAAAGGCTGCAACCAGCTTTTCATCTTCCGCAATATGTGCGAGTACGCGCAACTCAATCTGTGAGTAATCAGCAGCAAACATAATCCAGTCTTTTTTAGATGGCACAAATGCCTGCCTTATTTTCCGGCCTTCTTCCAATCGGATTGGAATGTTCTGCAGGTTAGGCTCAATCGAACTTAACCGTCCTGTCTGGGTAAGCGCCTGATTAAAACGGGTATGGATTTTATTCGTATTACGATTAACCACTTTTAAGAGCCCTTCAATATAAGTGGACTGCAGTTTGCCAAGCTGGCGATACAGCAAAAGCTTTGGAATGATTTCATGTTCACTCTCTAGCTGTTCGAGTACGTCAGCGGCAGTGGAATAACCTGTTTTTGTCTTTTTGATTACCGGCAGACCAAGCTTCTCAAATAAAATTGGACCTAGCTGCTTCGGAGAATTTAGATTGAATTTCTCACCAGCCAAGTCATATACCTCTGACTCAATCGTCTCCAGCCGTTCTTTCAGGGAAACCCCCATTTCCTCAAGACGATTAATATCAACTTCGACCCCTGTATGCTCCATTTCTCCGAGTATCAGTGCGAGCGGCATCTCAAGCTCTTTCAGCAGTTCAAGCTGTTCGTTGTCTTCAAGTTGTTTCTCCATATCGGCTTTAACTTTATACAACAGGCACGTTTTACGTACAACATGCTCTGACAGGACATCCTGCTCAGGTACCTTCGTCTTTGCACCTTTACCATAAACCTCCTCATCATAAAGTACATTGGTCTCACCAGTTCGATGGGCAATGGCAGGAATGTCGTGATTATTTTCCGCCGGGTTCAGCAGATAGGAAGTTAGTAACATATCAAATGTGATTCCCTGAATATGGATATTATTCCGTAATAGGGCAACCATCGTTTTTTTTGCATCAAATACGATTTTCTTTTTTGCCGAATCCTCGGCCCATTCTTTGAACACTTCGGAAGTTACCGCCGTATCCGTTGGGATAAAGTAGTTGCCCGACTCATTCACGACCCCAAATCCTTCAATTGGCGCCTGATGGTAATTTTCGCCGAGCATTTCTACCACAAGAGCAGTGACATCGGTGAAAATGTCATCTGCAGGGTCCTCCACTATCGAGTACTCAATATCAGACAGTTCTGCAGGAACCGCTTCTTCTCCCTGTTCATCTCCAGAAACCCGGGTCAGTAAGGATTGGAACCCAAGGTCCTTAAAGATTGAACTAACCTTTGCAGGCTGATAACCTTCGTACGAGATTTCATCAATGGTAACTTCGATGGGCGACTCCCTGTTAATCGTTACAAGGTCCTTGCTCATAAAGGCCTCGTCCTTATGATTCTCTAACTTCTCTTTCAGTTTCTTACCGCTCACATTTTCAATATTTTCATAAACATTTTCAAGTTTTTCATATTCTTTTAATAGCTTCGTTGCAGTTTTCTGTCCGACCCCCGGTACACCAGGTATATTATCAGAACTGTCACCCATCAGTGCCTTTAAGTCGATCAGCTGGTCAGGACGGATTTCCATCTTTTCCTGCATAAATGAGGGCGTATAAGAATCAGCGTCACTGATCCCCTTCTTGGTAAGATTGACTGTAACTTTATCTGATACAAGCTGAAGTAAATCCTTATCGCCTGAAATCACCGTAACGTCCCAGTTATCTTTTTCGGCTTTGGTAGCAAGCGTACCGATAATATCATCTGCTTCATACTGATCAAGTTGATAATGGGATATCTGAAAAGCGTTCAGTACCTCTTTCAGCAGTGGAAACTGTTCAGAGAGTTCAGGGGGAGTCTTCTGCCGGCCACCTTTATACTCTTTATAGGTGTCATGCCGGAAAGTAGTTTTGCCTGCATCAAAAGCGACCAGCACATGTGTGGGTTTCTCATCCTCAAGAATTTTCAGCAGCATTGTTGTAAATCCATATACTGCATTGGTGTATACCCCTTTATCGTTGTTTAATAAAGGCAAGGCAAAAAAAGCACGATAAATGATACTGTTTCCGTCTATCAAGACAAGTTTATTAGCCATATGTATAATCCTCCATTCATAACCGATAGCACTATTACTTTTATTTTATCACTGTCTGCCGGCAAATGAAAAAGTTACCTCTCTTTCGTGAGCACCGGTACTTCCTCTTCCAGAATCCTAATTCGTCTCTGCAGATTATAGACTATAGGAAAGTATACTTTACAATAACGAAGATAACGCCGATATCACTTATGTCCATCCCCTCATACCTTTTCTGTAAGTATATTAGACAGGGGTCAGCAGAAATATAATAAACTGTTCCATTTTTACCTGGAACAGTTTATATTTTCGGTAAGTAAACATGAAATGTGGACCCTTTATTCGATTCACTTTCCACCGTGATTCTGCCATCATGAACTTCAACAATGTGTTTAACTATTGCCAGACCTAGGCCTGTTCCTCCTGTATTCCTGCTTCGTGCTTTGTCAACACGGTAAAACCGTTCAAATATCCTTGGAATTGCTTCCTGGCTGATCCCGATGCCAGTATCGCTTACTTCTATATGAATATTTTCGTCCTTATCCGTAACGGTAAGTTTGACATCGCCGTTCTCCGGAGTATAGTTAACTGCATTTGTCAGGAGATTAATTACTATCTGTTTAATCCGCTCCTTGTCCGCCCGCAGTGAAATATTGTTGTCCATTTCAACCGTAAGAGAAATTCCTTTTTGTTCAGCTGCATGATTTGTGATTGGAAGAACCTCTTCAACCAGCCTGTTCATGTTAATTTCAGATTTTACAGGTTTGTACTCATCCTTTTCCAGTCTCGAAAGGGTTAGCAAGTCTTCTATCAAAACCTGCAGCCGTGTGCTTTCGTCATGAATGATCGAAAGGAAGTTCTGGAGTGTTTCTTTATCATCCAACGCCCCGTCAAGTAACGTCTCTGCAAATCCTTTAATTGAGGTAATTGGTGTTTTCAGTTCATGGGACACATTTGCGACAAAATCCTTACGCATCAATTCCAGTTTTTTCAGATGTGTAATATCATACAAGACAAGAACTGCGCCTTTCAGCAAACTCCGTTCATTAAAGATTGGAGCACCAACTATTTCAATATATTTGGTGTCCATACCCGCCGTCTGGGTTATTGACTCTTTTACATTTTTCTCGTATAAAAAAGTTTGCTGAACCGTCTGATGGATTCCCTCATGGTCCAATACTTCATAATAAAGTCTTCCAATATAATCCCGGGAATTTCCTCCAAACATGGACAGGGCTTTTCGGTTCACAAGATGAATATAACCTTTTTCATCAAGGAGAACGAGTCCACTTTGGGTATTATCAATGACTGTTGTGAGCTGCTTTTCCTGAATTTGTTCTTGCATCGCAAACTCATTTAAATTACGGGCTAGGATATTCAGCTTATTTCCAAGCTCGGCAACACTGCCAGTACGTGGAATATGGATTCTTGCCCGGTAATTCCCTTTAACAAGTTCATCAACCGTATTTGACGCTTTTCTGATTGGCTTCATATATTTATCATGAACATGGAGCATCATCAACAGTAATATAATATATTCCACTACTAGAATAGACCCTAGAATGACATACTCATCCGTAAGCTGGCTAATGATCAGACCGGTAATTACGACGATAAGCAGAATGCCACTATTGTATGCAAATAAAGGCCGTGTAAAAAGCGCCCGCATTATTTAGGTTCCTCCAGTTTATAACCCAATCCCCGTACAGTTTTAATGTAGGTTGGTTTCTTAGTATCTGGTTCGATCTTCTCCCGCAAGTGGCTGACATGGACATCGACAATCCGGGTATCTCCTACAAAATCATAATTCCATACAGCGCTTAGAAGCTGATCCCGTGATAAAACCCTGCCCTTATGTTCTGCAAGGTAGTATAACAGTTCAAACTCCTTACGGGTAAATGTTAGCGTTTCGCCGTTCATTTCCGCTTCATACCGTTCAGGATAAACGACCAAATCGCCGACTCGGATAGAAACAACATTGGTTTCCGCCGTTTTGGAGGACCTTCGCAGAATTGCCTTAATCCGGGCAACTACCTCCTTAGGGCTGAATGGCTTGGTCAGATAATCATCCGCTCCAAGTTCCAGACCAAGTACCTTATCAAACTCATCATCCTTTGCAGTAAGCATGAGTATGGGTGTATCAATCCGGTTCTGCCTTAAATGCCGGCATACATCCATTCCATCCATCCCTGGCAGCATCAAATCCAGTACTATTAAATCATAGTTGGTTCTTTCTGCTTTCTCTACCGCGTCATTACCGTCATACGCTACATCAGCTTCAAACCCAGCCTGTTCCACATTAAATTTTAATAGGGTAACAATTGAAGCTTCATCGTCTACAATAAGTATATTTTTTCCCACAGCGCATCCCCATTTCTTGAAAACTAAGCTTTTCGTAAGCCTTTTATATATTTAATCATACAATGAACAGAATCGTATGTGAATATGCATCCATGTAAAGAAAAATTTACATGGCACTTTTCTTTAATTTTGGTTCCTAACCACCCCTCACAGTTGATATGAACTGCGAAGCAATAAAATTTAATATATGAGTATTTTGACCCGTTCCGGCTAAAAAATGAGCTGTTCTAAGGTCCTCTTGTATAGAGTCCTTCAGCCTAAAGGGCATAAAAAGTAAATACGAAGCTCGCTCTAAGCGGAGGAAATACACGGAGACTCCTACGGGAGCAGAGGCCTCGATGAGACCCCGGAGAGCGATAGCTCAACGGAGGCTCAACAGCCGCCCGAGGCAAAGGAGACACTGCGAAAGCGAACAGAGTGAGCTTAAGCAGATGTCGTACTTGTACCCGGAGTGGTGAAAGCCTAGTGTATTTCCGTAGCAGCGTTTCAGGACTCTATCTTAGAAGTCTTACTACTTCGTAGTTTATAAAAAAGTAATTCACAAAAAAACTACCACTTTGCAGTGATAGTTTCATTCAGTCTAATTATCTAATTAAAAAAAGTTTTCAAGTGAAGCACCAATGATTGATTCTGGTTCATATGCCGGGCAAACATGAAGCTTACCATGTAATACATCATCTCCATCGCTGTCAGTCCCACTTATGGACATTGCAACTTGATGATTTTCATGGTCGATCGCAATTACTTCAATTCTGAATGTTATCTCTGAATAATGAGAAACGGGCTTAGGAAACGCCATTTCATGTTTGGTTATGTGACTTCCTGGACCCGGAAGATGCGTAGACACTATTGAAGAAACTGCACCAAACAACATAACAGACGGTACAATCGGTTGTTTATATGGAGTTTGTGATGCATAGTCATGTTGGATGTAAAGTGGGTTTGCATCATTTGTCAGTCCAAGGTACAGTAACAAGTCTCTGTCCTCTATTGCGTGGGTGGATGTATAGGAATCTCCCACCTGCAGATCATTTATCTTCTTGCCGAGTTTGCGTTTCTTACCAATCATATTCCCCACCTCCACTAATGTAAGCGTTTACTATTATATCAGAAATTGGCAGTTCTGGCGAATTAATTTTTACCCTGGCAATTTAAAAAGCTTCTTTTCACCATACAGTGAAAAGAAGCTTTTTAATTATTTCAGTATCTCAAGCACGTTTTTAACAGAGTCAGCTGATTTGTCCAACTCTGCTTTCTCTTCGTCAGTCAAATCAAGTTCAATAATTTCTTCCAGTCCGCTCCCACCAAGAATGGTCGGAACACCAAGGTAGATATCTTTATAGCCATATTCGCCTTCAAGGTATGCAATGGAAGGAAGAACACGACGCTGATCTTTCAGTATAGCTTCCGCCATTACAGTAAGGGAAGCGGCTGGTGCGTAATAAGCACTTCCGTTACCCAACAGTCCTACGATTTCACCGCCGCCTTTACGTGTACGTTCCACAATTTCATCGAGGCGGTCTTTGGAAATCAATTTTTCAAGCGGAATTCCACCGGCATAGGAATAGCGGATTAACGGTACCATATCATCCCCATGTCCACCGAGCACAAAACCTGTTACATCCTTAACAGACAGGTTCAGCTCTTGGGCAACAAAAGTACGGAAGCGAGCCGTATCCAGTATTCCTGACTGTCCGATAACACGTTCTTTAGGAAATCCTGATTCTTTAAATACCGTATACGTCATTGCATCAACCGGGTTTGTTAGCACAACAATAAACGTTTCCGGTGAATACTTAACAATTTCTTGTGTTACAGATTTCATAATTTTAGCGTTGGTATTTACCAGATCATCACGGCTCATACCAGGCTTACGAGCAATACCTGCTGTAATGATTACAAGATCAGAATCCTTCGTGTCCTCATAATTGGCAGTACCCGTAATATTTGCATCAAATCCCTGAACAGGACTTGCTTCGAGCATATCAAGGGCTTTACCTTTTGTAGGATCTTCCATGTCAGGAATATCTACCAACACTACATCTCCAAGTTCTTTCTGGGCAATCATCAAAGCGGTGGTAGCCCCGGTAAAACCTGAGCCTATTACGGAAATCTTATTACGCTTAACAGCCATATTAATCCCCTTTCCATAAACAAGTTAAATCGTGGAAATCCAGATAGATATACCGCCCGGGCGGCATATAGAGCTAATCGGTTTGGTCGATTCCTCCAAATACAACAATCCGGGCGGGTTTTGGGTTGGGTATTATCCCATATTCTTAATTAATTCATCGGCAAACTCAGATGTTTTAACTTCAGTAGCCCCATCCATCATTCGTGCGAAGTCATACGTAACAACTTTAGAAGCAATAGTTTTATCCATTGCATCTGTAATCAGGTTAGCTGCCTCTCTCCACTCCAGATGCTCAAGCATCAGTACTGCAGAAAGAATTACAGAAGAAGGGTTAACCTTGTCTAGTCCTGCATATTTAGGAGCAGTTCCGTGTGTTGCTTCGAAAATTGCATGACCGGTGTCATAGTTAATGTTTGCACCAGGTGCAATTCCGATTCCACCAACCTGTGCAGCAAGTGCGTCAGAAATATAGTCTCCGTTAAGGTTCATTGTAGCAACCACGTCAAATTCTTTTGGACGGGTAAGAATCTGCTGCAGGAAGATGTCCGCAATGGAATCTTTAACAAGGATTTTTCCTGATGCCAATGCTTCATCCTGCGCTTTGTTGGCAGCGTCTTTACCGTCTTTTTCAACGATACGGTCATATTCTGCCCATGTGAATACTTTATCGCCATACTCCTGCTCGGCAACTTCATATCCCCAGGCCTTAAATGATCCTTCAGTGAATTTCATGATGTTACCTTTATGTACCAAGGTAACACTCTTGCGTCCTTCGTTTAGTGCATACTCAATTGCGGAACGCACTAGACGCTTGGTTCCCTCTTCAGATACTGGCTTAACACCTATGCCGGAAGTTTCAGGAAAACGGATATTTTTAACACCCATTTCATTCTGAAGGAAGTCAATCACTTTCTTCACTTCGTCTGAACCTTTTTGCCACTCAATACCTGCGTAAATATCTTCTGTGTTCTCACGGAAGATAGCCATGTCAACATGGTCAGGGTGTTTAACCGGTGAAGGTACGCCAGTGAAATAACGTACTGGACGCAGGCAAGTGAACAGGTCAAGTTCCTGACGCAGTGCCACATTCAGTGAACGGATTCCGCCGCCGATCGGTGTTGTAAGAGGTCCCTTAATTGCAATTTTGTACTCATCAATCATATTAAGTGTTTCCTGTGGGAGCCACTCACCAGTTTTATCATATGCTTTTTGACCAGCGTAAACTTCAGTCCACTCAATTTCTTTTTCGCCATTATAGGCTTTTTTCACTGCAGCTTCGATAACTCTGCGTGCCGCTGCCCAGATATCCGGGCCTGTTCCGTCCCCTTCAATGAAAGGAATGACCGGACGATTCGGTACATTCATTTTCCCGTTATCTACTGTAATTTTTTCTCCTTGTGCCATAAAAAAATACCTCCTAGTCATCTTCATGCATTGTTATTTTATCATAATGTAACTTTTCATGATAATAGCCGGTTCTCCCGGCTATTACCTGATTACCTATTAAGCGCGGTTTTCGATTTCAACATAATCCTGAGTTTGCGGACCAACGTAGTCAGCACGCGGACGGATCAGACGGTTGTTGTCATACTGTTCAAGAATATGTGCAAGCCATCCTGATATGCGACTTGTAGCAAAAATAGGTGTGAACAAATCATGGTCAATTCCAAGGCTGTGATAAACCGATGCAGAATAGAAATCCACATTTGCTGGAAGACCCTTCTCTTCTTTAATGAATTCTTCAATTTTCACGGACATATTATACCATTTGGATTCCCCTGAGGTTTCTGTCAATTCTTTTGACATATGTTTAAGGTGTTTGGCACGTGGGTCACCATTTTGGTATACACGGTGTCCCATACCCATGATTTTCTCTTTGTTAGCGATTTTTTCCTTGATGTAAGGAATAGCATTCTCTTCTTCGCCAATCTCAGTCAGCATCTTCATAACGCGTTCGTTTGCTCCACCATGAAGTGGGCCTTTCAAAGCACCGATAGCGGCTGTTACGCCAGAATAGATATCTGATAATGTAGCAACACATACACGTGCTGTAAATGTGGATGCATTAAGCTCGTGATCAGCATGCAATACAAGCGCCTTGTTGATAGCTTCTACTTCAACGTCTTTTGCTTCCTCACCATTCAGCATGTACAAGAAGTTGGCTGCAAATCCCAGGTCCTTTTTAGGTTTCACAGGATCCTGCCCTTTGCGGATACGCGCGAATGCAGTAACAATCGTGGCAATTTTAGCTTGCAGACGAAGCGCCTTACGTTTATTGGCCTCTTCTTCCATAACATCCGCCTCTTCATCATAGAGACCCAGAATGGAAACTGCAGAACGAAGCGCTGCCATTGGATGAACGGTTGAAAGATCATACGAGTGCAAGTGTTCGATAACTGCTTCAGGAAGTTCCATATTGGAAGCTAAATCAGCCTTAAATGTATCTAATTCAGATTTTGTCGGCAGTTTAAGATTCCACAGCAGGTAAACTACCTCTTCGAAACTTGAATTCTCAGCTAAATCATCAATTTTGTATCCAACGTATGTAAGTTGGTCATCGATAATAGAACTAATTGACGATTGCGTTGCGACGACCCCTTCAAGCCCTTTTGTTGCTGTCATAACAAACCTCTCCTTTTTCTATGAATTGTTCATTAGGTTAGGAAAAATAACTGATGATAATTTTTGACAATATTCCTACAATCCAACATTGTCATCCCCATGGACAATTATAAAGTATTCTTTGCTTATTGTGAATTGAAACCGATTAAATCCGCCAATATTTTTATACAAATTTGATAAATCACGGCAGAACCTCAAAATTCAAAACCCCACAGATAGCCTGTTCTACGTCTATTTTTCGTTTCCTTGTCATATGTAAGATAGTAGCAGAAATAAATACGTGGATATTGGGGGGAAATAAGTTGTACAAGCATAGAATTGACCAGCTGCTGCGTCTGCTGGTGGTATTATTTTCCGTCATATTCATTTACTTAATTATGTATTTTACAGTCCCATCAATCTATCCATTTCTTATTGCAGTCTTGCTCTCCCTGTTTTTAAACCCGTCAGTCACTTTTCTGGAAGAAAAACTAAAGATGCCACGCCTTCTTGCAACGATTGTCATCATCTTAATTTTATTAACAGCCGTGGTCAGCTTTATTATCTTTCTAGTTGCCGAATTGATACAAGGAACTACATACTTGGCAGAAAACCTGCCCGCCCACTTCAAGATAATAGTAAGAGTGGTTGAGAATTTTATCGATGCTGAAATTCTGCCAGTGTATGAAAAAATCACATCTTTTTTTCATACACTGAGCCCTGGGCAGCAGGAAACTGTCAGTGAAAACCTTAAATTGCTGATTAATCAAACTGCTGAAACAGGAACTGACTTTTTGAGGGACATGCTGATGCAGATTCCACAAACACTGACACTTCTACCAGGCTCTTTTACAACAAGCATTTTTGTTCTCCTGGCAACGGTCATAATAACCAAAGACTGGAATGTCTATGTAAATACAATGAAAAAAATAACCCCTGCATCTGTTCATCAGATCGGGATTTCCGTGTGGGTTCACCTGCAGAACGCGATGTTCGGGTTTATAAAAGCCCAATTGATTCTGATAACGATCTCCGCTTGTATTATATTTGTCGGCCTTACAGTACTGCAGATAAAGCACGCCATGACAATTGCACTAATTGCTGCGCTGGTCGATATTTTGCCTTTAATAGGGACAGGGATCATCTTTATACCGTGGGTTCTTTATCTGTTTTTAACAGGGGATTACCCGCTAACCATTTCGATAACTGTTTTATACATGTTAGTGGTAATTCAGCGGCAGTTCCTTGAACCGAAAATCGTTTCCAGCAATATAGGGCTTAATCCGCTTGCAGCACTCGTAGCCCTATTTGCTGGCATCCAGATTTGGGGAGTTCTTGGGTTGTTTCTTGGCCCGCTGCTGCTGATTATCTGTAATGCATTTTACCGGGCAGGAGTATTCAACCAGATTCTCAAATTTGTCAAAGGAACCTGAACTACTGCCACTTGTTGAAGAAAATAATATTCCCTTTGTTTATGCGATTCCGGATAAACCGTTGCAACCATACTTTAAACGGTCCGCGGGTAAATGGGAGAACCAGAATGAAACCAGCTGTATCGGTTATAAACCCTGGAGAAAATAGGAATACTGCACCTACAAATATACAAATACCATCTAATATTTCATTCGCCGGTACCTGGCCGTAATTCATCGATTGCTGGGCGCGTCTCCATGTTTCCATTCCTTGTTTTCTGGCAATGGTGACTCCGGCAATCCCGGTTAAAAGAATAATCCCAACAACCCACCAGGCTCCGATAATACTTCCCGCCCAAATAAAGACCCCAATTTCAAGTGCAGGTAAAACTAGAAGTGTTAAAAACAACCAGCGCATACAACTCACCTCTTTTTTTACAGATTTAGAAAAAGAAGGGTTATCCCCTTCTTTCACTGCATTTCTTTATAATACGCGTGCATGTCCTTTAAATATGTCACCTTTCGAGCTGTCAATGGTGATATCTTCTCCATCTTCAATTACATCAAACACGTTCTTTACTCCGACAATTACCGGTATCCCGAGACTCAGCCCCACTACCGCAGCATGTGAGGTTAGACCGCCTTCTTCCGTAATGATTCCTGCAGCCTTTTCGATAGATTCCATCATGTCACGATCAGTTCCGTATGTGACTAGAATATCTTCTTCATGGAGCTTTTCTTTTGCTTCCTCAGCATTCTTCGCGTGAACTGCTTTACCATAAGCACTTCTCCGGCCAATGCCTTGTCCTTTTGCCATAACATCACCAATTACGTGGACCTTCATCAGGTTGGTTGTCCCACTTTCACCGACTGGGACTCCCGCAGTTATCAGTACTCTGCTGCCTCGACTGAATAGTCCTGTCTCTAGACCACGATCAACTGCGATATCAAGCATTTCATCAGTAGAATGTGCTTCTTCACCCATCACAGCCTGTACACCCCAAACGAGTGACAATTGGCGGTTAACTGTTTCAGAAAATGTAACTGCCACGATTGGTGCCTTTGGACGATACTTCGCAATCATTCTAGCAGTATGTCCACTCTCGGTTGGTGTAAGAATAGAGCTTACTGACAGATTCATTGCTGTATGTGTTACCGACTGGCTAATTGCATCAGTAATCGTCATGTCGACTGAACGAGAACGATTCCTTAAAATCGTAGAATGATCAAGCGCAGTTTCCGCTTTTAGTGCAATATTACTCATTGTTTGCACTGATTCAACAGGATAATTACCAGCAGCAGTCTCTCCAGAAAGCATAATCGCATCAGTACCGTCAAAAATAGCATTTGCCACGTCAGATGCTTCTGCTCTGGTTGGACGAGGATTACGCTGCATGGAATCAAGCATTTGTGTTGCCGTAATAACTGGTTTACCAGCAGTATTGCATCGTGTAATCAAATCTTTCTGAACCAAAGGAACATCTTCTGCAGGAATTTCCACACCGAGGTCACCCCTGGCAACCATCAGGCCATCACTGATTTCAAGGATGGACTCAATATTGTCCACACCTTCCTGGTTCTCGATTTTAGGAACAATTTTTATATGGTTGGCATCATGTTTTTCCAACAGTTCTTTTATCTCAAATATGTCAGAAGGACGTCGGACAAATGATGCAGCAATAAAGTCAACACCTTGTTCGATTCCGAATTTTATGTCCTCTGCATCTTTCTCAGTAATACCTGGTAGATTTACTTTTACATTTGGAACATTTACACCCTTTTTATTTTTAATAGTTCCTGAGTTCAGCGCCCTTGTTTTCAGTTCATTGTTCGCTTTATCGATTGCCAAAACCTCTAGTTCAATCAGCCCGTCATCAAGCAAGATTTTAGACCCTTCATGCACATCGTAGATTAACCCTTTATACGTTATGGAGAATCTTTCAGCAGTACCTTCGATATCATCCATTGTCACAACCACAGTGTCATCCTGGGTGATTTCTGCTTCACCGTTTTTAAAAGTTCCTGTCCGGATTTCCGGTCCTTTGGTATCCAGCAGAATAGCTATAGTCTTTCCTGTCCGTTCTGCAGCTTCTCTGATATTTTTAATGCGTTGACCATGTTCGTCAAAGTCACCATGTGAAAAGTTAAGTCGTGCAACATTCATTCCTGATTCAATCAATTTTACGAGCGTATCTACTGATTCAGAAGCAGGTCCAATCGTACATACGATTTTAGTTTTGCGCAATTTCGCTTCCTCCGTTTCCGATCTTATATCGATAATTCTTTTGATAATTGATACATGTCATGATTAATAGAGTGGCCTTCTTTTAAAATTTCAATAATGTCATGGTCCACAAGCTGGTTGTTTTGAATCCCAACTACTCTCCCAGCCTTTCCATTCAACAACAGGTCCACTGCTCTTGCCCCAAGACGGCTCGCCAGGACGCGGTCAGATGCCGTTGGAGATCCTCCACGTTGGATATGTCCAAGTACTGTCACTCTGGTCTCAAGGCTGGTTGCTTCCTGGATTCGCTGACCGTATTCCACACCGCTCCCCACACCTTCTGCAAGGATGATGATACTATGTTTTTTACCACGGTCATGGCCTCGTTTGAGACGGTTAATGACATCTTGGAAGTCATCCGCCTTTTCGGGAATCAGGATGCTTTCCGCTCCATCTGCAAGACCTGCCCACAGTGCTAGGTCTCCAGCGTCCCGGCCCATTACTTCAATAACATATGTCCGTTCGTGAGAAGTTGCAGTATCCCGTATTTTATCTATTGCTTCGATTATGGTATTAAGTGCTGTATCAAATCCAATGGTGAAATCAGTTCCCGGGATATCATTATCAATTGTTCCTGGAACTCCTATACATGGGTAACCTTTTTCAGTGAGTTTTTGGGCACCACGGAAACTCCCGTCACCGCCGATCACAATCAGCCCTTCAATCCCATGATTTTCCAATTGTTCGATGCCTTTCTTCTGGCCCGCTTCAGTTTTAAAGTCTTCACAGCGGGCTGAGCGCAGAATTGTTCCTCCGCGTTGTATTATATCTCCAACAGAACCAATGTCCATTTTTGTTATATTTCCATCGATAAGTCCCTGATATCCATTATTCACGGCATAAACTTCCAGACCGTGAAAGATAGCTTTTCTTACAACTGCGCGGATAGCGGCATTCATTCCCGGGGCATCGCCACCGCTTGTCAAAACACCAATTTTATTCATTGCTTCACCTCATGTCCTACTCATATGTTCATCTCAAAGAATAATTGTATTACGGAAAAATATCAATTATTTTCCCTTTAAAAACCAGCATGAGGTTGACATTAGTCAACCTCATAACTATGAAACCGATGTATATTTTGACGTATTATATCTCTGTATAATCACCAATTTTTTTATACTTTTCCCATCTTTTTTCCAGTAATTCATCTGGCTGGAGTCCTTGCAACTCCTTCAAGGAGTTTTCCAGCACCTCATTGATGCTAATTGCCTGAGCTTCCACATCACGGTGCGCTCCACCTTTTGGCTCCGGAATTATGCGGTCAATCACACCAAGTTCTTTCAAATCGTAGGATGTTATTTTCATTGATTCTGCAGCTTTTTGAGCAAGTCCGGAATCTTTCCACAGGATGGATGCTGCTCCTTCAGGTGAAATAACGGAATACGTGGAGTTCTCAAGCATATGTATATGATCACCCACACCAAGTCCAAGGGCTCCGCCACTTCCACCCTCACCGATTACAATACATACAATCGGAACAGTCAGTCCAGCCATTTCCATTAAGTTACGGGCAATGGCCTCACTCTGACCGCGTTCTTCCGCAGCCTTTCCAGGGTAAGCTCCCTTTGTATCAATAAAACAAACAATCGGACGGTTAAACTTCTCAGCTTGTTTCATATGACGCAAGGCTTTCCGGTAACCTTCCGGATGCGGCATCCCGAAGTTACGATGAATGTTGTCTTTTGTATCTTTTCCGCGCTGATGTCCAATAACCGTTACAGGGGTCTCTTTATAAAATGCGACTCCAGCAACTATAGCAGCATCATCCCCATACGATCGATCACCATGAAACTCTATAAAGTCCGTAAAAATTTGCTCAATATAGTCCAATGTTGTAGGTCTTGCCTGGTGTCTGGCCATCTGGACGCGATCCCACGGGCGCAGGTTTCCATATATATCATTTTCCAAAACTTCAAGACGTTTCTCAAGCGTATTTATTTCTTCGGTTAAGTCTATTTCACTGTTCTCCGTAAAAGTCTTAAGCTCGGCAATCTTCTCCTTCAGGTTGACAACCGGTTTTTCGAAATCCATAACCTGTTTCATGAGACACCACCGCCTTTCTGATGTACAGCCAGCAATTTAGTCAGGATGTTTTTCAATTCATGCCGATGAATCACTTTATCCAGCTGACCATGCTTCAGCAAAAATTCCGCAGTCTGAAAGTCCTCCGGAAGCTTTTCTCGGATCGTCTGTTCAATGATCCGGCGGCCTGCAAATCCAATTAGTGCTTGAGGCTCCGCAAAATTGTAGTCTCCGATCGATGCAAAACTTGCCGAGACACCTCCAGTTGTAGGATGTGTCATCACGGATATCATCAATCCCCCGGCCTCTGAAAACCTTTTTATTGCTACAGAAGTCTTGGCCATCTGCATCAGACTCAAAACACCCTCCTGCATTCTGGCCCCTCCAGATGCAGTGAAGATAATAAATGGCAATGATTGTTCCCTGGCATTTTCAACTGCTCGGGCAATCTTCTCTCCCATAACAGATCCCATACTTCCCATCCGAAAGCTTGAATCCATTACACCAAAAGCAACAGGATGACCATCTATCGTTCCCTTGCCCGTCACAACTCCTTCATTAAGTCCGGTTTTCTCCCGATCCTTGGCTATTTTTTCCTCATAGCCAGGAAAATCAAGGGGGTTAGTTGTAGTAAGCTGCTTGTCCCACTCTTCAAAAGACCCTTCATCAAACAGGCTGTCAATTCGTTCCCATGCAGTCAGAGGATGATGATAGTCACAATTTGGACAGACATTATCCTGTTTCGTCATTTCTTTTCGGTAGTATATTTTCTGGCAATTACTGCACTTTTTCATCAGACCTTCGGGAACATCGTGCTTACCCTGTTCCGCTGGTAAGGTCGCATATTTTTTTTTCTTGCCGAAAAAATCTTTAAGCAAGGTGATTCCTCCTTTTTTCTCAAACCCAGACAACAAGCAGGAAGGAAAACCTTCAAGTCGTTTCTCTTACTATAACGAATTGCAGTTAAAAAAGTTGTCAAACGAAGTCGATGAAATAATTAATTATTTATCGATTGTTGACTGAATAATCCTTCAATCTGTTCACATCTTTGCTCTTTATAAAATTTAATTAGTTCCGTATAAAATGTTTCATCGTATGACTGTTTAGAAAATGTGAACGAAAACTCTTCCATGAGCTGCCAGACTTTCGTAAGTAACAGATTATCTGCTTGTTTAAAAATATAATTGAAAAATGTCAGATGCTTTTCATACTGTTCGCCTTTCCCATTACAGATTATCGAACTCAATCGTTCAATATCCTTTCCTGAGACCCGTTTACAGACAATCTTAGCAGCTTCTTTTTCCATAATTCTTTTTGTGGCCAGCAAATCTGTTCTGGTCCCATTATCCTGAAGAATAAATGAGGCCAGCAACTCTACAGTCTGATAAGGCCTATATACACTTAAGTACGTTCCTTCTCC
Source organism: Virgibacillus kekensis (assembly GCF_042654125.1). NCBI lineage: Bacteria > Bacillati > Bacillota > Bacilli > Caryophanales > Bacillaceae > Virgibacillus > Virgibacillus kekensis. The sequence continues at coordinate 87,342 of NZ_JBHSFU010000001.1, forward strand.
ATGTCTGGTTTCAATCAGACCGAGAAGTTCAATTGCCCTTAATGCTTCACGTACCGATGATCTGCCTGCAGCCAATTTCTCGGCAAGTTCGCGTTCGGACGGGAGTTTATCGCCGGGCGATAAATCATTACTGTAGATATATTTACGAATTTCCTGTAAAACACCCTGGTATACTTTCTGTTTAGATGAAATGGACACAACCAGGACTCACTCCCTTATACAGATGATCATTCCTCATCAATACGTGTTAGTGCCCGTGTTTTCTCTGCGACACTCTCGGGATCAACCTGAATTCTTGCGACGCCCGATTCCATCGCTGTTCGAGCGACACTTGAAGCAACCAGTGGAGCGACCCTTGGATCAAATGGTGCAGGGATTACATAGTCGGAATTCAGTTCATCTTCACTGATCAGTGATGCAATTGCCTCAGCAGCTGCAACTTTCATTTTCTCATTGATCCGAGTTGCTCGTACATCCAAGGCACCACGGAAAATTCCTGGAAATGCAAGAACATTGTTAACCTGGTTAGGAAAATCTGACCGTCCAGTTCCAATTACCTTAGCGCCAGCTTCCTTAGCATCATCTGGCATTATTTCAGGATCCGGGTTAGCCATTGCAAAGATAATAGGATCCTTGCTCATCTTCTGAACCATTTCTTTGGACAGCAACCCACCAACAGAAACTCCGATGAACACATCTGCATCCTCGAGAATCTCTTCCAGTGAACCTTCCTTATTTTCCTTATTGGTCATTTTAGCAACTTCATCTTTAACTTCATTCATGCCATATGGCCGGCCTTCAAAAATGGCACCTTTGGAATCACACATAATCATGTCCCGAACACCGAAACTGTGAAGTAGCTTTATAATTGCAATACCGGCAGCTCCGGCACCATTTGCAACCACTTTAATTTCGGAGAAGGATTTTCCAACCACCTTTAAAGCATTAATTAAGCCGGCTACAGTTACGATTGCCGTACCATGCTGGTCATCGTGGAAGATTGGAATATTTGTTTCCTTTTTAAGTCTTTCCTCGATAATAAAGCAGTTAGGCGCTGCAATATCCTCAAGATTTACTCCGCCAAACGTGGGCTCCATAAGCTTAACGGTCTGTACAATTTCCTCCACGTCATGGGTATTGAGACAAATTGGAAACGAATCTACTCCGGCGAAACTTTTGAAAAGAACTGATTTACCTTCCATTACCGGCAAAGCAGCTTCCGCACCGATATTTCCAAGGCCGAGAACAGCCGAACCATCACTAACTACAGCAACCATATTGCCTTTCATTGTATAGTCATAAACGGTTTCTTTACGATCATAGATTTCCTTGCAGGGTTCCGCCACACCAGGTGAGTATGCAAGACTTAAATCCCGTGCATTTCGGACTGGTATCTTAGATTCTGTAGATATTTTCCCTTTATTTAGTTTGTGCAAGTGTAATGCTTCATCTCTTAAGTTAGACACGTGGATCACTCCTTAAAATAGGAATTAACGTATATTATACCAGTGGTCAGACCACTTAACTACTCAATTATAACAGATGGTAACATAGTGTAAAGAAGAAAGGAAAGTCGCTTACACGCTTTCCTCTACCCTTTTTCAGGCTTCAATACAACATTATTTTCCCCGAATTGATTTCCAAGAAGCTCCAGACATTCTGCATTAGGGTCTGTGAGGTATTCTTGGGAAAGTTGATATGTCGAGCGGGTTTTAGCATGATGAACGACAATTGCTGTTTGACCGGGATGCTTGTACACTATTTCTCTAATTTTGGTTAAAGCTTTTTCACTATTTTCGTCGGTAAGTCGTATAAATAACCGCTTATTCGAGTCAATTTCCCATTCATCTTCAACAAATTCCTTCATCTCTGCCATCAGACACTGGTTCCGGTTATTCCGTGTTTCTATCTTACCCTTAAATGTTATAACAGAACCCTCATTTAACCACCGATGTACATCCCGATAAAGCTCAGGAAAAATAACCCCCTCCATATCGTCTGTCTCATCACCGACTGTAATAAACGCCATTGGGTCCCCGCGTTTGGTGCGAATTGTCTTGATTGCCTGCAGAATAGCCGCTCCCTTTACTGTTTTACCGGTCATATTCTGGGCTTTACCAATCTCCTGGTAACCATTTGTCGCAAGAGCTGTTCGATATTGTTTGAGTGGATGGCTGGATACATAAATACCGAGCAGTTCTTTCTCATCTTGGAGTTTTTTAGCCACGGAGAAATCCTCAATTTCTACGTACGCAGCATCCAAATCTAACATATCCTGAAACAGACTTGGCTGATCATTAAATTCTTTAAACAGTTCTCCCTGTTCAATTGCCTGATCAATCGAAGCAAGCAAACTGGCGCGGTTTTCATAGAGGCTATCAAAAGTGCCGGCCATTATAAGCGTTTCGAGGGTGGAACGGTTAACTAGCTTTGGCGAAACACGAAGACAAAAATCAAACAGACTTTTAAACGGTCCGTCCTTTCTTGCCCGAACAATTTCCTTTACCGCCTGGCTCCCGACTCCCTTAATCGATAGTAAGCCCATTCGGACCGTATCTTTTTCAACGGTGAATTTCCCAAAGCTTTTATTAATGGATGGAGGTACCAGTGGTAGTCCCAAGTTACGCATTTCTTTCATATAAGCATTCACCTTATCCTGCTGGTTAGCAACAGAACTTAACAGTTCGGCAAAAAAACTTGCGGGATAATGTGCTTTCAAGTATGCAAGCTGATAAGCAATTTTACTGTATGCAACTGCATGACTTCGGTTAAATCCATAGTTGGAGAACTTAACAATCCAATTAAAAATCTCTTCTGCTACCTGCTCAGAATACCCGTTATTTAAGCACCCCCGGATAAAAGCATCCTTCTGTTCATCCATGACCTCCAGCTGTTTCTTACTGACTGCTCGGCGTAAAATATCAGCCTGTCCAAGACTGAACCCAGCAATCTTATGGGCAATCTGCATAATCTGCTCCTGGTAAATAAGAACGCCGTAGGTCTTCTTCAGAATAGGTTCCAAATCCGGATGCGGGTAGACTACATTCTCTTTCCCATGCTTCCGATTAATATACACCGGGATATTCTCCATAGGACCTGGACGAAACAATGCATTCACCGCCACAATATCTTCAAATGAGGAAGGATGCAGTCGTGTCAGCACCTGCTTCATACCCTGAGACTCAAGCTGGAACACTCCGTTTGTCTGCCCCTTTTGTAACAAGGTATATGTGTGAGGGTCCTCGTCCGGGATTTCTGCAAGCTCAATATCCTTCTTATCGGTATAACTGATTGTCCGGATTATCCGCTCAATTAATGTAAGATTCCGCAGCCCCAGAAAATCCATTTTCAGCAGGCCAATTGCTTCCAGGTCGTTCATCGGAAACTGGGTAAGCAGTGTGTCATTCGTCCCCTCTGTCAGAGGGACATCTTCTATTAATGGCTTATCGCTTATAACGACACCAGCCGCGTGCGTTGAAATATGCCGTGGTAACCCCTCCAGTTTTGCCGCGACCATAAACAGGGCTTTCAACTGAGGCGATTGCTTAATATATTCCTCCATATCAGGTGATTCTTTTACATATTCACCTATCGGCTTTCGCGCCTGTACTGGTATTCCCTTCAAAATAAAATAGGCATCCTGCTGACTTATTCCCATTGTTTTTATCAATTCGCGAAGCAATGACCGGGCAGCAAACGTTCCAAACGTAATAATTTGTGCTACATGTTCACTTCCATACTTTTCACGGACATAGTCGATTACTTCGTCACGCCGATGATCAGAAAAATCAATATCGATATCCGGCATTGTAATTCGCTCGGGATTTAGAAAGCGCTCAAACAGCAGATCATAACTGATTGGGTCCACCTCGGTAATATCGAGTACATAGGCCACCAGTGAACCTGCTGCAGACCCGCGCCCTGGGCCAACCAATATATTATTTTCTTTCGCGTAGGCAATAAAGTCCCATACGATCAGGAAATAATCGCTGAACTGCATGGATTGAATAATATTCAGTTCATACGATAAGCGGTTGGATATTTCTTCAGTTATATGTAGATATTTTTGGTCGAGTTTCTCCCAACACAGTTTTTCAAGGTAGGAATGAGCATCATACTGGTTGGGTACCGGATATGATGGAAGCATTCTTTTATCAAAATCAAAGGTAACATTGCATCTGTTTTTTATATCCTCTGTATTTCCCACAACCTCTGGCCAGTCAGCAAATAAGGCCTCAACTTCTTCCATTGAGCGTAAATGACGATTCTTTAATTCCGGCTCCGCTTCCCTTAGCTTCCATTCTCGGTCAAGTTTCATAGCACGCAGACAATCAAATGCTATGTCATCTTTATTATCTATGTATCTTACATCATTAACTGCTGCCACCGGTAAATGAAATTTATCCCTAAAAGCCTTCAATGACTCACGAATACGCTGTTCGGTTTGGAGACCGTGATCCTGGACACCAAGGAAAAAATCCTCACGGGAAAACATCCCTAAGTATTCTGTTAGGTAGTTCATAACAGCGTCGTGTTGATCTGTCATCAAAAATGATTCAATCTTGCTTCCGATTGCAGGCAGAATACAAATCAAATCATTGCTCAAATTGGCAAGATCTTCACGGCCAAAAGTGTTTACTGCTGAAAGTTGAATTTCCGTGCTAATGCGGACCAGATTTTTATATCCGCTGTTATTCTTAGCCAGCAAAATGCATGCTTCATGGTCATCATCCCCTGCTTCCACAGTTACTGCCATACCTATAATCGGCTTCATGCCGTTTTGTATACACTTCTTGTAAAATGGGATTGTGCCGTACAGGACATTTTCGTCAGTAAGCGCAAGGGCATCGAAATTCAGCTCGCTTGCTTTACTGATCAGTCTGTCAATCGTTACCGTGCTGTTCATAAGACTGTATCCGCTTCGTACCTGCAAGTGTGTAAAAGACACGTTATCCCACCTCCTTCTTCCTAGTATTATTATAGCTGACATAGATATCTGCTGCACAATATTTAAGTTCTCCTCAGTGTTGCACCCTAACATATCCTGTCCATTTTTTTCATATAGTTAAAGCAGGACTAAAATAAGGGGCGCTTGTGATGGAAGAACGATTTATAGCTCAATTCATTCATTGTTTTTTTATAGCGTTCGGAGTTATTATCGGCGGGGCAATCATCGGGAGTATGGGTTCCTTTGCGACCGGGGACGCTCCCTTCACTGCAATTAAACAGATAGCCAGAAACCTGCAGATTTGGGCAATAGTAGCTGCAATTGGAGGGACCTTTGATGCCATTGCAAACTTCCAAAAAGGTATTCTGGATGGTTCGACTTTCGACCTATTCAAACAGATTTTGCTCATTTTATCTGCAATGGGCGGAGTAAAGGCCGCTCTGGTGCTGATCGGGTGGCTGATTCAGGAGGAAATTGGATAATGCATATACCTCCATATCATAGAAAGCCATCGTGGCAGCGTTTTTTGGTTGGAACGTTCATTGGAGCCATCCTTTCCTATTTTATTTTTGTTTACATGCATGGGAACATCGTGGAGGGGCTGCTTGCCGAAAATAAAGAATTGGATTCGCAGATTACGGAACTTAAAAAAAAGAACGAAACCCTCACGAAAGATAATGAGAATAAGCAGTCAAATGAACCTGTTACTGTCGAGGAAATTGAGATTGAAATATTAAACAGAGAAGAACTCCGACTTAACCGACTGACTGTGCTGGATCTGGTGGGACTCATTAAAGAAGAGATAGATCACATAATTGGAGAAGATATTAGTACCTTGGCTGAAAACGACCGGCTTTTAAAGTCAACCATTCAAAATAAGGATTTCCAGCTAGACGATTTCACCTATAACTTCAGCGTTGAGACTCTTACAATCTCCAGGACAGTAAAGATAGAGGTTGAAGCCGAAATTTCAAACTAACAGGACCCTGTGTTGTGAATATGCTCCACAGGAAAAAAATTCCCTTTATATTGTGAACATTCCATGAAACATCACTCTTATCAGTGGTAATTATGGAGAATTTTATATACAATTATATAAACGACGATATCAAATTAACCAATACTTTCATATACTAACTTAGATGAAGGGAGTTGTTTTGCTATGTTGGTGATGAATCAAAGACGCATACGTGATGAAAAGATTGCACAGTTGAAGGCAGGGCGTACCGTTTACGCAGAATCCGGCGAGCTAATCCGCTTAATGAAACGTTCCATTAACCGGGATAATTTACATGTACATTATGATTATACAAATATCGGGTGCTGGATTACCCCAATGCCTGATAAGAAAAGCAGCTAGGATTTTGTGACAAGCGTACTGATAACAGCACGCTTGTTTTTTTATGGAGTAAATTGTGTACAGGCTTCCTCCAAATCAAGGGTCACACGATCGGTGTCTTCCCAATTTTCAACTGAAGCACCTGCCGCCATCGGATGACCTCCGCCATTATATCGTGCAGCAATCCCATTGATTACCGGCCCCTTAGAACGAAGTCGTACTCGAATCTGGTCTGGCTCCTCAATATAGAAAGCCCATGCCTTAATTCCTTCAATATCCCCTAATACACCAATTAACTGGCCGCTTTCTGCCGGGCTCACATGAAACTTTTTCAGTATATCCTGTGTGAGTTTAACGGTGCATCTTCCGGATGGCATTAAAGTGAAATTTTGTAAAATGAAACCTCGAAGTCTTGCAATATTGTCTTTTATACTATAAATCCCGTCATACAGACTTGTCCTATCAAAGTTATATGTCACCAGTTCAGCGGCATGCTGAAATGTTTTCTTGCTGGTGCTTGGAAACAGAAATCTACCGGTATCTCCAACTATACCTGCATAAAGCAGACGAGCAGCTTCATCATTGAGCTCGAAGCCATGTTCTTTCCCGTACTGGTAAAGATCAAAAATCATTTCACTTGTTGAACTAGCGTCCGTATCCACCCACATTACATCTCCATAATGGTCTAGGTTTGGATGGTGATCAATTTTGATTAGTTCCGCTCCCAAGTTGTAACGTTGGTCACATATTCTGGCAGCATTAGCTGTATCACATACGATTACGAGGGCATTTTCATATACACTGTCGTCAACTTGATCCATTGAAGCCAGAAATTCCAGTGAGGGGTCCGGTTCTCCCACCAGAAAGACTTGTTTATCGGGGAAAGACTCCTTAATCAGCTCTCTTAGCCCTGCCTGTGAACCATACGCATCCGGGTCAGGCCGGACATGACGGTGAATAATTATTGTGTTGTAATTTTTTATTGCACGAATTACTTTTTCCATACTCATTTTTTTGCTCCTGTCTGATTAATTTTCTTGAAGGTTTTTTATAAAACTTTTTGCTGCAGCATTAGAGTTGTGCTCTCTGAGATCTATTAAAATAATTGAATAATCGACGGTGCGGAAAAAAACACCGTAGTCATCCAACGAAGAAAATTCATTTTCACGCTCACCAATCACGTAGCCGGGAGGGATAAAAAGCAAGAAAATTCATGTGAACGACCTTCATAAGTTAGTATTTAATGTATTTTAGCAAACACTGCTTCCCAGATATTTTCTCTTTTCTATCATATAAAAACAAGCTACAATAGTAAGAGATAAAAAACTTAGGAGTAGATTAAATGATTATTTTTCCAATTATTATCGCAATCTCCCTTGTACTCTATGTATACTATAAAGTTGCGATTCTTAAGAATAAAGACCCACTGACACAAGCATATTTTAACGCAAAATCGCGCATATGTCTTGGAAGTCTGATTTTCTTTTTTGGTATAAACCAATACATATTCTATGAGACAAGATTTTCCCTGTTTATTGGTATTGTCTTTTTGATTATTGGGGGATTAAATTTAAACCGGGGATTTAAAGAGGTCAAACACTACAGAAGCGAGTGGAGACGCCTTAATACCTGATAGGTGAAGCTGACTAACTGATTAGTCAGCTTTTTTTGTTTGCGCGGCAACGCTGATTTATTTGCTACGAGCCGGGACTGTTTTTACGTTCGCTTAAGCTTTTTAGTTATCACCTATCTATCAGCTGGGCCATCAGCAGCCCTTTTCCGACCATCTTTTTATCAAAGTAAACTTCTATATCAATCTTGGCATACATCCGGCCGCTTTCAAGCACCTTTGGTTTAATTGTTAACTTACTATCTATCTGGACAGGTTTTATAAAATACACAGTCAGATTCTCGACAACGAGGTCACCTTTTTTATAGTGTCTCAACAGCCTGCTGCTTGCTTCAGTCATAAGTGCTGTAAATACCCCATTGGACAGTGTACCTAGCTGATTGGTCATCTGTGGTGTGACCTGTGCAAGAAATACGGTTGAATCTTCTTCTAGCGCCTGAATGTTACGTGAGACAATATCATCAATTGTTTCACCAATTTGTGGCTGCCGCTGAATTTGCTGAAGTGCCTTCAGGACATCCTGACGGGAAACAACCCCAAGCAGCTGCTGGGAAGGATCTACTACCGGCACTACTTCTATCCCTTCCCAAACCATCATGTGGGCAACATAGGCAAGTGAGGTTCGCCCCTGTACGACAATTGGGTTTCGTGTCATAACTTTTTCTACTAGGATGTCCCGGTCTTTACCAAGGACATCTTTAGACGTAATCATTCCTGTTACCCGCTCTTTTTCGTCCATCACAGGATAACGGGTGTGGGATGATTGCTCACTTAGCTCATACCAGCGGTGCAGGGGATCTTTAGCATAAAGATAAAAGGATTTATCATATGGTGTAAAGATATCGCCGACAGAGACTATTTCCTTTTTGATCAGTTGATCGTAAATTGCTCTGTTAATCATTGCTGCAACCGTAAAGGTATCATAGCTGGTCGACATGATTGGCAACTGTTTTTCATCTGCCAGCTGTTTAATCTCCTCGGAAGTATCAAAGCCACCTGTTATCAGGACAGCCGCACCCTCGTTTAGTGCTAGCTCATGGGCTTTTACACGGTTGCCCACGATAAGAAGCGACGCTGCTTCTGTATAACGCATCATCGCATCAAGCTGCATAGCGCCGATAACAAACTTGTTCAGTGTCTTATGAAGTCCTTCCCGTCCTCCAAGGACTTGTCCATCGACAATATTAATTACTTCAGCGTATGTCAGCCGTTCAAAGTTTTCTTTTTTCTTCCGCTCAATACGGATAGTCCCAACTCGTTCAATCGTGCTGACCAACCCTTGGTTTTCAGCATCCTTTATTGCACGGTACGCCGTTCCCTCACTTACATTGAGCGTTTTGGCAATTTGCCTGACAGAGATTTTATGACCAATCTCCAATGATATTATGTGCTGCAGAATCTGCTCGTGTTTCGTTGCCATACCGTTCACCGACTTTCAACTGTACTAGTCTTATTATGTACAGACTATTATACAGTTGATACAGCAAAACCTCAATATCTATGCCCTTTTTCGGACCCCTGTCCTATCCTGTTCCATAACTGGAGGTGGGGTCATACGCAAAAGTGTTGCAAAATTTGCTCCGACTACAAGCAAAAGGAACACCAACCATACACCCCAGAAAATCAATTCAGCCTGTGTTGCAGCCCCTGGAATCATTGGCCAGGCTGTATAGAGAAAAAATCCAGCTAAAAGTAAACGTAAAATTGCGTAATGACGCATGTCTATCCCTCCTCAAAATATCTTATGAGGAATCAGGTGAAATAAGAACTTTCTACGCTTCTGATACTAGAAAGAGCAGTTACTCTGTATAAAAAAATCTGAAAGTGAGTGTAAGACCAACATTTTTCTCTTTCTGCTGGATATTTATCGTCTCAATCTGGATTAGCCGATCAGCAGCACGAAGCCCTTCCATAAAACGATTGATATTCATAAGCGAACGTGATGAAGCATCCAGCAAATAAGTCACTTCCTGGAAAGTTGATTCCTTATTTTGCTGCTGTCCAGTAAGTTTGATCCCAGATTCTAAGTAGTCGATTGTCACATTAGCTGTCCCGGCAATTTTTTGTAGTTCCAGCAAGACATCGTCGGTTTTCTTATCAGCAGGTACTTTTGCGCGGACCTTTTTCACATTTTTATCTTCATTTTTTTCATTCACTTTAGTTGAAAGCCGCTCATACTGCTTTTTATATAATCCTAATTGTTTATCAAGTGAATTAACTTCAGTTTTCATTGGTGTTATAAACAGAAGGTATAATCCTAAATATAGAATAACCAACGCAATTATGACACCTGTAACCATGTACAAATTCTTTCTGGTGAATCCCTTAATCACGTTCGGCCAACTCCTTCCCCAACGCCTGCGTATCAGGCGTGACTGTCAGAGTCGCATGGTAGAATTCACCGGTTCTTACAACACTCGTTAACTGAATATCATTGATGTAAACCTGGTCCCCCATTGTACCGATATACTTAGCTATTTGTTCAAGTTCTGGAAATTTGGCCATCACTACAAGTTTCTTTTTTGAGGAATCATAGTTAATTAGTTGCCCGGGATTCTCCAGTAAACCAGTTACCTTTTTATAAAGGGTCAGGTTGTCTGGAAGAGCCGACTCCATGTCCGCAATATTTTTCTTAAGCTGATAAATATTTATTGCTTCTCTATCTGAATCCTGCTGGTTGATAAGCTTAGACTCTATCTCTGCCAATGCCAACTGTTTATTGTCAGTATCGGTTTGATATGTAACTTTCTGATAGAAAAAAATAGCAGTTAAGAGCACAAGGAAGATTATTAACAGGGCAACAGTAATAAGGTTAGTAGCAGTCTTTTTAGGTTGTTTTTCAAGGAAATTAATTTCTGTATTCATAACTACCACCCTTTTTTAATCAGGTTTTATTGACAGACCAAGAACATCGGTATATTTTTCTGCGAACTTTTCATGATTGAATGTATAAACGGGTAACGGAACAGTATCGATAAGTTGTTCTTTAGCCTCATTTAGGAAAGAGAAATCACCGGATAGCAACAACTGATTAATTCTGGATTCACCTTTTGTTATGGAGTACTGATAAAAATCGATGATCCTGTTAATTTCAATAAGATGCTCGCTGATAATCTGCATGGCATACTCTTCTGTCAGTTCCTCTTTACTAGTTTCTACCTTCATATATCGGGTAAAAATAGCTTTATGCTGCTGAAAGGCAGTTAGCACAAGGGAATCCTCATTCCAGTGAATTAGCAATACATGATTTTCCCCCGGCTGAACTGCATTTTTAAAATAATACCGGTAAACAGATAATGACGTAAGATCGGCGCCTGTTGGTTTCAATCCCGCATCCTCAAAAGACACTTCAAAGGCATGCAGTTTATCCTTTGGGTAAGCAAACAGCAATGCATCCCGACTTTCCCCGTTTGCCTCCAGAAACTCGGTAGCGATCGCTGGATTAGCAAATGGCAGATAAAAACTGTTGCCAAGCTGTGTTCTAATATACCCCGAAGACTCCTCCTGGGTCAGCGCAGAAGGGATTTGGACCTTTCTTATTACGACGGTATCATCCGGAATGGCAAAGTGGAGCTTTTTCCGTTTCCATTTGTGGGTTTGGACAAGATCCTCAATTATTTTATAGAAAGCAGATTTGTCCACAATTGTACCGTCCTTAATAGTACCAGCAGGTAGTGTAATCTCCCCATGCGATGTAATCCCCTCGGTTGAAGGGTTCTTACTATACGCGTATCTTAAGACCTTGTTTGTTATCACGATATTAACTCTGCCCTGATTTAAAAAGTTCATTGTGTCACCTGCCTAACTGAAATTAAAATACCAATCTATCAAAAAATCACCGTAAAAATATGTAATGATCGTACCAACAACTATGTAGGGACCAAAGGGGACCGGCTGTTTTCGGCTAATTATTTTTAATGAAAGCAATGCTATTCCAATAATGGCTCCAATCATACAAGAGAGAAAGAAGGCCAACAGAACTTCTTTTACTCCGAGAACCAGACCTATAACTCCAAATAGTTTCATATCTCCGCCGCCCATCCCGCCTCGGCTTATAAGAATAATAACTGCAATAACAAGAGCACCGGTTAAACATCCTGCTGCCGCTGACCACCATGGATCAAAGGGAACGATCACTCGCATAATGAGGAGTAACGGAAAGAAGAACAGCAAAACCTTATTAGGGATAAGCATATACTTTATATCTGTAACCAAAATAATTATTAGCATGGACATCAGGAGAATTGCGGTAACCAGCTCAGGATTGAATCCGATTTTAACATAACTTATTGCAAATAAAACGCCGGTTAATAGTTCGATTGCTGGGTATATGTATGAGATGCTCGCTTTACAGTGTCGGCATTTAGCCCCCTGGATTGCATAGGAGAGAAGCGGGATATTTTCATACCATGTAAGCTGATGTTTGCAGTTCAGACAAATTGATCTATCGTTTGCAAATGGAATATTTTTTGGAAGGCGTAATCCTACTACGTTGAAGAATGAGCCGAAAATCAGGCCCATGAGGAAGAAAAAGAATGTTAGAAGGGTTTCCATGGTTGTTGCTCCTTGATAAAAATATAGTAAATTTTAAGAAAACGCCCTGCAGCATTGAAGCAAGGCGTTGTTATCATTATTGAATGAATTCAAATTCCGCACTACCATTATCCAGAATAGTTACTTTTACTTTTTTTGATTCATCATAAGGTTTATCTGTACCTGGAACGTCTGGTATTTCTTCTAAATATCCTTCGTCGTGTAGTGTTTTTAAAGAATACTCATCGCTAGCAGATTCTACGCCACTAACATGAGCCAACCTAGCAGCATTCTCAAACAACTCAGCATTCGCCTGTTCTGCTTTTGTCTCTGAATCACTGATTACATTCCCTACCGCCGGTACCGCAATCGCCAAAATAATAGCAAGAATAGCAATCACAGCAAGTAGTTCCACCAGGGTAAAACCTTTTTCTTTTTTCACCAGCTTCTTTATACTTCTTAACATAAATACCGCTCCCTTATATGTATTCGGCCGGTTGCACTACTCACTCCCGTCTGCCAAAGTGCCCAAATAGAGGCAGACGTTCACCGTATCCTACTTTTTTCCTACTTTCATTATAATATATTCATAGATAGATATCTACAAGATTATTGAATATTTTCAAATAATGAAAACATCGGTATGACCACCGCGGTTATTATCCCACCTACTAGAACAGTCAGGATGATTATCATAAGCGGTTCAATCAATGTCTTAATCCGTGCTGACAACTGCTCAACTTCTTCTTCATAAAAATCAGCAGCTTTCTTTAACATCTGATCTAGCGTTCCTGTCTTTTCTCCAATTTGTATCATCTGGACAACCAGTGCTGGAAAAGCCCAGTGACCCATCATTGGCGTTGTCAGAGATTCGCCCTGCTCCAGAGAACGTCTGGACTTAATCAAAACTTCCCGGATAACACGGTTTCCCACAACTTTTTCAGTAATTTCTACTGATTGCAAAATTGGCACGGAACTGTTGGCAAGCGTGCTTAGCGTCTGTGTCATTCGGACAAGTGCACCCTTATGGACAAGAATACCGAGGAACGGAAACTTCATTCGAATTCTGTCTATCCGAAAAGCGAAAGCCTCTTTTTGGATAAGATACCTATAGATAGCTACACAAAGGATTCCAACGATAACCAACACCCACCAGAACGAACCGACCCATTCACTTAGATTAAGCACAAATTTTGTGTACGGCGGTATTTCTTCCCCAAAAGAATTAAACATACCAACAAATCTTGGCACAATATATACCAACAGAAAAATACTCAGTAACATTGTTACAATGCCTACCACTGACGGATACATCAAAGCCGAAACGATTCGTTGCTTATTCCGGTACTCTCGTTCGTAGTAGTCCGCCATCTCGCTTAGAATTTCATCCAGCTTACCGCTTGCCTCCCCTGCGCGTATCATATTGACAAGGAGCTCAGGAAACACTTTGGGGTGCCGCTTTGCTGCAGTTGACAAAGCCTGTCCTTGGTCGAGCTGTTTATCAATATCAACCAAAGCCTTTTTAAGCACTTTATTCTCTGTTTGCTTGATCATTGTTTTAGTGGAATCAGAAATTGAGATACCGGCATGGATTAATGTAGCATACTGCCTAAGGAAAATAACAAAGTCTTTCACCTTTACTTTTTGGGATAAATTAATGTCTTTGTTCCATGGTTTCGTTTCTGTCAGCTCTACAATAATCAAACCTTTTTGCTCCAGCTCATTTAGAGCTATCTGCCGGGTATCTGCATCAATTTTCCCTCTGATTTTTTGTCCAGCATTATTTCTTCCACTGTATTGGTAATTCATGTCCTACATGCCTCTTTCCTGCATGAAAGGTGACGCTGTTTCATACGTGATTATATCCTGTTGTAAGAGACGTTTCAAATCCATTTCCAACGTGTGCATTCCTTGTTCTTTAGATGTTTGCAGCACATTCTGGATTTGATAAAGCTTGTCATTGCGAATCAGATTTTTAACCGCATTCGTGTTCATTAAAATCTCAGTTGCTATATTGCGGCCTTTATTATGTTTAGTAATCAGTAATCGCTGGGAAACTACGGCTTTCAGTATTGTCGCCAACTGGATACGAATTTGAGTTTGCTGCGCCGGTGGAAACACATCAATTATGCGTTCAATCGTCGAGACTGCATCCGAAGTATGTAACGTACCAAGCACAAGGTGTCCAGTTTCAGCAGCGGTAATGGCAGTTGCTATCGTTTCTAGATCCCGCATTTCTCCCAACAAAATAACATCAGGGTCCTGACGCAAACTCCCCCGTAAGCCATCGGCAAAACTGGTTGTATCAAATCCAACCTCCCGCTGGTCGATGATAGAGTGCTGATGACTATGGATATATTCAATGGGATCTTCAAGTGTAATAATATGCCGGCGCATTGTCTTATTCATATAGTCAATCATCGAGGCAAGCGTTGTGCTCTTGCCGCTCCCGGTCGGTCCCGTAACCAAAACGAGTCCCTGTTGATAATTAACAATCTGCCTCGTAATGGCAGGTAAGTCTAAATCCTCCATTGAAGGAATTGTGGTAGGAACAATCCGGATTGCGAGCGATAATTCTCCGCGCTGATAAAATGTGTTTATCCTGAATCTGGACAACCCACTAATCCCATACGAGAAATCAAGCTCCCGATTTTTTTCAAGCTTACTCCAAAGCTGTTCAGGAATGATTTCCTTTACAATTTGTCTAGTGAAGTCAGGTGCAAGCTTTTCGCCTGGCTGTTCAATCAATTGACCATTAACCCTGAAGATGGGAGCTTTCCCGATTGTTAAATGCACATCCGACGCTTTTTGGTGAAATGCCTCCCTCAACCATTTATCAAATTGTTCTTTCATAGAAATCTCTCCTTACAGACTGATTGAGACCTGCATGATCTCCTCTATAGTTGTCAGACCTGCCCTCACCTTCTCAAGCCCATCCTCCATAAGAAATGCCATACCTTGTTCTTCGGCATAATCCCTGATTTCTTTTAATGGCCTATTATTCAGCAACATACTTCGGATTGTTTCATCAATCACAAGTACTTCATGAACTGCCAGTCGGCTACGGTATCCACGCTGATGGCAGCTGCTGCATCCTTCACCAAAATATATAAATTCAGGCTCCACGCCATTCCGCGCAAAAATTTCTTTCTCCATTTCAGTTGGTTCCCGTTTCTCCCTACAGTCCATGCAGATTTTCCGGACGAGCCGCTGTGCCACTATTCCGTTCAATGCCGAGACAGCCAGATAAGGCTCTATTCCCATATCAAACAAACGTGGCACTGTATCAATTGCACTGTTGGTATGCAGGGTACTGAAAACAAGATGGCCGGTAAGTGATGCACGAATAGCAATTTCAGCAGTTTCCTGATCACGGATTTCCCCAACCATTATGATATTGGGGTCCTGTCGCAAAATCGATCGAAGACCATTCGCAAACGTAAGTCCAACTGAGCTATTCACCTGTACCTGGTTGATACCGTCTAGCTGAAATTCAACCGGGTCTTCAACCGTAATAATATTGTCTGCTTCCTTATTCAAAAAGTTCAGTGATGCATAAAGTGTGGAGGTTTTCCCAGAACCGGTCGGCCCTGTAAGTAGGACAAGCCCAGACGGCTGTGAGATCAGCTGCCGATACTTCTTATGGTTTTCCTGAGAAAAATTCAATTCGCTTAGTTGCATCAATGCATTATTTAAGTCAAGGATTCGAATGACGACTTTTTCACCATGAATTGTTGGAAGTGAGGAAATCCTCAGGTCCACCGGGGTTCCTGCTATAGCTGTCTTAATCCGGCCATCCTGCGGTAATCGTGTCTGTGTGATATTCATATCGGCGAGAATTTTTATTCGGGCAACCAAAGAATTCTGCATATGCTTGGTAACAGTGTTTTCCGTCTGCAGACGGCCGTCAATCCGGTATCGTACGATTATATTGGATTCCTGTGGATCGATATGTATATCACTGGCACGCAGCTGCACTCCTGTATTCAGGAGTTGATCCAGCAATCGTATAACCGGTGCCTCGTCATCTGCAGTTCCATTGCTGTATTCCACTCTTACTTCAGTTTCTTTTTTAAAATAAAACTTATTAATTGCATAAAGAATGTCGTCCTTCGTTGCAATAGCAGGGGAAATACTGTAACCGGTAGCCATTTCCAGGTCATCAATTATGTAATAATCCATCGGGTCTTTCATTGCCACGACCAATGTATTATCCCGAACCTGAAGCGGCATAATGTAGTTCTTCTGAGCGAGTTCTTTGGGAATGTAACCTAGTGCTTGTTCTTCGATAGGGTACTGATAGAGTGATACATGCGGAATACCCAGCTGAAACTCCAACGCCTCAATTAACTGTCGCTCCGTGATATACCCGCGTTCAAGCAATGCGTCACCAAGTTTTTGCTCATCTTTTTTGTTTTCCAAAGCATCACTGATCTGTTCAGCTGTAACTAAACCTGCATCTTCCAATAAATCACCAAGACGTTTTCTTGCAATCATTTGTGACACCTCATTCCCTTTTTAGTGTTCTAGATTAATCGTAATCTGACCCTCTTTTGTTTCCACTGCACGAAATGCCTTGCCTTCACTCGTATATATAATTGTGATGGTGGCAGTCTCATTTGTAATTACTTCCGGTTCTGTTTGCAGCTGCGTTATTTTAAAAGAATGATTATTATCAATAGCCACTTCAGGCACGTTTTCTGGTAAGTGAGCGACGAAATCTTTTAAACTACTAACTGGTCTTTGCTTGTCATGATAATTCATGACAAGCTGGTAGTAATACTCGACACCCATATCGGCAATCAACTGGGCATCAATATTCTCTTCCATTGTGGCCACCTGTTTCGTTGTATTAGAAACCTGTGAAAACTGTGCCAGTATAAACAGCATCAGGAGGGTTATCACCATTAAAGTCACTACTAGCACAGCGCCTCGTTCACTTTTTAAATTACTCATCGCGATCACCTGAAATATATGTATAAGATTCACTGACAAGGCTGCCGTCTGGCGTATATATATTTATTTTCGTCCGATACAGATTAACTTCTTTTTCATTACATACATTTATCCTGGCTTCATATTCACCAAGATAATTGCTGAAGAATACATCATCCGGCTGATACTCCGGACAGTCAGAAATGTCCCCTTGGAACAGTTCACTTACCGTGATGTCCTTTACATCTTCGGCAACCTCGCTTAACAAGTTACTGGCTGTTAAATTATCACTCGTTTTTCCATTCCAGCTGCTGATTTGCGGAAATATTGGCAAAAAAGCTATCACAACTATCCCAAGTATCGTAATAGATGCTATAATCTCTATAAGGGTAAATCCGTCACTGTTTAATTGTCGAAATCTGGTAAACAAGCGTTTTCACCCCTTGGATATGACTTTTTACCTATTATAGCACGATTCGGGATGTGAATAATATGCCAATTCGACATTTTTATAACCAAAAAGGATTAACGTTAGTAGAATTACTTGCATCTATATCGCTATTTGGTATCGTAATCGTACTGGCGTCGTCTATTCTCTTTCAGTCGTTGGACAGTGAAGAAACAACTTCCAATCAAATCTCGTTGAGTCAGAATACCAACGTATTGATCAGCGAGCTACGGAATCAGTATAATCAAGGTGAGACAGATCTCTGTTTTAACGAAAGCAGTAATCTTACCATTAAGGATTACACGATAAAAAACGGAGAATCTAATCTTTATATAACCGATAACTGTATCAACGGTGTCTCCAATCAAAAGCCGCTTTTCATCGATCTCGTCGCTACAACCCAATCAGGAGTCAGCCTGCCTGTTAAAACTACCTTTTCCCGCCAGGAATCCTATACCTTAAATATAACTGCAACTAACCCTGACGATTTTAAGGAAGGGAATATTGAGGATTGTACCTTTGATGAGAATGTTAAATTCAACGAAGAAATCATAATAAAAAATAAAAAAAACGAGGTCTGTAAAAACAAATATAACTTCAATGAACATGTTGCTTTTATGAATGGAATTACCATACACAACAAAGTAACAATTGTGGCTCATAAAAACTTTTATTTAAGAGGGGTGATTAACTTTAAAGGGTCTAAAGGAGAATTGTGCATTAAGGGCAAATTTGAAAGGGGAGAGGAAATTTCCGAGTTGGTAAAAGAAACCTCTACATGCTTTGAGCCTGAAGGTTATTCGATTTATCATATAACGCGATAGAAAAAAACGTGAGCACCGTCGCTCACGTTTTTTATCCTACATTTCCAGTGATTCACCTATCTTCATCGCCAAACCTTTACCGGTCTTCACATTAGCAGCAAACTCATCCGGATTCTGCTCGATGACCGGGAATGTATTATAATGAACCGGTACTACCATTTTGGCATTTATCCAGTCAGTTGCCACCAGCGCATCATCTGGCCCCATTGTAAAGTTATCCCCAATTGGAACAAATGCAATATCGATATCATTCATGTCTCCAATCAATTTAAGGTCACTGAATAGCCCAGTATCGCCAACATGATAAATGGTTTTTCCGTTAATTGTAAGCAGAATACCCGCTGGCATCCCGGTATAAATAATCGTACCATCCTCTTCTGTGAATGAGGATCCGTGGAAGGCCTGTGTGAACTTCACTTTTCCAAAATCGAATTCACGTGCGCCGCCAATATGCATCGGGTGGGTATTCAAGCCTTTACCGTCCAAATAGTTTGCAAGCTCATTAGGTGCCACAACCAGCGCATCATTACGTTTAGCAATTGCTTCAGTGTCCCCAACGTGGTCGTTGTGACCATGGGTCAGCAGAATAACGTCTGCCTCGACCTTATCAGCATCCAAATCGCACTTTTCGTTTCCTGAAATAAATGGGTCAATCAAAATGGTGTGACTGTCTGTTTTAACCTGAACCACAGAATGTCCATGATAAGAGATTTTCACGTTAATCGCTCCCTTTCAATTTTTTCCGCTTTAAATAAATTCGATAAAACTAACCGTTTTTCCTTTACCCGTTCAGTAATTTTTCCAAGCACTTTCGTAAAGCTGAATTAGATTGGGATCTATTAAGGTGTTGACCTCCAGTGAAAACAAATTACCATTCTTATCTTTTATCCGCTTGTCCTCATCCCTGCCAAATTCCGTCAATCCTTCCAACATATCACTTGTCAAGTACCTGGTCTCTTCGCTGATTGTTATACTGCTTAAGTCAATCGGCTTTCTGCTCGCCATTACAAATCCCCAGTTGCCAAAGCTCGGAACATCCGTATGGAGATTCTCAGTTGCCATACCTGTGGCCGCCACTGTTTCAGCAATAGTCCAGTATACTTTTGTGGCGAATACCGGACTCGTCGCCTGAATCATCGCTGCTCCATCGGGTAAAAGATGATTACGGATCAGCGAATAGAATTCCTTTGTGTACAACTTGTTCAGACTCTCATTATTAGGGTCCGGCAAATCTACTATAATTACATCATACCAGTCTTCACTATCTTCAAGAAACTCAAATGCATCCCTATGAATGATTTCAACTTTTTCATTGGTCAGGGACCCCTGATTAAGCTGCAGAAGCTGTCGGTTCGAATTTGCAAGCTTCGTCACAGCAGGATCCAAATCGACCAGCGTTATTTCTTCTACACTTTCATACTTAAGAACTTCTTTTGCTGCAATCCCGTCTCCACCGCCAAGAATCAGCACGTTTTCAGGGTCACTGGCATATTCCATGGTCGGATGAACTAGTACCTCATGATAACGATATTCATCGGTGGAACTAAACTGAAGGGACCCATCCAGATACAGCCTGACATCGCTACCATCCCGGGTAAGAATAATTTTCTGATATTTACTTTCTTCCATGTGGATAATGGGATCTTTATACAACTTCTGTTCAAACTTAAATGCCATCGCCTCTCCGAAAAACAGACCCGCCAGTAGCAAGATTCCTATAACGCTACCAATTAGCGCATGTAAAGAAAATCTGCGTATTTCTTTTCGGAACAGCCAAAGTACAATTAAAGCGACAGAGAGGTTAATACACCCAACAAAAAATGCAGATTTCACCATCCCAAACTGTGGCCGCAGTAAAAATACAAATAGCAACCCGCCAATCAGTCCGCCGGCGTAATCTGAAAACAGAACCCGAGCAGTACTCTTATTCAAGGTTACCCCAATCTCGTTCGCTTTCCGGATTAGTATAGGAAGTTCAATACCAGTGAGTGCGCCAACAAGAAAGGTCACAAGATAAAGATAAAATGCATCCGTTCCAGACGGTGCAAATGCAGTTATCCCAAACATGGTAAAACTTGAAAAACCGCCGATCAGTGCCACACCAAACTCAATATAAATAAACGTGATGACCAGGTTCTTCATCACCCGCTCGCTGATACTGGCGCCAATTCCCATACCTGTCAGAAAGAGCGAGATGGTCAGCGTATACTGTTTCACGCCATCGCCCAATATGTACGATCCCAGTGCCCCAAACAGCACTTCAAAGATAATGCCACAAATGGATACAATTCCCGAAGCCCAGTAGATAAAATTACTCTGTTTTATTGCTTTATCGTCCATTAAATCCTCTCCATGTTCAAGCCCAGAAATAATATAGCGGCCAGGTTCTCAGGCTGGCCGCTTGTTCTTTTCTTTTTACGTTATTGATGCTCCGATCACAAAGGCAAGCCCGATTGACACACCCATTGAAATTGTACCAACTGCAACATTATTCTTCAGAAGCTGTTCTTCCACTGAAAATTTTCGTGTTAACGCTTCAAACAAAACGTATGCCAGCATCTGCAGGATAACCCCATACGCACCCCAGATAATCGTCTCATAAATCGCTGTGCTATGATAGATCGCAAACGCAAGCACAATACATATCCCGATTATTTTTCCAGCGATTGACATCGCAACCGCCTGGTTCCCCTTTAAAACCTCATCCATATCTTTATATTTTTTTGTCATATTCTCAAAGATTACCAAACCAATAAATACGATTAAAACCGATACTGCAAAATAAACAAACGTCGCTATATATGGTCCCATTTTATCACTCCTTTTATTTTCCTGCTCCGGGTCCGCCGCCCCTGAAAGAGGTATTTCCACGGCCTGGCGCTCCGTACATTTTACTTGTATAGCCTCCGTAACAATTTCCTGTCCTGCACTCCCTTGTTCTCCGCTTACCCCAGTCGTCGACATCGAGGACATCATCCAGAAGACGTATTGCGAAATATGTAGTCAAGAAATTCGGCGAATAATTGCGCCGGACAAACTCATCATCTGCAACTTCAATTAAAAGTACGTCCTTATCATCTTCACTCACTCTAAGCGTGACGAAGTGTTCAGGATAAATCAGAATTTGCCGGTTGTCTTTAACTTCACTTCTTTTTTCAGGCTCCATCGCTGCAGTTAATGCTGATTCCAGTTGAGGTAATGTAAATGCTGTCGTAGCGTATATATTCGCTTCACGATTCCCCTCTCCAGCCACTACATCAAGTAATGTAAAATTAGCCTGAATAATATCGTCAATTTCCTTACTGGTATTGCTTTTGATTTTTGACTCGAGTTCTTCCCGGGAAGGTTCCTGCGGTACATCATCAGCTGTTATATCTGTATCCTGCATACCCCTATCCAGAAACGGTGCACAACCGGCGGCAAACAGACTTATGAATAATAAAGATATCAATACGCTCCATTTCCTTGTCAAACAGATCCCCCCTTCCATCCATATTAAAATACCGAAGAGATGGGACAGACCCTTTAATGTCTGCCCCGATTGTAGTTATTCTTTGCCCATTTTCTTTTTAAGAGCGGCCAGTTCATCGTCAACATCATTCTTATTTAAATCTTCAAACTCATCGTCCAGTGAGCGGCTTTCCTGCGATAAATCTTCACTTGTCTCAGCTTCCGCTTCAAACTGCATGACCTTCTCTTCCATGCGTTCAAATCCTTGCTTGGATTCATCGTTACCAATAGAGGACATGGTACGGTTCATTTTAGTTCTTGTTTTGGCTGATTCAGCACGTGCCTTTAACGAGTCTTTCTTTAGCTTCATTTGCTGATACTCTTTTTTCATTTCATCAAGCTTGTTTCGAAGCACATCAGCATCACTCTTCGCACGTTCCCATGATTCCTTCATCATTGTAGCCTGACTTTCATGTTCGCCTTTGTCGGCAAGTGCTCTACGTGCAAGGTCATCATTTCCTGATTCAATAGCCTGCTCAGCCTGCTTCTGACGTTTCTCCACCATAGCCTGTGCGTCGTCTGCTTTACGTTTGAGCATTTTCTCGTTGGCAATCTGTTTTGCCACCGCTGCTTCAACCTCACGTATATCCTCGGACATATCCCGCATAAACTGATCAAGCATTTTCACTGGATCTTCAGCCTTATCTAGCATAGCATTCATCTCTGAACCTACAACCGTTTTAACTCGTTTAAAAAATTTAAACATAATAATCCTCCTTAATTTGATCCTGCCAGTATTTTTATTTCATATGATTCTATTGGATAGCCGTAGCTGGCTTCCGTTTCTGTTCCCCATGATTCAAAACTCAGGAAATGATTCTCGTCGTCTGTACTGTAATCTGCATAATTAGTTTCTGTCCCATTCAGATTGGAACTGCGACCTTCTCCGGTCACACGCGCTGTACCGGATTCTTCCAGATAATATTTCCTGTCTTCATATGATAACTCTTTTGGATAGGGCTTGGATACAGGATATTGTATTTTTTTATAAACGCCCAGTTCGAGCTCATCATCCATTTCTGCAGACAGCCAGATTGTATCCCTTCCTTCCAGCAACTGATAGCCATACCACTCATAACTCCCGTCCCGATACGTAATCTTACCGACAACTTCAAAATCCCTCAGGTCGTAGGTTATAATATCACCTATCTGAATTGATAGTGCCGTGCGCTCTTTCGGGGCAGGTTTCTGCTGCTTATTTTTAGAGAAAAGATTTGAAAACAGACCCATTCTTTCACCTCACATACTATCCAATTATACTTCTTTATGTATTACGGTTTATATTCTCAAAGGTTTCATTTTTTGATCAACAAGTCCTACTGTTATTAAAGATAGTTTCTTTTGTTATAATAAAATCATCAACTAAAAGGGGTGTAACAATGACCAACAGACTCGATACATTATTAAACGAACTAAGAAAGCAGAACCTGGACAGTATGCTCGTCACATCAAAAGCTAACTTTTACTATCTAAGTAATTATTACACCGAACCACATGAACGTGTAATTGCTGTGTACGTCAGCAAGTTCCATGATCCATTATTGATTATTCCCTCAATGGAAAAAGAAGATGCGCTCGAGGCTGGATGGAAACACAAACTTATTACATATAGTGATCATGAAAACCCATGGGAACTATTTCAAAACTACCTTAAAAAGAACGACAGTACTCCTGCATCAACTGCGCTTGAGTATAATGATCTTTCACTCGAACGCTACCAGCAAATCAAAGCGGTTCTGCCAGGTGCAGAGTTTGCTGACGGACAGGAAATTTTGGCAAACTTACGTGTAATTAAAAGTAATGAAGAGTATGAACTTCTGCAGGAAGCGGCAAAACTTGCTGATTTTGGAGTAAAAACCGGAATTGAAGCAATAAGTGAAGGTGTTTCAGAAATGGAGATTATCGGCAAAATTGAATTTGAGCTAAAAAAGCAGGGAATCCGTGAAATGTCATTTACCACAATGACTCTTTCAGGGGCCAAAACAGCCTCCCCACACGGCACTCCAACCTCCAGAAAAATCAGTAAAGGAGATATGGTGCTTTTTGATCTAGGCGTTATCTATCAGGGGTATTGCTCGGATATCACCAGAACAGTTGCATACAAATCCGTTACACCTGAACAGGAAAAAGTTTATAACACTGTTCTAGAAGCAGAGAAAAGCTCGATTCATGCTTCACAAATTGGTACGCCTGTCGGAGACTTGGATAAAGCAGCGAGAAACTATATCGAACAGGCTGGTTACGGAAAATACTTCACCCACCGGGTTGGACACGGCATTGGAGTAGAAACACATGAATATCCTTCTATGCATTCCAACAACAAGCTGCCACTGAAGGCAGGTATGTGCTATACAATCGAGCCGGGAATTTATGTTCCAGGCACTGGCGGGGTACGGATTGAAGATATGGTATTCATGACCGAAGATGGACCAGAGATACTAACCAAATCGCCAAAAGAACTTCGGGTTATCGATTAAATAAAGTTATCCTAATACGGAGACAGATACACAGCATGCGAAATTTTGGCGATTTCGCATGCTATTTTTTATCCTCTATTTTTCTTCTCTAGGTATCCGCAGGCACTTATACGAAGTTTAGCCAAGTTTGCCAGTAGCTTCGAGCCCTCATCATCTCGATGAACGGCGTTTGACCAGGTCCTCCACTTCCTTCGACCTCTCATAACCCTGATCCCACGGCATTTCACCGGGGAAACCTTAAAATAACCAAAAAATAGCAGGGAGATTGGAGATTTATGAATAAACCAGCCTGCTATTTTATTCAGGAGCATCTCAAATAGGCACTCGTTACTTACCTAACAGACTGTGTACGTCATCATAGTGGAGGCCATGTGATTCAGCAACAGCTTCGTAAGTTACATATCCGTCTAATGTGTTAATTCCTTTCAAAAGTGCCTCATTGTCAAGGCATGCCTTTTGGTAACCTTTATTTGCCAGCTGAACAGCATATGGTACCGTAACATTTGTCAGGCCGATTGTGGAAGTCCGCGGCACCGCACCTGGCATATTGGCAACAGAATAGTGAACTACCCCGTGCTTTGTAAAGGTCGGATCATCATGTGTGGTTATCCGATCACTTGTTTCAAAAATACCACCCTGGTCGATGGCGACATCCACAATTACCGACCCTTCATGCATTGCCTTAACCATATCTTCACTGACAAGTTTTGGCGCCTTGGCACCAGGGATCAGTACAGCTCCGATCACTAGGTCTGATTCGGCAATGGATTCACTAATATTCATTGGATTGGATATCATCGTATTAATTGAGGAACCAAAGATATCATCTAGCTGACGAAGACGCTCCGGATTTAGGTCGATGATAGTCACATCAGCACCTAACCCAACTGCAATTTTAGCTGCATTGGTACCAACGACTCCTCCGCCAATAACCGTAACTTTTCCGCGTTTTACCCCTGGTATCCCAGCAAGCAAGATACCTTTTCCACCTTTGGATTTTTCAAGGAACTGAGCGCCAATTTGAGCAGCCATGCGACCAGCAACTTCACTCATAGGTGTCAGGAGCGGCAGCGAGTTATTCTTTAGTTGAACTGTCTCATAGGCTATGCCGACAACTTTCTTATCAATCATTGCCTTTGTAAGTTCAGGCTCTGCAGCCAGATGTAAGTAAGTAAATAATATAAGCCCCTCATAAAAATAATCATATTCTTCCGGCAAAGGTTCTTTAACCTTCATGACCATTTCCTGCTCCCAGGCTTCCTTTGCAGTTTCAACGATCACTGCGCCTGCTTCTGCATATTGGTCATCAGTAAACCCAGAACCTAGCCCTGCACCGGTCTCCACGTATACTTCATGGCCGGACGACCTAAGCGTTAGTACGCCAGCCGGTGTCATAGCTACACGATTTTCATTATTTTTCAACTCTCTAGGTACCCCAATATTCAATGATATACCCTCCCAACTAGATTTCTGCTTTATTTATTATTATGGTATGAAAGCACTTTCATTGTAACAAATCCAAAATAAAAAAGCACTACAAGTTTCTCACTTAACAGATTTATCTGTGCCGGTTGATAACATCAAGTCCGCCCGTTATTTCAAAAACAGACCCGGTAATCATGTCAGAGTCTTCGTCGCATAGATACAGAATCGTTCGTGCAATATCCTCCCCAGTACCCGGTCTTCCAACCGGCGTGGTGTCATCATGAACCTTTCTGCTTTTCTCAATAGTACTTTCCTTCATATCACCAACTATATTACCGGGACAGACCATATTCGATGTAATCTGGTTTTCCGCTTCTTCAAAAGCGACCGATTTTGTCAGCGACACAAGGCCGCTCTTGGCTGCCGCAAAAGCAGCACGGTACACCCATCCGGATGAACTGTTTGCTCCTTGAAATCCATAGTTGACAATCCTGCCAAACCGTTGTTCTCGCATATGCGGAACCGTAAGTTTAAGCAGATAAAAAACAGCATCCAAGTTGCCTTGAATCATTTCATGCCATTCATCATTGGAGTAATCAAGCAATTTTTTCCGCTCAAAAATAAACGGGCCAGCATTATTGATGAGATAGTCAATACCACCAAATATTGACCGCGCCTCTTCAACGAGTTTCTCAATATCGGCTTGTTTTGTGACATCCGCCTGTACAATATGTAAAGAATCATGATAGTCCGACAACTGTTCTTTTACTTTCAGGGCTTTTTTATCATTCATAAAATATGTGGTTGTTACGGAATGGCCAGCTTTCAAAAATTCCTCGATCACTTTCCTGCCAAGCCCGGATGTTCCGGCAGTTACCAACGCATGTCCCATAATTTGCCCTCCTTTTCTGGATACTAAAACATTTAAAATACATAGGTACCCCAAATTTATTTGTCCATGAGGAGTAGGGATTTCTTATCCACTAGGAACTGTTTATCATGATTGGAATTATACCATAATATACTATTAGAGACGAAAGTAATCCACCCCGGCTATCCGGGATGGATTTGAGCATTTGTTAATTTTTCTGGTTATTATATTTGTGAATGCCCCTGTTATTGGAGAGGTTTTCCTTGTCCTCAATTACACCACTCTGATAACTTTCAATCAGCTGGTTCTGCACTGCTGAAATACCTTTTTTATCCTCAAATAACTGCTGCTGTTTTTTCAAGGGAAATCACCTCCATCATTAGTTTGTCACATAGCTGACACTTTAATTGTTTTTAGGTGGAGTTTCTGTTTCCAACTTTGGAGCAAAACCCTTATAGTGTAAATAAGAGGTAATTTTTAAAATTAAAGGGAGAGGTGAAACCAGATGGACTTTGAATATAAAAATATCGTGGTTGCCGTGGACGGGTCAGAAGCATCAGAAAAAGCATTTAAAAAATCCCTTGATATCGTAAAGCGAAATAATGCCCGTCTGATTCTTGCCCATGTTGTCGATTCCCGAACCTTCGCCACAGCTGAAGCGTATGACCGGACACTCGCCGAACGTGCAGAAGATTACGCAAAAGAGCTGTTGGACCAATATGAAGAAAGTGCCAGTAAAGCCGGAATTACAAATCTAACCCGGTGTGTGGAATATGGATCCCCAAAAGTGAAAATTGCTAAAGATATTGCCGTTCGATATGGTGCAGATTTGATTATTTGCGGTGCGACAGGCATGAGCACAGTCGAACGCTTTCTGATAGGCAGCGTCTCTGAAAGCATAACCCGGTATGCCAGTTGTGATGTGCTTGTTGTACGATAAAAATAACGCCTGAGTTCATCTAGGCGTTATTTTTATCTAGCTGTCTTTATTTACTTCATGAACGAGGTGAGACAGTTCGGGAAGAATAAGGCGTTTCATAGCCAAGCTCACCGCTCCTGACGATCCTGGTGTTGCAAAAATTACGGTATCGTTATACACACCGGCGACTGCCCTTGATAAAATTGCTGCAGAACCTATATCCTCCTGATAACTCAGCATCCTGAACAACTCACCAAAACCCGGAATTTCTTTTTCAAAAAGTGACTCGATTGTTTCAATAGTGACATCTCTGGAAGCAATTCCAGTTCCACCGTTAATCAAAATAATATCCACTTCAGCCGAAAAGCTTGCTGTTTCAATCTGCTCCCTAATTTCCGTTTTTTCATCACAAACAATCAGTTTGCCTGTAATCTGGTGGCCCGCCTCTTCCAGCATGGAAACCATAAGCTTTCCGCTTTTATCGGTCTCCGCTGTTCTCGTGTCACTGACCGTGATCACCATACAATTAACAGATTTCCTCTCCTGTTTATGCTCATGAACTGACATAAAGCTCCCCCTTACGCTTGCTCAGATAACCTGACCGTGTCCCGTGCAATCATGACCTCTTCATTTGTAGGAATGACGAGTACTTTTACAGGTGAGTGCGGATAGTTAATAAATGCTTCTTTACCACGTACTTTGTTTAAGGAAGGATCCCAGTAAACCCCCATAAATTCCAGCCCGTGAAGTACTTTTTCCCGTACTACATCACTGTTTTCTCCAACACCAGCGGTAAAAATAATAGCATCCACACCGGACATACGGGCAGCATAAGATCCTAGGTATTTGTGAATCCGACCTGCAAACACTTCAAGTGCAAGCTCAGCACGTTCATCTTCGCCAGCGCGTTGTTCAATATCACGCAAATCACTGGAGAAGCCGGACAGCGCAAGCATCCCACTTTTCTTATTTAAAATATTGATGACATCGAAAGCTGATTTTCCGGTTTTCTCCATAATATATGGAATTAGTGCAGGGTCAATGTTCCCTGAACGGGTTCCCATAGTAACCCCCGCAAGCGGTGTGAAGCCCATCGATGTATCAATCGATTTCCCTTTCTCAATCGCTGCAATACTTGCCCCGTTACCCAAGTGACAGGAAATCAGACGCAACTGATCAAGCGGTCTGCCTATCATTTCGGCAGCACGCTGGGATACGTATTTATGCGAAGTGCCATGAAATCCATATTTTCGAATACCATATTCTTCATAATACTCATATGGTAGGCTGTACAAAAATGATTTTTCAGGCATTGCCTGATGGAAAGCAGTATCAAATACTGCAACCATCGGTACATCTGGAAGGATTTCCTGGAATGCCCGGATTCCCGTCAGGTTAGCCGGGTTATGCAATGGAGCAAGCTCGGAAACCTCTTCAATACTTTCGATAACCTTCTCGGTAATCAGAACTGAATCGCTGAATTTCTCGCCGCCATGAACTACACGATGACCGACTGCCTCTATCTCATCCATCGATTTGATTACACCAGATTTCATCAATTTATCCAGCAGATGGTTAACTGCATCTTCGTGGTCTGGAATATCCATAACCATTTTATCTTTGTTTCCATTTGTCTCCAATGTAAAAACGGAGTCAGGCAGGCCAATTCGTTCGACAAGCCCTTTTGCCATTACTTCCTCTTCGGGCATACGTATCAGCTGGAATTTCAGCGAGGAACTTCCTGCGTTTATTGCCAGAATGTTGTTATGCATGTTGTTCAACTCCCTGTACTAAGCTACTCTTTCATATACGTGGAAAACCACGAATTCATTTGTGCCAGAATATCATTCATGGCTTGGGTATTTTTAAAGGATGGCAGTTTCACCAGCAACGGCTGTTTTGGTGTCGCCGTATTCTCGCCCTTCTTCTGCAGGATAAGAATGCTTTTTATACTTTTCTCAGATTTAAAAGCAGTTTCCGGAAGACGGAGAACTCCGACAATATGCGCAAACTCTTGTAGGTAAGCATGAAGTTTATCAGACTGATCACTGTCAAAAAGGAAATCAGGAATAACGAAAATCAGATATCCTCCATCCTTTGTATAATTCATACTTTGTTCAATGAACAGATGGTGGGCATACGAATGTCCTTCATCCGCTTTAAGTTCGAAGTCGTTTGCACGAATGTCATCGGGATAATAACCAACAGGTAGATCGGATACAATCAAGTCAACAGGGTCAAGCAGAAACGGGCGCAGACTGTCCTGGTGAAAAAATTCAATTTGTTTTTGTTGGAGATTTGCATTCAATACAGCCAGCTGAATCAGCGTTGGGTCGACTTCACTTGCAAAGGCCGACTCTGTCTGCTTCAATTGTCCAAGCACAGTTGTCAGTAAATTACCCGTACCACCCGCTGGGTCAAACACGCGGATGTCTTCCCTGTTTTTCATTACCTTCTCGGCAAGATACCCGACAAACAATGCAACGGTATCCGGTGTCATTAGGTGCTGCTGCTGGGTTGGCCCCTTCATCCCTTTAAGAATTGCCAACTGTACTGCTTTACGAATCTCTTCGGTGTGATAGGAAGACACATCGGTTTCTTTTAATATGTTCTCCAGCTTCTGCTTTAAATTCTCATCTGTATCCTCTGAAAGTTCCTGGTAAAAAAAGACTTCCATTGCGACCGTCAGACTGTCAAGGTATGTCTCGTTCATATTCTCCTGTATCAACTCAACTGCCTTGTCCAATTGGCCGAACAATGTTTCTACGTTGGTCTGTTTCATTATTATTCCCCCGATCATTATCTAACAGTTTATATCAGCTGCAAATCACATTGCAGATAAGTGCTAATTCTTGCCTTACACTGTTCAAAGTGTACCAGATGGTCAGTACAAATGCATATAATTTATGGCCGAATGCTGTCACTATAAAAATCTTCCCTGCAGTATTTTAACAGGGAAGATCTGAAGATAACACTATTTAGCTTTTTTCGCTTCCTGGAGAGCTCGGTCGTAATCCGGATGATTGGTATTCTCAGAAACATATTCGGTATACGTTATCTTGTTCTGTGAATCCACTACAAAAATTGACCGGGAAAGTAATCGCATTTCTTTTATTAGAACACCATATTTTTCTCCAAAATCTGCATCACGGTGGTCAGATAACATTTCGAGTTCCTGTACTTTATTTACCTCCCGCCAGCGTTTCTGCGCAAAAGGCAAGTCCATACTTATAGTTAACACCTGTACATTACCAATATTCTCAGCTTCCTTATTAAACCGCTGTGTCTGTTCAGAACATACTCCTGTATCAATGGACGGCACGACACTGATCAATTTGACTTTTCCCTCATAGTCACTCAGTTTCGCTTCTTGCAAATCATTTGTTAATACCGTAAAGTCAGGAGCCTGGTCCCCGGCTGACAATTCGTTCCCCAAAAGTGTAACAGGATTCTCCTTGAATGTAACATTAGCCATTCAAATCATTCCTCCTATAAGATATAGATTGTCTACATTCTTCATTATGAATTTATTGCCAATCGATGTCCAATATTATAAACCGGAGGAACGGGGCTGAACACTAGATATCATACATGGAACTACCGGAATCTTCCTCCTTTGACTTTTGGTTATCTTTTCCAGAGTTATTCTTTCCGGAGCTTTCCTCGCCGGAGTTTTCATTTCCTGATTTCTCTTTGTTGGATTGTTTGTCCGAATGCTGGCTTCTTTTCATATTCATACCGGACTCTTTTAGAATTTGCTGGATTTTTTCCACGGCTTTAGGAGCGAAATCAAGCATTTTTTCGTAAATATGTGTATTTTCATCGAGGTGTACCATCTTAATACCTTTTGGACTGACAATGAGGAAGGCTACTGGTGTAATAGATACACCTCCACCACTACCTCCACCAAATGGCAGCGTGTCACTACCTCCTGAATCGCCTTTACTGTTGCCGGGGCTGAATTCACTACCTCCTGCCGCAAAACCGAATCCCACTTTCGAAACGGGTACAATAACACTTCCATCCGGTGACTCCACCGGGTCCCCAATTATGGTATTAACCTCAATCATATCTTTAAGATTCTCCATTGCAGTTGTCATTAATCCCTGAATAGGATGCTCATCCATAGTAATCCTCCTAACTGTTAAATAAATGCCTGCTTCTTAGTTGATAATTTCCTCATTGCCATCAGAAATGCGTATATAGCTTTCCCAATCCTTACCGTTACAATGCAGTCAAGTTCAGACTGAATAAACCGCTGATTAAAAAGGGGAATCACTTCAAGAAGGGGATTACATTTGAGCGTGCATTTTACTGAAAGCAATCCAGTGATTGTGCCTTTAGCAGCCCAAATTCCTCCCGCTGTCATTCCAGCGCTACTTGCATCGCCAGTCCCCACCCTGGTGGTCCAGGCCAATTTCCTGAATGTCAGGGGTTTTAACAAAATGGATGCAATATTACCGTAAGTTCGGACCTTTTGACCAAAGTTTTCACTCATCTTATGAAACTGATCCAATACTTCCCTGAATGTCTTATCTTTTTGCTGGCCTCCCGACAAATCTACCTGTCGCCTAATCAGTCGTACTCCATAAATATACACCGCAATGGAAAGCACTTGCTTCTTCTGGCCAATGAACATTTCTCCGGATACTTTCACTTTTGAAAATAGAAGAAGAACCCCAATTATAAAAATGCCGCTTATCAGCTCAACCATAACCGTCACCCCGTATCTCTATTTTGCTGCATATTTGCAGTTTTACTCATTTCTGGTTAACAGAAAGGAAAAAAAGGGTAAAAAATGTTACGATGAGCGAAAGTAGACTTTGTACAGGAGGTAATAAATCACTATGCCAGACCGCAAAAACATTTGCTTTTTCAATCAAAAACAGGAACATAAGCTAGAACCTTTATATAATCTTGCAGAAAATAATGGATTTACAATTGTAGAAAATCCCGATAATGCCAATGTAATAATAAGTATTGGTGGGGATGGAGCATTTCTTCAGGCTGTACGAAAAACAGGTTTTCGACAGGATTGTTTGTATACCGGGATAACCCAGGCGAATGAGTCTGGTCTGTACTGTGATTTCAATATGGATAATTTTGATGAAATGCTGCATTCGATGGAACATGAAGAATTGGAAGTGCGTCGCTTCCCTATCACTGAAGTTCAGGTGAATGATGAGCCATCCTTCTATTGTCTGAATGAGGTAAGTATCCGTTCAACCCTCATTAAAACAATTGTTATTGATGTCTACATAGATGACCTGCATTTTGAAACGTTTCGGGGAGATGGTCTGATAATTGCTACGCCTACAGGAAGTACCGGCTATAACAAATCCACCAGTGGGGCAGTCATAGATCCGAAAATCCCTTGTTTTCAGGTGTCGGAACTAGCGTCACTGAACAATAATCGATACCGCACCCTCGGGTCCTCGTTTATTTTAAATAAGGATCGGAAATTAACGCTTCAAGTTGTACAGGACGGCAACGATTACCCAATTATCGGACTCGATAACGAAGCGTATTCAATCAGGAATGTCCAGAATATGACTGTTACGCTGAGTGATAAAGTGGTTAAAACAGTCAAATTAAAAAACAATTCATACTGGGACCGTGTAAAACGCACATTCTTATAACTAAGAACAAAAGCGCAAGCGCCCTGCTTATCACCGTATGCCCTGGACGGAATCGTATGAGATAAAGGAAACACAATGAGCAAAGCGAATTGATGTTGACTTATCGTAAGAAGAGACCGGAAGGGCACTAGGTGATGGGCGCTGGAGCTGGACGTGACTCTTGCTGACAAAGATTTTTATAGAGCCAAAATTTTATACTTTCTTACCTCTCAAAAAAACCTTATCGTTTCTAAGACGATAAGGTTTAATTTATATGTGTGGAAAAATCCTCTCTACTGCCAGATTAATAAAGCTTACATTTCAGAAGATGCATCATAGACTATTTCACCGTCGATTACGGTCATTGCAACCCCGATTTCATGTATTTTCTCGGGCCCAGTCTGAAACAAGTCTTCTTCCAGAATTGTAAAGTCGGCATCGTAGCCATCCATAATCAGCCCTCGTTCAGACTCTCTTGCAATCGCACTGGCACTCCCAGTTGTATAAAGTTTTACTGCCTCGAATAACGAAAGCCTTTCCTTCTCAGTATATACCTTTTCATCATAGGAAGATTTTCTAAGTACTGCAGCCTGAATACCCGCAAGCGGATCAGCGTCCTCAATTGGCGCATCTGAGCTCCCTGCACATAGAACATTACTATCTAGCATGGTTTTCCAGGCATACGCAAAGTTAATCCGGTCCTCACCGAGCCGCTCAATAGCCCATGGGAAATCAGAAGAAACAAACGTTGGCTGAATATCCACCACAACAGGTAAATCACTGAGCAATTGAAGCGCCTCCTGGTTCAGGATTTGTCCATGGATAATCCGGTCGCGCGCCCCGTTTTTAAGCGGATACTTTTTAAGCAGCTTTCCTACTTCATATACTGCCCTGTCACCTATTGCATGGACAGCAACCGGCAAGTCATTTCTTCTGGCATCTCTGATCAGTTTTTCAAGATCTTCAAATGTATGAATAGCAAATCCATAGTTTCCCGGGTCATCCCGATATTCTTCTGTCAGCCATGCCGTCCTTCCGCCAAGCGCACCGTCTGAAAAAATTTTCACGGCCCCGAGTTCTACATAATTTGTTCCATCACGGTAGCTAAGTCCTTCATTTATCATATCATCCATTACCTCATGGTGAACAAGAAGATGTGCTTTAAACTTTTGATTTTCTCCATTTATCGCATTTATGAATGCCTGATATGTTTTTAAAAATCCTCCGTAATAGTTAAGGTCTTCCGTATGGCCACCAACCAGTCCTTTTCTAAGCAAATCATCAACAGCTATCTTAATTACCTGCTCCAAATAATTTTGCGAAACATCGGGCATTGCCTGCTTAATCAGCTCCTGTGCCGTATCCAGGAAAAAACCAGTTGCCTTCCCTTTGTCGTCTCTTACAATAACTCCACCCTGCGGATCAGGTGTTTGATTGTCAATACCGGCCATCTCCATTGCCCTTGAATTAGCCAGAACAGCATGCCGGCATACACGTGTAAGAATCATCGGGTTATCCGGACTCACTTCATCCAACTCAGCCCTGGGGATAATTTTAGGATTAACCCACTGATTTTCATTCCAGCCTTCACCAATAAGCCATTCATCCGTTGACAAATTAGCTGTTCGGTTCTTCAATGCTTCTTTTACTTCTTCGGGCGATTTCATTTGGGAAAGATCGAGACGCAACAGTTTCTCTCCATGCCCGATAAGGTGCATATGGCTGTCCACCAGACCAGGAAGCATTGTTTTCCCCTTAAGGTTCATTTCACTTTCGATTTTGTCGTAAAAATCATGATACAACCGCTCATATGTCCCAACAGCTTTAATTTTACCGTCTTCTGTATAAACAGCTTCAACGGCCTCTCTTTCGTTATCCATCGTGTAAATAGGCCCACCGAACCAAAGTTTACCCATGATGTGATTCCTCCCTGATACGTTATCTCTACTAAGCACTTTACTGATTTAAAGTAAAAAAATCAAGAGGATTAAATCAAGCTGTTTTTAAAAGAATACTGTGTTTTACTTAAAAATTATTAACTGCGACGTAACTAATATATTGATTTCCGCTACGGGCAGTCGCTTTTACCACTCCGGGTAAAAAGCGCAATGTATTTCCGAAGCGAAGCTATGCTGTTACACCCCAATTTATATCAACTGTGAGGATTATAAGCATTAAAGAGAATAAAGAAAAGCGCAAACGCCCGTTTAGCAACGTACAAACTGGAGCACTCTACAATGAGATAAAAGAAACATGCCCCTTCATAGGGGTATGCCGACGTTGGCCGCAAAGGCCGTTTTTAGTCGGCCTTCCTTCACTTAGAATTGATGTTGACTTTCACCACAAGGGTATAAGTGCGACTATGCCTCTGGTTCCACCAATCGGCAAGTCTACTTTATCGTAAGAAGAGTCCGGAAGGGCACTAGGTGATGGGCGCTGGCCGGGGAGAACGCCACGTCCTGTGGCTTCCCCGGCACTAGCACGTCCTGTGCGTCATAGCTGGACGTGGCTCTTGCTGGCAAAGAGCTTTATAAAGCCAAAATTATATACTTTCTTACCTTGCAAAAAAGGACTACCCCGCAGGATAGCCCTTCATCCATTATATTTAATTGTTGTTACTGAATGTTTCCGTTCATTTGCTGTTGAGCTGTTCTTACTAGACGTTTGGTGATTTCTCCACCTACTGAACCGTTTGCACGGGATACGGTATCAGCACCAAGTTGCACGCCAAATTCTTGTGCAATTTCAGTTTTCATTTGGTCTAGAGCTTGTTGTACTCCAGGAACTACCAATTGATTTGAACTGTTGTTACTAGGCATGTTAATTCACCTCCTTGGTACCCTTATAATGTGCAGGATGGAAGTGTTCTAAACTGGTAGTTCATGTCAACAATGCTAAAAAAGTCCTTCAAATTCTTTGTCCTTATCCAACTCCCCAGTTATGGTAACTGTCTCAATGCCATTGATGGTCTCCTCCAGAATTCCATTGAAGTCCTCCTGTGATTCGAAATAGTTCACCTTTTCTCTTGCGGGTCTTGTCTTAGGCGATTTTGGGACAAAAATAGTACAGCAATCTTCATACGGACGAATCGAGATTTCGTACGTATCAATTTTTCGGGAAACTTTAACGATATCATCCTTATCCATCGCTACGAGTGGACGGATAATGGGATAATTCGTTACTTCATTGATGGTATTCATACTCTCCATCGTCTGACTGGCTACCTGGCCGAGACTCTCACCAGTGGTCATCGATAATATGGATTCTTGTTTGCAAACCGCTTCACTTATACGCAACATCATCCGCCGCATTATTGTCATTGCGTAGCTTTCAGGCATTTCCCGGTATATGTGCTGTTGCATTTTCGTAAATGGAACAATGTGCACTTTTACAGAGTCTCCGTAATGCGTCAATTTTTCAGCTAGATCCAGAACCTTCTGTTTCGCACGCTCACTAGTGAATGGAGGCGAATGAAAATGGATGGCTTCCAACTGTACGCCGCGTTTCATTGCTAAATAACCTGCAACAGGACTGTCGATTCCCCCGGATAGGAGAAGAAGCGATTTACCTGCTGTACCAACCGGCATTCCTCCAGCACCTGGAATGTTGCTTGATGTAATATACGTTGCCTCGGTTCTAATTTCCACTTTTATCTCAAGATCGGGATTGTGTACGTCAACTGTATAACCCTCAGAGTTTGACAGCAGGTAACCACCTAGCACTTGGTTCATATCCTGGGAACGGATTGGAAAGTTTTTATCAATCCGCTTTACCGATACCTTAAAAGTTTGGACATTTTCGCTGTTCGTCAGCGCCCACAACGCCGCTTCCTTTATTTCTTCTTCTTCGTTGTTCACCTTTACAGCAAGACTCAGACTTTGTATTCCAAAGACCTGCCTGCATTGTTCAATTAACGGTTCGGGAGAATGGCCATTCAATAAAACAAACATTCTTCCCTGGGTGCGTTTTACCGTGGCGTCAGGAAATTCACGCAGTTTTTTCCGCAGGTTGCTTTGAAGCTTATTGATGAATTTTTTTCTGTTCTTCCCCTTAAGTGCCATCTCTCCATAACGGATTAAAATATGATCATATTGCATAATTATCTACTCCATAACTTCTTTTAATTGTTCGACTGACTGCTCAAATACCTCTAAAAAGGTTTCGATTTCTTTCTCGTTTGTGTCGTACGACATACTGATACGAAGCGCCGAAGTTGTCCGTTCATTAGTATGCCCGCAGGCTGAAAGAATCTTGCTTTCGTCTGTCTGTTTAGAAGAACATGCAGACTTAGTCGAAATAAATATTTCCTTTTCGCCTAGCTTATGAATCATAACTTCGGGTTTTAGCCCTGGAACTGAAATGTTCATTATATGCGGAGCAGCTTTTGGTGGAGTGTTAAGTTCCACTCCATCCATTTTGGTTAGTCGGTCCCGTAAATATGCCTGGAGATTGTACAAGCTGCTCACCTGTTTTTCTTCCTTGTCCCTTATCAGACGAAGCGCCTTAACCATTGCTACAGCTCCCGCAAGGTTTTCGGTCCCTGAACGAATTGCCCGTTCCTGGTTCCCACCATGGAAAAGCGGGAAAATTTTTGTTCCTCTGCTTACATAAAGGATTCCAGTCCCCTTAAGACCATGCAACTTATGACCGGAAATGGTACATAAATCAATCCCGCTGTCCTCCAGAGTTAATGGTACTTTTCCTATTCCCTGTACGTTATCAACATGAAAAAATAACTTTGGATGTTGTTTAGCGATTTCGCCAACTTCCTTTACAGGTTGAATCGAGCCTATTTCATTATTTACATGCATCATACTGATCAGTATGGTGTCATCATTAATCGCTTTTTTTAAGTCATCGACCGAAATTTCACCGTCTCTGTTAACCGGAAGATAAGTCACTCTGAACCCCAAGCGCTCCAGACTTTGGCAAGCTTCAAACACAGACGGATGCTCTATATCGGTTGTGATGATATGTTTCCCCCGACCCCTATGCTCCAGCGCAATTCCCTTAATAGCCAGATTATTGCCCTCTGTTCCTCCAGCGGTGAAAATAACTTCATCTGAATTAACACCCAGAAGATTAGCTGCTTGTTCTTTTGACCTGATAAGAAGCCTTTCTGCCTCACCACCCAGCTGGTGGATGCTGGATGGATTTCCAAAAAAGCGTTGCGATACCTGAGTAAAACTGTCAAGTACAGCAGGATCCGGTTTAGTAGTTGCACTATTATCCAAATAAATCATTAATATGACTCCTTGTATATTATTCCCGGCAATAGAAAAACTTGGCTTTCGCCAAGTTTTCTGGTGAAAGCTTAAGTTTTCACTTATACTTTCAAGCCTGAGATAAACTTATACTTTATTCCCTAACATTTTAGCTGCCAAGAAGGTTTACTCATTACTATTGATCAGTTCCAATAATACATCAATTGAAACTTTATTGCTATTATTCGATTTCAATACAGTATTGGATTTCGCTGCTAATGTGCGCCTTTCTTCTCCATGGTGTACCATAATTTCAGCTTTCTGGTTAACGGGCACCATGATTTCTTCCTTCATATCAAGTGTATTATCTGTGAACGTATGCAGCTCAGCTTGATTCAGCTCCCGCTGGCCGAAAAAGATCATTATAGCAGCCGTCCATATAATTAACGTACATACACCAAGGGCTATTAGAAGAACTTTACTTTTTTCGACCATTTTAGTTTGTAGCCACCTGAAAAGATTCAATCCGTTTTAATGCGCCAGGTTCTACCTCTTCAACTGCTTTAGCTGCCTGCTCAAGTGCCAGGTCGTATTCATAGGATCGGAACAACCGTTCAGATTCCGATAACTTAGCAGCCAATAATGGATAGTTGCTCCTGTATCGGTTAGCATATTGGATTACCTGCTCAGTCAAAAATGCCTGATCAAGCATGAGATCGGTTTGCTCGGTTACACGGTCAATCGCAGTTTTCGATTCGGAAAGGGCATGCTGCACTTCTGTAATATCAAGCGGTTGTTTCTCCAGCGCCTTCAACACCTTGTTATTTTTATCCACTGCCTCATCCATAATATTCCATATAAACCTTGGCACCCCAGGGATATTACTTTTATTAAGACGACGATTAATCAAGTAAAGTTCATTTTTCATTTCTTTCAATTTCTCTTTAGCTTCTACTTCATCTTTTCGAAGGTTTTGGATTCGTTTTTTGAATTCCTCGTGTTTCTCCTGTAGTTCATCAACAAGTTTTAGACCGTTTTCAAGTTCAGCACGCAACTCTGTATGAGAACTATTCTTGGTCTCTATTTCTGTACCCAGTTCATTAAGTTGATTCCTTAGTTGAACAATGGATTTTTCAAGCGACAGATATTTCTCCATATCACTGTCCTCAAAATAATAGGTCTGTCTGAGCAGTTCGACTTCGTCTTTTGTGATATGAAAACTGCTTTCTAGACTATTAAGAGCTTCCTCATAGCCGGGTATCTTCGTTTCCACATAGCTTTTAGCGATTGCTTCTTTTTCCAGAAGTTGATACATCTCGGCAATTCTTTCGTCCACTTCCTCAGCTACAGTCTTGGCCTCAGTGAGTTCCCCCTTTTCCAGGGTATTCACACAGTCAATCAGTCTACGCTGATAATTATGTACCTCTTTTTCAAATCCCAAGTGTTCAATTCTGTATCCATTATCCTTCATATCGCGCAATCCCTTAAACAATTCATCAAGTTCAGAAGGCAAGTCATTTTTGCATTTCTTATAGATTGCCGGAAACTCTTTAATACGGATTTCCAAATCCTCAATTCCTGATTTTAATTCATTTACCAGGTTCTGGGCTTCATAATAATCACCGGACTCAGTCAGTTCATGGTATTGGGCGAGCTGTTCGGAAAGTTCATCTATCTCAACTTCAAAACGGATTTCAGCCTTACCGAACTGGTAACGGTTTTGTGAAAGACTTTTTCTTAGCCCCTTCAGCGCTGGTTCAATTTGCTCAATCTCTTTACGGCTGTTTTCCTCGGAATCCATCAATTCATCAAGTTCTTTAAGCATTTGCTCAATATCGTTTTCGATGGATTCAAGTGTTTGTTCCACTTTTCGCAGTGTTTTCCTGGCACCACTGAATCGGTAACGATCTGCAGCTTCTTCCGCATCGAAAAGGAACTCTTCGATATCCGGCAGCTCC
Source organism: Virgibacillus kekensis (assembly GCF_042654125.1). NCBI lineage: Bacteria > Bacillati > Bacillota > Bacilli > Caryophanales > Bacillaceae > Virgibacillus > Virgibacillus kekensis. The sequence goes on from NZ_JBHSFU010000001.1 coordinate 127,981, forward strand.
TTCGTAACGATATATTCCCACCGGTCTTTCCATGACTCAAATTTCACCTGTGTTTCTCCGGAAAGGTTCAGCCTTTTTATCCGTGCCAGCTGCGATGCAATGTTACGGTTCATAATATCCATTTTCCACGCCTCAAGCCGGTCAACCACGTCATAAACTCTTTTCCGCAAAATGAGTCCTACAATTATTAGCGTTATGACAACTAAAATAGTTCCGATGATATATGCCATATTTGAGCCTCCTAACTAAATTCCTGAATAAGAGGATGATTATTTACTGATCTCATTTGAAAAACAGGTATTCCATCGTTCATTTCAGAAAATATAATTATGTCATTATTATACATATGATACCATGTTATTCGCATTTTTGGCGAAAAAATTACAAATTAAATGACCAATTGACAAATTTTTTGTCCAGAAACAGAAAAAGGCGGTGTGACTCGCCCACATCTTGCAATAAATTATTTTATTCCTCGTTCTGCTGTACAATATAATCCAGCCAATCCGCGATTGACTTTGCGTAATTCTTTGCAAACTGGTTATGCGAATAATCACCAACAACTTGATTTTTCCATTCATTCTGCAAAATGTAAGGAGTTATAAGCATCCCTTTTAACTGCATAAGTAAAAACTGACTTTGCTGGTTATACTTTTTGTTTTTTGAAAAAATCGCTGAAAAAGTGTTGCTGATAAAGTAATTCTCCTTGGCAAGGTATGTAACGGTCATTTCCCTGACAAAGATAGAATCCAGTGAAAGTTCCCGGTGGACAAAACATGTAAATTGATGATTACTTTGTTTGTACTGTATAATAGCCTCAACCATTTTTTTCAGACGATCAAGTGGAGAAGCGGATTCATTTTCAGCGATTGATGTTTCAATGGCCTTCAGATATGCTTCATAGTATTGCGTTACCGCATGTTCAAGAAGACCCTGCTTGCTTTTAAAATAATAGCTTATTAGTGAAACATTGACTGTCGCTTTATCTGCAATATCCCTGACCGAGGTTCCATGAAAACCATTCTGGAAAAATAAAGATGATGCTGCATCAATCACCTTTTGTTTTGTTGGATTCTTTTTCATATGTATTCTCAACTCCTTACATCTCAATTACGACAAAGTGGGGACGAATCCTTCATTTTTCGCTCGACAAATATTTCTGGATATTGTCGAAATAACAACTGCCTGAGAGGAAAATGTATATGTTTCAGACTACATCGTATTCCGGTGACAAAGTCAAAGATTATGAACTGTTGATTAAACAATTGTCCGCACTATCAGAGGACGAAAAAGACCATATTGCAGTCCTGTCAAATGCCTCCGCATTGCTGAACCAATTTCTGGAAGAAGTGAACTGGGTTGGGTTTTATTTGTGGAAAGACGATGAATTAGTACTTGGACCATTTCAGGGATTGCCTGCCTGCATACGAATTGGATACGGTAAAGGCGTATGCGGTACGGCAATTAAAGAACTGAAGACCCAGCGTGTGGATGATGTAATGGCTTTCCCTGGCCACATTGCCTGTGACAGTGCAAGCAGGTCGGAGATTGTTGTTCCACTGATCGTTGATGATGCAATTTATGGTGTGCTTGACATTGACAGCCCGGTCACAGACAGGTTTGATGAAATAGACCAATCTTACCTGGAAAAATTTGCTGATACCCTGGTTAACTTTCTTAAAAACTCCTGACATTCGTCTCGTCTACAACGAGCGTGGAAGTTTTTCTTATACTATCTACCTACCGTATAAACTTTTAAATACTGTTCGTTTAAAAAATAACTGTATCGTGGCTGATTACGTCAATCAGCCACATCTACAGATTTTTTCGGTCGCCCCTTTTCTCTCACTACACAGTTCTTTCCAATACTTTTTGCTTCGTATAACGCTTTATCAGCCCGAAGGAAGACTTCACTCGCAGAATCGTTGGCTTTATCCGTCCAGGATGCAACTCCACATGACATCGTTATAGATGGCTCGGTAAAATTTGCTGCCTGCCGGCGGATAGCACCTGCCAGTTTTAATCCATCCTCGATATCAGCATCAGGCAGATAAACAGCCAACTCTTCACCACCCCACCTGGCTGCTATATCCCTCATACCCAGATGGTCACGAATAATATCCGCCACCTGGACTATCACTTCATCTCCAATATAATGTCCATATGTATCATTGATTTTTTTAAAGTCATCAATATCGAAGAGGATCAGTGTGCCTTTTTCTTCATTTTCCATGTGGAGTTTTAGCATTTCATCCAAATAGTTTCTTGAATATAGCTTTGTTAGATAATCAGTTTTTACAGCCATCTCTAATTTATTCCGTAATACGGCGTTGGTAAGTGCTAGTGTCGAATGCTGGACCAGTGATTGGATTAGCTTGAAAGAATCAAATGAAAAATAATATTTTTCCTCACTCATAATTACGGTTACACCGTGAACAATATCTGACTGAACCATCGGGACTGCGATGACAGATCTGTATGGGACAAATAAGTCAGTCGCATTAAAATCTCCACTAAGTACTGGTTCCCGATCTGCCCTAACTCTCTCGAAAATGGAAGCTGCAAACATTTTTCCTTCACTGGTTTTAAAATAATTTGTACTTCCAGTTAAAATATCATATTCCTCACGATCTCCATCTTTCAAATAAACAACGCCAACCTGGGTTGCGCCACAAGCATTCATAATCTGGTGTCTGACTGTCATTATGATATCATTCAACCGCAAATTGGAGTTCAATTTATGTGTTGCTTCGTTCAGCAATTTTAAGTCTTCAACAAGGTGGTTGGAATGCTGATACAGTGTCACGTTTTCAAACGCGGCACCGGCCGTTTCTGAGAATTTGGTTATAAAACTGATCTCCTCCTGAGGAAATCCGATTTCATGCGGAGTAATTACCTGAAGCACTCCATAAATACCCTGCTTTCCTTTTAAAGGAGCATATAGACAAGTGTTCTTTTCTTTTATTCGGTCTTCAAGCTGTACCTCACCAGTTAAAAATGCTTGGGTACTAACCATTTTTGTTGCATCATCACTATACTCGATTGTTTTCACCGGAAGAGCTTCAGTGGAATCATAGTCTTGTGAAAGTAATATATAATAGGAAAAGTTCGGGTATAATTCCTGAAGCCCCTGTACAATTTCGGCTAAAATTTCCTCCTTCCGTGTCATGGAATAGAGACGCGATGACATATCAAACAAGAATTTATTCCGTTGCTCACTTGTCTTACTTTGTCTGTAATAGTTAACCAGTTTCAGTAGTTGTTCCGTCTCGTGCTTTATAATAGCGATACTATCCATGTGAAATAGACTGCGATTATCATCAACAGTCAAAAACAAAAGGCATGCAGGCTTATATTTTGGATATAAAGGTATAATGACAGATTCCCGGGAATCACTACTATTTTGAAAAGCGACTTTACCGTCTGCTACTGATTCTGTATTACTCCAGATGTAGGGCGGTGTCAGGATATTTTGAAGAGACGCATGATGAGAGGCAGTGCCGAGTTCATATTGGTCTGTCCAATCATTGTAAACATAGATTGCCGTATTGGAAGTATTCAGGACTACCTGCAGGCGGTCAACTATCGCCTGTAGTAAGGTTCCGTGTGAATAATACGCAATATCAGCAATCAACTCAAAATAGACATCTCTTATTTTTTCTTTTAAAGTAAGCCGTGAATCCATTTCCATCACCCATCATTAGAACAAGTATTTTTATTATTCATTATATCGGAAAGAAACAGGGTTTCCTATACTGATTCGTAAAAATATCCCCTATCTATAGTTTATTTTTGGAAATTAGCTTATTTTGTTGACTTAAGCCGTCATAACTTATATACTATTCTTTGTGTAAAATAAAAAGGTAGCTTACGTGAACCTGCGTTTGTGTCATTTTGTTCCTCCAATAAGAGGTGTATCGTGTAACTCTCTGCTGCTGGAGCGATGGTACATGAAAACAAAATGTATGGCGAGTTGGAACACACTGTCTTATTTTATGCAAATATAATATAAAGGAGGAAATGTCCCATGGCACGATATACTGGATCAGTATGGAAAAAATCACGTCGTCTTGGCATTTCATTAACTGGAACTGGTAAGGAACTGGATAAGCGTCCTTACGCTCCTGGTCAGCACGGACCAAACCAACGTAAAAAAATCTCTGAGTATGGTCTTCAGCAACAGGAGAAACAAAAACTTCGCTTCATGTACGGATTGAACGAGCGTCAGTTCCGTAATATTTTCACTGAAGCAGGAAACATGAAAGGTATTCATGGTGAAAACTTCATGATCCTTCTTGAATCCCGTCTTGATAACCTTGTTTATCGTCTTGGTCTTGCACGTACACGCAGACAAGCACGTCAGCTTGTTAACCACGGCCACGTGACTGTAGATGGCAAGCGCGTTGATATTCCATCATACCGTCTTAAGCCAGGTCAGGTTATTGGTCTTCGTGAAAAATCCCAAAACCTTGACATCGTGAAAGAAGCCATCGAAGTGAATAACTTCGTACCGGAATATCTTTCATTTAATGCAGATAACCTGGAAGGAAGCTACACTCGTTACCCTGAGCGTTCTGAACTTCCAGCAGAAATCAACGAAGCACTTATCGTTGAATTCTACTCTCGTTAATCTTTCTTGTTTAAAGGTTGACACACGAATATCCCTTGAAATGTTGTTATATCAACGTTTCAGGGGATATTTTTTAGTCTAGTGAGTAAGTTCAATCAAGATAAACCCATATCAGAAAACGATATAAAACTTACCACTGCCAAACTCCTCTGTTTTAACATTTAAATTCATTTAATCTCACTAATACAGTTTTTCATAAAGACTATAATGATTTTTTCCCATGGAACTTCAACCTCATATTTATGATTGATCCTAACCATTGTGGGTGAGGTGAGGTTAAAGGGTGCGAGTGCCGGAGTTTGATCGGTTTTCGCCGGTGTTCACAATTAGTTTGCTCGAGTTTCACAATTTTTGCGTCGAAGTTCACCATTTGTTGTTTCCTAATGAGCAGAATTTTCACTTGTAAAACTTAATAGAAAGAGGTGTGTTTAATTGTTTGTCAAACCTATAAAAATCCCGATTCATATTCTTCAAACTGTGGCTTTTTAAAGCAGGGTCCCATCACATCCTCCTGACAAGGAAAGAACGGCTACGCAAAAACCCCTCCTCCACATCATTCGTCCACACCTTATTCCTCAAAAAATTAAAAAGACCGCCCCAGATATGAGACGGTCTTATATTCTGTAAAAATTTCATACGATAAAATTATTTAAATCTTATTAGGAAGTACTTCTTCTTCCCGCGACGAATAATGGTAAATCTGTCTTCAATTCGGTCATCTGAACCTACATTATATTGCAGGTCCTGCTGCCGTTCACCATTAATGTAAATTGCCCCGTTCTTGATGTCTTCCCTCGCCTGTCGCTTTGATGAGGAAATTGATGCGTTAACTAAAAGATCGATTAGTCCAATATCCTCTTTAGTAGTTTCATAAGTTGGAACATCTCTAAAACCTTGTTCAATATCATTTCCAGATAAGTCCTTCAAATCCCCACTAAACAGAGACGCGGTAATCTTTTGTGCCTGCTCCAGTGCTTCCTGGCTGTGAACCGTGCGTGTCATTTCTTCTGCAAGTCTTTTCTGTGCTACCCGGTTTTCCGGACGGGTATCGACTTCATCCTGCAACTGATCCAATTCTTCCTGATCAAGAAATGTAAAGTAGTATAAGAACTTCATAACATCACGGTCATCTGTATTTATCCAGAACTGGTAAAATTCGTACGGAGTAGTTTTAACAGGATCAAGCCATACTGCTCCACCTGCCGTCTTACCAAATTTAGTTCCATCTGCTTTTGTGATCAGTGGCACGGTTAATCCGTAAGCCTTTGCTTCTTCTCCCACATCTTCACGGGAACGCCGGATTAGTTCCATCCCGGCAGTTATATTACCCCATTGGTCACTGCCGCCAATTTGCAGGGTACAGTTTTCCTGTTCGTACAACTTTAAAAAATCCAGTGACTGCAGAATCATGTAACTAAATTCGGTGTAGGAAATACCCTGTTCAATTCTGGCAGAGACTGATTCTTTCCCAAGCATATAATTAATCCCAAAATGTTTTCCTGCATCACGCAGAAAATCAATCACGGTCATGCTTGCAAGCCAGTCATGGTTGTTACGTGCAACAGCGGCGTTGGAGCCAGTATCAAAATTAAGAAGTTTTGCAAGCTGTTCCTTAATCCTGTCACTGTACCCTTTTACGACGTTTGCTTCGTTAAGCGACCTTTCATCTGAACGACCGCTTGGATCCCCAATCATCCCTGTGCCCCCACCAATCAGTGCTATAGGACGGTGTCCTGCCTTTTGGAACCGCTTCAGCATCGTTATTGGCAGCAAGTGTCCAATATGCAGACTGTCAGCAGTTGGGTCAAAACCGCAGTACAGTGTGACCTGATTCTCCGCAAGGTGTTTTTCCAGCCCTTCCCTGTCAGTGGTCTGTTGAATTAAATTGCGTTTCTCTAAATCCTTTAAAATATCCAACCTGTTCACTCTCCAATCATAAATTGAAATCAAAAAAACCCGCCCCTAAAAATATAAAAGGGACGAGTTTTGACTCGCGGTACCACCCTTGTTGCACATCCGTGCCACTTTGGGATTGTTAACGGTGATGTCACCGTCTTCTCGGGTGAGAAGATGCTCCAGACTGTAATTCGCCTGCAAATGTTTACTGACTTTCACCTGCCGTCAGCTCTCTGGAAAAGGGATTTGCAAAACTACTCCGGTCCTTCAATGCCTGTAAACTATATTCTCTCTATTCATACCATATAAGTATTTATAAAGCAATATATTTATCTAATTTAATATACACCTTACTAGCCTATTATGCTATAATAGTGTTTGAATTTAGGAGGTCTTATTTTGGATTATAAACAATTATTTCAAAAATATACAGAGAAGGTCAAGACACTTTGGACAACTGGGAGAATACAAAAGGTTTCCAGGATATCCTATGATGTGGCCTGGAATATTATCTTGTTCTTCATAGTTGTAGGTCTTGTTGGTTTCTTCTTCGCCGGTGGGGTCGGAGCAGGCTACTTTGCTTCACTTGTAAAAGACGAACCGGTTCGAAGCTATGCAAGCATGGAAAAAGATATTTACAATTATGAGGAAACGTCCAAGCTATATTTTGCCGGGGAGAAATATATCGGCAATGTCCGGTCTGACATACATAGAGAGGAAGTCTCACTGGAGAATGTCTCTGAAACACTGCGGAATGCGGTAATAGCTACAGAAGATGAATATTTTGAAGAACATAAAGGTATTGTTCCAAAGGCAATTGTCCGTGCGGTGATGCAGGAAGTTACAAACGCTTCGGTCAAAACCGGCGGAAGTACACTTACCCAGCAGTTGATCAAAAACCAAATTCTGACGAACGAAGTCTCTTTTGAACGAAAAGCTAAAGAAATTCTTCTTGCATTAAGGTTGGAACGCTTTTTTGACAAAGATGAGATTCTCGAAGCATATCTAAACGTTGTGCCATACGGAAGGGATGCATCCGGCGGCAATATTGCCGGAATCCAGACAGCGGCACAGGGAATTTTCGGTATTGATGCCTCAAAAGTGAATTTACCGCAGGCTGCATATCTTGCAGGGTTGCCACAGAGCCCATTCGCTTATACACCATTCACAAACGACGGTGGTTTGAAAGATAAAGCAGGACTGCAACCGGGAATTAATCGAATGAAGTCAGTGCTCACCCGTATGTATGAAGCTGAGTACATTACCAAAAAACAATATGAATCAGCAATGAAATATAATATTGTGAAGGATTTCACCGAGGATTCTAAATCACCAATCGAAAAATATCCGTACCTTACGTTTGAAGTCGAAAAGCGGGCAAAAGAACTTATTCTGAAACAGCTTGCTAAGGAAGACGGATATACAATGGAAGACTTGAACAAAGACGAAAAACTTATGGAAGAGTATGAGATTCTTGCTGACCGTGCTCTACGGAAAAATGGCTACCAAATCCATACAACCATTGATAAAAAGACACATGATAAATTTAAAGAAATTGTAGCTAAGTACAAGTACTACGGACCAAACTGGAGTGGCTATATCACCAATTCAGAAGGTGAAAGAGTCAAGATTAATCAGCCAATGGAAACCGGCGGAATACTCATGGAAAATAGCACAGGAAGAATTATTAGCTTTGTAGGAGGAAGAGAATATACTTCTGAAGACCAGCTAAACTATGCGACATCCACCACCCGCTCAAACGGTAGTACGATGAAGCCGATTCTTACCTATGCTCCCGCAATGGAAAAGGGGGCTGTGCAACCTGGAACTCCGGTGCCAGACTTTAGAATGACATTTTCAACCCCAGCCGGAAGCTATACACCTGGAAACTATGCAGGTGGTTATCATGGCTTGGTATCAGCTCGTAAGGCATTGGAAAATTCGTATAATATCCCTGCTATCTATGTTTACAGCCAAATATTGGGACAAAATCCTGTAAACGAGTTCCTAAGACCAATGGGTATATCAACTCTTGGAGATAACGAATATGCCAATCTATCACTTGGTATTGGGGGAACAACAAATGGTGTAACCATTGAAGAAAATGTTAATGCATACACCACTTTTGGAAATAACGGTAAATTTGTCGACGCTTATATGATTGAAAAAATCACTACTGCCGACGGGGAAACACTCTATCAGCATGAGAGCAAACCTGTTGAGGTTTTCTCACCGCAGACAACATACCTTACAATTGATATGATGCGTGATGTAATCGACAGTGGTACAGCTGCCTACGTGAACTCCCAACTGAAATACAGTGGTGTGGATTGGGCAGGTAAAACCGGAACATCCCAGAACTGGAAAGATACCTGGTTTGTTGCAACGAATCCTAATGTAACTTTTGGAACATGGATGGGGTATAGAATTCCACAATCCATAAAATGTTCCAGCTGTTCGCTAGGCTACAGTAACCGGAATGTTAAGCTGTGGGCTGAACTTATAAACGCTGCTTCAGATATTAATCCGAAGCTGGTTGCACCGGCAAATAACTTCGAACGTCCAGGTGGGATTGTGTCCAGAAGTTATTGTGCAATCTCAGGAATGCTTCCATCTGATTTATGTCGGGAAGCTGGATTGGTAAAAACAGACATATTCAATGCAAAATATGTTCCAACCAAGAAAGATGACAGTCTGATAAGAGGCACATACGTTATGGTCGACGGAAAGGCGGTCATAGCTGGAGAAAACACACCGAAAGAATTCACCCAGGGTGATGGATTGACATTTAACCCTGAATTCCTGAAACGGAAGGGCTATGATAAGCTTGATGATCTGACCGATCTCTTCCCTCGTACCAATCGGGAATTATGGGAAAAGATTAGCTTACCATCGTCCGAAATAAGCAGTGATACAATAAATGATGATGGCAAGAAGCCTGCTGCCCCTACTTCTGTTTCAGGATCAGGAAGTAAGTTGACCTGGAAGGATTCAAGCAGTAAAGATGTTGTAGGCTATCGTGTGTTCCGTGCAAGCAAGCCTGGTGCTTCATTCAGCCTAGTTGGAAATACAACTGAAACAAGCTTTACTATATCAGGTGGTAAAGCAGTTTATATGGTTAAAGCAGTAGATTACTTTGGACTTGAGTCTGGCGCTTCTAATGAAGCGAAAGTTGGAGACTTTACAAAACCTGAGCCAGATGAACCTGAAGAACCTGAGGATCCGGATAAGCCGAAACCTGATAAACCGGATGAGAAAAAAGTGACGCTTTCTAATGTTAGTGCCTCTTATGATAAAAATAATAAGACAGTAACCGTTACTTGGAAATATGACGCATCGGCAAAATTCACAGTTACTCTAGGTGAAGATTTAAAGAAAACAACAACAGGCAACAAGGTTGTTTTTGAGGGTATTCAGCCGAATGGTACCAAATATAATGGTAAAATAACTGCAGATGGCGAAGCGAGCGATTCTGCAACATTTTCCGTACAGGCAAAACAATAACTAGTTCAATCAGGCAGTGTCCCAATGACACTGCCTGATTTTTTATTCTCTTTTTCCCCTCATATCACTAAAAAAGTGACATTTGTTCCTGTATAATGAATGTCATAAAAGAGTTAATCTCTTCCATAAGGCGGTGAAGAAATGAATCACGTAAAAACGTATCAGTCAATGACACGCGATACACCGAATGGTTCAATTATCATCGAGGGACCACTACCATCTTCAGAACTCAAAAAATACCATTTTCATGAACAGCTTACAGCCTTCCGTCCCGCTCCTAAACAGTTTGAAGCTGTCTTGAGTATTGCCGATTTCCCGGAAGGTCGTATTATCATAGCGAGAAATGAAGAAACCATAGTAGGCTATGTAACATACCTCCACCCCGATCCGCTTGAGCGATGGTCGGAGTTTAATATGGAAGATTTAATCGAGCTGGGTGCCATAGAGGTTATCCCTAAATATCGAGGGGCGAAGGTTGCCTCAGGTTTACTCGAGGTATCCATGATGGATGAATACATGGAGAACTATATTATTATCTCCACCGAGTATTACTGGCACTGGGATTTAGATGGCACAAGGCTGAGTATCTGGGATTACCGGAAAGTCATGGAGAAGATGATGGCTGCAGGTGGTCTGCTCCCTGCCCCAACTGATGATCCGGAGATTATTTCACATCCTGCTAACTGTTTGATGGTGCGGATAGGTGAAAATGTATCCGAAGAATCCGTTAATCAATTTGATAAGCTCCGGTTTTTGCAGCGTCATAAATACCGGAATATGAGGGAGGGCTTTTAATGTTAGTTGAAGAAATTATGAAAACAAATATTATTACTTTATCACCTTCCGCAACGATTGCGGAGGCTTGGAATCTGCTGCAGGAAAATCACATCAGACACATTCCTATAACCAATGAAGAATATCAGGTAGTAGGGATTGTATCCGACCGGGATGTCAGAGATGCAACTCCTTCCATATTCAATAAAGAATCAAATCAGAAAGAATTAGAAAACAAGATTCAGAGTATTATGAGCGAACCAGTGGTTACAGTACATCCACTTGATTTTGTAGAAGAAGTAGCACGGATTTTTTATGATGAAGAGTTCGCATGTCTACCTGTTGTCAGAAATGATAAATTGGTTGGCATTATTACCGAAAAAGATATGCTGCATACTCTTATCCAATTAACCGGTACAAACGTTCAAAGCTCTCAAATTGAGGTGAAAGTTCCTCACAAACCCGGAATCTTACCTGAAGTTGCTGCTGTATTTGGCGCACGTAAAACAAATATCTCTTCTGTACTTGTTTATCCGTATAATGATGACCCAAACTATAAAATACTCGTCTTCCGTGTCCAAACAATGAATCCAATGCCCGTTATTCAGGATCTCCGAAAGGCAGGCTATGAACTGATGTGGCCAAATAATATTGTGGAGCCTAAGCTATGACATGTAATTCATCTTTTATCTTTTCTGATACATTCTTAAACTACCATTTTCACCCGGAACATCCTTTTAATCAGAAACGGGTATTGTTAGCAAAAGAATTGTTGGAAGAAATAAATACGTTAAGCGAAAGCGATATGGTAGAACCCCGGCTAGCAACTGAGGAAGAGCTTGCCTTATTCCATGATCGGGCTTATATAGAAACTGTAAAAAAAGCTGGCGCGGGGTTGCTGAATTCCGAAGAAGGAATAGAATACGGGCTTGGAACGGAAGACACACCAATTTTTTCAGATATGCACGAGGCTGCAAGTTTGCTCGTGGGCGGAACACTTACGGCCGTTGATGAAGTTCTGCAGGGAAAATCCCGGCATGCCTTAAATCTCGGTGGTGGACTCCATCATGGTTTTAAACGAAAAGCAAGTGGTTTCTGCATTTATAATGATGGTGCAGTAGCAATCAAATACATTCGGGAGAAGTATAACTTAAAGGTGCTTTATGTCGATACCGATGCACACCATGGCGATGGCGTACAATGGGCTTTTTACGATGACCCAAATGTTTGCACGTTGTCCATACACGAAACAGGCCGTTACTTATTTCCTGGAACCGGAAATGTAAATGAGCGCGGTATTAAGGAAGGACATGGTTATTCATTTAACCTCCCTATCGATGCATTTACAGAGGACGAGTCCTTTATAAACCTTTACGAATCCGCTTTCAGGGAAATAGCTGAATATTTTCAACCCGATGTTATTCTAACTCAAAATGGTGCTGATTCGCACACATATGACCCGTTGACCCATCTCTGTGCGACCATGAAGATATATGAGAGGATACCTTCCCTGGCACATGAACTGGCGCATCAGTATTGTGAAGGGCGCTGGATAGCACTTGGTGGCGGAGGGTATGATATGTGGCGGGTAATCCCGCGCGCCTGGGCGCAAATCTGGAATGTAATGAAAACCGGTAATACAGCTTCAGGGGAACTGCCAAAAGGATGGCTATCCAAATGGCAGAGCGACTCGCCTGTAACACTCCCTGTAAACTGGCACGATGATAAATCAATCGTCCCAAAAATCCCAAGAAAACCTGAGATTAATGAAAAGAATGAAAAGGTTTTACTCAGTGCTCTCAAGTACACGAAGAATAAACAAAACAATTTATAAGAATAGGAAAAGGGAAATGACCAATAAAGTCATTTCCCTTTTCTATTACACATCATTTCCTGCTTCAAGAATCACAATTTCTACACGTCTATTCTTACTCCAGTTATCCGGAGAAGAATTTGGTACAATCGGCCGTGTGTCTCCATATCCCACCGAGGAAAAACGTGACTCATCAAAATTATTTTCGTTAATCAAATACCGGATGACACTGCTTGCCCTAGCGCCTGAAAGCTCCCAATTGGAAGGATACCGATAATTCGATATCGGCCGATCATCCGTATGGCCTTCCACTTTTACATGGTTTGGAATTTTTGTAAGAAGCTTACCCATTTTATCCAGAAAAGGTTTACCGGAATCCAGAACTATAGCTTCTCCTGAATCAAATAGGATGCTTTCCTGGAGCACCAGAACCACACCTCGTTCTGTTCTGCTTGCTGATACAACGTTATTTAAATTGTTATCATTCAGATAATGCTTCACATTTTTCATCATTTCGTCAAGTGAATCTTCCTTGTCCTCTGCTTCTTTTTCATCCCGGTCATTTCGATTCTGGAGCTGCACGGGATTCTCAAATTCATTGGAGTTCTTTCCACTCTCCTGATCTCTTGTATGTTCAGTTGGATTCTCCATTGGTACCGGCGATGGAAAGAATTCAAAAATCATCCTATTTTTGAATGACTCAGAGATTGCTTCGAACTTCACCTGGTCAATCTGTGACATGGAGAATAATAAAATAAAAAATACAAGAATCAATGTTACCATGTCTGAATATGTAACCATCCATTTAGGAGCACCTGAATCTTTTCTTTTTCTGACCCTTCTACGCTTCATTTACACGCTCACCCGCAAATGCGGCTTCCTCGTCAGTTTCTTCACGGTCCTTGGTCTCATTAGAAAGGAATGCTCCCAGCTTCTCCTCGAGAATGCGTGGGTTCTGTCCAGATTGGACACCAATAACCCCTTCAATGATAACCTGTTTAACAAACATTTCTTCTTCGGTTTTGGCTTCGAGTTTGTTCGCCATTGGAATGAAAACCAGATTAGCAAGCACTGTACCATAAAGGGTCGTCAGTAATGCAACAGCCATATTAGGCCCTAGCGTGCTAGGATCTGTAAGACTGTTGAGCATTAGGACAAGACCTACCAGCGTACCGATCATTCCCCATGCTGGCGCATACTCTCCAGCTTTCTCAAGAATAGTACGCCCTTTATAGTGCCGCTCTTCCATAGCCGTGATTTCGGCATAAAGAATATCGTTAATCACTTCAGGCTCTACCCCATCCACTGCCAGCAGTACACCTTTTTTAATAAATTCATCCTCAACGTCATCCAATTCATTTTCAAGTGCGAGAATACCTTCTCTACGTGCCCTTTCAGAAAGCCGAATAAATAGTTGAATAAGCTCAGGAAGCCGCTGGTCATTCTTATGGAACGCTTCTTTCATAACTTTACTTGTCAGTTTAATCTGTTCCATTTTAAAGTTAATAAAAAGTGAAGCAAACAGTCCCCCAATGACGATAAAAATTGACGCAACATCGAAGAAAGACCCGACACCGTTCGTGCCATCTTTCGAAACAATTGCCAACATTATCATAATAAATCCCAGCGTTATGCCGATTGGTGTCAAAATATCTCTTTTTCTCATAATCCCGCTCCCCAAAAGCTTGTTGAATAATGTTTGATTTTCTATTTATATCGGCATACTTTTTATTTTGTTGAGCTTCTCTCAATAATTCGGTGCGGTAATACGACTTTCTTTTCCTCGACCGCCTCTTTATTCATATACTTGGTAAGAAGGCGCATTGCTACTGCTCCGATATCATACATAGGCTGCACAATCGTAGATAAGGTTGGACGTACCATTGTAGCGAGACGGGTGTTATCAAACCCGAACACTTCAAGATCGCCAGGAACCTGATAGCCTCTATCCTGAGCACCATGTATTACTCCCAGTGCCATCTCATCGGAGGCCACAAAAACAGCGGTTGGTCGATTATCCAACGCTAAAAGCTGTTCTGCTGCTTCCAGGCCGGAATCATAAGTATAATCTCCTGTGAGAACATGATTATCATTTACGTTCACAGATTTATCCTTCAGTGCTCTCAGATATCCATTATACTTCTCTTTACTGATAAGAGTATCATCCTGCCCTGAAATAAAGGCTATATTATTGTTACCTTTTTCCATCAAGAAGGATGTTGCTTCATAAGCCGCTTCTTCATAATCAATGTTTACCGACGGAATAGTGTTCGTTTCATCATAAGTAGCTGCAAGCACCACTGGAATAGAAGAACTCTTAAATTGCTGAACATGTTCCTCCGTTATGTCGCCACCCATAAATAAAATTCCATCAACCTGTTTTTCAAGCATTGTATTGATTAATTGAAGTTCCTTATCTTTATTCTGGTCTGAGTTACTGAGAATAATATTATACTTATACATCGTCGCAATATCTTCAATCCCTCGTGCCAATTCCGCAAAAAATATGCTTGATATATCGGGGATTATTGCCCCTACTGTAGTAGTTTTTTTACTAGCAAGTCCGCGTGCTACTGCATTTGGTCGATAACCAAGCTGTTCAATGGTTGAAAGGACTTTTTTTCTGGTTGCGGGTTTAACATTCGGGTTCCCGTTAACAACTCGTGAAACGGTTGCCATTGATACATTTGCTTCTCTTGCTACATCATATATTGTCACATTCATGCCAATCTGCCTCCTAGTGTATATCCAGTTACGATTCCTTTTTCATATATAATACTCCACCAGACAATAAATTACAAAGGAAATATGAAGGGTGGTCTGTACGCTTTCTCATTCCAAGTGAATACGAAAAAGGCTGACGTATAAGTACATTCTTACACGGCAGCCCCCTGATATATATGCTTTATTTTTTATCCACTTCTTCTGCGGCCTCTTCAATAGCTTCTGCTACTTCCTCAGCTGCTTCTTCCGCATCCTCCTGCTGTTTATTTCCCCGCTGATTCCATCGTTCTTGAACATTTTTGGTAAGCTCTTGCGTTTTTTGAGTCAAGCGCTGCTTAGAGTCTGATGCCTTCGTTCTTAAGTCAGTACCTTTTACATAGGCTTTATCTTTCCATCCAGAACCTTTTTCATAGGCTTTACCTTTTAACTGTGTCGCTGAATCATTGAGATCCCCTCTCAACTCATGACCGGCTTTTGGAGCGAAAAGCAATGCAAATGATGCACCTACTATACTTCCTATAAGTGTACCGATCATGAAATCCTTCGTGTTAATATTGCTTGAACTATTCGTATTATTATCTTCCATCCTAATTCCTCCTTTAGTTTTTGCTTCTTTACTTCATTCTCTTTTTCAGCATATCGATTACGGTATTTCCCCACTTGATTGCCTGAGCTGCTTTCTCAGGATTCTTGGTTGCGTTGGTTGCGATACTGTCAGATAGCTTATGAAGTGATTCGTTAAAATCTTTAATAGTTTCCCCAATTCCCTTTGCACCATCAAACAGACCATTCAGCTTTGACGATTTCTGATTGACATCATCTGCAAGTTTATTTGTTTTATTTAAAAGTTCTGTAGTTTCCGCAGTTATTCCCTGCATTTGCTTTTCTAGTCCTTCGAGTGTGTCGGAAACATCATTTAATGTGCGTTGTGAGGCCTTTAACGTCTTCGCTACGTATACAACAAGTACGACGAATGCTAAGGCTGCAATGATAGCTGCTATTGATAATAAAATTTCCATTGGTAGGTCAGCTCCTTCGTTAAGTAGACGTTAATAGCAGTAATTTTAAAGAGCATTACAGTAAAGAAATAAAAAGTTACTCTGGATATGTATACCCTTAATTAAGCAAACTTAATCATTTAGCCTCCTTACTATAATGTGCTTGTATCTGACTACTGATTACATCACTTATCTTTACTATAACTCTTTTAAATAAAAATTTCGAACAAAAAGAAAAGAGCCTGGAATAATTTCCAGCTCTTTCCGATTATGCATTCTTTAGTTTTTGGTTTCCATCAGACTCAAGTTGTTCTTCATAGGCTTTCTGAAACTTTTGAATATCTCCAGCTCCCATAAAAATGAGTACGCTGTCGTCGTAGTCTTTCAGTATCTTTGTATTAGAAAGCTCAAGAATACTGCTGTCCTCCACAAGTTCCTGAAGATCGTTTATAGTTAATTTCCCGCTCTCTTCACGGGCCGATCCAAAAATATCACATAAATATACCTGGTCTGCCAGGTTTAAACTGTCAGCGAACTCCTGCAGAAAAGTTTTAGTCCTCGTAAATGTATGAGGCTGAAAAATTGCTGTAACAGATTTGTTCGGATACTTTTTGCGCGCCGAATCAATTGTTGCGGTAATCTCTTTCGGATGGTGTGCATAATCATCGATCAGCACCTGATTACCAACTGTTTTCTCGGTAAATCTGCGCTTAACCCCCTTGAAAGTTCCAAGGGCTCTCATATCTTCCGCTTTCATTCCTTCATAGTGGCAAATTGCTATAACTGATAAAGCGTTCAGTACGTTGTGGTTTCCAAACATAGGTATCTCGAAAGTTTCATAGAAATTGTTTCGGACAAATACATCAAACTGTGTTCCGTTTGCTGTTTCTTTTACATTTTGTGCCTGGAAATCATTCGTACTTGAAAAGCCATAGTATACAACTGGGACTTTTGCTGTGATCTGCTGAAGCTGTTCGTCATCTCCACAGGCAATAATCCCTTTCTTAACTTGATTAGCCATGGATTGGAATGCCTCAAATACATCATCAATACTCGTGAAATAATCAGGATGATCAAAATCAATATTTGTCATAATAGCATAGTCTGGTTCATACCGGAGAAAGTGCCGGCGGTATTCGCATGCTTCAAAAACAAAATATTTACTGTCAACATGTCCTTTCCCTGTTCCATCGCCAATAAGGTAGGAAATAGGGTAAGTCTGATCAAGCACATGTGCAAGCAATCCAGTGGTGGATGTTTTGCCATGTGCACCCGTTACTGCAATACTTGTATATTGCTTCAGCCATTCTCCCAGGAATTCATGGTACCGGTAAAAGGTAAGACCCTGGCGTCTCGCCTCTTTTATTTCTACATGTTCATCCGAAAATGCATTACCTGCTATGATGGTTAATCCTTCGGTGATGTTACTTTCTGAAAAAGGGAGTATAGGAATTTGTTTATCCTCTAATGATTCCTGGGTAAAAAAGCGCTTTTCTACATCTGATCCCTGAACTTTTTCCCCGGAATCATGAAGAATATGAGCAAGTGCGCTCATCCCGGTCCCCTTTATACCAATAAAATGGTAAGTTGTCATAAAAAAGAACCTCCAAATATATGTGTGAAACAGCCATTAATTTCAATTTGCTCAGTAGCTATTTTACCATTATAGCAAATGTTGTCAGTGAGTGAAACTAATTATCCCGATTACTTACTACTGTACAGAGTATTCTACCGGCTCCAATCGCGGATTGGGACGATACCGTCGTCCCTCTTTAGCTTCCCTCGTACCATTAAGTAAAACATTATCTCCGGTGAATCCAATATTAATTTTTAACAGGCTTCCACCAACACCATACATATCCACCGGCACACCTAGGCTTTCGAAATGAGTAATTCTGTCTTCAGTAAATCCGCCGCTTGCCATAATTTTAACATGGTCATAGCCTTCCTCGTTTAGTGCTTTTCGTAAAGCAAATATAAGTTCTGGGTTTACCCCCCGTGGGTCAAATGTCCCCATTAGGTGGTGGTTACGCAAGAAGTATTTGTCGACAAGCGTTCTGGATGTATCAAGACGAACCCCTTTCAGTGTATCTCCAAAGGCTTTCGCCACCTTTAATGAATCAGTAATAACATCGTTGTTATAATCAACCAAAGCGACCAGTTCATCTTCCGGAAACGTTTCGTGATATGCTTCTGAGGCTGCAACAACATCACCACGGAACATTTGAATCATGGCATGTGGCATGGTCCCCATTCCATGCTTTCCCCACCATTCATTCATTGCATGGGTAGCTTGTGCTGTGGAGCCGCCGATATATGCTGCATATCCATCCCCCGCCTGCTGCGTATAATGGTCATCCCTGTCACCCATAAAGATAACAGGCTTTTGCTTACCAGAAGTTCTGCCTGCTTTCACAACATTATATACATTTGTCGCTACCGATGTTCTTCTGGCTAAAATCCCATCAATTATCCCTTCCAGAAAGCCGAATTGCTGATATGCTCCTGTAATTGTAAGAACCGATTCATAGGGACTGATTCTGTCTCCATCT
This sequence comes from Virgibacillus kekensis, assembly GCF_042654125.1. Classification (NCBI taxonomy): domain Bacteria; kingdom Bacillati; phylum Bacillota; class Bacilli; order Caryophanales; family Bacillaceae; genus Virgibacillus; species Virgibacillus kekensis. Next base: position 146,872 of record NZ_JBHSFU010000001.1, read on the forward strand.
TTGAGAGAGTTTATTTCCAGGGTTTCTGGATTATCAGCAAAAGTATGTAATAACGCAATAGCTTCGTCGGTACCGCACAGAACCGCATTATGAGATTTCTGAAAGAACTGCATGGTCACACGGTTATGTGGTAACTTTTCCTCGGCTATTTTCTTCGTTTTAAGAAAGTATACCGCAGAAAACCAACCTTCCTTAATCCGCTCGTCAAATTTAAAGGTCTTGTTTGTTAAACGGTTGATATCCCCTCTCAATTTCATTTCAATTTCTTTCATGGCCGTTTCTCCTCATCTTCAAGTTATCGTAAATCTGCTATCATTCATCATATTAGAAAATTTGGCTTATCGCCAGTAATTAAGGCGATAGCCAAATATAAACAGATACAAAAATTCTTAATTGTTTGCTTTATACTGCAGGAAGCAATGTCTTCAGCTCTCCAGCTGAGTTTCTGAAACCAGAACCTCACGGGGCTTGCTTCCATTTTGGCCGGCTATAATTCCTCGGGTTTCCATGGAATCCATCAGTCTGGCCGCGCGATTATATCCAACTTTGAATTGTCTTTGCAATAGTGAGGTGCTGGCACTATTTTGTCTGATAACAAATGCAATGGCTTCTTCCAGCAGTTCATCTTCTGAATCATCTGTGACAATCTGTTCAAGAAGTTGTTCCTGTTCAAACGCATATTCAGGTTCAGCTATGGAACGAGCATGCTCAGTAACCCGCTCAATTTCCTCGTCTGAAACAAAAGCCCCCTGCAGGCGGATACTTTTCCCGGCACCGTTCTCAATAAACAGCATATCTCCTTTGCCGAGAAGTTTCTCTGCGCCGCTTGTATCCAGTATAGTTCTGGAATCCACCTGGGACGATACACTGAACGCAATTCTTGTAGGGATGTTTGCTTTAATCAGACCTGTTATAACATCTACTGATGGACGTTGCGTAGCTAGTAATAGATGGATTCCACACGCACGGGCTTTTTGCGCAATCCGGCAAATAGCATCCTCGACATCTTGCGGTGACATCATCATCAGATCGGCTAGCTCATCAATCACAATTACAATAAATGGCATCTTTTCTTGTGAACGGTTTTGTTTGGCCATCTTTTGGTTATACCGTTCGACATCCCGTACGCCCTCTTTAACAAACCTCTCATACCTGTCTTCCATTTCGCTCACAGCCCACTTGAGTGCCATGGTTGCTGCTTTGACATCGGTAATTACAGGCGATAAAAGATGCGGTATACCATTATAAGGGGCAAGTTCTACCATTTTCGGGTCAATCAGCAGAAACTTTACATCTTCATGACTGGCCTTATAAATAAGACTTATTAGTATTGTGTTGATGCAAACACTTTTACCGGACCCTGTAGCACCGGCAATTAACCCATGGGGCATTTTTTGTATATTTGTGATTAGCGGGCTTCCCTCGATACTTAATCCTAGACCGATTGTCAGTGGTGAATGGTTCTTTTGGAAACCATCCGTTTCAAAAATTTCCTGTAATCCTACCATTTGTGCCTTCGGGTTTGGAATTTCAATACCAATAGTATTTTTTCCTGGTATTGGAGCTTCTATGCGAATATCTCTTGCAGCCATATTTAACTTTAAATCATCGCTTAGGTTTTTTACCTTACTTACTTTAACACCGAGTTCCGGCTGCACCTCAAACCTGGTGACAGAAGGCCCCTGCGTCATATTGACAACCTTTGCCCTAACATTAAAATGCTGGAGCGTTTTCTCTAAAAGCTCCTGCTGATTACGCATCCATAACTGATCCTGTTCACTTTTAGGCACCGGATCGTTCAACAGATGATAAGGAACTGAGAAACTCTGCTTATCTGACGTATTCTCTGATACAGGAGGATTTTCTGGTTTCCGATTTTCTGGCTTCCGGCGTTGCATCTGCATTTTCTGCATCATTTTATCGTTTGCTGACATCATCACATTGAATGGAGGAGTCTTAGGACCGTCCTGTGGTTTTTTCTTATGGTTGTTCTTACCTTTAGGCTTGCTTCTAATCCTTTCTGTCCTTCGCTCTGTTGGGCTTTTTTTGGTATTATAATGCTGCAGATCTTTTTGCTGTTGTGTTTCTTCATGTTGTTCCACTGCTCTTTCTTCAGGGTTTTCTGTTGCCGGAATATCGCTTACAATCTGGCTGTCTACTTTTGAAGCTTCCTTCTGTTGGTCACTTCTTCTGCCATGCTTCTCGTCAGCTTCCACAGTTGCCGCTGTTTCCTGCATATATGTATCGACTAGCGATGGCTGAGACTCTGTTTTTTCAGGTTCCTCCATCTTCTTTCGCTGATATGCAGGAATTTCCTCAACCTTATTTTCCTTTTTTCGATGAAAACCATAAATTGGCGATGGAACGTCAGATGCCTTAAATGGCACGTTTGAATCTCTCTTTGGCACTGGTCTGTTCTTTTTTGGTACCGACATGTCTTTCTCTGTATTGCTCTTACGTTCAGACCGTTGAACGGGTTGTGATGTTTTGCTCTCACGTTTTTCTCTCAACCTTTTCCGCTCATACGCCGGTCTCGCCGGGTATTTTTCCTTTTCGGGCTCGTCGGGGATCACCGGAAAACGGAAATGTCCTTTTTCAGGATACTGATACATCATCTTAGTCTGCACATTCTGCTTTCCTGTACGACCACCTTGCTTGGTTCTATAAACATTTTTACTATTGAAATCGCGTTCCTTTGATGACTGTTCTTCTTCTTCTTCTTCCTCTACTTCCACAAAAAGAAAGTTGCTGATTTTCTCTTTAAAACGATCCCACATTTATTTCACTCTTTTCTATTAGTAAACTTGACTTGTTGCTGAGAATAATACTGCAGCATTTATTAATGTTCAGGAGGGCTTGCTTCTTTTGCTGATGGCAAAAGTTTACACTATTACTATTTTAACAGTTTCACAGAAAAATTGAAGACTAAAAAACAACCCTTGTCAATTGACTCAGGTTGCTCTTAAATCAGAATTTAAATGGCTCACCAACTGAATAAGAATCATCCAGCACGTAGATGCCTTTTTCTTTCGGCGCGTCAGGTAAGCCCAATTCTTTCTGGGAGCATATCATACCATTCGATGCTACCCCACGCAATTCTGTCGGTTTGATTCTTAATCCACTTGGCATTGTGGCTCCAACCTTTGCCACCACAACCTTTTGCCCGGAGTCCACATTCGGAGCCCCACAGACAATCTGAAGCTTTTCACCCCCCGTGTCCACCTGGCAGACGCTAAGCTTGTCCGCATTTTCGTGTGGTGCTTTTTCTTTAACATAACCTACAACAAACTTAGGACTTAAATCAAAATCCAACGAATCGTTTAGTCCATTTTTTTCAAATAAATTTTTCATCTGATTTAGTAATGATTCAGTAACTTCCACTTTACCACTGCTATCCAGGTCCAGATACTGTGATGCATTAAATATATTATATCCTAGCACTTTTCCTTCATTGTCAGTGATTTTTGTAACGTCCCCAACGTTTTCATGGTCCACTTCATATCGGTTTCCATTACCTAACGGGACGATCAGTACGTTGCCAATTCCATTTGGATTATAGAAAACATCCATCAAAACTCATCCTTTCTCATTCTTTTCAGGCCGATTTTTTGCAAGTATAAATACCGGGTCCAGCTTTTTGTCCTCATAAATAAATGGCAGTGAGGTGATTGGAATTCTGCCTTCCGCAAAAAATTTCATTGTCATTTGCGCCAATATATCATACCCTGTTTTATTTTGAATGTCAGCTAAAATAAGCACATCCTGATGAGGTACAGCAACAGCAAGCTCACCTTTCGCGTTGGCGGCCATTTCTTCGAGAAATGCTTCATTCAGAATTCTGCTTGCATCATAACCATCCTGCTTCGCTACAAAATAAAATTCATTTTCTGCAACTGTATCTTTTTTATAATCATTTTCCAAAGAACGTACATTAAAAGAGGCTATTTGATCGATCCGTTCTTCAGTCCAACCTTCTTTTACAAGTAAAGATTCATCAATCAGACGGTAAGATTTCCCAAGGTCAAGCGCATAATAAACACGTGTTTCGGCAGTATGCTCTTTGTGAACCAGCTTCTCGCCAGCATTGGTTTCCATAGCGAATGAGGTAGCTCTGATTACTGGATAAATATGTTTTTCCATTCCTGAAAGGTTATGTTCTTCGTTCATAATGCGCAAGGCTTCCAGTATATGGTCTTCCAACTCGTCAACTGCCGCGTCTCCCCGCTGATTATACTTGGCAACAACGTTCGGAAGTTTTATTGTAATTCCCTGTCCGGTTTCCTTCCACTCAATCCGGTATGAATCTTCATCCCGTTTGTAGGAAGTCTTGTATTCCGGCCCAGCAAGACGCTCATCCAGTATTTTTTTCATTTTAATACTTGTCATTTTCATGGGTAATGATCCCCTCCTTACTTTGGCAATGCATCAATAAATTCGGTGATTTCCTGCTTGGTTTTTCGATCCTTGCTTACAAACCTTCCTGTTTCCTCTCCATTATCGAATGCCAAAAAGCTCGGGATACCAAACACATCGTATTGTTGGCAAACCTCAATAAACTGGTCACGATCCACAGATAGAAAGGTAAACTGCGGATACTCTGCTTCAATACCCGGTAATTCAGGCTCTATTACCCGACAATCAGGACACCAGTCTGCAGTAAATAAAGCAATGGTTTTTCCATTATTTATAAGTTCGTTAAATTGTTTAACGGTTTCAACTGTTTTCATTAAAATCCCTCCACTGTTATCATAACTTTGTTCGCTTACAGTATCAATTATCGGCTCTTGCTTGCAGAGTAAACAGAAAAAGCCAGCCAATAATAGCTTGGCTGACTTTATTTCTGTACTGTATTTGTATGCTGAAACGCAATTGAATGGGCTATCTTCATAATGTCTTCCGAATCATTATCCAGCTCGCCTTTCGACGTATATGTTGTGATTTTCACACCACCAACACCTATTTGCAATTCATATTTGTTATCTTCATTATGGGGTAAAATCCGGATATAACCAAACTTTTCTTTATCTTTAAATGTATCCAGTAACAGAGCCTCGTCCTTTTTAGCGGCAGCAGCTTTATAGCTGATTTTGCTGAGCGTGTTTTCAAGACTGTTAAAGAAAACGATAAAGGTTTGATCTCCATCCTCTAGAATCGCATTACTGGCGTCTGCCTCTTTCACTTCTAATCCATTTGGCAAATACATCGAAAACGAATCAAGTGTATAATTCGTTTTAATCTCCTGCTTCGAGCTGAAAACTTTATCTGCAGCCTCTTTTGCGCTTTTAATTGCCTCTTCTTCCGATTGCATGCTGCATCCGCTGATAACCAGCAGAAAAAGAATCGCAGCAGCAATTCGCTGTAATGACTTTTTCAATTTCAGTTCCCCCTGAAATCAGTACTTTTTACCCCTTTCTATAATACTATTATTTTTAAAAATGACAAGGTCAGAAATTTCCAGTTATGTATTTTCGTTTACCACGGCTAAAAAAGTCGGTAAGATAGAGATATACTAAAAACAATCATGGAGGGGTAGAAATGGATTTAACAGTTTATCTTGCGGGTCAGATACATGATGATTGGCGTGAAGATGTCAAAAAGAAAGCAAAAGAACGAAACTTGCCAATATCATTTGTTGGACCGCAAACGAACCATGACCGATCCGATAATGTTGGGGAAAGTATTCTTGGAGAACAACCTGGTAAAGTTTATAAAGATGACGCAGCTTCCGATATAAATAACTTCCGCACACAAGTCCTACTGCAGAAATCAGATGCTGTTATTGCATTATTCGGGGAAAAATACAAACAATGGAATACAGCAATGGATGCAAGTGCAGCCATGGCGATGAACAAACCAACAATAATTGTGCGACCTGAATCACTTATTCATCCGTTGAAAGAACTTTCCAATAAAGCTAATGTCACGGTTGAAACAGTTGACCAGGCACTCGAGGTTTTAAGTTATATTTATGAATAAACAAAAGCAGCGGTATGGAGCCGCTGCTTCATTTCTTTTTGCTGTATTCCCACTGCCCGTATAATAACTTTATTACATGCGCAAACATTTCTTTACGGGAAACTTGATCATTGGTAAATACCCCGATTGCTCCTTCCTTACTCCGTACATCCTGCCGTTCTGTGTAATTGTCCATAATATCGCCAAGCTCCAGCCCGCCCTGCAGCGGTGCGGAAAATTCTTCAGGCAGTAAAATTCTCGCGCCACTTGCGGTGAGAATCTTCTGATCGTCTGTCATGAGTGCGCCCCAATTACAAAGATACAGTTGCCCCTCGATGGTCATTACACCGCCTTCCAAGCCAAGTCCCAGGTCTCCCTCCTGGTATGTATTGCGAGCCCGGTTAATAGCCCCCTTTTTCGTTTCCGCGTCGGAAGTAGGCTGGGCACTAACATTGGAGGAAGCGTCCATCCCTTCTACTTCATAACCGGAAAACACTTCCTGTGCAGCCTGGATTTTAGCAGGGTTTTGGGATCCGATTCTTACTTTCATATCATTTCCTCCAATCAAAGGTAAAAGAAGCCACCATTCTCAGATAGCAGCTTCCTCACCTTTGCTAGTTGGCGTTCTTAATTGTCTCCACTGTAGTATTATCTGTTGATTTAACCAGTTTTACAATCAGTTCTTTCGCTGCCTGGTAATCATCCACATGAATAATCGAAGAGGAAGTATGAATATACCGGGAGCAGATACCGACTACCGCAGACGGTACACCGTCATCGGAAATATGCACACGCCCCGCATCTGTTCCACCTTGAGAAATGAAATACTGATAAGGAATATTATTTGATTCCGCAGTGTCCAAAATAAATTCCCGCATTCCAGGATGGGTAATCATGGAACGATCAAAAATCCTTAATAATGCCCCTTTTCCAAGCTGCCCAAATTCTTTCTTATCTCCAGACATATCGTTGGCAGGAGACGCATCCAACGCATAGAAGATATCCGGTTTAATCATGTGTGCCGCTACCTGTGCCCCACGCAGTCCAACTTCTTCCTGTACGGTTGCGCCGGAATATAATTGGTTAGGTACTGTTTCACCCTGTAACTCTTTAAGCAGTTCAACGGAAAGTCCGCAGCCATATCGATTGTCCCATGCTTTGGCCAGAATTTTTTTCTCGTTGGCCATTGGCGTAAATGGACAAACAGGCAGGATGGGCTGACCAGGTTTTACACCAATTTTCTTGGCGTCCTCTCTGTCATCTGCACCAATATCAATCAGCATATTTTTAATCTCCATCGGCTTTTTCCGTTGTTCGGGTGTAAGATTATGAGGAGGGATTGAGCCAATTACACCAACTACTGGTCCGTTATCAGTCATAATTTGTACTCGCTGTGCCAACAGAACCTGGCTCCACCAGCCACCGAGGGGCTGAAAACGGATCATCCCATTATCAGTAATTTGAGTAACCATAAATCCTACCTCATCCATGTGCCCAGCGACCATTACACGAGGGCCGTCCCCTTTTTTAACACCAAAGACGCCGCCAAGATTATCCTGAATAATTTCATCCGAATATTTCTCCAGTTCGCCTTTTATAAACTTACGCACAGCATGCTCGTTGCCCGGGGCACCCTGAAGTTCAGTCAACGTTTTAAATAATTCCAATGTCTCCTGGTTCATGTGTATTCCTCCATTTTAAATTTTTATGTATTACCCTTGAAAAGACTCTATAGTCCTAAACTTAACTAAGAGTGTCAGCACACCAATTATGCAAGAAGGGGAATTTTTAAAATCTTCCTTCTTGCCAAGTATAACGGAAACTCTTCTTTGCTTTCCACTAAAGTGCGGTGACTTGTATTTTAGTTTCTAATTTATATTATTTCAGTTATACTAAGACTAAATCAGTCAACGTTTTACACGAAACTATTTCCAGAGGTGAATATAATATGAATTGGAAAAAAGTAGCAATCGCCACAGGGATTGGAGTAGCGGTTGGCTATCTGGCTAAACAGCAGATTGACAACTATCAGACCATAACACCCGAAAAGGCATTGAAACATGCGAAGGAAACGTTTAAGAAGCAAGGCCCTATTAGTGGCTCATGGATTTATATGAAACCAGAAGAAGTTGAGAAGAACGGATTACTATATAACGCTTACCGTGGCGGGGTAACCCGCAATATCGACGGAGAGAATAAACAATATGAATTCTATGTGGATGTTGATACCGGTGCAGTAATCGGTGCCGTCCAAACAGCATAACTTCTTAGCAAAGCCAGCCTGCATAGATAACAGCACAAAAGCCATCCTATCACAATGTGGATGGCTTTTCCTATACCATTATTTATATTCGTAGCGCTCTCGTTCCACTTCGTCAATCCGGTTACCTGACTCATCAACTCTGATTGCACGGTAATAAGCATCATGATAGAACGTGTACCAGGCTTTTTTGCCATACCCGTAGTCCATCCATTTCTCTTTCTGGTGTACGGATGTCACCGGATAATCATCGTAAGCAAGCGCCCACAGTTTATTCTGGTGAGCATGTGTTGGCATAATATCAGCCATATGGATAAATGTCTCATCCCCGTCCTCAAAAACAAGAATGGAATGGCCGTCGCTGTGCCCGCCTGTATGGATCATTCTCAGCCCTTCAGCAACCTGTAGTTCCTCCTGGAAAGACTCCACCTGATTTTGAACTGGTTTCCAGTTCATCTCCCAGTATGTATTAATGGAACGGATATTAGGATTCTGCATTTCATTCCACTCTATATCAGATACGTAGATTTTAGCGTTCGGAAACACAGGTTCATACGAGTCACCTGCTTTCTTTGTCAATCCGCAAGCATGATCAAAATGCAAATGTGTCATCAGCATAACGTCAATATCATTTACAGTTAGGCCTAATTCTTGTAAAGAGTTATCAATTGATGACTCCTCAAGTACCCCAAAATTACGGAGCTGCTTATCTGTAAGCTTTCCTTTTCCTATTCCGGAGTCTATCAAATAATTTTTCCCGTCCAGTTGAAGCAGAATTGGATCTGTACGTAATTCAATCTGGTTTTTATCGTTATAAGGATACTTTTTGCTCCATAGTGCCTTAGGGACTACACCAAACATTGCCCCACCATCAAGGAAATTAACGCCCCCATTCAACCATGTCAGCTTTGCCCTGCCAATCTGAAGTGTCTCCATCGTTTCTCCTCCTCTTTGTCTCTACTAACAGTGTAGCTAATGAAAATACATCGTGCAAACGCTATCTTTTTTTCGTTGTTAAATGAAAATCGTTTTATTTTTTACACAACAACACTTTTCTTTCTTAATTTAATTGCATTCAGAATATTTATGCTAATTGGAAATTTTATGGTAAAATAGTAACTGAATACATCGCAAAGGGGGGCACGATGTGAAGAAAGGATTATATTTATTAATAATAGTTGGATTGCTGTTGATTGGGTGTAACGATGTGACCAGTGGAGAAAAGAGCGTTGATCTAGAATTGTTTGATAACGCAGGCATTAAAGCTAAGATTGAAAAGAAAAACTTTAAACCCGAATTCCCCACTGAAATTCCTTTCACAGTCGAAGATACTGTAGTTTCCTCAGACCCATCAAACGACACGCACTCCACTGTGGAATTCTTTGGTGAAGGAAACCATTTAAGCCTGTCAATTTTCAAAGGGGATAATCTTACGCAAGGCGCTGAATACGAAGAGGTCGAAATTGGCAATATCCAAGGTAAATATAGAGAAAATAAGGCTGGCACGAAATTATTATATTGGCAAGAAGATGGTATTAGTTATAGCTTAGGTTATCTGAGCAAACAGTCAAAAGAAAAAGTTACAAAGGAACAATTAATAGCGGTAGCGGAGTTGTTTGAATGAATCCACCAAATAGTCGTGCATCTCTCTATGAGATTTAGTGCAAAACGAGGATTAAATCGTGTTTAAATGAATGAAAGTCTAGACACCGGTTGAAGTGGCTCCTTATTCCGTTAACTTAGAAAAAAGGGTTGCAATAAATCAGAAGTGGATTCTGGTTCCGCTAAATGCCCACTAGACAAATAACGGAATCAAAATCCGAAAAATACAAACTCAGTTACAAGTCTTAATAAGAAGGGCTCTACTCAAATTGTGCTCGGCACCGGTAAATAACCTGGCCTTTTGCAGAGAACTTTTCTTCATACTCGGTCATGACATTTTCCGGATCATTCAGCTGATGAAGATCCAGATTTACCTCAACCAGCTTCAGACCAAACTCGGAGAAACTAACCAGCGAATATTCAAAAAGCCCCCGATTATCTGTCTTAAAAATAAGCTCACCCTTTGGGTCAAGGACATTCTTATACCGCTCCAAAAATGTATGGTAGGTCAAACGTCGCTTTGCATGGCGGTTTTTCGGCCAAGGGTCCGAAAAGTTGAGATAAATAGTAGATACTTCATTTTCCGCAAAAATATCCATCAGATTTTCTGCATTTTCATTTATCATTAAGATATTTTCATGCCCTGTATCCATCAGTTTTTGTGCTGCGGTAACAATTACACTTTTGGAAAGCTCAATGCCGATAAAATTGACATCTGGGTGTTTTTCTGCCATTCCGGCTAAAAACTGCCCCTTTCCGGTTCCAATCTCAAGATGGATAGGATTCGAGTTTCCGAATAACTCATTCCATCTATTTTTATAGGTTTTTGGATTAGGTATTACAAAATGGCTGTTTTCTTTTAAGAAGTCATCAGCCCATGGTTTATTTCGTTGACGCATTTCAAGTACCTCCTGTTTCTTGGCATAAAACTTTGCTGGATGGTTCATACTATCCGTTGAGGTGAATATGAATGACATTGACCATCCATAATCAATTAAGATTGCTTGAGGATATATTAAGTGAACAAAGTGAAGATTGCTGTGGAGAAGTTTCGGAATATCAGCAGATTAAGCGTTTAGTCCGCTCCATGATGGCAAGCGGAAGTATTACAGATGAACAGCTTCTGCAATTACTTCCGGAAATATATAATTACGGGCGTCAGGGTGAAAATGCCCATAATGATGCGGAACATATCACTACCAACCGGGAAAAAATCGACGCATGGGTCAGTGCTATTCAGCAGACCAGTTTAGAATAGCTGATCTGACATGGTAATTCAGTTCCTTCAAATCTTCTAGTCTGCTGAAGGCCTTATCCATTTCATTACGGTCACTGTGCCACTTAAGATAGAATAAAGCATCCATAATCAGATACCAGTACATTCGCTCGATCAGTTGTCTGTCTTTGGGGATGCCATAACTCTGCAGCCATTCATTCCAATCCTCATATGGTATATACCATTTTAATACAAAACCAAAATCCATCGCCGGATCAGCAATCATGGCATTGTCCCAATCCACAAGGTAGAGCTGGTCCTTTTTTGTCAGCAAGATATTGTTATGATTCAGATCACAATGGCAAACCACTTTACGCTGATTACGGGTTACTGATAAAAGCTTTTCCAGATAGCTAATTGACTCAAGGACTTCCGGATGCTTCTCCATCAGTCCATTTTCGTGTAATTGATTGCTCAACTCGGCAAATCGCTCGTCTGGCGTTACTGGTTTCTTTCCAAGCCGCATGAGCATATGAAGCAATTCAGTTGATTCATGAATTTTACGGATTAACGTAGCTACCCGGGGATGACGCATTTCTTCAGGCTTCAGTTCACGTCCGTTCAACCACTCCTGTGCCGTGATCACATCACCGTTCTCCAGCCGTTTTGTCCATACAAGCTTCGGAACGATTCCCTCAGCAGACAATACCGCAAGAAACGGCGAGGAATTCCTTTTAAGGAACAAGCGGCGACTGTCATTCTCCGCAAAGAATGCATCCCCAGTTAACCCACCGGCAGGACTGATATTCCATTCACTTCCTAACGCTTGTTTAAGCCAATTCACCGTACATTCCCCAAATCATCTGTATTTTATCCGCATTAAAAATCAAATTTTCCAAAAAATGCCCTGATAGCTATTAGAAAACTTGGCTTATCGCTAAGCTTTAATGGCGAAAGCCTTAGTTGCACTTATGCAGTAAGAAAGTATTTATACTTTCTTACCTGCTAAAAAAAGACATGAGATTAGATTATCTGATTTTCAGAGTAATTTCAAGCTATTTTTTATGCTCCCAATACTTGGAAGGGTATATCCTGCTTCGTTACCGTACACTTTTCGCATAAACTTGTCTGCCCGTCAACCTGATAAGTGATTTTAGAATCGGATTTCACTTTCACCTTTTTGGCCTCAACTATTTCTACCTCTTTAAATCTAGTATGGTGCCCCGTAAATACAATCAGAAACACACTCAGCACTTTCCATTTTGATATTGAATGGATAATTAATACTGGTAACTTTTCAGGTTGTATTTCGGCTTGTGGAATGATTTTCATACCACCCCCGTAATAAGGATGATTGGCCATTGTGATCATCCAGCAATTCTGAAGGTAACGATGTTTCCCATCTATGACTACTTCAAGTGTCATCGGTTTAAATGTAAACAAGGTTTGAATGAGTGCTATTATATAGGTTATTTTTCCAATCCGTAACTTGTTTAACATCTTTTTATAGGAGGATCTATTGACCTTCCCAGCCACTTCGGCATCAAAGCCGATACCAATACTGTTAACAAAGATGCGTCCTTCTATATTATCCGCTTGATAATTCCCTAGCCAATACACCTGTTTATAGGCGCCTGACACAATCCGTTCGAAGATAACTTCGGGTGGTCCTTCAATTCTGCAGCCACGGGCAAAGTCGTTGCCTGATCCAGCTGGGATAAAGGAAACTGGATAATCTGTACTATGCAGGCCGTTCATCACTTCATACAGGGTGCCGTCTCCCCCGATTATTATTACTGCCTCGATCTGGCACTTATATTGGGCTGACACTTGATCTGCAATTTCTTCAGCGTGCCCAGGATATTCTGTAAAAAAACAGTAGCTGTCTACGCGTTTAAATTCGCTGCTTCTTTTGATTCTGGTTAATGCTTTCTTTGCCTTTCCGTTTCCTGCAGCTGGATTAATAATAAATATATACATTCAGTCAGCCTCATAATCCATAGAAAAGTTAGTTGTGTCCTCTTCCCATTCCGGCCGTTTAACAGCTGTTGTCTGGCAGTTCTTCAACAACGCTTCTGCAGCCTTTAACTGCGTGTTTTTTAGTGGTGAAACCAAATTTCGCTTCTCATTAAACCATTTTTCGTAAGCGTGTTTGCCAATGATTTTGGTGTTATACGGTTCTGTATGAAATTCAATTATATTTTTCCGTGACAGCACCACTTTTTTCACCGGAAAATCCACATTCAATGTATGAAGTATGCTCCTGATAATTTGATCGGTTCGCTTAAGCGCAATCATCGGGCTGAGTATTTTTGTCTCTTTATCTTCATCTTTTATCAACCATGTCCGTTCCTCATCCGCTACAATTTTTGCATGTGCATTAGCTTCAATCAAGTATATAATTTCAATACCAACCGGGCTGATGAGAATGATTTCACCATCTATTGGTGCTTTTTTTATATTGAATATCGGATAATACATCAGCAAGTATGTATCGGGAAACCGCTGCAGGAAAAATTTAAGTGTTTCATCCTGATAATAACTTCGGTCCGTAAAGGATACATTTGTAACCGTTGAAGACGCCCATTTTAGCTGTAAAGGAAATAACTTGTCCAAAAAATAATGTCTTAGCCTGTCCTCTGATTCCGGTAGACTAGGTTGCTCGTTTTCGTTATCCAGCTCTTCCGTATGATCATTATTTCTCTTTATAAACGATTTAAATTTATCGAAAGCTGATGATGAGTCCTCACTATGTTCCACACTTTCTTCCTTATCCTGATGCAGCCATACCTGGTGCAATTTCTTCCACTGATCCTGTTTCATTCGGATATACTGGCTTGGATAACGGTAGATATTCCATTCATAGCGTGAAATATAATCCTGCAGCTTAATAAGTTGTGCCACTCATTCTGTTCCCCCTTTCAGGTTATAAGAAGCCTCTATCCTGTATTTCGGTGAATTACCAGGGTAGATTCGATAAATTACTACTTTATCAACCGCCATTTTATGCTGACCGATAAAATTCTTTTTTAGTTCCTGAAGGTTGGAGATATCTCCTGCCCATTTCTTTGCCAGTGTGATGTGTGGTGAATAGGGACGGTTTTCAGATTGGAACCCTGCTGCTGAAGCATGTTTCTCCACTTCCTGATGAAGATCTTCCAGACTACCCGTCTTTTCTACCCCCGCCCATAGGACACGAGGCTTTCTGGGGTTACCGAAATATCCAAGCTGTCCTGTAAATAGCTCAAAAGCCGTTTTTCTTTCCAATGACGTAAGTTCGTTCTGCAGCTTGGACAATTGCTCCTCTTCCACAGGCCCAAGAAACTTTAATGTAATGTGAAGATCTTCTTTATACGGCCACTGCTTGTAGGAAAGCTGTTCTTTTAGTTGCTTCTGCCATTGGGAATATTGTTCTTTTAAAAAATCAGGTAATGGTATAGCAATAAAGTAATGTGGTGTATTGGTCATTTTAGGTCCCACCTTATATATATATCGGTTGTTTTTTAAATTAATGTAAATTATTAAAAAGGTCCTTCTATTTATAGCTGAAAAAGTGTAAAATATCATTAACTGGAAAGATTCTTAGGCACCACAAGTGAATGATTTTCATTTAAGGAGTGGTTTTTTGAATCAAATGACATCCCGAATGCTGAACAGAGTGAAAGCTGTCTACCTGTACATCAGAGAAAATGGGACAGTTACAACTGCTGAAATAGCAGAAGAGTTTGGGATCACCGACCGTACCACACAGCGGGATCTGAGTGTGCTGACCCATAATGGTCTAATCAGCAGTCCGGTACGCGGCAAATGGAAAATAACTGACAAACATGTAAAAATATCATAAGTAAATCCTATTGCAGCTGACATTATCGTCAGTTGTTTTTTTTAATGTAAAGACAATAATTTAATTCCGCTTCCGTCAGTTCTCTGATATAGCCAGGTCTGAGCGTTTCGTCAAGGATAAGCTTTCCCATTCGCAGCCGTTTGAGGTAAACAACCTGTTTATCAACCGCTTCAAACATACGCTTTACCTGATGAAACTTGCCTTCTGTAATCGTTACCTCCACTTCTGATTGTTCTCTTGAATGGATAATCGTAAGTTTAGCAGGTTGTGTCTTGTAGCCATCATCGAGTACTATTCCCTCTTGGAATTTCTTCACGTCTGCTTCGGTAACACGCCCCTTTATTTTGGCAAAGTACAGCTTCTCTATATCTTTTTTTGGAGAAAGAAGTTTGTGGGTCAGCTCCCCATCGTTTGTTATAAGCAACAGACCTTCCGTATCTTTATCAAGTCTGCCAACCGGATGGGGTTTAAAGTGCTGATAGGATTCTGGCACCAAGTCAATTACTGTTTTATCCCGTGCGTCCTCGGTTGCGGACAGGTAACCGGGAGGCTTGTGCATCATAAGATAAATATATTTGCGGTATTGAACCTGTTCGCCTTCCACCTTAACTTCATCCTTGAATGGGTCCACCTGCAAGTTAGAGTTTCTTGGGACTGAACCATTCATCGTAACTTTCTTTTTCTTAATCATACTTTTAACATCTTTCCGACTGCCATACCCCATATTAGAAAGTAACTTATCAAGCCGCATCAATTAAAACCCCTTACCTGCGAAAAATCTTATCAAGAACACGTACACGATTTCCCAGTACTCGTTCGAGCAATGTAGAAATATAACCAAGCCATAGATAGACGCCACCACCGATGGCAATCCCTGCAATCAGCATCACAACTGCCGCAGAACGGTTCGCTTCATATGCAAGAAAAGTTCCTCCCACTGCTTTTATAATCCATATAATGATACACATTATTAATGTAAAAATAGCAATCAGTAAAAAGCGTCGGTACGTCTGTCTGAAATTAAACTGAATGGATGTTTTAATACGCCATAAATTAAGGACGACGGCTGTACCTACCGCAAGAGCAGTTCCGAAGATGGCCCCTTTAGCTTCAAACATATGGATCAGCTGAATATTAAACAATATTTTCATTAACAATCCACCAGTTAAACTAACGACAGCAAATTGCTGCTGATTGATTCCCTGCAGAATCGCAGCAGTAACTGTAAATAAAGCAAACAATAAAGATACAGGAGCATACCAGCCAAGCAATGAACCAGTCAGGTTCAATTGACTCATACCGTAAAGCGAGCCATATACAACTTCAGACAGCATTGCCAATCCGGCAGCAGCTGGTACAACCAATACCAGTACAATTTGTAGCGCTTGATTTATCTGATGGTTAACCAGTGAAGTGTTCTTTTGTGAAAACGATTTGGTCAGTGCCGGGATAATCGCCAAAGACATCCCTGTTGCAATCGTCACCGGTATAATGATCAGCTTATGCCCGTAAAAATTGATTGCTGAATAAGCAATGTCAAAAATCTCCTTTTCTCCAATTGCGACCATTGCTCGCTCCATTGTGAAAGAGTCGACCATTTGATATAGCGGAGTAGCCACACCAACCAATACAAATGGACCGGCATACTGGAAAAGCTCTTTAAATAAGTCTTTTGTCGGAATGTCATATGTGTAACGTTGTTGCTCAACCTGTCGATTAATATATGTCTTTCGCTTTCTCCAATATATCCAAAGAACCACACAGGAAGCGATTGCACCCACGAAAGCCGCGAATGTAGCAAATCCAACGGCTGTTACAATTTCGCCGTTAAACATTATTACTATGAAAAAGCTGGTAATTAAAATAAAACCTATTCTGACTATCTGTTCAACTACCTGAGAAACCGCCGTTGGTCCCATCGATTCATAGCCTTGAAAGAACCCCCGGACAATACTCATCGCTGGAATTACCAGAAGGGCAAAACTCACCATCTTAATTACCAAGGAAACATCGGACTGGCTGATTCCTTCTGCATCTTCTTTGGTGATTATGAATTGGGCTAAAAGATCAGCACTAAAAAAGAGTACAAGAAACGCCAAAAATCCCGTAACTGCCATCATTATGATTCCTGCTTTGAACATCCGCATCCCGGTATTATAATCACCCAGGGCATTATATTTAGAAACAAATTTCGATACGGCTAGCGGAACACCGACTGTAGATATGCTGATTAGTATGTTATATGGCTGATAAGCAAGAGCGAACAACGTTCCCCCTGTTGACCCCACAAGCCAATTAAACGGAATGACATAAATCATCCCGAGGAATTTAGATAAAAACGTGGCACCTGTAAGAAGCATGGTACCTTTAACAATATTCGACATTATTTCACCTGCATTTGTTTTTAATTACATTTACCGTTATTCTATCATAGAAAACGTTGATAAACGTTACAATTAGGTCACGGGAAAATGAAAAATTAATTATAGCTTTGCTTATACATGGAAGGAATGTTTGATATGGCGTATGATGTGATAATAATCGGTGGAGGTCCATCAGGATTAATGGCCTCGATTGCAGCAGCTGAAAACGGAGCAAAAACTTTACTGATCGAAAAAGGAAAAAAGCTCGGTAAAAAACTGGCAATATCCGGAGGCGGACGTTGTAATGTGACAAACCGTCTTCCTGAAGAAGAAGTTATCCGGCACATACCAGGTAACGGAAAGTTTTTATATAGTGCTTTTTCTGTATTTAATAACTATGATATCATCGATTTTTTTGAAAATATGGGGGTGAAACTAAAAGAAGAAGATCATGGCCGTATGTTCCCTGCCTCCAATTCAGCCAAAACAGTCGTTAATGCCTTAATCAACAAGCTTGAAGAACTGCAGGTTGAGGTGCGGATGAATACCCCTGTAAAAGCTGTGCATTACGGAGAGGGTGCTCATACCGTCATTCTCGAGAACGGCACTAAATCGGACACTGGCGCCCTTGTTATAGCAGTCGGTGGTAAAGCCGTACCGTATACCGGATCGACAGGTGACGGCTATGCGTGGGCCAAAAAAGCTGGGCATACAGTCACAGAGCTTTATCCGACCGAAGTGGCACTTACGTCAAAAGAGCAATTCATAAGGGACAAAAGCCTTCAGGGACTTGCACTAAGGGATGTCGCTTTAAGTGTCCTTAATAAGAAAAATAAACCGATGATTACCCACAAGATGGACATGCTTTTTACGCACTTTGGAGTATCAGGACCGGCAGTATTACGATGTTCGCAGTTTGTTGTCAAGGAACTTATGAAAGGCCGTAAGGATGTGGCCATGACAATAGATGCTCTACCCGAAGAGAATGAGGATCAATTGGTTAATAAAGTCCTTAAGGAAATGGAGGAAAATCCTAAGAAGGCTATTAAAAATATTCTAAAGGGCTTGGTTCCTGAACGCTTTCTAGCTTATGTGCTCCAGGCCAATAATATAAATGAAGACCAAAAGGCAGCAGGCACTTCAAAAGAAGCGGTCAGAACAGTAATTCATCAATTTAAACACTTTACATTTGATGTAAACGGCTCCTTACCTCTAGACAAAGCTTTTGTAACAGGTGGGGGTGTTTCCATCAAAGAAATTGTTCCAAACACAATGCAATCCAAAATTATGCATGGGTTGTACTTTTGCGGTGAAATTTTGGATATCCATGGGTATACTGGTGGCTATAATATTACATCGGCTTTGGTCACCGGCAGATTAGCCGGAATGAATGCAGCTTACGAAACAGGTAACGTTGCTGGTATATGATACCTGACATTAAATATACCTGTTTGGGTCAACCTATAAATGTCTGAAGACATCTTAGAAAGGGTTGATTGCATGCAAAAAAATCAAATGTGGCTTCCCGTTCTCGCCTCAGTAGGGGTTGGAGCAGCCACCTATTATACGATGACCAAAAATAACCAAAATTTAGGTCAGACCATGCAAAAAATGGTTCCATTTGTGGCCCAAATGGGTGGCGGAGGGAACCAGCAACGCTCAAACAGATAGCAGACAATAAAGCGTGCCCATTTGGGTGCGCTTTTTATTTTGCTTATCACAAAGTTTTCACATCTCATTTTTTATATGTGATTTTAATCACATTTCCTTTCAATATACTGACTTACAATTTAACACATAAACACTATACCTAACTGATATTGGAGTGAAAATCATGGTTGAAACAGTAGAAACATTTGATGGGTGGTAGCGCTCCATGACTTTCGAAAGGTTGACTGGGAGAAATGGCTTTATGCCTCTGAAACGGAAAAAGCAGCAGCATTAAGTGAATTTCATGCTTTGTTGAAGAGTTGGCAATCCACAGAGGATAACCAGGCTGGCAGCCATGCGGTGTATTCTATAGTAGGACAAAAAGCAGATATAATGTTCATGATTCTGCGCCCTACTATAAAGGAACTTAATCAGCTAGAGCTGAAATTAAATAAGACCGAAATCGCTAAATATCTCAGCCCGGCTTATTCATATGTATCCATTATTGAAAAAAGCTCCTATTCTAAGCGAGAAACAGACCCTTACAAGGATCCTGAAATGATGGCGAAACTCCATCCCAATATTCCAAAGTCAGATTATATCTGCTTTTATCCTATGAGCAAGCTACGTGGGGAAAAGAATAATTGGTTTACATTGGAAAAAGAAGAACGGGGCCGCATGATGTTTGATCATATTGCCACAAGCAAACCATACACTAAGAACATTAAAAGAATCATTACAGGCTCAATTGGATTGGATGATTACGAATGGGGTATATCCTTATTTTGCGATGACCCACTTCAATTTAAAAAACTTATATATGATACCAGATTTGATGAAGTAAGTGCCAAATATGCCATTTTCGGTTCTTTTTATATCGGCAATTATATGGCAGAAGAAGCAATTGACATTTTCTTTGCCTGAGGATTAGTTGAGAAAAGAAAAATCCATGTTACGATTTAACGTAACATGGATTTTATTGTCTAGCGGCGTCCTACTCTTGCAGGGGCAAAGCCCCAACTACCATCGGCGCTGGAGAGCTTAACTTCTGTGTTCGGCATGGGAACAGGTGTGACCTCTCCGCTATTGCCACCAGACCTACAGGATGTAGGTCGTTCTGTGTTGTTCACAGGACGTGAGCGGTTTTAACAAAACATCCTTTGAAATGTTTGTACCCTGAAAACTAAATAAGAGCCTCGCATGACATCAGGTAAAGATTTAGTTAAGTCCTCGATCTATTAGTATC
>NZ_JBHSFU010000002.1:0-103040 GCF_042654125.1 Virgibacillus kekensis
ACTATATTTGGCCATAAAAACACCCCCGAAAGTTAGATTTTCTACTCTAACTTTCGGGGGTTGGTACCTAAGATGGTTTGCTCTTTTTAATAATAATCCATGCAACAAACGGGCGCGTTTGTCTTAAACGCGTCTTTTTGTATAGGGCTATTTTATGGAAGATTATTTGTTGGAACTATTTCGGGTTTGTTTGTCAGTCTCGATTTTAACTGAATAATTTAAAAGGTGACTTTGTCAGCTTTTTTTGTTTGTTCTTCGCTAATTTTTAACGACCTTTTATTCCAGGCGGTTATTCTAACCATTCGTGTTTAATCATGATATCGGATCAGCTTTTGACAAGTTCGGAAACTTCTAACGATAACATTTGAACAATTCGTGGGAGAAACATGTAATTAGACTGCAAATGGTCGCTGATCATGAAAAGGACCATTATGTGGAATAAAAACTACTATAAAAATTTGCCTTTAGACCGTTTCATTATCGAATTAAACCGCAAAAAACAAGAAGAATCGTTCTTCCCTTTTTAGTATACTAAATGCTGAAAAAGGGGTGAGATCATGAACAATAGATCTATTGGATTATTTCAAGGAATTGCATTATATATTGCAGCCATATTAGGATCAGGCGTCCTTTTTTTGTCAGGAGTTACAGCTTCAATAGCGGGCCCTGCGTCGATTGTATCCTGGCTTATCATTATTTTCATTAGTTTTCCGCTTGCCTATTCTTTTGCGAGTTTGGCACGAAAATATCCAGATGCTGGTGGGGCAGCAACTTTTGTTAGAAAATCTTTCGGATATCACCTTGGTAATATTGTTGGATGGTTTTACTTTGTAACCGCAGCAGTCGGGCAAACAATCGTATCCTTGACTGGTGCTTTTTACGTCAGTGAAGCTTTTGGATTTTCTCCCTTTGTAACAACCTTAATTGCCGTCTTTATTTTGGTGATTGCAGGTGTTTCAAATTATTACGGTGTAAATGTCAGTGGTAAAGTCGCATTGATTTTAAGCGCTTTGTTACTTGTACTTTTACTATCAGCCGTATTTGTGTCGTTGCCTAATATACAATGGGGGAATTTCACACCTTTTATTCCAAATGGATGGTTTTCCGTTGGAAGTGCTATGACGGTTATCTTTTGGTCGTTTTTCGGTTGGGAGGCCATTTGTAATCTGGCTAATAATTTTAAAAAACCGGACAAAGATATTGTTAAGGGGGCCGTTGTTAGTGCAGTTATCATTGGTGTGCTATTTTTGGCGTTAAGTCTGGTCACCATTGGAACGGCTACGTATGGTAGTAATGAAAGCAACCTGTCTCCTATTGGTGTTATAATGGGAGATGCAGTGGGTGCAGGGGCCAAATTTGTTACAGCTATTTTAGCATTAATCATTTGCACAGGAACATCAAATGCATTTGTGGCCAGTCTAACGCAATTAGGGTATTCATTAAGCAGGGATGGTGCCTTCCCAAAAGCTCTTTCAAGACTGCATACAACGACTCAAATTCCGAGAAGGATGGTATTGTTTGTAATCTGCTTTTCGGCGGTAGGTGTTTTAGTGGTAAAGGCTTTGTCGCTGACGTTCGATGATATTTTGTTTATCCCTACCTTTCTTGGAATTTTGGTCTATATTCTTTCGATGGCAGCAGGGGTGAGATTGTTTAAGAAGAGAACACTGTCATGGTGGGCATCATTAACTGCTTTTATTTTATGCTTGCTGGTAATCCCATTTTTCCAACTGTATATTTTTGTTCCGTTAATTGTCGTGGCTTTATATGCGATTTATATGATTTTGGATAAGAAGATTTTTGCCTACAAGGGAGGGTTGAAATCTAATGAAGGATCAAAATGATATTTCCAAGGATACAATGTGGAAGGCAACAGTATCATGTGATTCAGTTTATGATGGGATATTCTTTTATGCAGTAAAGACAACAGGTATTTTTTGCCGACCGTCATGCAAATCAAAAGTTCCGAATGTTGATAACGTATCCTTCTTTTCCAATGTAGCGGAAGCTCAAAAAGCAGGGTACCGACCCTGTAAAAGGTGTCGTCCCGACTTAGAATCAAAGAGTTACGATCCGTTTCAGTCGATTATAGAAGATACAAAGAAGGTCATAAAGAATAATTATTGCCAAAAGATGCCCTTAAATGAAGTAGCTTTAAAGGTAGGGGTCAGTCGTTTTCATTTAAACCGAATCTTTAAGAACAGAACTGGCTATACGCCACATATGTATTTGGAAGAAATCAGAATCAAGAAGGCGAAAGAGCTACTTTTAATGACTAAGTTAAACAGCACGGAAATTGGCTATCAAATAGGATATCAAAGCATTTCCAGTTTTTATAATGCGTTTAAACGGAGTACTGGACTTTCGCCAAGCCAATTTCAAGCAAATCATGTGGAAACAGAAATTTATTAAGGGTTTAAGCTGGATTTGTTATCCTTTCAACAATCGGGCGCAATTCTTTAACAAGGATTGCGTAATTTCATATTTGACACAAATTCTGATAGAAAGGAGAAATGAAATTGGAGTGCCAATTTTGCGGTAATAAAACAAACGAGTATGATCCTTATCCTACGGTTTGTGAAAGTTGCTATGATGAAATAAATCTTGAAAATCCTTCTGGAGAATGGAAAAATTACGAGTAATCTTATTTCGGAATACACACATATTATGTAGTAGTTTATTCAATTAATAGGGCGCTTTAATTCTAAAGTGGGGTTCTTTAACATTATTGTAATACTTTTTCCTTAAATGAATGGCCTACCTGTTTTGATATGATTTCAGTAATGTACTTGTAATTTTCCTCGTTACCCGTTACTTTTGCGATATTAAAAAGACCATCA
Source organism: Virgibacillus kekensis (assembly GCF_042654125.1). Lineage (NCBI taxonomy): Bacteria > Bacillati > Bacillota > Bacilli > Caryophanales > Bacillaceae > Virgibacillus > Virgibacillus kekensis. The sequence continues at coordinate 2,841 of NZ_JBHSFU010000002.1, forward strand.
TAAAACTTTCTCTTATCTAAATGATGCATATATTTATATTCAAACCCACTTGCTGTATAAACAGCAAATTCCCATACATGTTGGTAATCACGATGGCTTAATCCTTGGGCAACCGCCTCGAGGACTTTCAATAGCTCAACGGTAATGATCACGTTATCTCTTGCATAATGCCGTATAGAGGCGAACCCAATATATAAATAATCGTCAAATCTAAGATTTTGTAAAATAAGACGAAGGTTATAATCTTTATCGGTTAAATAAGGTGTGAACTTCGCCTTCTGAGATATATTTATAAGTAAATCTCCAATCTCGTAAATGGTGGTAGTTGCAGTTTTAGGGTCATCATTACCCAATGCACGAATAGCAATTTCAACAAATTTATTGATACTGTATTCAATATCCTGAATTACCGTTTGACTATTTCCAGTATGAAACATATTTTTATATTTAAATTCATCAATGTCTGTTTTTTCTTTCTTCTTCCAATAGGTTAACAATGGCGTTGAGCCAAATACAAAATTGCCAACTTTGTATTCTAGCCGAATAATGAGATCATCCTTGCATGCCTCCTCAATCAATGGAATAAAATCAACGGTTTGTAAATAACCCGAATTATCAATACCTACTATTTGATGTCCCTGGGATTCCGGGATTTGACCTTTTATTGCCCCTTCATTATCTACCCTGTAAGGCTGAAGCTCACTAAGCAAGGAATTCTCAATAATTTCGATGGATTCCCTTTTCATATCACCCATCATATTTGACACTTGTAGCCAAGTGACAATATGGTTAATAAAAATAACAAAAGCTCCTAAACATAAAGCTGCCAGAAATGTGGCTGTTACTGGGATCAAGAAATATTGGGAGGCCGTTTCCTCGTTTAGAAATAATAAACAAAACAATACATACAGGAAGCTCCCATTAAAAATCCCTAGTGTTCGCTGTGTCACATTTGTCATCATAAAATTCTTTAGTATTCTCGGGGAAAATTGGCTGGCGAAAGTAGTTAAAGCTGTTAACACACCATAAAAGGTAAAGGCGTTTAATGATAAAAGTCCTGCTGTTAAGGTACTTAAAATCGTTTTGGTCAATTGATAATCTGCACTAAGAAGCAAAGGAATCATGTTGTCAAACTCCATCTTCAGGTCTGCCCACACGGTTAGAACAAAAAGCAATAGAAATAACCCTGCATAAATAATCGGCGTCACCCAAATGTTTGAGTAACTTTGGTGCCATTTCTCTCTTTTTGACATGTTTTTGTATTTCTTCTTGTTGGTTTGGAATTTATTCTGATTCTTCATTTCGACACCCCTCTAAGGCACATGATGTATATACTCTCCTATACCCTTCATTTTCGTTTTTTAATATTATTAGAAAAGAAAAACTTGTTTGCTGATAGATTCCACTAAAATCAAAAAAATCGGACATGTAATTATATGGAAACCAGACCTAAGTCAATGTTTCAAGGATCTGAGTAAAGGAAAAATTAGCCCTTAAAGGTTTTTGTCTGATACTACCTCTTTCTTTACCAAAGATAAATATAGTTTTGGATCATTACATTGTTCAAGAATAGGGCGATTTTACCTTTCAGGAAAGGACGCCTTTTCTGTATTTTTGTGATAACTCAAGGGTTTGTATTTTATTATACATTTCGATTGTTGAATAAAGGTTTTGTAAAAAGACCATACTGGAATCAAATTAATTGATTCATAGTATAGGGGCGTGAAAAACATGTTGTTGTCGGAAGCATGGGAGAAATACCATTCAGATAAAAGAATTGAAGGCTATTCTCCTCTTACTTTGAAAATGTATGGCTTTCAATGTAATCTTTTAAAGCGTTATTTTAGTGATATTAGAATGGGAGACATTACAACAGAAAATTTGAAACAATACCTGAGCGAAGCTGGGGAACAATTGAAACTATCTAGTTTGGGTCATCGTGTACGATTTATTAAGTCGTTGTTTAAATGGACCCATGAAGAGGGTTTTATCTTAAAAAACCCGGCTGAAAAGTTAAAAGAACCTAAGTTAGGCAAGCGAATTCCAAAATTTCTATCTGAACATGAAATTGAGCATCTTCGTGAAGGAAGAAAGCTTTGTTTGAATTTTTTTATTCGACTGGCTGCCGGATTGGAGAAGTCGCGAAATTAAATCGAGACGATATTAATTTCACAGGAAACTCGGTTATTGTACATGGAAAAGGTGATAAGGAAAGAGAAGTATACTTTAATGTACGCTGTGCGATTTGGTTAAAAAGGTATTTAGACGAACGGGACGATGATGAACCCTGTTTATTTGTCACAGAGCGTAAACCCAAAAGACGTATGAGTGTATTCTTTGAGGTATATTGTCAAACGTATTTCTAATCGTGCTGGAATCAAAAAAACAATTCATCCTCATCAATTACGTCACAGTTATGTTACACACATGATAGACAACGGCGCCCCCCTGGAAGTAATTCAAAGCCTTCTTGGTCATGAAAAGAGTGAAACAACAAGGATTTATGCTCATCTCAGCGGAAAATTAAGACATGATTTTTATAGCAAGTATTTTTAAAGGTGGATTTATTATATACATTGTATTTCGAATATTACCTTTTGTTTAAAATTAATTTGAACAATTCGTGGGAGAAACATGTAATTAGACTGCAAATGGTCGCTGATCATGAAAAGGGCCAGATTGTAGAACAAATCAAACTTGTAATTCATAATGTCTTACAATTAGCACAGGATACTTAAAAAAAGAATCATAAAATTATTAGGATAGATTCTAAAAAGCATTATATTAATGGTAGTCAGTATTTTGGTTATGGTTAGGTTCAACCATATCATTAATTTTTTCTCTCGCTTGTTCAACCATTTCGTCAGTAATCATTACAACGTCTGTGTCATATTTTTCTTCATTTGAAACATCAAATTGAAGTTTCTCTGCATAAGGTGCTGGTCTATTCATCATATAAGCAGACATAACTTCACACAAGACCTCACGAGCTTCTTCAGAGTTTAGCTTTCCTGTAACAATATCATTCATTACGTTAAGGGCAGTAAAATTAGCTGCCTCTATATCACAACGGGAAGATACCTCTCCTCTTGTCTTTTCGACGATAATACTTCCATCAAACTTCGCTAGCTCACTCAACTTCTCTGGTGGCACCTGATAATTAATTAAATTTTCGATTACATCGGTATGAGGTTGTGGGAAATCATGTGGGATTTCATCACGATATACAATCGATCGTTTCCATGGTCCGTTGTTATACCAAATCAATCGGCTTTGAGTAGCTTCGTTTGGGGGGCCATATTGTTCAATTGTAAGATAAGCTGCCTTTGTGGACATGGCATTCCAATCATTAACAATAGCTTCAACAGTCTCCATATTTTCAAAAGTTTTAGTCGTTTTCTCAGCACCACCGACGGTTTGTACTTTAAAATCACTTCCCATGGCAATTCCTGCAACTTTCAATTTCTCTTTTTGTTCCATAGTTTACCTCCTGGACTACATTTCAGTGTCTGTTTTTAATATGTGTAAAACAAATGAATATAAACATTTTAATTAAGGAAAAAGTAACTCAGTCAGATTTTAAGGAATGTAGCTGTCTTATTAAGAGAGATAAAAATTCTTTCTGAAATAATATGAATATTTCGTTCGAATGGAACCACCTTCACGGGGCTTTTCTAGTGATTGCAGGTATCATCATATCCTCAACGAATAAAAAGGGAAAAAATAAACAATTAATCAACAAGAAAAGAAACATTTAATATTGAAGCTACTTATTTGTTAGTATCCTACAAATTATTTATTCCATTAAAGGGCGCGTTTGCTGAACATCAAAGCCTAATTTCTCACTAAAGATAATGAGGAATTACGCTTTTTTTATCTTTCAAAATCTTTAACGTTATATGTTAGAGAACTAAAAAAAAGCAATCAATATCCTTGAAGGGCTGACTCCTACAATGAGTCGGTCCTTTTAATATTTACTGGGTAATTCAATTCGGGTTTACAACGAGTGTCTAGTTAAAATAAACAATAGTTTGTAAAAAATAACATTTCCGATTGGATTGATATAACATGCTTAATCATGGTATAAGTGTAAAAGAAGCAGAGAGATTTTTTGCTTTTTATTTTTGGGATAAGAATTTGATCTGTTGTCCCATAATGAGAGGATTGGAATTTGAGTATGGTAGATAATTTTTGGCGTGATTTACCACGACCATTTTTTATACTGGCACCGATGGAAGATGTGACTAGCGTTGTTTTTCGTCATGTAGTAAGTGAAGCCGCCAGACCTGATGTGTTTTTTACAGAGTTTACAAACACGGAGAGTTATTGTCACCCAGATGGGAACCAAAGTGTGCGTGGGCGTCTGGCTTTCACAGAGGATGAACAGCCAATTGTGGCCCATATATGGGGGGACAAACCCGAATACTTTCGACAAATGAGTATTGGTATGGCCGAGCAAGGATTTAAGGGAGTGGACATCAATATGGGGTGTCCTGTACAAAATGTGGCACCAAAAGGGAAGGGGTCTGGTCTTATCCGTAGACCGGACGTTGCAGCAGACCTTATAGAAGCGGCAAAAGCAGGTGGATTGCCTGTAAGTGTGAAAACAAGGCTTGGTTACACGGATTTAGACGAATGGCACGATTGGCTAACACACTTATTGAAACAAGACATCGTCAATCTTTCCATTCATCTGCGAACAAGAAAGGAAATGAGCAATGTGGATGCTCATTGGGAATTAATTCCGGAGATTAAGAAACTTCGTGATCAAGTGGCACCAGATACCCTTTTGACAATCAATGGGGATATTCCTGACCGTCAAACTGGCTTGGAGCTCGTTAATCGATACGGTGTTGATGGTGTTATGATTGGGCGTGGTATTTTTAAAAATCCATTTGCCTTCGAAAAGCAGCCGAAAGACCATAGTAGTAAGGAAATGCTTGATCTCTTAAGGTTGCAGCTTGATCTCCATGATAAATACTCAAATGAATTAGAGCCACGTCCATTCAGGCCTCTCCGTCGTTTTTTTAAGATATATGTTCGTGGGTTTCGAGGTGCTAGTGAATTAAGAAATCAATTGATGAGTACAGAGTCAACAGATGAAGTCCGTGTATTGCTCGATGACTTTGCACGAAAGAATGCTGAGATGACGGGGGAACTATAAAAGTGTTCTATTTCATGGTAAAAGCGAAGTCGACGTTAAACTAATGTGCCCCCAAAAGTTATATTCTATATTAAGCAGTTAATTGGCTGGTGTGAATGCGGTATTAAACCGGACTCATACCTGCCAATTTTATTTTATACGCTTTTTATTACAGTTATTCTATATTAGGTTATCAATTTGAATTTTAAAAAACGCAAATGGAAGATCATTACTTTCTTCGCAATGCAGTGGTAAGGGGTTGGAGGGATTTGATGTTGATGATAATATTTGTAAGAGAGATCATTACTAATTATTCTTTTAAAGAGGGTGAGAAATAATTGAATTTAGTTGAGGTGTTTGAAAAGCAGGTTATTGAGACAAACCAGCAAAAGATGAATGATGCCTTGTATAATTTGAAACATAATAACAGTGTCCAACGAAACTTCAGGGAGCTTGCTGATAATAATATAATGTTAGAAAGAATAACCCTGATCATAAAAGAGAGTTCTCTGATGGATGAAGATAGAAAACATTGGCTAACAAAAAGAGATGAACTTAATAAGAGACGTGAGCGAGCACATTTAGAGTTATTACAAATGGGCTTTGAAGAGTCGTGGATAAAAACATTGGTTGAATCTGAGATGAAAACGTTGAAAAGTATCACGGATAAGGCCAGGAATGCTGCATATAATAACTATTTTGGTACCACCAGTATTGATGAAATAGATATATTTGACGAGAGATGGGTTCAAGTAGAAGAATATATGAAAAACGTAAAGGCTAATTTTATTGAAGGTATAGACCCGGCTTAATACAGGGTATGTTCTCTCAAGCTTTCCTTTCATGTTATTTACTGCTATTGAAAAACTAGGACTGGACAAGGGACGGGTCTAGGTTTGCCAATTGCGAAGAGCTTGGAAAAAATGAAAGGTAGCCTTACTGCTGAGTTAGTAGAATATCAATCATTTATCAAGTTTGAGTGGGTATATTGATTACATTCATTACCTGAGTTCCTGGAGACTGGAGTGCAACGATAATTTTTGCTGTCCAAGTCATGTTGGAGTCGTAGCGAGAATCGTAAAAGAAAATGTAATACGATGAGAATAAAAGATGGAACTCAATTTGAGTGCCATCTTTTTTTAGCGGTAAGAAGTATCGAACTTACCTGCATAAAGGAAATAAACATAAATTAACCCCAAAGCTGTCTCGAATAGTATAATAATTGTTAGAACATGTGCCTTGAATCAACGATTCTTTGAAAATATCGAACAAAGCAGGTGGGACAATGAGTAATCCTCATATATTAATTGTAGAAGATGATCAGAAAATAAGCAGAGTCTTGCAGCTAGAACTGGAATATGAAAACTACAAAACAGAAACAGCTAACGATGGTAAGCGTGCTCTCAAGCTTATGGAAGAGAAAGAGTGGGATTTGATTCTACTAGATATAATGATTCCCGAACTAAGTGGACTTGAAGTACTCCGTAGAATAAGAAAAACTGATCAGATGACACCGATTATTTTAGTAACAGCAAGGGATCAGGTTTTTGACAAAGTAAGTGGATTGGATTCAGGGGCGAATGATTACATAACGAAGCCATTTCAAATTGAAGAGCTGTTAGCCCGAATTCGTGTGCATTTAAGGGTACCTAAACTAACAAAAGAAGTACAGAATATATTGTCGGTTGGCGATCTCACCGTTGATTTGGATGGACATGAAGTGAGGCGTGAAGAGCGTTTAATCGAACTAACAGCCAGAGAATTTGATTTGCTTTCATGCTTGTTAAAAAATAAAAACATTGTGATGACTAGGGAGCAGCTTATCGAACAGGTGTGGGGATTTGATTACTACGGTGAAACCAATGTGGTGGATGTCTACATCCGATATCTTCGCCAAAAGATAGATAAGAATTATGATCCGGCATATATTCAAACTGTACGAGGAGTCGGTTATACCATAAAGGACCTTAAATTATGAAACTCAGAACCAAGATACAGCTATATTCCAGTCTGTTTATGTTTGTATTGGTATTGGCCGTCAATATTGCAGCGTACTATTTCTTTTATAATATGAGCACTGATGTAGAGCTTGAAGAACTCAACCTTCTAACGGAGGATGTTATCGCAGCGTTGAATGAAAATCCTACCGTAGACCCGGGAGATCTGATGAAGGCTTACTTGCCGGGTAACGGTACGGTCCGAGTTATCCTAGAAAACGGTGTACCCGTCATTGAACAGACGCGATCAAAGGAATACCAAACCCTTCCATGGGAGTTCTCCGATGCCGAATCACGGAAAATTATTGAGCAGGATAATGCTCCTGATATTGCTGTTATAGAAAAGCCGATAGTCTGGCCTTCAGGTGCTCGAGAAGGTGAAGTTGTTACAATTCAGATCTCCAACCGTCTGGTATCCCTGCATGAGACAATGCGCACACTATTCTATGTGCTGGCAACATTGTCTATCCTCGTGCTAATCCCGGTGATCGTGGCGGGGGCATTTTTAGGCAGATTTCTATTAAGCCCAATCCAAAACTTGATTCGTATAATGAGGGGCAACATGACTCAGGGGGATTGGAAGAAAATCAACAATACAAATAAATCTCATGACGAAATTTATGAAATGGAAATGACATTTAACGAAATGATTGATCGAATAAAAGTAAGTTATGAGAAACAGGAAATGTTTGTTTCCGATGCGTCCCACGAGTTAAAAACACCCATTCAGGTTATAAAAAGCTATGCCCAACTCTTGGCGAGAAGGGATACCATCAGCAGCGATTTATACAAAGAGTCCTTCGAAGCAATCGATTCTGAAACAGACAGGGTCAAAAAGCTGGTAGACCAAATGCTTGCTCTTGCGAAGAACAAACAGCTTGGTAAGAAAGAGAACATTAAGCTTGATGAACTTGCAACGGATGCAATTTCGAGGCTACAGGGAGTACATGGAAGAGATATTAGACTAATCACAGACGGTTCTGAGCCTATTGTATATGGTAGCAAGTCTCAGTTGGATCAGGTAATAAGTATATTAATCGATAATGCTATAAAATACAGCGAAACAGAGATTGAAGTACATGTTTTGCAAGATAGCGATATGGCGCTTCTTCAGGTCAGAGACTTTGGCCAGGGAATAACAGAAGAAGAGCAGAAGAGCATCTTCGACCGTTTTTACCGGGTGGATAAAGCACGGAGCCGGGATACCGGAGGCACTGGTCTGGGACTTTCCATTGCGCACGCTATAACCGCAGCTCATGAAGGGGAATTGTCAGTTGTGAGTGATCAGGGCCTTGGTTCTACTTTTACGCTTAGATTAGCATTGGTAAACTCCGAATGAGATAAGAATAATTATTTTTTAATCTGATTCTAATCTTCGTTACATCCTTTCTTCATAAAAGGAAGGTAATCTAAACATATCAACTAATTAGGAGGTAACGAATATGAAGAAGAAAGTATTAGCAACGGTTGGAGCCATGGCGACAGCAGGAGTTATCGGATTTACTTTTACACAGTCCGGAGTGGTAAATGCTGATCCTGAATTAACAAGGGATGATATTCAAAAACAGGTCAAGGAACTTTATCCAGGGGAAATTACTGAACTTGAATTAGACAAAGAAGGCAATAAGGCAGTTTATGAAGTAGAGATAAAACTGGAAGGGAAAGAATACGAATTAAAGATTAATGGGGATAATGGAGAAGTTATCAAACTGGAGGAAAAGATAAAAGTATCCAGCAATTCATCCCAAAAGAAAGATGATGAAAAAGATGACCAATCATCCAATCAAGGGGATGACCAGCACGATGATACAAAGACCCCTCCAAGTGATGAGAATACAGTAGAAAAGAAAGATGATGCCAACGATGACGCCGACGACAATCGTAATGCAACCAGCGATGATACACCAACTAAAACGAAGACTGATAAGAAAACAATAATTGGGATGAGAGAGGCGGAGACCATTGCACTGAAAAACTTCTCAGGAACCATTGTTGAAAAAGAACTCGAAGAAGATGATGGCCGCCAAGTCTACCAAGTGGAAATCGTTAATGGTAATCGCCAGGCTGAGATTGAAATAGATGCCTATACAGGCGAAGTCCTTGTAATGGAAATCGAAACAGAAGACGATACAGAAGATGATGCAGACGACGATACAGAAGATGATACAGACGACGATAACGAATAATGGGACAGAGGGACAGGCATACTGTCCCTCTGATTTTTATAACTGTTAATATCAATATAATCCAGTTAATGGCTTCAGGCTAAAGTAGTCCAATGCCTGGTTGACATCATGAAGGTCATATATATTCTTTTCCAGGCAAAATTGAATCACCAGGTCATACGTATCGCTATCGGACAAAGAATAGCCTGCCGAGTCTAATAGTTCCCCAGTCTCTTCATACGATAGTTCCAGGGAAAACGCTAGTGCAATAACCGTATTTTTTCCGGCTTGGTAATCCGGATTGGAGCGGATTTTGGAAAAATGTCTTCGATCTATCCCAGCCCGCTTATAAACCTCCGAATCCTTGAGCCCCTTTTCATCTACGTACCTGAACAATACCTGGTTGAGGGTGGGCTTCCGATTCTTTTTAATGAAATCCTCCAGTTCTCCATGAATCGAGTCTTCCTGGATACTATAATTTATTTGTTCCTGAGGCTCCATCATGCTAAACGTTCGTTCTTCCAGATGGTCGTTAATATACCTCTCAAGCTCAATCAATAATGTTTTATCCAGAATCTTTCCCACCTCCCAAAATTGTCGCTTATCAGGCGACCACAGAAGAAATTAATCTGGTTATTATTATAACAGATTAACTTTTAGGGAGATGAATATTATGAAAAACAACGTAACTGAAATTATTTTTTTGCTTGACCGAAGCGGATCAATGTCAGGCCTCGAAAATGATACAATCGGTGGGTTTAACAGTTTTATCGAAAAGCAGTGCAAGCTGGATGGTGAAACAGTTCTTACAACTGCTCTGTTTGATCATGACTACGAGTTATTGTGGAATGGCGTTGATGCAAATCACGTGAAACTGACGGATAAGGAATATCATGTCCGTGGTACTACCGCTTTATTGGACGCTGTCGGTAAAACCATTCTGGATGTTGGGTACAGACTATCTAGAACATCGGCAAACTATAGACCAGATCACGTGATGTTTGTGATCACTACCGATGGAATGGAGAATTCTAGCAGAGAATTCACTTATGAAAAGGTAAAAGAACTGATAAAACACCAACAGAAAAAATATGACTGGGAGTTTATTTTCATGGGAGCTAACATTGATGCCGCCGAGGAAGCAGACAGTATAGGCATCGCACGGGAAAAGGCCTTTAATTTTGAGGCTTCTACAGAAGGTGTAGAGGTAATGTACGATATGGTTGCCGAAGCGGTTACGGAAAGTAGGAAAAAAATAGAATAGTATGGAGGGAAGAGAAAAGGCAATCAATTCTACCAGAAGAGAGCTGGAGAATTGGTGTCTTTTTTCTTTATAGGACTATTTTTCCGAGGTTGCAGAGGGGGATACGTATTTTAATTTTAGGCAGGCAACGTAAATACTAGGATGAAGGACGGGACGGTGAACCATGAGAAGAATTAACATGGAAGAGAGATTATCTAATTATTTGCAGGAGTTCTGAAAGATTTATTGAATGATATTATATGAGAAATCGAAAAGGAGATGAATCTCTCATGGAACTACGCGATGGTACAGATGTATTTCAATTGCGGCAGGCAAACAGGGAAGACCTGGACCGGATTCTCGAGCTTCTCGTCCAGGCAGCTGAATGGCTGCAGACCAAGAAAACGACTCAATGGGATTATTACTTAACAAATCTGGAAGATAATACGAAAGAGGTCCAGGAATCTATTAAGAATAGCGGCACATATCTGGTGGAGCATGAGGGAAAAGCAATTGCCACCATAACACTTGAAGACTCCCCAAACGACTGGGATACCGATATATGGGGTGAAGACATACATGATGATGGCGTTGTGTATTTACATAGAATTGTCGTTCATCGGGATTATGCTGGACGGGGGATAGGTAAACAGCTCATAGATTGGGCAAAGAAATTCGTAAGAGATGGAGGTGGAAAATATATCAGGTTTGATTGCCTGGGGGACAATGAAGGTCTTAACACTTATTATCAGCGCCATTATCCCTTGAAAGGAATCGCCAATATCTACGGCAAACATTGCAAATATGAATTGGAATTATAAAAAGGAGGTCCTCACAGGCCTTCTTTTTTCAATGTTATGCCAAGTGGGGTTGCACCATCGCTTTCTGTGGTGTATAAATCTGAAAAGTGTCTATTTATTTTTGTTTTTGTTGCCGGCAAAAACGGCTATAAAAATCACGAACAACGCAACTATAATGGAAGTATTCAAGTGATGAACTCCTTTCGTTGCCTGTTACATAATATTCATCCATATTACAGAAATATTAAAACAGGAAACTATTACCTGAAAAAATTAGTCGTCTTCTAAAGAGAGAATGAATATCTATGTATAAATAAATTTTATCGGAGGTGTTCTATCATGACAAATAAACAGTATAAGACTGGCGAAAAAGCGTCAGAGAGCGGCAAGTACAAAGTGGACAAACTAGTAAATGGCAACACCAGTGGCGATAATACAGAGATTGATATGAACGAAGGGGACTCTTTCCCGCCATCACCGTCAGAGAATGAAGCAGCTTACTGGGTAAAAGTTTAATTAAACGTTTGATTAGTCCCCCTCTAGTAAACATGCATGGAACACCACCCAAAGAAGACAAGTAGAAAAGCAAGGAGCTAAGCAGAGGGAACGGCTGGTTCTGTTCCGGTGCTTAGCTCCTTTTTAAGTTTATCCTAAGGCAACATCCAGGATCATCATGATGGTAAACCCAATCATCAATGCCATGGAGGCAAGGTCTTTATTTCCATTTTCCTGTGAACCGGGGATAACTTCCTCGGCAACAACAAAAATCATTGCTCCTGCCGCAAAACTTAACGCGAACGGGAGGATCGGCTCCATTAGAGTTACTGCCAGGACTCCGACCAGTGCTGCAATAGGTTCGACCATTCCGGAAAACTGACCAAAAAGGAAACTCTTTCTCCGAGACATGCCTTCTCTGCGCAATGGCATGGAAACTGCAGTACCTTCAGGAAGGTTCTGAATTCCCATCCCAATCGCAAGTGTTACCGCACCAGCAAGTGATGCGGAGGGGGACCCGGATGCAATTGCCCCAAAGGCGATACCTACAGCAAGCCCTTCAGGAATATTATGCAATGTCACTGCTAAAACCAGGAGTGTACTCCTTCGTTTTGTAGCGGGTTGGAGTCCTTCTGCTTCTTTCATTGGCAGGCCCGGGTGCAGGTGGGGGATAATTTTATCGATGCCCCAGAGGAAGATGGCCCCGAGCAGGAATCCAGAGGCTGCCGGGACCCACGCAGGAAATGAACCGTTCTCCGCCATAGCAAGCGCTGGTGATAAGAGTGACCAGAAACTTGCTGCAATCATGACGCCCCCGGCAAATCCGAGCATTCCGTCCATAAGCTTCTCATTAACTGCTTTAGTTGTGAATACAAGCGCTGCCCCTAAAGCAGTCATTCCCCATGTGAAAAGGGTGGCTATTAGCGCCTGTGTGACCGGACTTAAGCTGGTGAAAAAATCAATCATTCGTGTCATTCCCTTCTATACAAACCATATATATATAGGTTATTTCATCATCTCTAAAGTAATATATGTGTTAGCGACAAAAAGTTTCCCTTGCGAAACATATTATCCTGTATAGATATTAGTGTCAATTTTTAACCAGAACAGACATTGAGCCGCGTACTGTGTATACCCTATTCTAACTGTTGATTTGCACTGATTAATGAATTTGATGTGTGGATTGGAAGCGAGGATGTTCTGTCTGGACATTATGTAGAAGGAGAGATCTGCTTTCCTAAGAATTAACCAAAGGATATCACAGGGTAAATTCTGCCAGTAGTTATAAATATCATGACTTTTGTGGTAGGAATCGACACTTTCACTAGACCCGTATCTTACTCAAAGTATACATCATATAAGTAGGTTTGGTAGTGACCTATAAAATTAAATCAAAAGTTTAGATACATAGGCAAAAAGGATTATATTATCGGGAATCATGTGATAAAATAGTACTAGATATAAAGTAAATAGAATGATGTTTCATGAAAGGGCAAACTTATCGAAAGATAGGGACGCAAAGCTTCAGGCCTAAGGAAAAACTATGGCGGCTGAGATACCAAGGGAATTAACGCAGGTTATTTCCAGTGGAAATAACCTTTTTGTATTTCTATTTTGGAACGTGAGGGATGAATATGCTGACCACCAGACATACTGCAGTGCCCTTTTTAATTCTGGCAGTTATTATATGCTATGGATGGGCTTTTTTATATAATGAAAATGATTTTATGCGGTCAATGGGCTCTTCGTTATTCTCCATTATCGGAGGGGCTGCTAGTTGTGTCTGGCTGTTTCAGACCTATCAGCGATTAACTACCAGACTACGAGTTTCATGGTTGCTGATGAGTGTCGGTGTGCTGCTATATATAATTTCCAATTTTATCTGGCTGGTAGGGGTATTGTCTGAGGGAGTGGGGGCATATCCGGAAGCTGCCAGTATTGCCTGGCTTCTGGCTAATTTAGTTTTCTTAATAGGGCTGATTTATAAGACACATGAACTGAGCCTCAATATTCCAGGAAGTCATTACATATTTAACATTATTGTTTTTATGGTTACGGCGGCTACCATCAGTGTTCATTACCTGATTAAGCCAATTTTAAACAATACAGATGGGGCTGTGTCGGTTTCTATTTTAACGCTGGCATATCCAATCACAAACTTGAGTATCCTGTTTGTAATAACGATTCTCTATTACTTATCCCATCACAGCAGAAAAGGGAAACATCTTAAAATCCTGATTGCTGGTTTTCTATTGCAAATCGCAGGAGACACGATTTTTATAATACAAACAATTAATGGCACATATAAGCTGGGTAGTTATGTGGATCTCTTCTGGCTGATTGCCATTCTGATCATTGGGCTTGCAGGTCGCAGTGCACAGCTCACAAAAACAAATCGAAATGTGGGTATCCGACAAAATCTGAAAACCCGGGAAAATATCTTTCCTTACGCCGGTGTGATTCTTCTTATTATCCTGGTTAGCATAGATTACAATTGGGCCTTTAATGCATTAAGTATTGGATTGAGCTTAGTCTTTTTTATGGTGATAGCACGGCAAATCCTGGTGATGCGACAAAACGACGATTTACTTACCGAATTCCGAAATCTTGCGTATCATGATACCTTGACAGGGCTTAGTAACAGGACAAGTTTCCAGGAGGACCTTGATGTAGCGATTGAGACATCTAAAAAGGATTTAAGCCTGATTGGATTATTGCTGATTGATCTCGATAGATTTAAAACGGTAAATGATACACTAGGCCACCATATCGGGGATAGTCTGCTCCAGGAATCGTCCGCACGATTCCAGAAAGCACTTGGAAACCTGGACCAGATTTACCGCCTAGGTGGTGATGAGTTTGTCATCATCCTTTCCGGTACAACAAAGAGTGGCTGTGCAGCAGCTGCTGAGGCTATTCTGATTGAGTTTTCCGCCCCCTTTGTGGTTGGAGAATATAAAATTGCAGTTACCCCAAGTATTGGAGTCAGCATTTATCCTTATGATGGCTCCAATAATGGGGAAGACTTGCTGAAAAACGCAGATGCTGCCATGTACCTTGCTAAAGACAGTGGAAAAAATAATTACTGCTTTTATAATGCAGAACTGAGCAAAAGTATGGCTCGTAAGATGGAAATTGAGAGTGAGCTTCGCAAGGCTGACCGGGATAGCCAGTTCAGCATCTTCTATCAGCCGAAAATTGAACTGAAGTCCGGAGCGATTGCAGGCATGGAGGCACTAATTCGCTGGGAACACCCTAAACTTGGGGTTGTGTCTCCCACTGAATTTATTCCGATAGCCGAGGAAACAGGTCAGATTGATTCTATTGGTGAATGGGTACTTTATCAGGCGTGTCAGCAGACTGCCACCTGGCATCGTGCAGGGTATGATTCTCTTTGTATAGCTGTAAACGTGTCGGTTCGCCAATTTCAGCGTCGTGGGTTTGTTTCCACCGTAAGAAATATCCTGGAACAGACAGGATTGCCAGCACAGTATCTCGAACTGGAAATCACTGAAAGCATTATGCGGGATGTTTCGGAGACCATGAAAGTGCTTCAAGGACTGAAGAAGCTTGGAGTCAAAACTTCAATCGATGATTTTGGGACAGGTTACTCATCACTCCATATATTGAAAGAACTTCCTATCGATACGATTAAAATTGATAAGACTTTTATAAGTAATATGGAAAAGCAGGCGAACCGTTCGATGGTCAGATCAATCATAGATATAGGGTTGAATCTTAACCTTCGTGTGATTGCGGAGGGGATTGAAAGTGAAGAACAGGTTGCTATTTTAAAAGATTACCATTGTGCTCTTGGACAGGGATATTTATATTCTAAACCGATTAAAGCGGAGATGTTTGAAAAATTGCTAGCTGATAGTATTCTTTTGGCGAAGGCTTAATAAAATATATGGAAAAGGATTAGCAATTTGGAAAGCCTGCCTGATTGTTAATCCTTTTAATTTCATAGTCGGTAAAAACACTGTAATTATGTTATAGTGGTAGAAAATACAAGGGGGCGCATATGATGACCAATGAACAATTTTTAATTGTTGATCAGGAAACACCAGTACGGCTTATGGCGAAACGGTCCGCTTTTTATCTCCAAAGTGAAATAATCGAGGCATGCAGTGAGGATAATAGGATCTATTATCTGTTTTTTTATAAGGAAAAGTATATTGCCGGATATAAAGCTTCCTGTCTGGAAAATAATTCTTTTGTCGCTGAGTCCTTTAAAAAAGGAATAGTACTACAGACTCCGCATCCACTTATAAATCGGCTTCTGTCCTCACAGGATTCTTATCAACTGACCGCTGAATTCGCTCCCTTGTTGAAAAAGCTCAAGAAACGTTATCATCCCCAAGAACAAGCGTACATTCTCACTTTCTTTGAATCATTTATTTCTAAGCAAGAACTGATTGATGAAATAAAGTCGATTTTCTATGTCTATCGCCGTAATGGACAAGGTTTTCACGGCTACCGAGTTATCCGGGTCCTTAGGGACTTTGCTCCTGACCACAGCTGGGTACGGGAAATATCAGGCGATTCGATATTCCGCGACTACGCAACCCAGTATAAACGTGAAACAGAGGAACTACTTACCAAAGATCCCATTTTTGCCGAAAAAGTACTGTATGCACGTAAACATGAAAACAAGTCATTTAAGGGGCTGGAAGCTATTCTGGAGAAAGAATCCCGCTGGAATGATTTGGTTGCCCTGATGATATTCAGATTCGTCAACAACCCTACCGAAAACCTCTACCTTCCTCTAAAAAAATTACTCAGGCAGCATTTTAATGAAAGTGATTATATCCTCTCGCTTGAGTCGTTATCCGAACAGACACCCGATTACCAACCTTTACAGCAAGACCTATTCGATTTGTATATAAAAAACCAACAGCTAAAAAAAGCGGCAATGGTTATGCAGAAAAATGATTTTACGCCCACCGAAAACCAATCCGGCTATTTTGTCGATATGCTGGAACAATCGGATTTAAAGGCCTCGCACATAAAGGTTGAACAGCTAAGCAGACCAATCCAACAGATTATCAAGTTACACCCCGAAAATGCCGAAAAAGTTTTACACCGGTTGGTTGTTTTTATGCTGGAAACCCATGAACCGAGCTATATTCAAAAATGGTTAAAACCCTTTCAGGAAGGGAATGGAGAATTAGGATTGTTCAGTGACATAGACAGGATGGAAAGAATGAGCGATGATCTGGATCAGATGGGGCCGCTTGGGAAACTATATTATAAATATGGTCAGCTTGATAAAGCGATTGAATGCTTCAGCTGGGAAATGGAACTAAAGCCGGATGATACAGAGCCGCTCCAGTGGTTATCCAAGTTGTACCAAAAAGTGGGTAAAGAAGCAGAAGCCAAGGCGTACCGGCAACTGTACGTGAGCATGCAAAAACAGGCCTGACAGTACTTGTAGTGCTTTCTGCTTAAATAAAAGTCGGTAAACCTTTACAATAGATTACAGGGAACCAATTTCCCAGTTGAATTTTTCAGGAGGACCGATTTGGATGCGTACAACTGATGTCTCCGCCAAAAATAAAAATGGCGAGAGTAGTCGATCATATATTGCCGACTTTAAATCACTTTTAAAAGGAAAAGTGCTGGTCCTGAACGTCCTGCCGGTTATAGCGGGGTTTTGGTTGGCACTTTATTACAACGACAGGTCCTTTGCGGATTACTGGCAACTGTTTGTGATTACTTTTATAGGAAGTCTATTCGTTATGGCAGGTGCTCTCATTCTGAATAACTGGTATGATGCCGATATTGATGCGGTAATGGAGCGGACGAAGCATCGTCCTACGGTGACAGGAAATATGCCGCTGAGAAAAGTATTATTCGGTGGACTCGCTGTTTCGGTTGCAGGGTTTATTCTCCTTTCGTTTACTACTGTTGAAGTATTTATTTACAGTTTTATCGGATGGATTGTCTATGTTTTTCTATATACAATGTGGTCCAAACGACGTTATACATTAAATACGGTAATTGGAAGTGTGTCGGGGGCAGTAACGCCGCTAATTGGATGGGCGGCAGTTGATTCGGCCGTTCATATTGTTCCAATCACACTTTTCCTAATCGTTTTTATCTGGCAGATGCCGCATACGTTCGCCATTGCGATACGGAAATATGAGGATTATAAGGCAGCTGGTGTGGCAATGCTGCCAGTCGTTCACGGGATGGATATTACCAAAAGACAAATGGCTGTCTATTCAGTGTGTCTTTTGCCGCTGCCGTTTTATCTTTTGTCACTCGGAACGGCTTTTATCATCATTGCGACCCTGCTGAATATTGGTTATATTGCCTTGGCTATTCGAGGGTTCTTTGTGAAAGATGATGAGAAATGGGCCCGGATTATGTTCCTTTATTCGGTAAACTATCTGATGGTTCTATTTCTGACAATGATGCTCGCTGCGGTCCCGCAATTCGGTTAAAAAACTTCCATATAACAGAACATACAGGAGGAGATTTTGAATGATTGAAATCAAAAAAGGTGATAACAAATTCTATGCAGGGGAAGATGAACAAGATCCCAAAGCGGAAATTACATTTCAGCCATCAGGGGAAAATGAAATCATCGTTGATCATACCTACGTCTCCGAGGAACTGCGCGGGGAAGGTGTTGCAGGAAAGCTCGTTGATAAAGTAGTTGCTTATGCACGGGGTGAAGGGAAGAAGATTTATCCTACCTGTGAATATACGCGAAGTAAGCTGGAGCGGAATACTAATTACCATGATGTTCTGGCAAAATAATCTATAAAGTGGAGCATCCTTCCGTTGGATTGTTAGGAAGGATGCTTTTTAATATTGGCTCTTTTCATAAGCTTTGTTGCTCATTAACCCAAGCCCTTGATAGAGACTGCAACACCATTTTCCGCTACGGAAATACACTACGCTTTCACCACTCCGGGTGCAAGTACGACATCTGCTCATAAATTCGCAGTGTCTCCTTTGCCGCCGGGCTGCTGGCGAGCCTCCTCGTGCTGGCGCACTGCGGTGTCTCGCCGATGCCTTTCCTCCGATTCCCTGGATTTCAAAAAAGTTCTTTCCGTTCCCTGTTCAAGAGAGTACCTCCACTGAATATCAGGTGTTCTCAGTCTGACTGTATCACCTGAATTCACTGTCAATGTGGGCTTGTACTCGTTGCTGAAAGACCCGTGAAGGTGTTGTTCACGCAGGTTTAATGTATGTATCATAATATGCCTCCTTAAAAAATCATTCTATTATAATTTTTTAAAATACCATAAGTATTTGCACGAGGGTTACGGAAAGGGGGCTTTTCTAATATAATAGAGCGAGACGCTGGGCGGTCGGAAGAGGGATTTGAAATGAAGAAAATGGCGAAAATAGTATATGAGAGTGGTATGGTTATACTCGTAATGATAACTATTATTACATTATGGACCGAAGACACCTATAATTCTACGGTAAACTGGATAGTATGGGGAGTTTTTTTCGCGGACTTTCTTGTACGGTTCCTGACAGCTGCGGGAAAATGGAATTTCATTAAACAAAACCCATTTCTACTGGTAGCCGTTATCCCGTTCGACCAGTTCTTTCAGATGGCAAGAATCGTCAGGGTGATTTATCTTTTCCGCCTGAAAACAATAACCAAATACTACATTGTGCCATATGCAGAAAAGTTAACATTTCACTCAAAAACGTTAATTCTTACAATACTTGGATTGCTGTTTTCCCTTGAGGTGTTGCTGATTCGGGAACTGGAGAATACTGTCACCTCATACTTGGATGGCATATACGTAGTGTTCGGCTATTTATTGTTTTTTGGACATCATATGTTTGTGATTACCGACCCTGTTTCCATTTGGACGTTAACGGCTATATCTATAATAGGGATTGCCCTTCATGGTCTGGCTGTACAATGGGCCTTCAGCTGGGTTGAACAGATATTTCATCGCTTTAGGAGAAAAAATCATGCGGAAAAACAGGAACGGCAATCAAAAAAGGTAAATGGTTAGCTTTGCACGTCAACCCGGGGGAGGACAGGCAGTATGTATATGACTATTGAGGAAACTGCTGAGTATTTGGATATTGATCAATCAAAAGTGAGGGCGTTTGTTCTTCAGGGACGTATCCGTTCTGTTTATGACGGGGAAGATTATCTTATAAACAAAGATCAGTTCAGTACGTATATGGAACATATGGAAAAATACAGAGAGATGATTCAGGAATATCTGAGTGACCCATTGCCGGAAGATCCGGATGTTAAGGATGAAGATTAATACAAGAGGAGCATTTATTGATGCAAAAAAAGAACAGAAAATCCCAAAGTGATAAAACACTAGAGTACAAGGTGGGGGAACCAGCGGAACTGCTGAAATTCCTTTTGACGGCACTCTCAAATCGCAGCCGTAACTCAGTTAAATCGATATTGGCCCGTGGCCAGGTAACGGTTGATGACCATATCGAAACCCAGTATAACTATGAGCTTCAACCCGGCCAGCGTGTCACGATTTTAAAGAATAAAGCTGCCGTGAAACAGGATGCTTTAATCGGAATGGAAATCGTCTATGAGGATGAACACCTGATTGTTATAAACAAAGAGGCTGGATTATTGTCAATCGCCAATGAGAAAGAGAAGGAACGCACAGCCCATCATCAGCTAATGGAATATGTGCGGCGTGAACATCCGCAAAACAGAATTTTCGTGGTTCACCGGCTCGATAAAGACACATCCGGCGTCATGATGTTTGCTAAGAGTGAAAAAGTAAAACATATCCTTCAGGACGACTGGAAGAGAAATGTTACAGAACGGACATACATGGCACTGGTCGAGGGTAAGGTAGCTAAGCACCAGTACAAGATAACCTCCTGGCTCCGTGAAAGTAAGACGCGGCTGATGTATTCAAGTCAGACAAAAAATGATGGTCTGTATGCTGCAACTCAATATAAAGTCGTTCAGCAAAACGAGGAATTTTCGCTGCTCGAGGTCCAGCTTGAGACGGGAAGGAAGAATCAGATCCGTGTTCATATGCAGGACATCGGACATCCCGTTGTTGGTGATAAAAAATACGGATCAAAATCGAAAGGACTGCGCCGACTGGGATTGCATGCAAAAGTGCTGGCATTTAAACATCCAATCACAGGCAAGCAGATGCGATTTGAAGCCGATGTGCCTAAATCGTTTCTGACAAAGTCAAAGTAGTAGGAGAGCTGTCACGCTAGGGTGAATATCCCGTGTGACAGCTTTATAAATGAATTCGCCTGATGTTTAACCAAATACGCCTGATATCCGGATGAATTCGCCTAATAACACCGAAATTCGAACTCGTTGCTGAGCTTATTCCAGAGTGAATGACGCACGCTCAACAACCCGGCCTTTTCGTCCCTCGGTCGTTTCCGCATTTGTCAGTGAGCGGAGTACAGCCTCCTCCGTTACTTCGATGACTGCCTGAAAGAGCTGATTCATAAGCGGGTCGTCATCCCGTACATAGGACATCGTTTCAACGATGTTATCAGACGAATGGTTGTACAGGTTGGAAGTGGAGAAGGCGATTGCAATATCACCGCTTCCATTATCAATATGGCTGCCTGTTCTCCCCAACCCCGCCGCACACCGTTTAGCCAGCCGTCTTAATTGCCGGTCGTATAATGGGGCGTCTGTGGCGATAATCATCATTATTGAGCCATCAGGTGTTTCGATTTTCTTTTCGCGGAAATCTGCAAACAAGGCATCTTCCCGTTTCCCGAAATTACTTACTACCAGACAGCCAACCGTATAATCTCCGGCAATTCTTGACGCTGTTCCAATCCCGCCTTTATGCCCGAAGCAGACCATACCTTTTCCGGCACCGACTGCACCTTCTTCAATCGGATTATTATCCGCCTTTTCCAAAGCTTCGATTGCATGCTCGGGTTTGACTGCCTGCAGCCTCATCGAATTTAGATAACTGTCATTACATTCCCCGACTACTATGTTTAGGGAGCTCGTACTGTCACCAATTTCCGGGTTGCGGTCAAGCATATACTGAAGCGTACCCTGCCAGACAGCCCCTACACTGAATGTATTGGTCAGCATAATTGGAGATTCCAGCACTCCCAGTTCATCAAGCTGGACCAGCCCTGTTGTCTTACCGTACCCATTAATAACTGCGCTTGACGCACGGGCTTTCTTAAAAAAAACGTTATCACCATGTGGAAGTATTGCAGTAACGCCGGTACAGACGGTATCTGTTTCACTGATTTTCTCGTACAGGGTAACATGTCCTACCTTTATATTTTCTACATCGGTAATACAGTTTTTCTTCCCCTTTTTTAATGCCATTTTGTCTACTCCTCCCATAAAACTGTTACATGCATTATAGCAAAATTCAGCAAAAGGGTTGCTTACATATATATTCGTTTGAGAAGAAGAGGATGCACGAATAACCAGATGCCTCCTTGTGTGTGTTGGAAACGATTATAACTTTAGAAGGCTGTTTTGAATTTTGCTCGTGAGGAGGCTGAAGCGTTGCCCAGCGGAAAAGGAGATACGGGCGAAAGTATGAGCAGATGTCGTACTTGCACCCGGAGCGGAAACCAACTTTCCCGAATGATGCAGTTTATTGAAAACAACTATCTTTCCAGAAAATCGCCTAACCTCATAAGAAAAAGAAAAAGTATTGCGGATTATCAATCAAACATTTCCAAAACAACCTTTTTGCATTTATAATTTGTCCAGTGCTATAATAATATATGGAATTAAATTAATATACGTAAATATTCCTTCGGGGTCGGGTGAAATTCCCAATCGGCGGTGTTGAAGCAATAGCTTCTCAGTCCGTGACCCGTACGGTTTTAACCGGTACGGTGGATCTGGTGAAACTCCAGAGCCGACAGTGATAGTCTGGATGGGAGAAGGAATTTTTAAAGTAGTCGCATGTTTCTATGGGGCATGATACCGTGGTATTTGTGTATCATTTTTCCCCATGTCAACTTTCGATGATGCTTATAAAATTCTACCCTTAAACCTCTGAAGTGATATTCAGAGGTTTTTTTAGTGGGAGCGATATTTATGAATGACGAACACTATATGCAGATTGCGCTGAATCTCGCGCGCACAGCGGCGGGCCAGACGAGTCCGAATCCGCCTGTTGGATCGGTGGTTGTAAAGGATGGCGAAATACTTGGGATGGGGGCACATCTTCGAGCAGGTGAACCCCACGCTGAGGTCCATGCACTAAACATGGCTGGCGATAATGCGGAAGGCGCTACCATTTTCGTCACGCTTGAGCCGTGCAGTCATTATGGAAAAACACCGCCCTGCGCGGATTTGATTATAGAGCGTGGAATCAGGCGTGCAGTTGTCGCGGTCACGGATCCTAATGAGAAAGTGGCCGGTCGCGGAATTGAAAAGCTCCGTAAAGCAGGTATTGAGGTCGAACTTGGCGTCATGCAGAAAGATGCCGAAGCGGTTAACGCAGTTTTTTTCCATTATACGCGAACTAAAACGCCATACGTTACGATGAAGTCAGCAGTCAGTTTTGACGGGAAAACAGCTACACGTACAGGCGACAGTAAATGGATAACCGGTGAAGCGGCGAGGTTAGATGTTCATCAGTACCGGCATAAACATGATGCCATTCTAGTTGGTGCCGGAACAGTTATTGCTGACAATCCTAGTTTGACCACAAGAATTCCGCATGGAGGAAAAAACCCTATCCGCATTGTTCTGGACCGGAAACTCCGGACGCCTCTTGATACGAAAGTTCTAAATGATGGGCAAGCGGAAACCTGGATTTTTACCGAAGCTGGCGAACAGGACCATGCACCATATTTGGAAAAGGAGCAGGTGACCGTAATCCAGCTTGACCAGTTAACTGTAGAGCATGTACTTCAGGAACTTGGAAAAAGAAATGTTATGTCTTTATTTGTTGAAGGCGGGGCAACGGTGAATGGATCTTTTCTGGAAAGCCGGCGTATCAACCAGCTGGTAACCTATATGGCACCTAAACTGATTGGTGGCAAGCTATCGCCGACATCAATCGGAGGAGAGGGATTTGCCTCCATGGCAGAAACCCTTTCGCTTGAAATAACGCAGGTTGAAATGATTGGTAGTGACCTAAAAATTGTTGCCGAACCTGGAAAGGATGATTGAAATGTTTACTGGAATAATTGAAGAAACAGGTACAGTAAAAAAAATAAATCAAATTTCTGAGCAGTCCGTGATAATGACAATCAGCTCATCGAAGGTACTGGAAGATGTAAACACGGGAGACAGTATTTCCGTTAATGGGATTTGCCTGACAGTAACCCATTATACCGATTCGGACTTTCAGGTGGATGTAATGCCAGAAACCGTTAAATCAACATCCCTGAGCATACTGGCTGAGGGATCCAGCGTGAATCTGGAACGTGCTATGGCGGCAGGTGGTCGGTTTGGCGGGCA
Source organism: Virgibacillus kekensis (assembly GCF_042654125.1). Taxonomy (NCBI): domain Bacteria; kingdom Bacillati; phylum Bacillota; class Bacilli; order Caryophanales; family Bacillaceae; genus Virgibacillus; species Virgibacillus kekensis. The sequence continues at coordinate 27,087 of NZ_JBHSFU010000002.1, forward strand.
CTTCGTATCGGGGCATGTCGATGGTACAGGTAAAATCACACGAAGAGAAAAACAGGAGAACGCCATTTATTATGATATTGAAATACCCGAGGACCTTATAAAATATTTTATGATGAAAGGTTCCATTGCGGTTGACGGTATCAGTCTAACTGTATTCGGAATCGAAAATAATAAATTTACTATCTCCCTGATTCCTCACACTGTTTCAGAGACAGTGCTCGGTGAAAAGGGAGAGGGAGATATCGTGAATCTTGAATGCGATATGCTTGCGAAGCATGTACACAACCTGCTGAACCATCAGCAGACTGACAGTAAAGACGGGATTAACCAGGCATTTCTTTAAATGCTTCATACAAAAGATAAAAGTTACAAGGGGCTTGATGAATGTCAGGCTTTCTAAACAAAAAGGAAGTGGAGACTATGTTTAACACAATAGATGAGGCAATTGAAGACTTAAAGGCAGGAAAACCGGTTATTGTAGTAGATGATGAAAACCGTGAAAATGAAGGGGACTTTGTTGCGCTTTCTGATAAAGCGACACCTGAAGTGATCAACTTCATGATTACACATGGCAAAGGCTTGCTTTGTACGTCAATCAAACCAGAACTTGCAAAAAAACTGAATCTGCCGATGATGACCAGCCAGAACAGCGATCCATTTGGGACTGCGTTTACCGTAAGTATCGATCATGAAACGACTACCACCGGTATAAGCGCGGAAGAACGCTCCAGAACAATAAAAGCGATGCTTGATCCAGATTCCAGCGGGGAGAACTTTAAACGTCCGGGCCATGTGTTTCCGATTGTTGCAAAGGATGGTGGGGTACTGACACGTCCAGGACACACGGAGGCCTCTGTAGATCTTGCTGAACTGAGCGGCGCATTTCCGTCCGGCGTAATTTGTGAAATCATTAAAGAGGATGGAACAATGGCTAGAGTTCCTGACTTGAAAAAAATCGCAGAAGAGTTTGATCTCAAGTTTATTACCATAGAAGAGTTAGCGGCATACCGTAAACGTAATGAAGCCCATGTGAACCGGGCAGTGGAAACAGTACTCCCGACTGAGTTTGGCGTATTTAAGGTGTATGGCTATACAAATGACCTGGATGACAAGGAACATATCGCGCTGGTTAAAGGCGATATTCATTCCGGTGAACCCGTACTTGCGCGTATTCATTCCGAGTGTCTGACCGGTGATGTGTTTGGCTCTTATCGCTGTGACTGTGGCCCACAACTTCATGAAGCACTGGAAAAAATCAATGAATCAGGTACCGGAGTCCTTCTTTATATGCGTCAGGAAGGCCGTGGTATTGGCTTGATTAATAAACTCCGTGCCTATCAGCTGCAGGATGCCGGAATGGACACCGTCGAGGCGAATGAACAGCTTGGCTTTGCACCTGATTTACGGGAATATGAGTTAAGCGCACAGATCCTGAAAGACCTTGGCGTTAAGAAAGTAGATTTGTTGACGAATAATCCAAAGAAAATGACTTCACTCTCTGAAAACGGGATTGAAATCGGTGCGCGCATTCCAATTGAAACAGGAACACGAAAAGAAAACGAACGATATATGCATACTAAGTTCAATAAGATGGGACATTTACTGAACTTCCATCAATAATAAAGGAGCGAGATCAATAATGGGAGTAACATTTGAGGGAAATATGGTTGGTACAGATTTAAAAGTGGGGATTGTCGTAGCACGTTTCAACGAATTCATTACAAGTAAACTACTTAGTGGTGCAGTTGATACCTTGAAACGGCATGGCGTTCACGAAGACAATATTGATGTGGCATGGGTGCCGGGCGCATTTGAAATTCCGCTTGTGGCTCAGACCATGGCAGAAAAAAGTGATTATGATGCAGTGGTTACGCTTGGCACGGTAATCCGTGGGTCCACGCCGCATTTTGACTATGTATGCAATGAGGCAGCAAAAGGCGTTTCAAGTGCTGCGCTGAAAACAGGGAAACCGGTCATTTTTGGTATAATCACCACTGATAATATCGAGCAGGCAATCGAACGTGCTGGTACCAAAGCGGGCAACAAAGGAGCAGATGCAGCACTTGCTGCGATTGAAACAGCGAACGTTGTGAAAAACCTTAATAACCGATAAAATAAGGGGAGGATGCCTCTCCTTTTTTCCTGCAAATTTACATATAGGGGAGAAGATTAACTTGAAGTTTCTAGGGTATCAATTGCTGGCTATCGGCGTCATCTGGATTGGGATGGCCGTCTTTTTTTCTGAAATGGACCAGTTCAGCAAAATCATTTTTTATGTGGTAACATCCTGGTTTCTTTTTCTGATTGTGCTGTTTGTGAAGCAATTAGTAAAGCGCAGAAGGAATGATGACAGGAATCCACGATAGGAAGGTAATAATATGCTTACAGTTGAAAATCTATCAAAGTCTTACGGGGATAAAATACTGTTTGAGAATGTTTCCTGTACAATCGAAAGTAATGACCGAATAGGATTGATTGGAGTTAACGGTACTGGTAAGTCAACTTTTCTAAAAGTGCTTGCGGGAATTGACAGCAATGAGTCGGGTGAAATCAATCATGCCAAAGATTATAAGATCGAATACTTGGCACAGGAGCCTCACCTCCATACAGACCTGACAGTAATTGAACAAATCTACTACGGTGATTCCGAGATTATGAAAACAATGCGGGAATATGAGAAGGCACTCGGACTGCTGGAATTGGATCCAAATAATGAAAAGAACCAGGACAACCTGCTTGCGGTTCAGCAGAAAATGGATGAGCTGGATGCATGGGAAGCAAACACTGCAGCCAAAACTGTTCTTACCAAACTGGGGATAACGTCTTTCCACAAAAACGTTACCGATTTGTCTGGTGGCCAGCAAAAACGGGTGGCAATCGCAAAGGCACTTATACAGCCGGCAGACTTACTAATTCTTGACGAGCCGACTAACCATCTTGATAATGAGACCGTGGAATGGCTTGAAAAATATCTGACCACGTATAAAGGCGCATTGCTGCTTGTCACACATGACCGTTATTTTCTGAACCGGGTGACCAACCGGATATTCGAGCTTGATCAGGGAAATCTCTATCAGTATTCAGGTAATTATGAACTGTTTCTGGAAAAGAAAGCTGAACGTGAGGCACTGGAAGCGAGTAATCAGCAGAAGCATCAGAATACCCTGAAACGTGAACTTGCATGGCTGCGTCGTGGTGCCAAAGCCCGGTCAACCAAGCAGAAGGCCCGGGTGGAGCGGGTTCATGAACTAAAGGAAAAGAAGTTCGATACCAACAGACAAAATGTTGAATTCCATGTAGGTTCTACAAGGCTTGGGAAGAAAGTGATCGAATTGAGCGATGTCAGCAAGTCTTACGAAGGAAAAACATTAATTGATGATTTCAATTATCTGGTAAACCCGGGTGATCGCTTAGGTATAATCGGTCCGAACGGTGCTGGAAAAACTACATTGCTGAATATTATGGCCCGCCGTGTTCTACCCGACCGCGGGGAAGTTGAAATCGGCGAAACTGTAAAGATTGGTTATTATACCCAGGGGGACGAAGAACTGGATCCGGAAATGCGGATTATCGATTATATCAGGGAAGTTGCCGAAGTGATTCATACCAGGGAGGGTGAGACTATAACTGCTGAGCAGATGCTGGAACGGTTTCTTTTTTCACGATCTGCCCAGTGGACGTATATTGGACGTCTTTCCGGCGGGGAGAAACGGCGCCTTTATTTACTTAAAGTGTTAATGACTGAGCCGAACGTATTGTTTCTGGACGAGCCAACCAATGATCTGGACACCCAGACGCTAAGTGTTCTTGAGGAGTATCTTGATCAATTCCCTGGTGTTGTTATCACTGTGTCCCATGACCGTTATTTCCTCGACAGAGTGGTAGACCATTTGCTTATTTTTAAAGAAAGTAAAGCTATCGAGGACTTCTACGGCAACTACACTGATTATCTGGCGCGCCGTACAGAAGAAAGTGAAGGAGCCAGGAAGAAGCAAGTGAAATCGAAACCGCAAAAAACGTTAAACCGCCGAAAAATGTCGTATAAAGATAAAAAAGAGTGGGAAACGATAGAAGATGATATTACCGCGCTTGAAGACACGATTGCGGAGTTGGAAAAATCGATTGCCGGTGCTGGCAGTGATCTGGAGAAGGTTCAGGAACTTTATGCTGAACAGGCAGCAGCCGAAAAAGAACTGGAAGCGAAAATGGAACGCTGGGAAGAACTGTCCGAACTGGCAGAAGAAATGAACCAATAATAATTAACATAAAAAATGTAGGCTACAGTTGATTTTTATGGAAGATGGCTATATGCCAAACCCTTAAGCTGCAACCACGAATACTGATTCCTATGAGTATTTTGAAGGTTGGCATTTAATTTGTTTGGAATAGAATTTACTTCAGAATTAATTATTGCTTTACTTAAAATCATCGCGATTGATATAGTACTGTCAAGGGATAATGCGGTGGTTATCGCCATGGCGATAAAGGGGCTGCCGAAACACCAGCAGAATAAAGCGATTTTTATCAGAACTGCAGGTGCGGTAATTCTGCGTATCTTGTTTGCTATCATTATTGTTTACCTACTGCAAATTCCACTGGTTCACCTATTTGGCGGTCTGCTTCTATTATGGATTGCATACCATGTATTGGTGGATGAAGAATCAAAAGCTAACATTCAATCATCAGAATCAATGCTGAAAGCTGTTTGGACAATTAATCTGGCCGATGCCGTTATGAGTCTAGGTAACGTAGTGGCAGTTGCCGGGGCCGCACAAGGGAATATCGCCATGATTGCAATTGACGTCGCAATCAGTATACCGATAATAATTTTTGGCTCCAAACTGATTGTTCGAGCACTGGAAAAATATGCTTGGATTGCATATATAGGTGCAGGTATTCTTGCCTGGACTGCGGGTGAAATGATAGTCGGCGATGAATTTGTAATTGATTTTCTTAATCTCCACCACGGAATGTTCACCTATCTGATCATTGCCGGATTAACAGCAGCAGTTTTGCTATTTGGTTATTTAGGAAATAGAATTAAGGAGTATAGCTACTCAAATAGCGTTTTATACTCTTTTGATGTTTAATATAAAGAGTATTATGGGAAAATATAAAAAGGATTATTATATAATAGGGAGGCTAAAGGTATATGAAGCTTTTTCAGGTGCGGAAGGGTCAGTTTGTTTATCATAATAACGAACTTCATAAAGTTTATTCGGTTAAACCTATGTTTAAACAATCAGTCCACCTGTTCCGCTTGAAAGATATGCAGCAGATACTGTCAAAAGCGAGTGAAATCGAGCCGTATAAGCCAAAACATAAGGATTCTTTCATTTTTTATGGCAAACGCTACACAATTGATAAGGATAAAATGCCAGAGCCGGGAGATTTCATACTTATCGTAAAACCAGCCCCGGATTTCCTTGACCACTACTCCCTCAATGAAATTGAGAAGGTTGATAATGTGGAGGACGGAAACGTTGTGACCACGAGAGATAATGGGGTAAAACATAGTGAGTATGTTGTCATGGTGCCTGGCAAAGCAGATGACAGTGAGGATATCGCATACAAGGATAAGTCGCAGGTTTCCGAATCTCAACTGGAAATGGATGAATCATCAGACTTTCTTGCAGAAAAAAGAGCTGAGGAAATGGATCCCGTAGTAGGCGATATCTACCTGGATATTCAAAAAGAAACCAAGGCGATGATTGTTGGTATGACAAAAGATGAAATCATCTTTGGTCATGGTGACCGGGTTCATATTGCTGATGTAGCTAACGAGGACAAGTTTAAACTGGTTTACAGATTTGAAGAAGATTTATAACAAGAGTCTCCTGAGGCATTTTGCTTTCAGGAGATTTTTTTGTACTATCTGAATTTATAAGTCTCTAAGGAAGATAGTGTAAGAAAAACTTTGACACTCTTTATAGACGAGACGAATGTCGATTTTTTCTAATGAGTAAATGTAAACGTCAGCCCGACAACCTACTAGGTATTTTTCAGTATATTTACGAAAATATTACATAGACACACAAAAACCGAACTGTCCACCCGAATAATGTACTGAAATTATACATAGGGGAGGAATTATTTTTATGGCACTATCCATAAAAATCACTAAACTAGCGACAAGTACATTGCTTGTTGGGTCATTCACATTCGGGACAGGAGCGGCAAGCGCTGTTTTTGCTGAAGAAAATGACGACACAATCATTATTGAAGAAGAAGAACAAGCAACTGAGGTCACTGATACGCAGGAAAGCACATCAGAAGAAAACACTGAAACTGATGGGGAAGAAGAACAAACAACTGAAGAGACAAGTGATGAGGAGACTGTTGAGAAAGAGGAGTCACTGTCTTCCAATCTGATTCCTGGTGACTTTTTTTACTTTGTTAAAGTCATCAAAGAAAACATTCAACTTGCACTAACTTTTGATGATTATAAAGAAAGCCAACTGCTTGCCGAAATTGCAGCAGAGCGTATTGCTGAAGCCAATGCATTAATCGCTGCTGGTAAAACGGAAGAAGCAGTAGAACTTTTGGAAAAAGCGATTGAAACACATGAAAAGGCAGAAGAAACGTTAACCGGCACTGAAGAAACGGCTGGGGAAGAAGCTGCATCAGAAGAAGGCACAGAGTCTACTGAAGACCCTACGACAGAGGATTCAACTGAACAAGAAGAAGTAGTTGAAGAAGATACACAAACCGAGGAAACAGATGCAAGTAAAGAAGTAGTTGCTGAAGAAGAAAACGAGGAAGAAACAGATCAGGTGAGGATCAATCTTGCTAATAATATTGATGCACTTTCAGCTGTGCTAGCTAAAATTGAGAATCCGAAAGCCCAGGCAGCAATCATGAAAAACATTCAGAAGTCATTTGCCAAACTAGCAGCTAAAATTGAAAAGCGTGCTGGCAAGGTAGAAGAGGATACAGAACAAGATGAGCAGACAGAAGAGCCTGCTGAATCTGATGATGGCGAAGAAAACGCTACAGAAAATAAAGAAGAGAACACTGAGACAGTTGTGACAGCACCAACAGAGGAAACAAATGAAGAAGAGGTTACAGTAGAAGAGACTGCAGTAACTACTGTTATGGCTAAAAACGATGAGCGGGATATCGAAGCCGAGGAAGCTGCTGAAGCAGAAGCTGAAAAAGCAGCAGAAAAGGCAGAGCGCGCCCGTGAAAAAGCTGAAGAGAAAGCAGAGCGTGCACGTGAAAAAGCTGAGGAAAAAGCTGAACGTGCTCGTGAAAAAGCAGAAGAAAAAGCCGAACGTGCAGAGGAAAAAGCAGAAAGAAAAGCTGAAAAAAATCAACAGAAGGCCGAGAAAGCTAATAATAAAAATAATCGGGGAAATAACTAGAATTAAGAAGCAAGCAGCCGTCTATTGGCTGCTTGCTTTATTCTTTACCCAGAATTTTCGCTGCTTTGTAACCTATTACATTTACAGGATCTTTTGGAGTGGAGTATGGAGGGGCATAGGCAAGTTCCAGTTCAGCAAGATCGATGACAGAAAGGCCGCCTTTCATTGCGGTGGCAATCACTGCAAGGCGTTTATGAACACCATCCTCACCTATTACCTGCGCACCATAGATTCTCCCGTCTTTCGCATCAAAAATAACTTTAATACAGACTTTTTCAGCACCGGGATAATATCCTGCCCTGGAGAGCGCTTCATGACTAACTTCTTTGTAGCGGATATCAAGTTCATCCAGTGCCGCCTGATTGTATCCTGTTACTGCCACACTTAAGTCGAACACCTTAAATATAGCCGATCCTTGTGTGCCTTTATAAGCGATTTCCGAACCTGTTAAATGGTTCGCAATTATATATGCCTGACGATGTGCAGGCCAAGCGAGCGCAACATGGCGGGGGGTTCCGGTCAGGTAGTCTGGAGTTTCTACAACATCCCCAAGCGCGTAAATGTCAGGATCGTTTGTCTGCATATATTCGTTCACCCTAATTGCTCCAGTTTCGCCCAATTCCAGTGAACTTCCGTTGGCAAGCTCTGTGTTCGGCTTGATTCCAATTGCCAGGATAGTCATATCTGCCTGAATAACTTTACCACTGTTCAGCATCAGTGTGGCTCCGTTATTTTTAAAAGATTCCAGCCCATCATTCAATCTCAGTTCTATATTTTTTGCTTTCAGATGGTCCTGGATGATTCCGGCCATATCTTCATCAACCAATTTCATTACCTGGCTGGATCGGTCGATAACCGTACAATTTATCCCGATAGCGGTCAGGTTCTCAACCATTTCAAGACCGATGAAACCAGCCCCGATTATCGCACAGGTCTTTGGCTTGATTTTCTCAATATGTGAATAGATAGCATCCATATCCGGAATGGTATGCAAAGAAAAAGTCCGGTCCGGATTCAATCCATCAAGCGGAGGCTTCACCGCGGAGGCACCGGGAGAAAGAATCAGTTTATCGTACGGTTCATGAAAAACTTCATCATTCTTTTTGTGCGAAACACGCTTTTTTTCGCGTTCAATTGAAATTACTTCGGTATGGGTACGTACGTCAACATTATACTTTTTGGCAAAATCGTTGGTATCCCGAAGTAAATGCTCCCGTTTCCTGACTGTGCCACCAACATAATAAGGCATTCCACAATTGGAGAAAGCTATGTAACCGCCTTTATCGAACAACGTAATTTCTGCTTCCTGATCCATCCGGCGAATTTGTGCAGCTACAGTGGAACCACCGCCGACACCACCGACCACCACTATCTTTTTTGCCATTGGTTATACCTCCTTTACATTGTTAATTTCCCCTTATCCGGATGGAATAATCACGCTAAAAAAAAGAGGCTGGAATATAACTAAAACATTGCTTTCTAGATTATAATGTTAACTTTTTGTAGTTGAATTTCAATTCAAAGTTGATAGAAGCTGCGAAGTAATGAAGCCGGTGAACGATTTATCACGAGGCTGCAGTTCTGACGATGGTTACAAACTCGCACTGATTACAGCAGCCCAGTCCGAACAATAATACTAGTAAAGCATCCCGCAGAATTGTTTTGCCGGATGCTTTTTTAAAAGGAAGATTTTCTGCCGGAGCGGAAATCAACAAGGCAACTATTTTGCAGCTTATAGATTTTTAAACGAAAAAACCCGAACTACTTCAAATACTTATTGAGAAATTGAAGATAGTTCGGGTTATTCTATTGCTTATATACTTTTGTCCCAGGCTCTTTAAGCGTTACAGTATTCCTAATGAACCCAGGAAAACTATTATTATGGTTATTGGAACAAGCCACCGCATAATCTGGAACCATAGTTGGTAACTTCCGCCAGACAGGCTGTTTGCATATGAAAACTCCTGCTTCATTAAAGATTGATCCAGCCGGAAACCGATGAACAATGCAATCAGCAGACAGCCTCCAGGGAGAAGAATATTACTTACCAGGAAATCACTCGCATCAAAAACTGTCAGGTTGAATATTTTAAAACCGGAAAGGCTGCTGGATGAAAGAGCAGCAGGGATTCCAGCGATAAATACTACTAGACCTGTAAGCCAAGCAACTTTAACACGGGAGCGGTTCTTTTTCTCGGTAAACGCTGAAGTAATAATCTCAAGCATGCTGAACGAAGAAGTTAGTACGGCGAATAAGAACAGCAGTAAAAAGAGACTCAGAAACACTTCGCCAAACGGCATTTGCGCAAACGCAGCCGGTAACACCATGAACAGCAGTCCCGGTCCTTCAGCAGGCTCAAGTCCGAATGAGAATACGACCGGGAAAATCGCCAACCCTGCAAGCAGTGATACAAAAATATTCATAATCGATACCGACCCTGCGGCAAATGGCAGGCTTATATCTTTTCCAAGGTAGGAACTGTATGTCACCATTACCGAAAATCCTACTGCTAAAGAGAAGAAAGATTGACCAAGAGCATAAAGAATACTCTCGCCTGTTATTTTAGAAAAGTCCGGTTGTAAAAAGAAATTTAATCCGGCTGCAGCACCCTCAAATGTTACTGACCGTAAAACCAGGACAATAAAAAATACGAATAGCAGGGGCATCAGTACTTTACTCGATTTTTCAATCCCATCTTTGATTCCAAGTGAAACCACCAGAATATTAATAATCAAAAATAGTCCAAGACCTGCGATTGTCACCAAAGGGTTGGTGGTAATCATTCCAAATAACTGTTCATAATTGGAATTTTCTTTGATGATAAGTCCAGGAATCGACAGGGCGCTGTAGATTAAAACCCAACCTCCGACTACACTGTAAAAGGAGAGGAGGACAAACGATCCAAATACACCCCAATGGCCGATAATCGACCACCCACTTTTTGGAGCTAGCTTCTTATAGGCACTAATTGCCTCCCGCTGGGCTCCGCGTCCTATCACAAATTCAGCAATCAGCAGGGGAAGTCCGATTATTAAAGTGAAGGCAATAAACAAGAGGAAAAATGCTCCTCCACCATTCATCCCGGTCATGTACGGAAACTTCCAAATTGCCCCCAAACCGATTGCAGCCCCAGCAGAGGATAAAATAAACCCCAGTCTGGATGCCCATTGATCTCGTTCTTCTTTCATATGTCTGTCCACCTCACTGAATCTATAAATTTAATTAGAAGTATATCATTTATGAATGTATCAGGACAATTTAAATTTTTGTTCTGATATTCCAAAGCTCAGGGAAAAAGTAATGATCAAGGACCTGTTTCAGATAGCCTACACCTGAAGAGCCGCCGGTTCCCTGTTTGTGCCCGATTATCCGCTCAACCGTTTTCATATGGCGGAATCGCCACTGCTGAAACCAATCCTCGATGTCTACCAGCTTTTCAGCAAGTTGATAAAGTTCCCAGTGCTCATCCACATTCCGATAGACCTCAAGCCAAGCAGCTTCAACTGATGAATCACCCTGATATGTTTTGGAGAAATCGCGATTTAGTACATCTGGATTAATGGCAAATCCGTTCCTCGCAAGTGCTTGAATCGAAACATCATATAGCCCCGGTTGTTCGTACGCTTTTAGCAGCGTATCATACAGCTCAGGATTCTTTTTATAGATTTTCAAAATGTGTGGTGTCTTATAGCCGAGCACAAATTCAACGAGTCTATATTGATCCGACTGAAAGCCTGATGCATTTCCAAGCTTATCACGGAATTCCATATATTCAGCTGGTGTTAGGGTGGACAGTACATCCCATGCTTGGATAATCTGTGACTGGATTTTGGAAACCCGCGCAAGCATTTTAAATGACGCCTGCAGTTCATCTTGCTGAATAGCAGTAATTGCTGCTTGGGTTTCATGAATAATCAGCTTGAGCCACAGTTCACTGACATGATGAATAATAATGAATAGCATCTCATCGTGATGGCCGGAAAGCCGTTTCTGGCTGGACAGGAGCTGGTCAAGCTGCAGATAATCCCCGTAGGTCATATCGTCCATAAAGTCAGTATGAATATCTTTCTCATTTTTGAATGGCTTTTCACTCATGGTCAGTTCTCCTTTCGTCAATCGGACGTATTGCTGCTCGGACCGGGCTTCCGTCACTTCCCTCGATTGCAAGTGGAAGGGCAATCAGTTCATAATTTCCTGATTTTACATGATCAAGCATCAGGTTTTCCAGGATAAAAATATTATATTCATATAGTGCATGGTGGGTTGCAAGATCCTTGCTGTCAGGGGCATCAACGGATGGCATATCAACGCCGATCAGACGCACACCCTGTTCATACAGGTAAGCAGCAATGCCCGGGTCAAGATAGGGTGTTTTTTCAGGGAAGACTTTTGCGTTATTTGGCAAAGACGTCCGCAGTAATACTCGTGTAATGCCATCCAGGTCGAATTCCTTCAGCGTATCCGTAGTTATTCTCTCCGTATTACTGACATCCACAACTTTTGCTGGCCCCACATAAAGGTCAAGCCCAAGCTGGTCGATTGTTTTTCCATCTGAATCATAATGGAACGGAGCATCCACATGTGTGCCGGTATGAACACTTGCTGTTATTTGGCCAATGTTTACCGAACCGGTTTGCTCTTTTGTATAGGTAAGCGAATAATTGAAAGGTGTATCGCCCGGAAAGTGTGCCATGTCATTTGTTAATGGTTGAGAGATATCAATCCAGCTCTTATTATTCATTATGCGATAACCCCCCGTTTGTTTTCGTATTTCTTAAATTTTTCTTCATCCATAATTCTTTTTAGAATCTGAACGGATTTCCATACATCTTCAAAACTGTTATACAACGCTACAGGAGCAAGTCGGATTCCATCTGGTTTCCGGAAATCAGGCACCACACCATCGGCTTTAAGTGCTCGGCAAATCCTCGCTGCTTCTTTATGCTCTAAAAGAACATGCCCGCCCCGGGTTGTTTCATCTTTCGGGTTGGCAATCTTGAATTCATAGCCGCCAAGCTCATTCTCAATCAGTTCCATCAGGTAACCAGTCAGACGGAGTGACTTCCGGCGGATTTCTTCCATGCCTGCTTCTTCAAACATTTCTAAGGAACCGAGTAATGGGGCAAGACTCAACAGATGAGGTGTGCCAATCTGATATGCGCCGGCATTTTCAGCGGGTGTAAGTGTATGGTCCATATCAAATTGTTTCTCTTTTGCTGAACTGAACCATCCGGCGAGACCCGGCTCGGTGCCAAAGTGTTTTCTATTTACGTATAGTCCTGCAACACTTCCAGGCCCAGCATTCAGGTGCTTATAGGTACACCAGAAGGCGAAATCGACATCCCATTCGGATAATGAGTGGGGAATGGATCCAATGGAATGGCAGAGATCAAAGCCAATAAGTATTCCCCGTTGATGAGCTTCTTTTGTCAGTGTCTTCATATCCAATACCTGACCGCTTCGGTACAATACACCTGGCAAAACGATTAACGCTATTTCATCAGACATTTTTGCAACTATATCTTCCGTTCGTAATGTATGTCCGTCACTGCTTTGCACTTGAATAAGATGTTCATCCGGGTTGTAACCCTTAAGTTTTAATTGGCTTTTCAGTGCATATATATCAGAGGGAAAGTTTAGTTCATCGGCGAGTATTTTTGTTTTTTTTCCTTCTGGCTTATAAAAAGTTGCTGTAAGCTGATGAAGATTAGTTGTGGTCGATCCGGTTACAACTATTTCATCAGGTTCAGCTCCAATCAATGGAGCTGACATGACGCCCAGGTTTTCGGAGAGGTAGTACCATGGATTTTCTCCTTCTGTCCATCCATCAATGGCGTAGTCTTTCCAGGATTGGACGGCAGCATCGATAGCTTTTTCGGCACGTTTTGATAAAAGGCCAAGTGAGTTTCCATCTAGATAAATACTTTTTTCCGGTATGTAAAATTCACTTCTAAAATGATGTAAGGTATCCTGCTGATCTAGTTCCTGTGCTTGTTTGATATTTGTATTCATTCTAAAACACCTCATTCTGAAATTTTTGACTAACCATATCATAACAGTGTTTGAGACTTGATTGGAACATAACCTGATTATTTCGGTACAAAGAAGGATTTTAGAAACAGATAGAGAATTATTTAAATAGTCCGAATGTGATTAAAAAGGTATAAAGGAGGTGAGGAAAATAGAGGGATTTAATAGATTGAACGGATTATTGAAAGCCAAAAGACAAAGGAGGATTTAGATGGAGAATACAATTTGGTCATTGGTCCCACCGTTATTGGCGATTGTAATGGTGCTGATTACAAAACGTGTCCTGCTTTCTTTAGGGATCGGAATTGTTGCAGCAGCCCTGTTTGCAGCTAGTTTTAACATGGGCGGGACGCTCTCGCTGATCTGGCAGTCGTTTAAAGGTACATTTGTAGCGGATGGCGCCCTGAATACCTGGAATGTGTACATTCTTCTGTTTGTATTAATGCTTGGTATCATCACCGCGTTTATAAGTATGATGGGGGGAACAAAGGCATTTGGTGACTGGATGATCAAGCGGGTGAAAACCCGGGCAGGTGCCCAAATCATGACAATGGTTCTTGGAATTATTGTGTTCGTGGATGATTACTTTAACAGTCTTACTGTGGGGCAGGTTGCCAAACCGGTTACAGATAAACATCGGGTATCACGGGCGAAGCTTGCTTATGTTGTTGATTCCACAGCAGCACCGGTTTGTGTGGTGTCACCTGTTTCCAGCTGGGGGGCTTATATAATTGGAATAATAGGTACAATACTTGCAACACAGAGCGTTACAGATTTAACTGCTTTTGGTGCATTTATGCAAATAATTCCTATGAACTTTTATGTATGGGCTTCTTTGGGCATGGTACTTATTATGGCTCTTCGCCAGGCCGACTTTGGACCAATGAAGGCACACGAACAGCGGGCATTAGCTAGTGGGCAAGTACTTGATCCACGCAAAAAAGAAAATGTGGACACGGAGACAAATTTGCCATCGAGCGATTCCGGAAGTGTCGGTGATTTAGTTATCCCAATCGCCGCATTGTTCGTCGGCGTAATTGGCTTTATGTTCTGGACCGGTCTTGGTGCAGTTGAAGGAGAGGCAACTTTAATTAACATCTTTGGAAGTGCAGCAGTAGCTGAATCCCTGTTATATGGAGGGCTGTTTGGTTTACTTGTTACACTCGCCTATTTTTTCCGGCACGTCACGAAAGGTGATTTATCTGGAAAACATTTTAGTATGGGGTTTGTTGAAGGAATAAAATCAATGCTTCCAGGGTTTTCTATACTGATTTTTGCGTGGTCCATCGCATTTTTGATCGGTAAGTTAAAAACTGGAGAATACCTAGCTGGTATAGTGGAGTCCTCAAATTTAAGTCTTACACTGTTGCCTTTAATTGTCTTTATCATCGCCGGTCTTATTGCTTTTGCAACTGGGACCTCCTGGGGATCGTTTGGAATTCTGCTTCCGATCGCTGGACAGATTGCAGCTTCAACCGATATAAACCTTCTACTGCCGATGTTGGCAGCGGTACTTGCAGGTGCTGTTTTCGGGGATCACTGTTCACCAATTTCGGATACAACTATACTTTCTTCAACAGGATCGAGCTGTCATCATATTGATCATGTTACAACCCAGCTGCCATACGCGCTTACAGCGGCCGGTATCTCTTCAGTCGGTTACCTTCTGCTCGGTCTCACCGGAAGTGTATGGATCGGGTTAATCGCCGTGATTGTCGGGTTGGCTGTTCTTTATGGGGTGCTGAATAAACCTACCAGCGCTGATTCTGCTGATAAGGCTTTAGCAGATTAACACATTCAAAATCTGTAAATTGTAAACGTTTGCAAATTTGGAAAATCTGATTTATACTGGTGGTAGTTATATGAAATGGTGTTTCATTATTTGAAACAGGGAGGATCTGAGATGGCTTTTGTTTCTGAAAAAGTTAAGAATCTGCCACCTTATTTGTTTTCCGAGTTCCAACGTAAGAAGAAAGAACTTGAAGCAAAGGGGGCGGATGTAATTGACCTGGGAATCGGAGCACCTGATTTGCCGACCCCGGACTTCGTAATTGATAAGCTTGCAGAGGAATCCAGAATTATATCTAATCACCGCTATTCAACTTACAGTGGGTGTAGCGAGTTCAGGAAAGCGGTCGCTGACTTTTACCGGAAGCAATATCAGGTTGAACTCAATCCTGAAACAGAGATTCTTACGCTTATCGGTTCAAAGGAAGGTATCGCCAATCTGATGCATGCTACTATCAATCATGGGGACTCTGTGTTGATTCCAGACCCAGGTTATCCTGTCTATCGTACGGCTGTTCATCTTGCAGGTGGGAATGGCATTCCCCTCCCGCTGGATCCGGATAACGGTTATGCCCCATTGTTTGACCAGGTAAACAAAACTGCCGTCCAGCAGGCAAAGCTGCTACTTTTAAATTACCCGGGCAATCCGACAGCGGCTACCGCAGAATTCGACACTTTTTTGCAAGCGGTTACATTTGCGAAAAGAAATAATTTGCTTGTGGTGAATGACGCGGCGTATGACATGGTCACTTTTGAGGATTATAAGTCACCAAGTGTCCTTCAGGTACCCGGGGCAAAGGATTACGCAGTCGAATTTGGTTCATTGTCCAAAACATTTAACATGACCGGCTGGAGGATTGGTTACCTGGTAGGTAATAAAGAGGTTGTTAAGGCGCTGGCAACACTGAAGAGCAATATTGACACGTCCCAGTTTCTCCCTGTTCAAAAGGCCGCTGCTGCCGCGCTGAGAAGTGACTTTACGGCAGTGGCGGCAAATAACAAAGTGTTTCAGGAGCGTATGGAAAAAATGCACCAGGCGTTGAACAAACTTGGAATCCATGCGGATAAGCCAAGAGGTACGATTTTTCTTTGGGCCAGGGTGCCTGAGGGCCATACTTCCATGTCATTTGCCAACCGTATTCTGGAAGATGCACATGTTATTGTGACACCCGGCAATGCGTTTGGTGAACGTGGTGAAGGGTTTGTACGAATAGCACTTACCGTTCCCTCAGAGCGCCTCGATGAAGTAATATCCCGTATGAAGAGAATGAAACTGAAGGGGGGGCAAACTGAATGAAGACAGCACAGAACAAACGGATGGTTAAGACAATGACAGCTGCCCAGGCCATTGTGGAGTGCCTGAAGCTGGAGGGAATATCAAACGTTTTTTGTGTTCCTGGTGAAAGTTACCTGCCTGTCCTTGATGCACTCCATGATGAGAGTGAAATAAGTGTTATATCTGCTAGACATGAAGGTGGAGCAGCCTTTATGGCTGAAGGTTATGCCAAGTCAGCTCTCAAGCCAGGAGTTGTACTTGCAACTCGGGGAGTCGGCGCGGCCAATCTTTCCATAGGAGTTCACACTGCATTTCAGGATTCCACCCCAATGGTCGTTTTTCTGGGGCAGGTACATAGTAAGTTTCGTGGAAGGGAGGGGTTTCAGGAAGTTGATCTGGATCGGTACTTTCAGCATATCGCCAAATGGGCAGTGGAAGTAACCGATGCGGAACGAATGCCGGAAATTGTCCAGCGTGCATTGCGGATCGCCCGTACCGGCAGACCCGGCCCCGTGATTGTTTCATTGCCGGAGGATGTATTGCCAGTGACCGGGGAAATGCGGTTCGGTCCGGCAACGGTAAGACCAACACCCAGACCCTCCCGTCAGGAAGTAATAGCAGTAGAGGAAAGCCTTGCAGAAGCTGAAAAGCCCATAATAATAGCTGGAGGTGGCGTAAAAAGTGCTGAAGGGGAGGATCAATTACTCCGTCTTGCAGAGAAACATTCGATTCCAGTGATAGCGGCATTCCGGCGGCATGATGTATTTCCAAATGACCATCCGCTATATCTGGGACATCTTGGGCTTGGCACCAATAAACAGATATTAGAAACGATAAAAGAAGCAGATATCATTCTTGCTATGGGTACACGGCTTTCCGAAGTGACGACGCAGGATTATTCCATAATCACACCTGACAAAAAGCTGATTCATATAGATATAGACTATCAATCTATTGGCAAGGTCCATGTTCCTGATATTGGAATTGTAGCGGACGCTCGGGAGGCACTGGAGGGATTAATGGACATTGACTTAGATACCACCTGGAGCGCTTGGGTCCAAAAACGACGTGAGTCCTATGAATCTGTAAGTAAATTGGAAGTTTCGCATAATGACGTGATCAACAAGCATATTATAGCAATGTTGGAAAAAATGCTGCCTGATGACTCGCTGATTACCAATGATGCGGGTAATTTTGCCGGCTGGCTTCATGCATTCTATCCCTTTAAACACAAACACACCTATACCGGGCCAACCTCGGGGGCAATGGGTTATGGAATGCCGGCAGCATTGGGAGCCAAACTCGCTTCTCCTGATAAAAAGGTCGTTTCCCTCTCAGGTGATGGAGGATTCATGATGACCATTCAGGAACTGGAAACAGCCGTACGATATAACATTCCAGTTATTAGTCTTGTATTTAATAACCAGATGTACGGTACCATCCGGATGCATCAGGAAATTCATTATCCCAAAAAAGTTATCGGAACAGACCTTGGGAATGTCTCTTTCCGGGATCTTGCTGTCAGTGTTGGTGCAGAAGGTTATCAGGTGACTCAACCAGAACAATTTGAAGAGGCATTGACAGCGGCATTAAACACCAATAGACCGACAGTCATCGAGATTTTAACCGATAAAGAACAAATTTCTATTTCATCCACGATTTCCCAATTGCGGAATCGTGCTAATAAATAGTTTTGAGATTAAGCACATATTTTTAAGGAGGTAATAGTTATGGCTGAAACATTGCTTAAAGCTGACAAACTGAAGAACTTTATTAATGGTGAATGGGTAGAGGTAAAAGAGACTACAGCGGTAGTCAATCCTGCAAACGGGAAAACAATTGTGGAGGTACCATTGTCGGAAGGAGCGGCTGTTAACTCTGCAGTGGAATCTGCCAAGAAAGCGCAGAAAGAATGGGCGCAGGTCCCAGCACCACAGCGTGCGGAAGTACTGTACCGAGTAGGACAGATTATGAAAGAACGTAAAGAACGCCTTTCACAGCTCCTGACTATGGAGAATGGGAAAGTTATTGAGGAAGCACGCGGGGAAGTACAGGAAGGTATTGATATGGCATTCTATATGGCAGGTGAAGGACGCCGATTGTTCGGGCAAACCACGCCTGCTGAATTAAAGGATAAATTCGCCATGAGTCAGCGTTGTCCTGTAGGTGTAGTTGGGATCATAACACCTTGGAATTTCCCGATTGCTATTGCCACATGGAAATCATTCCCTGCAATTGTTGCGGGTAATGCTGTAGTGTGGAAACCAGCTACTGAGACACCAATCATGGCGTATGAACTGGCAAAAATATTTGAGGAAGCCGGATTACCAAAAGGTATCATCAACGTAGTATTCGGTAAGGGCTCAACTGTCGGAGATGCGATGGTTAATCATAAAGATATCCGTGTTATTTCGTTCACTGGGTCCAATGATACAGGACGCAGCATTGCAAGTAAATGTGGTGAACAACTGAAAAAGGTTTCCCTTGAAATGGGCGGTAAAAACGCGGTGATTGTAATGGACGATGCTGATTTAAGTCTGGCAGTGGAAGGTATTCTTTGGAGTGCGTTCGGAACTAGTGGTCAGCGCTGTACTGCATGCAGCCGGGTAATTGTCCACGAAGATGTGAAAGAGACCCTTCAAGAACGTCTGCTTGCCGAAATGGAGAAACTTACAATTGGTGACGGTCTGGATGAATCCATTAAGGTCGGTCCAATCATCAATGAATCAGGGCTGGAAAAAATTAAAAAGTATATCGAAATAGGTAAGGAAGAAGGAGCTAAACTGCTTGCCGGTGGTTATGAGTTAACGGAAGATAACCATGCCGGCGGGAACTACTTTGCCCCGACATTATTCACTGATGCAACACCTGAGATGCGTATTGCACAGGAGGAAATTTTCGGGCCTGTTGTCTCCCTGATTCCTGTAAAAAGCTTTGAAGAGGCTATTGAAGTTAACAATGGCGTGTCATACGGGCTTTCTAGCTCTATTTTCACAAGCGATGTAAACAAAGTATTCAAAGCACAGCGTGATTTGGATACAGGGATTGTTTATGTAAATGCCGGCACAACTGGTGCTGAAATACATCTGCCATTTGGCGGCACAAAAGGAACAGGGAACGGGCACCGGGATTCCGGCGTTCAGGCACTTGATGTGTTCACGGAATGGAAAGCCGTATATGTGGACTTCAGTGGTAAACTGCAGCGTGCCCAAATCGACGTGGAATAGCGGACACAGTATATCTCCCGGCCAGGGATAATCTCCGGCTGGGTGATAACCTATAAAACTATATACAGGGAGTGGTGGAATATATGAAAATTGGTGTACTTGGATCAGGGTTGATGGGGAAGGAAGCTGCGCGTGACCTGGCAGGCAGCGAGGGAGTAACAGCAGTGGGGCTTGCAGATATCGATTTGTCCAGGGCACAGCAGGTATGTGACCAATTGAGTTTTGATAAACTTACAGCCTATCAGGTGGACGCAAGCGATGATCAGGAACTGGCCAATTATATGCGCAGATTCGATGTAATCATTAATGCCCTGTTTTATTCTTTTAATGAAAGGGTCGCAAAAACTGCAATAGAAGTAGGCGTGAATTCTGTGGATCTTGGTGGGCATATCGGGCATATGACTGACCGCGTACTGGCGCTTAAAGAAGACGCCGCAGCAGCAGGAGTTACACTGATTCCGGACTTGGGGGTTGCGCCTGGCATGATTAATATTTTATCCGGGCACGGTGCTGGAAAGCTCGATAAGCTAGAGGAAATCAAACTGTATGTAGGGGGTATTCCGGTTAGACCTGAACCTCCTTTGGAATATAACCATGTGTTTTCGATGGAAGGTGTTTTTGACCATTACACAGATCCATCCCTAATCGTCCGGAATGGAATCAAACAGGAGATACCTTCATTGTCTGAGGTGGAAAGAGTACATTTTGAGAAATTCGGTCCACTCGAAGCATTCCATACATCAGGAGGTACATCAACACTCTCGATTTCTTATCCACAGCTGAAAACGCTGGAATATAAAACAATCCGATATCCGGGTCATGCGGAGAAATTTAAGCTTCTGGTAGACCTGAACCTTACAAAGATGGGTTATGAAGTCGATGTGAACGGAGAGAAAGTCAGCCCGCGTGAAGTTCTGTTGAAAGTTCTAGATCCTATTGTAGATTTAAAGGACAAAGACGATGCGGTGCTTCTGCGTATTAAGGTTTCCGGTAAGAAAAACGGAAGGCCAACGACATATGAGTACGAAATGACTACTTATAAGGATAGAGCTAGCAATGTTACTGCGATGGCACGTGCAACTGCAAACACTATTTCAGTCGTTGCTCAAATGATTGGTAATGGTACAATAAGTAAAACAGGGGTATACCCGCCCGAACAGTGTGTTCCAGGTGAATATTATATGAAGGAAATGGCTAAGAGAAATGTCCATATTCATGAAACGGAGAGCACAGAGAAAGAACATGTGAAGATTTAGTTTAAAAAGACTGAAATTAGGGGCTGCCTTCACTGTGGCAGCCTTATTACTTCCCATTAATGATTAATTAGCAGCACTGAGGAGTTTTGAAATGAACCAGAGTGTAATGAAAGCATTGAAATTATTGAATTACTTTACAGTTGAAACCCCCGAATTGACACTCAGGGAAATTGCTAGGATGGCTGAAATACCCAAACCCACAGCGTATAGGCTGCTGTCGGCACTTGTGGACAATGATTTTTTGTACAAAACAAAGGATACTGAACATGATAGTAAATACCGGCTAGGGCTTAAACTGCTAGAACTGGGACAAATTGTTGCCGATCAGCTTGAGGTAAGAACGATTGCTCTGCCACATATGGAAAAACTTGCAAGGGAAATCAATGAGGTGATTCATCTAGTTATCGCCAATCACAATGAGGCAACTTACATAGAGAAGGTTGACAGCTCACGTGCACTGAGACTATACACGAGGGTAGGAAAAAGTTCCCCACTATATATAGGCTCTGGTCCAAAGATGCTGCTTGCTCATATGCCGAAAGAGCGCCAGAAAGAAGTTCTCGGTGAAAAAGAACTTTACAGTCTTGGTGACAATGAGCCGATTGATAAGCAACAGCTGATAAAACAACTGGAAACAATCAGACAGGAAGGTTATGCTTATAGTGTAGGCGAGCAAGATGCAGATACAACCGGGATATCCTATCCGATCTATGACCACCGCAATCAGATTGCAGCAGCGCTTGCTGTCAGCGGACTGTCCAGTCATTTCGAAGGTGAAAATCTTGAGATACTTAAAGCCAGCACAATGAAAACGTCTGAAACAATCTCACGAAAGCTGGGCTACCGAGGACCAGACTACTAGTTAAAGGGGAATGGATACATGAATACAGTCTTTATAGCAGGGCATGCAAAGCTGCCTTCAGGAATGGCTGCAAGAAGTATGTATGAAACGTTAACCATTACCGCTGAAATTGATAAAAAATATGGTGTTATTGTAGTGGCAAATTGTACACTTGCAACTGAGCACGGAAGAGAATTCGTCCAACAGCTGCTACGTGGATACAGTCTGCAGGACGGAATCGAAAAGCCTGTCCGTGAAGTAAAAGAGCACTATCTGGGTAAGGCAGGTAATGCATTGGCATCTGCACTTAATGATTTGTATAAGCAATATGAACAGATTAACCTAGTAAAATGAGTGGAGACTGAGACTCAACTAAAACTTTGAACGAATTAAGATGGGAATCTATCAAAGTTGATATAAACTGCGACGTAACTCAAGCTTCGCTCTGGAAATACATTCCGCTTTCACCGCTCCGGGTGCAAGTACGACATCTGCTCATACTTTCGCAGTGTCTCCTTTGCCGCCGGGCAACGCTTCAACTTCCTCGGAAGAAAACCACTTCCTGCGGGATTTTCAGCTGTTGCTTCGACGAACAGGACGTTCTAGTACCGGCGTTGGCCACAGGACGTGGCCGGTTTTAGCCGGTGACCCGCTGGAGTCTCCATGTATTTCCCTCGCTGGGTTGAAGTTGATTCATACGTATTTGGTTGACCCTCTTAATTTTAACAAACACGAAACACCAAACGCCTATTAGCGCAGGCAAAATACGTAGACTTCTAGGGGAACCGTGCCCCAACAAAGGAAACACTGTGAAAGCTTTAGCTTGAACAGATGTTGACCTTGTAGCCGGAGTGGTGAAAGCGAAGTATTCTACCGGAGCGAAGCTTCGCTGTTATGTCGCAGTTTAAATTTAATACGAAGTTACGTCTAACGTAAAATAAGAACTACCCTGCTGAAGGTAGTTCTAATTTTATATGACTTATACATTCTATTCCCAGTTTCTTTCATCTATCACCGTATTTCCCGAACAAGAATGTCCTCGTCTTTAGGAGTAAGAAAAAATAGAAAGGTTAGGGAAGAAGCGTCACTTAATTCCCATTGATACGTATTTCATTTCTAGGAATTCATGCATTCCGTGGTGTCCGCCTTCTTTTCCGATTCCTGACTGTTTGATCCCGCCAAACGGCGCCTCTGCAACAGCAGGGAAGACATCGTTCACCCCAACAATTCCGTATTCCAGCTTTTCGGAGACGCGGATAGCCCGGCTGGTTGTTTCGGTAAAGATATAGGCGGCAAGCCCATAATCAGTGTCATTTGCCTTCTTAATTGCAGTATCTTCATCGGTGAAGGTCTGAATTGGCATGAGTGGACCAAATGTCTCTTCATGCATAATAACCATATCATCGGAGACATCTGCCAGAACAGTAGGATAGTAAAAATATCCCTTCAGGTCACCATCCCACTTTTTTCCGCCTGTAACAACATTTGCTCCTTTGGTTATAGCATCATCGAGATGTTTTTCCACTTTTTGAGATGCCTGTTCATTAATCAGCGGACCAAGATCAGTATCCTCCTCAAGTCCATACCCGATCTTAAGGTTATTCACTTTCTTTGTAAGTACTTCGGTAAATTGATCCTTAACAGATTCATGGACGTAAATGCGATTTGCACAAATACATGTCTGCCCGTTATTCCGGAATTTACTGGCTAATGCAAGTGTTGCTGCAGTTTCAAGGTCGGCATCATCAAATACCAGAATCGGAGCATGACCACCAAGTTCCAGGGACAGCTTTTTAACATGGTCGGCACTTTCCCGCATAAGATACTTACCTACTTCTGTGGAGCCAGTAAAAGTAATCAGCTTCACGTCCCTGCTCTTAAGCAGTGTGGTACCAATTGCTTTTGCATCACCGGTTACGAGATTGACAACTCCCTGTGGTAGGCCAGCACGCTCCAGAATTTTAACAATTTCCAGAGCAGATAACGGAGTCTCAGGAGCAGGTTTAAGTACTACTGTACAGCCTGCTGCCAGTGCTGGAGCGATTTTTCTGGTAATCATGGATGAAGGAAAGTTCCATGGCGTAATAGCCCCAACGACTCCGACAGGCTGTGGAATAACTAGCATGCGCTTCGATTTAATGGACGAAGGAATCCACTCGCCGTACGCACGGCTAGCTTCTTCGGCATACCAGAGCAGAAAACTGGCAGCTCCTTTGATTTCCCCTTTAGCCTCTTTAAGAGGTTTTCCCTGTTCCGTAGTTAGGATTTCACCCAGCCGATCAACATCCTCCAGCATAAGCTCATGTGCTTTATAGAGGACCCGTGATCGCTCACGGCCCGTTATGGTACTCCAGGTTTTGAAAGCCTCCTTGGCGTCCATAATCGCATCTTGTGTCTCCTGTTCGCCTCCATAGGTAACACCGGTAATAGGTTCGAGCGTTGCAGGATTATACACCGTATCTGTTTTTCCAGATTCGGTCTCCCGCCACTTTCCATTAATAAAGATACTTTTTGTTTCTCGGTCAAACATAGCTGGAACCCCTCCTAGTTTAATTAGTTTCTGTCCCATGCCGGCAGCATCTTATTGAGCTCTTTATCCTGCCTGTACCCTAATACATATTCAGCCTGCATAATGGTATGCACTTCACGTGTTCCCTCATAAATGACAGGCGCCTTAGAATTTCTGAGGTAGCGCTCAACCGGATACTCGTCAGAATAGCCATATGCTCCGTGGACCTGAACAGCGTCATCCGCTGCCTTGTTGGCAAAGTCACATGCTTGCCATTTTGCAAGCGAAGTTTCACGGGTATTCCGTTTACCTTCATTCTTAAGTTCTCCGGCACGGTAAACGAGAAGGCTGCACATCTGCAATCCAGCTTCCATCCGGGCGATCATCTGCTGTACAAGCTGATGCTTGCCGATTGGTTTACCAAAGGTTTCACGCTCGTGGCAATACTTTACGCTTGCTTCAAGGCATGCCCTAATTTGTCCGACTGCGCCTGCTGCAACTGTAAAGCGGCCGTTATCAAGAGCAGACATGGCAATCTTGAAACCTTCTCCTTCTTCGCCAAGCAGATTTTCTTTTGGCACCTTTACATTGTCAAAGAATAATTCACCCGTATTTCCGGAACGAATGCCGAGTTTTCCTTTCGTTGCTTTGGAGGAAAATCCGTCCCATGTCCGTTCAACAATGAAAGCTGATATTCCGTGATGCTTCTTTTGTTTATCGGTATAGGCGAAGACCAGGAAGTGATCAGCAGTATCACAAAGTGAGATCCAAGTCTTCTGTCCATTCAGCACATAATGGTCGCCATCTTTAACAGCGGTGGACTGAAGTGATGCTACATCAGACCCTGCAGCTGGTTCAGTAAGCCCGAAAGCCCCGATTTTCTCACCTTTAGCCTGTGGAACTAAATACTTCTTTTTCTGTTTCTCGGTACCCCACTGGAGCAATGTCATGCTGTTTAAGCCTGTATGAACAGAAACAGCGGTACGAAATGCTGTGTCACCTCGTTCGAGCTCCTCACAAACGATTGCCAGCGAATTGTAATCCATTCCGCTTCCACCATATTCTTCTGGGATACAAACACCCATCAGTCCCAAATCAGCAAGCTTCGGCATAATGGAGGGATCAAATTTTCCTTCGCGATCCCAATCAGCTATATTAGGCATAATTTCTTTGTCCACAAAACTGCGTACTGTATTTCTGAGCATTTCCTGTTCTTCGCTAAAGTTAAAATCCACTTAAATCATCTCCTAATTATTTGGTTTGGTAATTCCAAGTTCGGCAAGTATCTCGTCAGTGTGCTCACCGGGATCAGGCGGGTGGTGACGAAGCTCGAAAGGTGTCCGAGACAGCTTCAGCGGACTGCCGATCATCTTAATTTGGCCGGCGGTCGGATGTTCACAATTTATGAACATATCACGTGACTGAAGCTGCGGGTCACCAGCAACCTGGTCGATTGTCTGGATCGGTCCGCAAGGGATATTGTTTTCCCGGCATTTTTCCAGCCAAGCCGCACCTTTTTCTTTTTCAAACTCCTGCTGAAGTAATGGAACGAGCTCAGACCGGTGGGCTACACGGTCGGGGTTTGTTTTGAAACGATTATCATCCGCATATTCCGGTTTTCCCAATACCTTGCACAGCTTCCGGAATTGATTATCATTCCCGACGGCAATAACCATTTCACCGTCTTTTGTCCTGAATGTTTGATAGGGAACAATATTGGCATGGTGGTTTCCAAGTGCCTGTGGAATCTTTTCAGCCATCAGATAGTTACTGCCGATATTAACAAGCGCACTGACAGCCGAATCGTATAGTGAAATATCAAGTTTCTGGCCTTTACCTGAATACGTGCGTTCAATTAGCGCACTCTGAACCCCGATGCATGCATACAGGCCGGTCAGCACATCAGTGATTGCTACGCCCATTTTCTGGGGACCGGAATCTGAATCCCCTGTAATGCTCATCAGACCGCTCATTGCCTGAATTATAAAGTCATAGCCAGGCATTTCTTTATATGGCCCTGTCTCCCCAAACCCGGTAATGGAGCAGTACACAATCCCAGGATTTATTTCGGCCAGGGTTTCATAATCCAGACCGAATCGTTCCATCGTGCCGGATTTGAAGTTATTAATAATGACATCGCTTTCATTAACGAGGTTTTTAATAACTTCAATACCCTCCGCTGATTTCAGGTTCACCGTAATACTCCGTTTATTGCGGTTGGCACAGAGATAGTAGGCGCTAACACCATCCTTGAAAGGGGGACCCCATTTTCGTGTCTCATCACTGCCGCCTGGTGCTTCGACTTTAATTACTTCGGCGCCAAGGTCACCGAGTATCATAGTGCAGTACGGCCCGGCAAGCACACGGGATAAATCTAGTATTTTAATATTCTCAAGTGCACCAGCCATCTGCTCACTCCTTTCACATTAAAATAAGCCACTCCAAAATGACCACAGAACATGCTGTAAGTCACTCTGAACTGGCTCTTACCTGCTGGAACAGAACTGGAATTGGACTGTAAACAGATTAGACAGTATGTTTTTAATATATGTGTCTTTGATCATGGGCAACAGGCGCGGAGGCACCTTATCATGATTCTCTTCTTTTATTATATTGTATTCTGAAAAATTTGTAAACAGAATCTCACTGATCAGTTGAAAAAGTTGCGGTAATTATACGTGATATGTCTGTAATTTCTTTAACACGGTTAAAAAGCTGGATAATTTCTGGATCGTTATCAACCTGTTTCATCACGTCCTTGTGATGGGATTTATTTCGGAATACTGCCTGACCGAAGAGCAGTTCTTCTTCAGGCAGGAGATCAACTGTATCAATAAGGCCGGTGAGACCATGCTTTCCATCTAAGTTGTCAGCTCTGTAGATTACATCCTCGAGAGCACCGTTGGCAAGATATATTTCACTGGCTTTTTCATTAATATCGATAAAGGAATCAACTTGTTTTTTATTTACACGATATAAATATAGAACAGTATACATGCCATCACCTCTTTTTCCCTAGCTCTTTTTGTAAATACAAAAGTGCTAAACTGTATGATTAAGGTATTCTTTTTATTAATAGAAATCTAAGCGGTTTCCTTGCAAATCTCAAATTCATTATTTAGCAGTTTTATCTCATGCTAGAGTTAAAAATCACAAAATTTAAGAACAGAGCCTTTATAAAAACTTTTTCCTTTCACTAAAGATTCCATATTTATTACAAAATACCTTCTTTATTTACAAAAGTTTTTATAAACGAAAAAAAAACCATACCTCTGTGAAAGATAGCATGGTTCCTTATAATTCAAATTCCCATATTTATTTAGCTGCTTTTTGCAGTTTGTGGATCATCTTCAGTGCCCGGCCGGTTCCGATTGCAACTGATTCAAGCGGGTTTGGAGCTAAATGGACAGGAACTATAATTTCTTCAGACAGCCATTCCTGCATACCTGCTAGCAGTGATCCGCCTCCTGTAAGCACAATACCCCGATCCACAATATCTCCACTCAGCTCAGGAGGGCAGTTTTCCAGTGTTGACCGGATTGTTTCCAGAATCTGCTCCAGTGATTCTTTTAGTGCTGAGTAGATTTCCTTGGAGGATACCGATACGGTCTTCGGCAAGCCGGTTACCATATCTCGTCCACGCACATCCATAGTTTCTTCAGTATGGTTCTCACTTGCATGGCCAATTTCCATTTTTATGTTTTCAGCCGTTCGTTCGCCAATCAGGATGTTATATGTTTTCCGTATAAATTGAATAATTTCCTCATCCATTTTGTCGCCGCCTATGCGGATCGAATTACAGGACACCACACCACCGAATGATATGATACCTACCTCTGAAGTGCCACCGCCAATATCGACAATCACATTAGCAATTGGTTCATCGACTGGAAGGTCTGAACCAATTGCTGCGGCAACGGGTTCTTCGATCAGATGAACATGCTTGGCGCCATAGCTTGTTACCGCATTATGAATTGCCCGGCGTTCCACTGCTGTACTTCCAGATGGAGTGCATACTACAACTGTTGGTTTACGCATGGATAAGCCTAGTTTTTTGCTTACTTTTTTCAAAAACTCTTTAAGCATTTGAGCGGTTACATCATAATCAGCAATTACGCCATCCCTTAGAGGACGGATGGGGATTATATTACGCGGTGTTTTCCCGACCATTTCCTTCGCTTCGTGTCCGACAGCTACTACTTGCTTTGTATTTGTATCAATAGCCACCACAGATGGCTCATTTAAAACGATCCCTTTTGTTTTAGAATATATAAGTATATTTGCAGTTCCTAAATCGATCCCTATTTCTGCATTAGATAACATATAAGCTCCTCCATTGATGACAATTTTTCTCTATACTATTTCTATACTTTATCACAGTTTCTGGGGGTAGTTAAAGCACTTACATATATTGGTTTAAAGCCTATTACAGCAGTATTAAATGATGTAATATATCTGTTACAAATCACTAATATTTGTAACCAATATGTAGCAGAAAAAATCTGTCAATAGATGAGATTATGTAAGTTTTTCCTGGACTTTTAAATTATTCCTGATTACTTATGCATATTCCCCTTATAATATGCACGCTTTGCTAGATTAATAAACTTGTTTTTCCGAGTGGCAGCTGTTGCCAAAAATATTACAGAAAGACCTGTGCTATTATTTTGATGTGCAAGAAAAACAACACACAGGAGAGGTGTAATTATGTTAAACAAAATAATCGTAGCAACATTGTCAGCTTCACTGTTATTTGGTGGGACTCTGCAGGGCTCTGCGGAAGCTTCTTCTAATGATACACAGTCATTCAGTAAAGTATTCTACTTTTCATCTGAAGGAAGCTGGGATTATTTTTCACAGGATAAACTTACTAATCTATTAGAGCGTTATTTCCCTAATGTAGAATATAATTGGGATACTAATATAGATAAAGAACAGCCAAAGGAAGAGAAACCGGAAGAAAAGCCACAGCCTGATAAGGAAAAAGAAAAGGCGCCGGCACCTGAACCTAAGCCTGAACCTAAGCCTGAACCAAAACCTGAAACTGAGCAGGAAACAGTTCCGGCACCAGCACCTGAACAAAATAATGAACAGGAAACTGTGAAGGAGCAGCCGAAAACTGAACAACCAGAAGCTCCGGTCCAGGAACAGCAGCCAGCGAAACAACAAGAGCAATCAAATAACGCACAGTCACAGCAGTTGAACGCCTTTGAACAAGAAGTTGTGGAACTTACTAACAAGGAACGTACTGCACGTGGTCTGGAACCACTGAAAGTCGATACAAAGCTAAGTAAAGTGGCTCGTGAAAAATCACGAGATATGGCGGCAAATAACTATTTTGCTCACAATAGTCCAACTTATGGCTCACCATTCGATATGATGAAGCAATATGGAATTGACTACCGCACTGCAGGCGAGAACATCGCTAAAGGACAGCGTACACCAGAGCAAGTGGTAAATGGATGGATGAACAGTCAGGGTCACCGTGAAAACATCCTGAATCCTAACTTTACACACATCGGTGTGGGTTATGTTGAAGATGGAAACCACTGGACACAGCAGTTTATCGGAAAATAATCTATTCAGGAGAGAAGCTGACCGCTTGGTTGGCTTCTCTTTTTTTTCGTTCTAATGGTTCAAAAGGCGGTTTTCCTTGTATAATGATAATATCAGGGGGGATTAAAGCATGATTAGAAGTATACCGATATACATATACGCTATATTAGTTGTAGTCTGGAGCGCGTTTAAGCTGCCATACGCACGAAAACTTGCTGCCCAGCAGTCAGGAATACAAAACAAAGAGAAAATTTTTGACGCACCGAAACAGGTATCTCAAAAGATAATCAAAAGGACTGGGACAGAGGTCTATGTACGTGGAGAAGAAAAACTGCCGGACGGGGCCTTCTTGCTTGTCGCAAATCACCAGGGACTGTTTGATATTTTGGCACTGATTGGTTATCTCGGCAGGCCGATAGGTTTTATTGCCAAAAAAGAACTGGAGAAAGTACCGGTTGTCAGTTCATGGATGGGATTGATGAAAGGTGTGTTTATTGATCGGAAGGACCGTCGACAAGCTGTGAAAGCGATTGGTCAGGGAATCAAAAACCTTGAAAATGGACACCCACTTGTTATTTTTCCGGAAGGGACCCGCAGTCGAGGGAAGACTTTGAGTAACTTTAAATCAGGCAGCCTCCGATTAGCCACTAAAGCCGGGGTGCCTATTGTGCCTGTAGCAATCGATGGTACATATCAGATGCTTGAAGAAGACAGCGGGAGAGTTAAGGCGTCTACTATACGAATGACGATAGGGGAACCTGTATATCGGGAGTATTATCACGATAAAAAACACGGCGAACTTGCTCAGGAACTTCAGGCGGAGATTGAAAGCATGCTGTTTGCTGAAGAAGAACAAAAAATAGGTAATCGTATTATCAGCAATTGAGAGACTGTTCATTATGGGCAGTCTTATTTTTTCAGATTTGCTAAAAGCCCTCAATACAGACAGTTTGCGGTTTAGCCACCGTGGATATGTGGAAACCTTCCCATACAAGTATTTTTTGTAAGAAAAAATAAATTCCTCATGATATAACTCCCCGTAATGGACAATAAACAGTAAAAGTCCCATTAATGTGTAGAGTGGTGGGTATACTAATAAAGGCGTCCTCTCCTTGGGAATTCACGGTATAATGCCAATATAAGTTATAGTTGTGATGGGTAAATCAGAGTGATTTTTTTGATTAGTAGATGTGGGGTGATGGTATGGTTCAGGGTGTAGCGAACTGGAATACTGAACAAACGGAAGAATGGCTGCAAAGCTATGTTGAAGACTGGGTATCTTTTTATCAAAAACATACAAGTGACGGGAAGGTTGCTTCATATATTCCTGTTCTCCAGGAAGCAGACCCGGACGATCTGGGCATATCAATTATCGGGAAAAACGGTATAAGCATACGTGCTGGAGACAGTGATATACCTTTTACAATTCAGAGTATCTCCAAAGTGCTCAGCTTTATTGTAGCATGCATGGAGCGGGGTGTTTCCTATATGCTCGACAGAGTTGATGTGGAACCTGCCGGTGAAGCATTCAACTCGATTATGCATCTCGAGATGAAACAACTGAAAAAGCCGTTTAATCCGCTAATTAACGCAGGTGCAATAACGGTGACCTCCATACTTGAGGGCAGAACTTCGGATGAGAGGTTGCGGCCGATGTTTGATCTTCTGGAAAAAATGCTTGGTTACCGTCCGAAAATAAATGTGGATGTCTACGAATCGGAACGCGACTCGTCGATGCGTAACCGTGCAATCGGTTATTATCTGCTGGAGATTGGCTTTCTGGAATCCGACTTGAATATTACACTTGAAACATATTTTAAACAGTGCTCGATTGAGGCTACCGTGGATGATCTTGCTCGAATAGGGTTGATTCTAGCGAATGATGGCGTAAATCCGGATACAGATGAAGAAATAATACCGCGTCAGGTAGCAAGAATAGCAAAAGCACTCATGCTAACGTGCGGAATGTATGATGCGTCAGGTAAGTTTGCTACTTATGTCGGAATACCAGCAAAGAGTGGAGTATCCGGTGGAATTATAGCAGCTGCTCCACCGCGGGTGCGTGATGAAGACCTGCCGTTCCTTGAGGGCTGCGGAATCGGGGTCTATGGGCCGGCCTTGGATGATCGGGGTAACAGTATTGCCGGG
Organism: Virgibacillus kekensis; assembly: GCF_042654125.1. Taxonomy (NCBI): domain Bacteria; kingdom Bacillati; phylum Bacillota; class Bacilli; order Caryophanales; family Bacillaceae; genus Virgibacillus; species Virgibacillus kekensis. Next base: position 59,082 of record NZ_JBHSFU010000002.1, read on the forward strand.
ATTCGATTATTGCGTCATATTGCAAAACAGTGGGATTTAAGTATATTTTAGATAAGAGGAGGTGATTTCATGTGTGGCCGTTATACCCTGCTCGCGGATGAGATTGAAATTCTGAACGAATTTGGAATAGAGCGGGAAATTGACTCTTATCAGCCAAGCTATAATATAGCACCCGGGCAGGATGTACTTGCTGTTATTCATGATGGGAAGGAAAAGCGTGCAGGATACTTGCGATGGGGACTGGTGCCTTCATGGGCGGAAGATGAGAAAATAGGGTATAAAATGATAAATGCCAGGAGTGAAACAGCCCACCAGAAACCAAGTTTTAAAAATCTGATGGCACGAAAACGTTGCCTGATTGTTGCGGACAGTTTCTATGAGTGGAGGCGCGAGGGGAAAACGAAACAGCCAAAGCGTATTCAGGTTGCTGGCCGAAAACTGTTTGCTTTTGCCGGTTTGTGGGATAAGTGGGTACATAATGAAAAAGAACTTTTCACGTGTACTATTCTTACCAGGGAAGCGAACGATTTTATGCAGGACATCCATCACCGAATGCCGATTATTCTTCCGCGTGACAAAGAAGATGAATGGGTTACATCAGGAAAGATGCCTCCCGATGAAGTTCATCAATTTCTTCAAACGGTACAACCGGAAGAATTAACAGCATATGACGTGGATACCTACGTGAACGCTGCAAAGAATAATGATGCCGCCTGTATCAAACCAATAGCTTAACATAGTGGGTTTAACTCCCCTTTGAGTGGGTAATAAATTAGAAGTACAATACTGCTACTCTTGTGTGATAAAACAACAGAATGGTCATTTATTTACAGTACAAAATTCAATAAAAAGGAGCGGTTCAGATGGCAAAACGAAAACTGTGCTTAGGGGTATTCCTGGGAGCAATTTTGGGTGGACTAGTTTCACTTTTAGACAGTGATACACGGTATTACACCAAAAGGAAAATGAACGTGGCCAAGAGCCAGTCAAGTTATTTTATGAAGAATCCGTCCGAGGGAGTAAGGAAACTTCGAAAGGGATTTGATACGTTTAATAAAAAATTCTCCAGCAGCACAGAAAGCACACTAAAGATGCTTGAACAGGCAGAAGAAACGCTTGATAAATTTGCTAAGAAAAGTGATGCAAAGCTGGAAGGGGAAGCTAATAATCCCAACACAGTTTCCACCACAGAGAACATCAATTCTTAATCTCAGTACTTAACAAAGGCATCAAAGGGGAGTTATACAGCTATGAGTAAAGGCGGCGGTTTGAAAGAAACATACAACAAAATAATAGAAGACGATATTTTTGGGGTAGCAGCACAGCTGGCATACTTTTTCCTGCTTTCCCTGTTTCCGTTCCTGCTGTTCTTAATGACGCTGGTCGGGTTTTTACCGATAGATGAACAAAGAATTATGAGTTTCATTCAGCAGTATGCACCGTCCAACGCGTCTGATATGATCCAGCAGAATGTGAATCAGCTGGTTCAATCGAAGAATGGTCAATTGCTGTCCATCGGAATTCTCGCGACACTTTGGTCAGCTTCCAATGGAATTAATGCCATTATGAAGGGGTTAAACCGAGCTTATGAGGTAGATGATGATCGTTCATTTATTACGAGTCGGTTTATCGCAATTCTCTTGACGATTGCAATGCTTTTTGTTATTTGCATGGCATTCCTGCTTCCGATATTCGGAAAGATGATAGGACAGTACATTTTTACCTTTATTGGCCTGTCAGCGGGCTTTTTGCAGGTTTGGGGAGCATTACGCTGGGTAATCTCATCTGTCGTGTTCTTCATCGTCCTGCTGGTGCTGTACAAGCTTGCGCCCAATAAACATGTTTATTTTAAATATGCAGTATGGGGTACTTTGTTTGCAACGATTGGTTGGCAATTGGTTTCATTGGCATTTTCCTTTTATGTAAATACATTGGGACACTATCAGACCACATATGGAACAATTGGTACCGTTATTGTGTTAATGATATGGTTTTACCTCTCCGGTATAGTGATCATGATCGGTGGCGTCATTAATGCAGTGGTTCAGCGAAGAAAACGAAATACTACATGAAGATAGCTGTCAGCTTGAGCTGGCAGCTATTTCAGTAAACGAAGGCCGTTGAGGATTACAAGAAGGGTACTCCCTTCATGACCAATGACACCCAGTGGCAGATCAAGAACTTGAAGGAAGTTCGATGCGAGTAACACCAATATAACTCCAAGGGAGAATATTATATTCTGCTTTACCACTCTGTTCATCCTGGCAGATACCTTAATTGAATTGGTGATCTTTGGGAGACTGCTTTTCATCAGAACCATATCTGCAGTTTCAAGAGCAACATCAGTACCACTGCCCATCGCAATTCCCACATTGGCGCTGGCAAGCGCTGGAGCATCATTGATTCCGTCACCGACCATAGCAACGTTTTTAAATCTTTTCCTTAGCTGCTTCACATTTTTAACCTTTTCCTCTGGCAGGCAGTCTGCAATGAATTCATCAATACCTGCTTCAGTAGCTATTGCCTTTGCGGTAGTCTCATTGTCCCCAGTAAGCATAATGGTGTGGATGCCAAGTTTTTTCACAGCGGCAATGGCTTCCTTAGCATCTTCTCTAATCGTGTCTTTCAGTCCGTATAATGCCACAATCCTATTATCTCTTTTTACGAAAACAAGGCTTTTTCCTTCTCTTGCAAGACTATTGGATATCCCATCAAGAAACCCTGCTGCCTCATGCTCACCGACAAATGCAGCCTTTCCTATTTCCCAGTGCTCACCTTCAATACAGGCAGTAACGCCATGTCCATTCACTGTTCTTACCTGCTGGACATTCAGCGATGGTGTAACGTTATTAATTGAACTGTATCCGGTGATTGCCTGTGCCAGTGGATGGGTTGACTCATTTTCAATAGCGGCTGCGATCGCCATGATTTTTTTCTTCTCAGATTCTGTGGTCGTATAAAAATCCGTAACTTTGGGCTTTCCATTCGTCAGTGTACCTGTTTTATCAAAAGCAATTGCCTTAATGTGACTTAGATTCTCAATATGGACACCACCTTTAAACAAAACACCTTTACGTGCGCTGCTGGAGATTGCAGACAGTGTTGCGGGCATAATTGATGCAACAAGTGCACATGGAGAGGCGACAACAAGTAGAATCATGGCCCGGTATATACTCTCTGAAAAGGACCAACCTAAAAGTAAATAAGGAGCAAACATCATAATTAGTACAGTAATCAGCACTATTTTTACATAAGTGCCTTCAAATCGTTCGATAAACAGCTGTGAAGAAGATTTTTCTTCCTGTGCTGTTTGTACCATCTTAATGATTTTTTGAAATAGGGTTTCATTGGCAGGCTTTGTAATGACGACCGTAATGGTTCCATCAAGTGCGACTGTCCCGGCAAATACATTCTCGTCATTCTGTCGGTTGACCGGCAGGGATTCTCCGGTGATTGCACTTTCGTCAACAGATGTTATTCCAGTTACAATTCTACCATCAGCTGGTATCCGTTCTCCTGCTCGGACCAGAATATGATCACCGAGATTAAGCGCGGATACTGGTACTGTTTCAAACGCGTCTTTAGTAACTTTTGTTGCTGTTTCAGGCTGCATATCCATTAGGGATGAAATTTCTTTGTTGCTTTTTTGAAGTGTATAGGACTCTAAGGCTCCTGATAGGGCAAAGATAAAGATTAGAATAGCACCTTCTGCCCAATAACCAATAGCAGCAGATCCGATAGCAGCAAAAATCATCAGCATCTCTACATTGAGTTCTTTATTAGCGATTGTATCTTGAATACCTTCCTTGGCTTTTGCGTATCCGCCAATAACAAAGGCTGCAAGATGAATGGTTATCCAGAATTCGGAAGAGATACTGTCATTAATAAACCATGCAGCCAGAATAAGTAAGCCACTAATTATTGCGGCGATAAGTTCTCTATGTGCCCGAAAGTGTACAAACGGTTTTTTCTGAAAAAAAGAATTGAAAAAAGTGGAATCATCTTGTGTTAAAGTTTCAGTAGTCATTATTCATCCCTCCTTAAAATTTATAATTATTATAAATAAATATTTATTATTATATTATCATTTGAACAAATAAAGTCAAGGGTTAGTTTCCGGCCACTAATACAGGTTTGTAAAGGGATAGTAACAGCGAGCAATTAAGTTGAAGTAGAGCTATTAAACTGTTACAATCAAACTGAATTTTACAATATAACACTACCGCGTTGGGGTGACAGAAGAGGAGAGTAGATTTATGAACATCAGGAAAGTTATTTTCTTAGTAGCGGTTTTGCTTTTGTTAGCTGCGTGCGGAAGCGGCGAAGAGAACACGGGCAATAGTGAAGAAACGAGCAACAATGATTCAGGAGGCAACAGTAAATGGGCTGAAATTAAAGAGGCTGGTGAAATGGTAGTCGGAACTTCCGGTACCCTTATCGCTGCAAGTTACTATGAAGGCGAAGGGGAAAACAAGGATCAACTCACAGGGTACGATGTTGAGGTAATGCGTGAAGTCGGCAAACGACTGGGCCTTGATGTTTCTTTTGAAATCATGGGGATTGACAGTATGCTTCCAGCAATCAAGAGCGGAAGAATTGATGTAGCCGCAAATGATATAGAAATTACGGAAAGCCGAAAAGAAGAGTTTGATTTCAGTGAACCGTATAAATACTCGTATACCACGATGGTTGTCCGGGAAGATAATTATTCCGGTATTGATTCACTGGAGGATTTGAAAGGCAAAAAAGCCGGCGGTGGAGCAACAACGGTGTACAGTCAGATTGCACGTCATTTTGGTGCCGAGGTTAAAACTTACGGAAATGCACCTAACGAAGCATATCTTCGTGATGTGCATAATGGACGAACAGATGTAATTGTGAATGACTACTACCTATCGAAATTTGGAGTGGCAGCTTTCCCGGAATTTGATATAACACTACATCCGAAACTGAAATTCCATCCTACTGAACAGGCGGCAATCCTACCGAATGGTGCAGATAAGTTACAGGAAAAAATTAATGGTGCATTAAAAGAAATGCGTGAAGATGGAACTCTATCCGAGCTGGCTAAGAAGTTCTATAAAGAGGACGCATCCAAAAAGCCTGAGGGCGAGATTAAAGAAATTGAAGGATTGGAGCTTTAATCTGCCATGCTTGATTTGAATGGGTTTGATTTCGGCGGGGTATTTGATGTTGAGCTGGCGATAGAAAGTCTGCCGTTCGTGCTTGGCGGACTCCCGTCCACCCTGGGAGTAGCAATCGCTGGTATGACAATTGGCATGATCCTTGGATTGTTTCTTGCGCTTGCCCGGAGTTCCGAACGCATTCTGTTACGCTGGCCGGCGCGGATGTACATCTCATTTATGCGCGGAACACCAATCCTTGTCTTTCTGTTCATATTATATTTTGGTCTTCCGTATATCGGTCTGGAATTGTCAGCCATTGTTGCTGCTTCTGCCGGGTTTGGTCTTAACAGTGCTGCATATATTGCCGAGATTAATCGAGCTTCGCTGAACAGTATTGATTCAGGGCAATGGGAATCCGCAAAAGCATTGAATATCGGATATTGGACAGCGCTAAGGAAAATTATTTTACCGCAGGCAACCAGGATTGCGGTCCCACCGTTGACGAATGTGTTTATGGATATCGTAAAAGCAACTTCTCTTGCGGCAGTTATAACTGTGCCTGAGCTTTTCCAGCGTACACAGATTGTCGTCGGCAGAGAGTTTGATGCGATGACTCTTTATATCCTGGTGGCGCTTATTTATTGGCCGATATGTGTCCTGATTTCCATCATGCAGGACCATCTCGAAATAAGGTTCAGCAGATACCTTTAAATAAGGCTCTTTTCTTAAAAATTGTTGGTAGTAGATATAAACTGCGAAATATCAGCGAAGCTTCGCTCCGGCAGAATACTTCGCTTTCCGTGGGCACGGCCACAGCCTCCTCAGAAGCAAAGAACGCTTCTTGCGGGGTCTTCGACTCGTGCTGTTCCCACAGGAGTCTTCGTATTCTGCCTCCGCTAATAGACGTTTGTTTGATAGGATTTAAAGAACAATCTAAATTAAGTACTAATCGACCTCAATCCAGCGAGGGAAATACACGAAGACTCCTGCGGGTCACCGGCTAAAACCGGCCACGTCCTGTGGCCTACGCCGGTACTAGAACGTCCTGTTCGTCGAAGCAACAGCTGAAAATCCCGCAGGAAGTGGTTTTCTTCCGAGGAAGTTGAAGCGTTGCCCAGCGGCAAAGGAAACACTGTGAGAGCTTTAGCTTGAACAGATGTTGGACTTGCACCCGGAGTGGTGAAAGTGTAGTGTATTTCCGGAGCGAAGCTGCGAGTTACTTCGCATTTTATACTTATTAAGAAAGACAATAATCTTTTAGAAAACCGTCCAAATAAAAAACTAAGGTTCCCGCAATAAAGTGTGTGGTAGTAGCCTTAGTTTTTTTAATGCTCTTCTACTGTTTGATGATGATCAGTCGTGACTTTTTTGAAATAAATAGCTGCCAGAATAAGTAACAGCATTAATACAATGGTATAAAAGAACGAGACCCCCGGGAAAAATTCAATGAATAACCCTCCAAGGTATGGCCCGCTGATACTGCCAATACTGAAAGCAATTCCAGTCATAAGGTTGCCAGAAGGAAGTAGCGATGCCGGCAGGATATCCGCCAGGAAAGAAATACTAAGCGAGAATAGGGAGCCGGTGAACATTCCAGCCAATGTAAAAGTTGCAAATAACGCAAAAACTGATGTTTCAAACGCAGCGGCTGCCAAAAAGCAGACGATACCTGCGGAAATTACGGCGAGTAGAACCGGGCGTCTTCCAATCCGGTCACTGAGCACGCCCAGGGGTAGCTGCGTAATAATACTTCCTGCGGCAAAACATGGAATAATCAGAGAAAGCATATCCACCTCATGTCCAATCCGTAATCCGTATACGGGGAATATTCCATGAAGGGTTGCTTCAAGAAATCCATAACCGAACGCAGGCAAAAGTGCTACCCATGCAATTCTGCCAGTTTGAATAAATCGTTTCATGGAACTCGACGAGCTACTGCTGCTTAAATCATCTTCTTTCGGCCACTTATTCCGTATAAAAATAAGCGAGGACCAGACAATCATGCTAAGGACGGCTGACACCAGGAAAGGCAGGGCTTCATTTATTGCAAGCAACCTTGTCATTAAAGGGCCGAGCGTAAATCCGAGACCAAAAAACAGCCCGTAAAACGCAATGTTTCTTCCTCGTGATTCTTTTGCGCTTGTAGTGGTGATCCATGTCTGTGTACCGAAATGCAGCATGTTATCGCCAATCCCAATGGTAACCCGCAAAATGAACCAAAACCATAAAGACTGCCATAACGGAAACAATGCCAGTGAAACAAAGACGAGCATTCCACCAACAAAAATAATCGGCTTGAAACCAAATCTGCGCATAGGCTTCTCCATAAATGGCGAAGCAAGCAGAACACCAATATACAGGCCGGTTGCGTGTAATCCATTTACTGATGAGGATATTTCATTATTTTCAAGTATGATTGCGAGTAATGGGAGCAGCATTCCTTGTGAAAATCCGGAAATAGCTACAAGAGAGATTAATATCCAGAAACGTGTCCGCTCCGAGGCCATATTTCACCCCTCCAATTCTTCAAAACCAATTAGCCTCATTCACTGTAAAACGTTCCTGCATAAAGGTCAATTGATAGGTTTCCGTTCAGGACAAAATGTTTTCCCACAAACAGGATAAATGGTTAAATAGATATAACTACAATGAGAAGGAGCGATATGACCATGAAGTTTCATTTAAAAGAAAACGGAATGCGCGTCGATTTCGAATATGGAACACTAGATATTTCAGGTAACGAGGATTATGGGTTTCGTCCGTTTCAACTGATGGTTGCTTCAATTGCCGGGTGCAGTGCCTCCGTATTCCGGAAGATTCTCGACAAGCAGCGCACTGAAGTCGAAAACCTTGTCATTACAGTTGATGTGGAACGCAATCCTGAGGAAGCGAACCGCATTGAACGAATCGATTTGCATTATACCGTAACAGGCTACAACCTGAATACCGATAAGCTGAACCGGAATCTTGAGCTTTCCCGGAAAAACTGTTCTATGGTCCGCTCGGTCGAGGATAGTATTAGGATTACAGAGAGCCTTGAGGCAGTCGAGTTAAGCCGCTGAAAATCATAAAGGTATAATATTCATGTGTCCGAAAAAACTAACGACAGGTAGAGGTGGCCATATTACGGAAACCAAAGCCATGATTTCGTGACAGAAAGGAATGGGACACATGAAAACACGAGTATCCATTACCGTATTTATAGCAGCTGCATTAGTTATTCTGTTTCCATTAATGGGTCTGGCAAAAGAGAAAGAAAAGGAAGATGGAAAGTTTGAGGTACCAAATCACGTGCTGGATATATCCAAAGAAAATACATTTCCTAACTCTACTGAAGACCAGGAAGTGGTGGAGCCAAGCAAGCAGACGAAAGAATTGATTAAAGGGCTAGATATTCCAATCGAGAATCCGGACCTAATCAAGATGCTTAACGAAACTTCGATTAATCCATCCCCACTTGCATTTGGTTATCGGGGAATGGTTTATATCGGTCGTTGGCCATTAAATTACAACTCGGATATGACTAACATCAATTGGGAATACCAGAAAATCAATACGAATGAAGTTAATAACATTGGCGGGGAATCGGCTACAAAGATGAACTACATCCAGCAGAATAAAAAAGAGGTAACCGGCGCATTGACTAATAAGATATCGAACCCGGATGATATCAAAAAAATGATGCTACTTACCTCAAAAGAGAAAACAGAATTACCGCTATCATATTCAACGGTGATTGGCCAGAATACAAAGAAGGATAATTCGTACAACGTACCGGAAAATAAATACGCATACTTGGAAGCATATGCACCGGCAGTTAATGAAAAAGGACAAGTAACCTTTGGTGAAGTTTATTTTCAGTTGAAAGGGACTAAGAGATCCCTTGTTGTAAAGAATGTGACCAAACAGGGTATCGGTGCATGGATCCCTATTCAGGATTATGTATCTTTTTCCTTCCAAGTACGATAGGTCAAAAAAAACCCTGGTAATCAGGGTTTTTTTACTGGATTTGTAATATAATTGGAATTGTTAGGCTATTTTGTGATTTAAAAAAGGGGTTGATTTTCTTGCTTTACCACTTTATCATAGTGAAGTGTTAAAGACAGAACTTATTTTTATTATATATAGATTATTGAGAGGGGAAATAAATGATGGAATGGGTTGTAGTTGTATCCGTTTTGGTTATGACAATTCTAAGCCTGCTTCGTGTTAATGTAATTGTTGCTATTTTGGCAGCAGCAATTACTGCCGGACTGATGTCAGGGCTTAACTTAGTGGAATCAATTGAAATGCTTGTCAGTGGTATGGGAGGTCAGGCGAGTACTGCATTAAGCTATATTCTTTTGGGTGCTTTTGCGGTAGCTATCAGTTATACAGGAATAACGATTATTCTGGTGAATTACCTTGTTCGGGTCCTGACGGGGAAAAAGACAATGATGCTATTGGCCCTTGCTGGTGTGGCCTCGCTGTCACAGAACCTGGTACCTGTACACATCGCATTTATTCCGATTTTAATACCACCACTTTTGAAGCTTTTTGATGAGATGAAGATCGACCGGAGAGGTGTGGCGACTGCCCTGACGTTCGGTCTAAAAGCACCTTATGTTATGATCCCTGCCGGATTTGGCTTGATTTTCCATAATATAATGGTCGAAGCAATGAAGAAAAATGGTATGGACATCTCTATATCAGAAACTGCACTTTCAATGCTTATTCCTGGGTCAGGGATGGTTGTCGGACTGTTAATTGCCATATTTATTACGTATCGGAAGGACCGGGAGTCGGTACCTGGTGCAGGTGGCGGTGAAGCGAACTTCACAATACCCCCAGTCGAAAAAGTCACGTTTAATAAAAAACACTTATTGACGTTGGTGGCAATATTAGCCGCACTTGCGGTTCAGCTAAGAACAGAAAACCTTATTATCGGGGCACTGACGGGACTTGTGCTTATGTTCCTATTCCTTGTTGTACCGTTCAAAAATGGTGATAAGGTAATGGCTGATGGGATTTCTATGATGGGTACCATAGCATTCGTGATGCTGGTTGCTTCCGGTTATGGAACCATTTTGGATAAAACAGGGGCAGTCGACGCATTAATTGAAGTCTCTTCAGGTTTTCTGGGAGACAATAAGCCTTTAATAGCATTTATCCTTTTACTGGTAGGTCTGGTTGTCACAATGGGAATAGGATCATCATTTGGTACCATCCCAATTATAGCAGCATTATTTGTTCCAATTTGCATTGCGGCAGGATTTTCGCCAATGGCTACGGCAGCCCTTATTGGTACGGCGGGAGCTCTTGGCGATGCGGGTTCTCCAGCATCCGACAGTACTCTGGGACCAACATCTGGCCTGAATGCTGACGGAAAGCACCACCACATCTGGGATACTTGTGTTCCAACGTTTATCCACTTCAATATTCCATTGTTTATATTTGGATGGATCGGTTCACTGGTTCTGTAGTGAATAATTAAATACCCCTCTGGAGAAAGTAAGGAAAAACAGGTGGGATGTTATGCGGAAATATAGATATTCAGCATTCATTGCCACACTGGCTTTCCTTGCTTTTTTTATGTTTGGAAACATTGCGGAAGCTGCCGGTGGCTATGGATGGGGTTATAAGAAAAACACTGAACATAAGATTCCGGAAGTGGGCAAATATAAGTCTGTCTTAGACGAATATGGTGCATATTATGCAGATCACTCAGGAGAAAAAGTGCTTTATCTTACCTTTGACAATGGGTACGAACAGGGGTACACCGATGACATTCTTGATGTCTTAAAAAAGGAAAATGTACCTGCAGTTTTCTTTGTAACTGGCCATTATGTTAAAAGTGAGCCGGAACTGGTAAAACGTATGGTGGAGGAAGGACATATTGTCGGTAACCATTCCTATCACCATCCGGAATTCACCCGAATATCAAAAGAATCGATGAAAGAAGAACTTGAATCTCTTGAACAGGCAGTTGCAAAGGTTTCCGATCAAGAAAAACTAAAATACGTACGACCTCCAAAAGGGATATTCAGTGAAAAAACGCTGGAATGGGCTAATGAGCTTGGATATATTCATATTTTCTGGTCGTTGGCGTTCACGGATTGGAATACTAATGATCAGAAGGGCTGGCAATATGCTTTTGACAATATTATGGAACAGATCCATCCGGGGGCAATCATGCTGCTCCATACGGTATCCCAGGATAATGCCGAAGCGCTTGATAAAATGATTACCGAACTTAAAAAACAAGGATATACCTTCAAGAGCCTTGATTATCTTGTAATGAAGAATCTGCTCCCAAGACCTCTATACGGCTATTAACTTCTCGCTTTTTTGCATTGTGCTAGAGTGCCGCCAGAAAGGGAGCAGGTGAATGGGATGGCTGCGCTGGAAAGTATTGAGTGCAGAGTGGTATTCGTATAAATGGTAGGAAGCCTTGCCACTATGGCAGTAGACGAAAAGGGTGCTCCCTGAGATGATTGGGGAACACCCTTTTCTTATATTTCATATTTATGCAGATAGGCGTACGGGCTTCCTTCGATAAGTCCGTATCTGGAATATGTATGATGGTTGTTTTTCAATAATACGCTCATCTTATTCACAACATTGGCATTACTGCCAGGAAGCTCTTATTTTTAAATTTTTAAAATTATTGATATAATAAGCACCAATAATAGGGATGGGAGTTGAGATAATGAACAGAGAAGATTTAATTGCTCCAAAGGATTATAATATTGTACTGGAAATGGAGCGTTTTGCAGAAGACCCAACCAGAAAAGCACTAATCTGGAAGAATGATAGTGGTCAATCAAAAGAGATTACTTACAATGAACTGATGAAAAATGTAAATAAAATTGGCAACGCCTTCCTCGAAAAAGGACTAAAGAGGGGCGATAAAATTCTAATTATGATTCCCAGACTAATTGAAGCATATGAGACCTATCTCGCAGCATTGAAAACCGGAATTATTATCATTCCGAGTTCGGAAATGCTGAAGACTAAGGATCTTCAGTACCGAATCAGTCACGGGGAAGTAAGTGGTGTCGTAAGCTACTATCCGTATGTGGAACAATATAAAGCTATCAAAGAGTATGACCAGCTCACATTATTTTCAGTGGGTAAGGAAGTAGATGGCTGGCATCATCTGGATGCATTAAAGGAGGATGCATCTGATGAGCTTGAAACCGCTGATACATCCCGCGATGATATTGCATTCCTGCCGTACACTTCTGGAACGACCGGTAACCCAAAAGGGGTTGTACATACACACGGCTGGGGATTTGCTCATCTGAAAACAGCCTCTGAAAACTGGTTGTGTATTAATGAAGGTGACAAAGTTTGGGCCACGGCTGGGCCTGGTTGGCAGAAATGGATATGGAGTCCGTTCCTCTCTGTATTGGGTTCAGGTGCTACTGGATTTGTCTATCAGGGAAAATTTGATCCAAAAACTTATCTTGGACTACTGCAAGACAACGATATTAATGTTCTTTGCTGTACCCCGACTGAATATCGTCTGATGGCAAAGGTGGATAATCTGGAAGACTATCAGTTGCCTGCGCTTCATAGCGCTGTGTCCGCAGGTGAACCGCTTAACCGTGAAGTTATAGATACTTTCAGAAAGTATTTTAATGTAACTGTCCGCGATGGGTATGGCCAGACTGAGAATACACTGTTGCTTGGAGTTATGAAAGATATGGAAGTAAAGCCAGGGTCCATGGGGAAACCTACACCTGGTAACGACGTTGAAGTTATTGATGAAAACGGTGATCCACTTCCGGTCAATGAAACAGGGGATATCGCGGTGAAACTTGATTGTCCGGCATTGTTCCGTGAATATTATAAGGACTCCGAGCGAACAAAGATGTCCCGTCGAGGTGATTACTATGTAACTGGTGACCAGGCGTCAAAAGATAAGGACGGCTATTTCTGGTTCGAAGGCCGAAGTGACGATATCATTATCAGCTCCGGCTATACAATTGGGCCATTTGAGGTGGAAGATGCCTTGGTTAAACACCCTTCTGTCCAGGAATGTGCAGTAATCGCCAGTCCGGACGAGGTTAGAGGAAGTGTAGTAAAAGCATTTGTTGTGCTACAGAATGGTGTGAGTGCCAGTGATGACCTGGTAAAAGAACTGCAGGACCATGTAAAAGAGCTGACAGCACCTTACAAATATCCACGGAAAATAGAGTTTATCAAGGAATTACCTAAAACAACTTCTGGTAAAATCAGACGAGTAGAATTACGGCAGAAAGAAATAGTAACGCATTAAATAAGAAAACCCGGTAACAGCGAGCATATCTTAGCGCTGTTACCGGGTTCTTTTCATATTAACCTTATTCAATTGTTCCAGGTTCACCAGTCCCACTGTCTTCCGGCAGACCGAGCGCATTTCTTAATTTATCGGAAACCTCATTAATTCCCGCCTCTGAAGGAAGAAAGAATATCTGGTTACCGAACCATTGATTTGCCCCCTCAATATTGAATGTTTTTATATTGGAGGCATTAATGGATGAATAGGCTTTCTGCAGTGAGTAAATTTCTGTCGGCCGCAGACTGGTTTCTACATTTTCACCAAGTATGTCAGAGATTTCTCCTACTTTGAAGATAGTTCCAAGCGAGATAGCCTGCCCGATTGCCGCCTGGATAAACTGACGTTGCCGCTCATCCCGTGGATAAACAGCATTTACATCTCTCTTTCGCATCCTTACAAAGGCAAGTGCTTCTTCACCGTTGAGCTTCTCTGGTCCTGCTTCAAAATAGATTCGTTTATCATTATTAAAGATATTCTTTTCCCAAAAGCCTTCTTTAATATCCACGGTCACCCCACCAAGGGAATTGACGATATCCCGAAATCCTTCAAAATCCACTGTAACATATTCATCGATAGGGATATGAAGCAAATCCTCAACTGTTTCAACAGTTAGGCGGTTGCCGCCATAGCCGGTTATCGACCCATAATGATATGCAGAGTTAATTTTATGATAACCTGCGTATTCTCCTGCGCCTTCTTCTGGCAATTCTACTCGAGTATCTCTCGGAATAGAGGTCATGGTCATTTTATTCGTGTCCGGATTTAAAGTAGCAACTATCAAGGTATCTGCCCGGCCGTTTTTCCCTCCGGAGGAATAGTTTTCGACCCCAATCAGCAGGATGGAAATTGGATCTTCTCCAACCGTTACCGCTTCTTTCCGCATCTCTGATTTTTCTCCTGGTCGTTCAAGACCATTGTACGATCCTTTTGCTGCCTGGTACGTCTGGTAGACGAGATAACTCCCTACACCCAATATCATTATAAGAAAGATAAGAACAAAAATTAGGAGCCGCCGCTTCCATGATTTCTTTTTCTTTCTTCTTCGCTCCGTTCGTAGTTCAGTCAATATATAAATCCCCCAATTAACAGACAAATTTTAAGGTCCACCAAGTATTAACCTGTTATGGACGTTTTAAATCCTATTATATGTGAAAAGAATGGATATAACAATACGAACTCGCAACTTATGACCCAGGAAAAAGGCAGGTAACATATAAATTTTGCATAAAAAAAATGAGTCAAAGGACTTGAAAGTCAAAATTGGTCAGAGTATAATAAAGTCAAAGGTCAAATATAGTCAAAGTCAAAATTGATATTTGATCCCATTAAAAGGAGGAATTATCTATGCAATGTGAACAATGCGGAATTCGTCCAGCGAACATTAATGTAACCATGAAAATTAATAATGAAAAGATGCAGATGCATGTTTGTAATAAGTGCTTTGAAGAAATACAGGGAAATTTAATGAATAACGGTTATGGATTTAATCCTAACCAGCAGGACGATTTTTCCGAAGGCTTTTTCCAGGGAAATGGACAGGGCTTTACAGGTACAAAAACCCAACAACAGGCAGCAGGTGGCAATGGTCTGCTTGATCAGCTTGGCAAGAATCTTACACATGCGGCACGTGCCGGCCTGATTGACCCGGTAATCGGCCGTGACAGCGAGGTTAAACGAGTGGTTGAAACAATTAACCGCCGCAACAAAAATAATCCGGTATTGATTGGTGAACCTGGTGTGGGAAAAACCGCAATTGCGGAAGGACTTGCACTGAAAATCACGGAAGGAAATGTACCGGCAAAACTAATGAACAAAGAAATCTACTTGCTTGATGTAGCTTCTCTTGTAGCGAATACAGGCATTCGAGGCCAGTTTGAAGAACGGATGAAGCAGCTGGTGCAGGAGCTGCAGTCACGTAAAAACGTGATTCTTTTCGTAGATGAAATCCATTTGCTTGTCGGAGCAGGAACAGCTGAAGGCTCACAGATGGATGCGGGAAATATTCTAAAACCAGCCCTGGCACGTGGCGAACTGCAACTTATCGGTGCCACTACATTGAAAGAGTACCGTAAAATTGAAAAGGACGCTGCATTGGAACGCCGCTTCCAGCCGATTATTGTTAAAGAACCGTCAGTCGATGAAGCTGTCCAGATTTTGAATGGCATTAAAGACCGCTATGAAAAATTCCATGAGGTTTATTATTCTGATGAAGTAATCCGTTCATTTGTGACCCTTTCACAACGATATATTCAGGATCGCTTCCTGCCGGATAAGGCAATTGACCTAATGGATGAAGTGGGATCTCGATTGAATCTATCCAATGCCGAGAAAGATTCTAATTCCATTAAGAAAAAGCTTGATGAAATTATTAAAGAAAAAGAAAAGGCTGCAGAAAAAGAGGATTATGAGCAGGCAGCACATCTTCGTTATCAGGAAATTCAGCTTCAGAAACAGCTGGAGAAAGCAAAAGATGATGAGCAAATTACCGATGTTGATATATCTGATGTCCAGCTAATAGTTGAAGAAAAAACCGGTATTCCGGTTACAAAACTGCAGGCAGATGAACAGGAGAAAATGAAGAGCCTTGCAGAAAATCTCGAGGCTAAGGTTATTGGACAGCCTGAAGCAGTTACCAAGGTTGCTAAAGCGATCCGACGCAGCCGTGCTGGGCTGAAGTCGAAACATCGCCCAATCGGTTCATTCCTATTTGTTGGACCGACCGGGGTAGGTAAAACAGAACTGAGTAAGGCACTTGCGCAAGAGATGTTTGGTACACGTGATAGTATGATTCGCCTTGATATGAGTGAATATATGGAAAAACACACCGTGTCAAAAATTATCGGTTCACCTCCAGGATATGTCGGCCACGAGGAGGCGGGACAGTTAACTGAGCAGGTACGCCGAAATCCTTATTCCATCCTCCTGTTGGATGAAATTGAAAAAGCGCATCCGGACGTTCAGAATATGTTCCTGCAAATTATGGAAGACGGTCACCTGACCGATTCTCATGGCCGTAATGTAAGCTTTAAAGATACGGTAATTATTATGACTAGTAATGCTGGAACGGGCGACAAACAGATTAGTGTAGGTTTTAATAAAGCACAGCACGAGTCTGTTTCAACCCTTGAAAATCTGAGCAATTACTTTAAACCGGAATTCCTGAACCGCTTTGATGGAATAGTGACATTCAACGAACTTACAGAAGACAACCTTCTGGAAATTGTTGACCTGATGCTTGCCGAACTTGAGGAGGCAATCGAGGAAAATAACATCAGTATCACAATTACTGATGAAGCAAAACAGGAACTGGTACGGCTTGGTTATGATCGCCGCTTTGGTGCACGCCCATTGCGCCGTGTTATCCAAGATAAAATCGAGGATCAGCTGACCGATTTGATCCTGGAAGAGGAAACAGTTGAGAACGTTGAAGTTAAAGTAACCGACGGTGAAATTGCTGTTGTGAAAAGTAAATAGTGTGATTGTTAGCCGCTGATATTTAATCAGCGGCTTTTTTAGATAGTTTTAGAATTATCTGCTTACCGATTCCCAGTAACCACGCTAGCATAAGTGCTATAAGCTATCATTTGTACTCATCAATTCTCGATCATCGTGATGCCGGAATGCAGGTAAACGGTGAGGAGCATGGGGCCCCACGCTTTTTAACATTCGCATTACAGCTTTGTATCCGCCGTATTTTTAGGTCCTTATCCGTTAAAACTAAGGAAAAATTATGCGAGATAAGGATGTTTTTTAATGGAGAAATTCTTACGGATCAATACAGCCGCCGTCCTGGTAATAGTAATGGTTATAGTGTTACCAAAAATTCATTCTGCTGCAGACAGACCAGAAGTGGAAGTGCATTTTATCGACGTCGGCCAGGGGGACAGTATATTGATTGAGACACCGACGGATAAAAGCATCCTAATAGATGGCGGACCACCTAAAGCTGGAAAAACCGTCGTTTCGTTTCTTAAAAAACATGGCGTGGAAAAGATAGATCTGTTGATTGCAACCCATCCGGATATTGATCATATCGGGGGCCTTGTTGAGGTACTTAAAGCAGTGGAAGTTGAAAAGATTCTTGATTCGGGAAAGTTGCACACGACAAAGACATATGCCAGTTATGTCAGTCAAATCCTGAAACAGCAAATTCCAGTTGAAATTGCTCATCAGAATGACCTTATTAAAATAGACCGATTGCTGAAAATACGAATTTTGAATGCGTCCAAAGGGTCAATCAGCAACAATAATTCCTCCATTGCCCTTCGTGTCAGTTTCAAAGAATTGGATTTTCTTCTGATGGCTGATATTGGTGCCAAACGAGAGAAAATATTGATGAATAAATATAATCTTGAATCGGAAATATTTAAAGTCGCCCACCATGGCTCTGATACAAGTACAACGTATGATTTGCTGAGAAGGGTAAGTCCTGAAATCGCAATTCTGACATATGGCCGAAAAAATGACTTTGGGCATCCCGTCGAACGGGTGGTAAAAAATCTAAACAAAGCTGGTGCTTCGATTTATTCCACTGCCGCATTTGGTAACATCTCAATCATTTCGGACGGACAGGATTATATTATTTTAAATGAAAAAAATCCGACCGACAGCTTAAAAGTAGGATAATGTTTCCAAAAATAAACAAATATGATATCATAATGGTATGAAAACCAAATAAGAGTGGGGAAGGTGTGTTGGTATGCTTCGTGAAAAAGATGCATGGATGATGAATGGGTACGTGGGAATTGTTGCTATCATCGTTTTACTTGGATTAGGGGCTTTCAGCTTCTATGAGGCTCATTTTGTACTGGGAGCAATCAGTCTTCTGGTTGCAATTGTACTGGGCAGTGGAATAACTTTGATTCAGCCTAACCAGTCAGTTGTTGTCATTTTTCTGGGTAAGTATATGGGAAGCATCAGGAAAGAGGGAATTGTTATCACAGTACCTTTTTCCATCCGCCGGACAATCTCTCTTCGGGTGCGGAACTTCAACAGTAAACGGCTGAAGGTTAATGATGTAAATGGTAACCCGATTGAAATTGCGGCAGTTATCGTATTTAAAGTTGTTGATGCAGCACGAGCTGTATTTGATGTCGATCAGTATGAAGAGTTTGTTGAAATACAGAGCGAGACCGCGATCCGTGCTGTAGCGACCAATTATCCGTACGATACATTCGAGGACGTAGAACTTACACTTCGGGGTAACGCTGAAGAAGTCTCAAACCAGCTTGCCCGAGAATTGCAGGACAGACTGACAGTCGCAGGAGTGGACGTCATCGAAGCACGCCTGACACACCTTGCTTACTCCACTGAAATAGCGCAAGCAATGCTTCAACGCCAGCAAGCAAGTGCAATTATCGCAGCCAGGAAACAGATTGTTGAAGGTGCTGTGGGGATGGTTCAGGATGCAATCGAACGAATTGAAAAAGATGGCATAGTTGATCTTGACGAAGAGCGCCGAGCTGTGATGATTAACAACCTGCTAGTATCTATCGTTTCTGACCATGGTACCCAACCTGTAATTAATACTGGTTCACTCTATAACTAAAAAGAGGGGTTCTATGGCTAAAAAAAAGAATTTCCCATTACGAATTGACCCGAAGCTCTATGACATTCTTCAGGCGTGGGCCAAGGATGAATTCCGGAGTGTTAACAGTCATGTTGAATTCTTGCTCCGTGAATCTGCCAAGCGGTCCGGCCGGCTGCCAAAGTCACAGGATAAGAAAATAGGGGAAGATTGATTAGCTCTGCACAAATTGTGCGGAGCTTATTTAATGGGAAAGATTTTAACAATGTGGTGGGAGGAATTGAAGGAATTTTGTCTTCGTTCGACTGCTTATCGCACTAATGAGCGGTGTTAGCAAAGAAATTTTAGCTCCTTCGACCTCTCATCGCTCCTAAGAATGAACTGGTCTGCCTAATTTTCAAAAAACTTATTGACATATTCGGGTTTTAGTTATATGGTTAGTTACATAACTAATTAACCAAATAACCGAGGGGATTTTTTATGAAAAACCAATTGGATGATAACAGACCTATATTTCTCCAGATTAAAGAGCAGCTGGAAGACTCTATCATCAATGAGAATATTCAGGCTGGGGAGCGTGTTCCCTCTACAAATGAATTTGCCAGCTACTATCAGATAAATCCGGCAACTGCTGCAAAAGGCATAAACGAACTGGTTAATGAAGATATTTTAGTTAAACGCAGGGGGGTTGGAATGTTTGTTACGGAGAATGCAAAATCCATACTGATCAGTAAGCGTAAAAAGACCTTCTACGAGAACTTCATGCTCCCATTGAAAGAGGAAGCCAGTAAGTTGAATATCAGTACGGAAGAGCTGCTGGAAATGGTAAACAGAGAGGGGAATCGAGATGAAAATTGAGGTTAAAAATGTATCGAAAAAGTATAAGGATACGATAGCGCTCGACGATGTGTCGTTTACACTGGAAGAGCCAAAAATTTACGGATTACTTGGCAGAAATGGTGCGGGTAAAACCACTTTTATGGAAATCCTATCAGGTCACATACTGGCATCGGAAGGTCAAATTTTGATTGATGGGGAGAATCCTTTCGACAATCAGCGATTAACCGAGTCGATCTGCCTGATAAAAGAAGGCGGTAATTTTAAAAGAGATCTTAAAGTAAAAAATGTTCTGCGTATCTATTCTTTTTTTTACCCGAAATGGGACGGTGAGTTGGCAGAAGAATTGGTTAAAGAATATAACCTTAATCCGAATGCGAAAATAAAGGCCCTATCCAAAGGGATGGTTTCAGCACTTGGTATTATAGTCGGTCTTGCAAGTAAAGCACCTATTACAATTTTTGATGAACCATATATTGGGCTCGATGCTGCTGCTAGAAGAAAATTTTATGACCTGTTACTTGAAGAGTATGAGTCTGAGAAACGAACTATCATTTTTTCAACACATTTAATCGATGAAGTTAGTCTGATGTTTGAAGAGGTGTTAATCCTTAATAAAGGAAAACTTATGATTAAAGAGGATGCTGAATCACTGAGGGATCGCACTTGTGCAGTCTCCGGACCAATAGAGGTCGTGGAATCATTCATTTCAGATAAAGAGGTAATCGGTAAAAAACAAATTGCAGGGATGATGACCGCCTATGTTTATGGAAATGAAGAAGATGCACTTTCGTCCGGGCTGAAGGCTGAAGGTATCCCGATACAGGATCTCATGATTTACCTTACTGAAGCAAGGAGGGGAGCATAGTATGACTAGGCAATTTAAGGGGTTATTATATTTCTATGCCGCTAATTATCGTCACTCACTTTCCATATTCTACGTGATTCTTGCAGGGATTCTGCTAGTGTCGCTGGCGTTCGCTTACTTCCTGTACCAAACAGACAGTAACGCAATGGCGTTTAGTCTTACAGGGCCAATGTATATTTATTGTTCTATCGTTGGATTCCTTACCGTGAAGGAGGCTGTACCTTTTGCAATTAGAATGGGTGCTACCCGTAAGAAAATGTATGCTAGTTTGGGCATATTTTTTCTCGGGCTTACTTCAGCTATGGCTGTTGTGGCAAGTATATTTCAGGAAATCATTATGGGGCTCATTAGTGTCTCAGGAGCATTTACATTCCTGCACCCTGCGCAGATGATGGAAAATAATTGGTACACAAGAATTCTGGTGGATATTTCTATCATGTTCTGTCTGATGGCTATTATGTTTCTGTTAGGATTGCTTTTTTACAGATACGGACTGGCAGGAGGCGGCAGTGTTTTAGGTGTTATGGTTGTCGTAATACTTGGAGGAATAGCCCAAGGGTGGCTGGTTGAATTTCTCGTGGATTTATTCCAGTCATTCTCTATGACCCTGTTCCTTAAAATATTTCTGGTTGGACTTTTTGCTTATGTCCTTTCCTGGATGTTCATACGCAACATTACTACCGTAAAAGTAAAATAAATACGTAACTAACCGAAAAAAGTTCTGATTTAACATTAGAAACTATGGGATTAATCGAGCCATTGTGGCGAATGGCATTTTAGCACTTATGCTGGAGAGAAGAATATTTCCCTGTATATAAAAAAACAAAGTTCACCTGACTTTGCATTACGATGCTTCCCCCGTATTAAGCATTACGTTAATAACAATTTATCAACAGGTTAAATAATGTGTAAGCGGGCATTTATCCTAGTTATCCCCGATATCCACAGAAGGCAATTAAATTATGCACAGATACCCTGTGAATAACTACTGCATATGTGGAGCCTTTTTAAAAGGTTATTCACAATCGGTGGACTATTTGTGGATGAACATGAGGAATGACATTAAATACGGGACTATGCATACAAAAAAAGAAAGGAAACCGAAGCTTAACTCCGGTTTCCTTTTTGAGTCATTTTGTTGTAGACTTTATCAGCATGCTTAAATTCACGCTGATAGAGTACTTCTTGTGTTTTAGACAAAAATCTTTCGTGCTGGTCTTTGCTTTTTCCTCTCATTGGCAATCCCTCACTTTATCGTTAGGATTCTCCAATTGGTAACAATTCATACTAGGAAACTTCCTCTCCCGTGTCTTGGAGTTCGGTTTGTTCAAACTGTTTGTAGGACATATAATGGTATTTAGAAATGATAAATAGATCATAAACATCGTCAACGGCATTAATTTGCTGGTAGACTTCAGGATAAAGACTGTTCCCTAATGCAACATACGGGAATTTTAGAATAGCTTTTAACGAACGGATATTAGTTCTGCGTATCTTAATAAACACTGCATCCAGTCCGAGCTCGTAGAAAAGCTCTTCAAAAAACAATTCCTTTGCAAGTTGATTATAGCCCTTTCCGAAATATGGCTTACCAATCCAGGTTGCGAGAAATCCACAATTATTTTGGATATCAAATAAATTAATAGTGCCAATTGGATGATGGTATTCATCGACAATTGTTCTGGAGATCAGTTCGCCTTTTTTTTCATCCTCAATGGTCTTTTTCGTTACAAAGTAATACCCGTCGCTGGTTTCTGCTTTCTGCCGGACAAATGGAGAAACCTCTGGGTGGGACAGTAGTTCAAATAATGCTGATACCTCATGCAGTTCACGTGGTTTGAGCATAAAAAATACCCTCCTTATATTAAAGGTGGGTATCCTAAATTCACACAGAAATCCAGTAAGGTTCCCCACCCTCGAATTTTTAGTTAACGTTCAACAAAAATTCGGGGCGGGAATCGAACCCACTAGAACCGGCCGAAGCCGGTGGCGCACCATTTGCCTTCCCTATTTAATCCAGTCTATGCACTGAATTACAATCAGTTCCGGTACCTCAATAAGACGTATCTCCGTTCCTAATTTGCTATTTATATTTTACAATCATTCAGAAGAAAAGGGAATGATTTTTTAACACAAATTTACGACAAATTTTTCACGCCTTAGTACGTTCCGTTTCCTCCAGTGCAGCTCTAAGATTAGGATAGGTGAATTGGTAGTTACTGTCCAAAACTTTCTTCGGTAACACAAACTGCCCTTTTGTAATCAGCATACTCATTTCCCCGATAATAGTCCTGATTAAAGGAGCCGGAGTGGGGAGCCAGTACGGGCGGTTCAGCGCATCAGCGAGTATTTTTGTGAAATCCTTGTTCCGTTTTGGATGTGGCGCCGTTACATTCACAGGTCCACTGATATGGTCATTAAACAAACAGAACTGGATAAGCTGCACCACATCATAAATGTGGACCCACGACAACCATTGCTGTCCATTCCCGATTTTGCCGCCAGCAAACAGTTTGACCGGAAGTTTCATGTAGGGAAGTGCTCCTTCATTTCCAAGAATAACCCCAAAGCGGGTATAGATAGTTCGTATCCCCATTTGCTCGGCTTGGCTTGCTGCTTTCTCCCAGTCAACTGCAACCTTGGCCAGAAAGTCTTTACCAGGTTCGGTAGTTCTTTCGGTATATATTAGGTCCTCTGATGTACCATAGAAGCCTACCGCTGATCCACTAATGAATACATCAGGTTTTCTATCCATTTTTTGAATCATATCAATCAGTTTTTGTGTCGTATTTATCCTGCTGGAGAGGAGGGTCTCTTTTTTCTTTCGGGTCCAGTAACCAAATAATGAATCACCAGCTAGATTAACAACTCCTTGGATGGGTGGAAGGTTTGATATTTCCTGGTCGTCGTATCCAATATGGGAAACTCTTTCGGTGTCATTGTGCTTATCTGGGGAGCGGGTCAATATGTATACATGATGGTCTTTGGCGGTTAGTTCTTTTGTAAGATGGCTGCCGACAAAACCGGTACCACCTGTAATCAGGATATTCATTATCATCACTCCAATTGAGCTTGTCTATTATAGTCTATTCTCTTTTAACAAATTTAGTATACCGGCGTCCAGATGGTGATTGGACTTCATTATTCTGCTAAAATTAGGGGGAAGGGGTGAGATACGTGACAAAGATTTCCCGAATCACCACGCAAAAAAGACGAAAAGACCGGTATAATATCTTTCTCGACAACGGTAATGGCGAAGAATACGGCTTTAGTGTGGATGAAGCAGTTCTTATTGAATTCGGACTCCGAAAGAACATGGAGCTAGACGATTCAATGATTACCACACTCATCAAGAAAGATACATTGCATAAGTCCTATACCCTGGCAATAAACTTTTTAAGCTACAGGATGCGGACAAAAAAGGAAATTTACGATTACCTGGAAAAAAAGGAAGTTGACCAGGAACATATCAATAAAATTATGAAAAAGCTTGAAGACGAGGGACTGATTGATGATAATCAGTTTGCCGAGGCATTCGTCCGGACCAGAATTCATACAACAAGTAAAGGGCCATTACTGGTAAAAAAAGAGCTGATGGAAAAAGGAGTTTCCAAATCGATTGCTGAAGAAGCGGTTGATCTTTATAATTACGAAACGCAATTTAAGAAGGCTATGAAATGGGTGAAGAAAAAACTCAATTCCAGCAAGAACAATTCTTTTCAAAAACAGCTTCAGCAATTGCAGGGAACATTGATGCAAAAGGGATTTACCCAGGATGTCATTAAAGATGTTATTAACGAAGCAAGATATGAAAAGGATGACGATGTGGAATGGGATGCACTTTATGTTCAAGGTGAGAAGCTGCTCCGTAAAAACCGGAAAAAATATGAGGGCTTTGAACTCAGGCAAAAAATGAAGGAAGCATTATACAGAAAGGGATTTGCAATCGACCTCATCAATAAGTTTCTTGACGAGGAGCTTGAGGTTTAAATAGACAGAGACAAAACTGCCTCTGTCTATCGAATTCCACTTGTTATTTGTCGATGATAATTTCTTTTCTTCCATCATCTTCATTAAAAATCTGTTCAGCTACCACTTCAGGACCCTTTAGCCCAGATGGATCAGTAACATGCGAAGATTCTTTCCAGAACGGGGTGTTCATACCTCCCATGTACACTGCCGTAATAGAAATTGATTCGTTTTCCCATTCCTTCTGAAGACTCTCTGTAAATCCCTTTACGGCAAACTTACTTGCACAATAGATGGATTCATTGACTTTGCCGCGCAGACCAGCTGTCGAAATGATGTTCAGGATCCGGCCGCTGCTCTTCCTGACTAACGGGAGGACAGACTGCACTGTCAGGATAGTACCTTTAATATTGGTGTTCAGCGTATTCTCAATTTCCTCCAAAGTATAATCCTCGACAGGGCCAAAAATACCGATTCCCGCGTTATTGATAAATGCATCCAGCTGACCAATCTGCTGAAAGGCGATACTTACAGAAGCTTGTTCACGGACATCGCATAACACAACTTCGGCTTGTCCGCCGTTTTGGATAATACTATTCTGTACGAAATGAAGTTTTGTATCATCCCGTCCGAGCAAGAAAACTTTATAATCATTTTGCGCATATTTTAGTGCTAGGGCACGGCCAAGTCCGCTCCCGGCACCAGTAATCGCAATTGTACGCATATGTAATCCTCCTTAGGAAACCTGTGCTGCAAATCGAAAAAAGCAGGTATGTTTATTTCCATTTTCCTAAACTATTGATAAAATGTAAACTGATAGGAAAGGGAGTATGCGAAATGGACTACCGATATAGTGACTATTCAATAGAGCAGTTGCGTGAGGAAGTAGGAAGGCTGAAGGAAAAGGCACAGAAAGCAGAGCAGCTTGGAAATATAAGCGAAGTTGCTATCAACGAGCGAAAACTTCAAGTGGCCATGGCCTATATGCTAAACCCTGAAGATTTTCAAGCGAACGATATTCATGAATTGAGCGGCGATCCTGGTCACACGTTTAAAATAAATTATATAAACGGCGTTTTTGCATGGGGGCATCGGATTAACCTGCTGAATGAACAATATGAAAAAGAAGAAGCAATCCCTATTTCACTTCTGGGAGATAAAGTCGAAGAAAAATAAGGCTCTTGCTCTTTAAACCACGCAGTTGATATAAACTGCGACATAGCTAGCTATGTTGATTTCCGCTTCGCGCAGTCGCTTTCCGCGGGCAACGCTTCAACTTCCTCGGAAGAAGACCACTTCCTGCGGGATTTTCAGCTGTTGCTTTTCCCGCAGGAGTCGACTACCCTACGCTCCAATCAACGCCAAGTTAGCGAAGGAGATAGAAGAGGATTAGTGCAAGGCCGTTGGAGCATGCTCAAACCCTTATTAATTATGGACCTGAAGTGTAAGCAATACCGTAGACTCCCGTGGAACAACGAGCCAAAGAGATCTCGCAGCGAGGGATTTTTGCGAACGAGGAGGCTCTTGGTGAGTCCAACGGCAAAGGAAACACTGTGAAAACTTTAGCTTGAACAGATGTTGGACTTGCACCTGGAGTGGTGAAAGCGAAGTGTATTGCTGAAGCTATTGCCTAACATTTCCTAAATTCACTACTTCGCATTTTATAATTTTTCTGTCACAAATAACAGTTATTTTAAAACTGCCAAAAATAAACAACAGCCCGGGTAAGCGGGCTGTTGTTTATGTTAAATATTATCGATGCCAAGTTTATTCTGAAGTTTTTGCTCAGAAAATATCCAACCGGTGTATGACGTCATGATTCGCATATTATCATCAATTTGCACAACCGCGACGAATGGATAGTATTCATCTGACCGGTAGCGAAGATCAATAAATCGTACTTCGGTGAAATCATCATAATAACTGAGCTCCCATCGGTAAACAGGGGAGAATGACAAAAATGCCGCGATGTTCTTATCTTCCTTTGCCTTATGCATTAGTTCGTCATCAGGCAAAGGAACCTTGTTGAACTCATCAATAATTTCAATATGTCCATGCTCGACCGCACCTACGTAAAATTTATCAGGTGTTGTGATAGCGACCCGCCAGTAATTTTGCTTAATAGTTGGTGATGTTGCAATTTCCACTGTATCTGGATAATATTCGTGAATTTTTTTGGCAATCTCGCGCTTTTCTATATAACGCTTGATATAATACATAAATACCACGACATAAACGATTATCCATGTATAAGCAGGATTTGCGCCCAGTAGCCATGCAAATATTCCGGCTACATGAAGACCGAAAATGTACGGGTCAAACGTATTGATGAATCCGTATGCAACCCACCGGTTTGAAAATGGCCTGAATGCCTGGGTTCCATATGCATTAGGGATATCGACAAGTACGTGAATTATAACCGCGAGAGCAGTCCACGCCCATAAATGGAGGAAACTCACGCTAGGGACAACTGCGTGGATTATTCCAGCGAGCAAAATTCCCCATGCAATAACTGCTGGGATAGAGTGGGTTGCACCGCGATGATGACGAATATATACAGCATTGTTTTTTAGTTTTAATATAGTATCAAAGTCAGGAGCGTGCGAACCTGCAATCGTCCCGACCATGACTGCATTGAACAGTAATGGATCACTTTGCACAGCCGGATCCAGCGTTGCCAGGCCGCCTAGTGCAACGCCCATTGTAATATGAGTGCCGGTATCCATAGGTTTAATGTCCTCCTTAGACAGTTTCATGGTAGCACAATTTTTTTACTTTAATAATAAGTATGTTGCAAATCAGAAGGCAAATTTACCTGCTAGTCGATTTTAACATAAAAGGATGTAACTTCATGTCTGATAAAACTTTAGAAAATTTTGATACCAATGCATTCCAGCAAAGTCTACTGGAATGGTATCAGTCAAATAAACGTGATCTCCCATGGCGTAAAGATCAGGATCCCTATAAAGTATGGGTATCCGAAATTATGTTACAGCAAACTAAAGTCGATACCGTTATCCCTTATTTTCAGCGTTTTATCACAAAGTATCCAACTTTAAATGATTTAGCTGATGCTGATCAGCAGGAAGTGTTGAAAACATGGGAAGGTCTTGGATACTATTCCCGGGCTCGTAACCTGCAAAACGCTGTGCGGGAGGTCGTTACTGAATATGGCGGCGAGGTGCCGTCTAATCCAAAAGAGCTGGGTTCGCTAAAAGGGGTCGGCCCGTATACTAAAGGGGCTATTCTTTCAATTGCCTTTAACCAGCCGGAACCAGCCGTTGATGGGAATGTGATGCGTGTTTTATCTCGCGTTTTAAAAATTGACGATGATATTGCCCAACCTAAAACGAAAAAGAAATTTGAACAAATTGTCAGCAAACTGATTTCTGTCGAAGATCCCTCATCGTTTAACCAAGGAATTATGGAGCTTGGGGCCCTGGTATGCACACCAAAATCTCCAATGTGTATGCTTTGTCCTGTGCAGGAATACTGCCGAGCTTTTGCTGATGGGGTTGAGGAAGATTTGCCAAATAAATCAAAAGCCAAAAAGCAGAAGACAAAGCCCTATGTAGCACTTCTAATTCGAAATCAGAACGATCAATTCGTTATTGAAAAGCGGTCGGAAAATGGATTGCTCGCATACATGTGGCAATTCCCCATGGTACCGGTTGATGAAATAGGATTGGAACATATCGAAAACTGGTTTCAGATGGAATATGGAATAAACATCACCCTGGGGAAAAAGCAAGGAAAACTCAAGCATGTTTTTTCTCATATTATTTGGCAACTCGACATCTATGAAGCCGTCACAAATAATATTTTGGCGGATGATGACCGACTAATCTTAGTTGATCGTAAAGAAATGGATCAATATCCTTTTCCGGTATCCCATCAGAAAATGATGAAATATTTCGATAGGTAGTCCTTAATATAACTATATGATTAATAAATGAAAAATGTGGATTTGATAAGGAAAATAGACACTTGTCCTGTATAAGAAAGGTATTTAGCATTCATCTCTGTTATCCAGTAATTACCAATTGTTATCTGATTTTTTTTCGGATAACAACCTTCATAATGGAGAAATTAATTACTGCGGAGGTGATACTGATGGCTAAACAACAACCTAACAAATCAGCTGCTGGCACAAACGTTCAGAAAGTAAGACAGCAGAACCAACAGTCTAAACAAGGACAAGGTCAGTTTGGTACTGAATTTGCATCTGAAACAAATGCACAAGAAGTTAAGCGTCAAAACCAGAAATCTCAGCAAAACAAAAAATAACGTACCATCCCCCGATGTAAAAGAGCTTCCTGCCTCAGGGAGCTCTTTTTACGTTGTGCTAAAAACTCGGTTTGCTTTATATCTGTAATTTTTGTCCGTATAATGGAAGGACAAACTTACTTGGGAAAGGAGAGCAATAATGGCCGGTCCGGATGCAGGCTCAACAATACAGATACAAAGTTATAAGCACGACGGAAAGATCCACCGAATTTGGGAAGACAGTCTTGTACTAAAGGCAACCGATACAGTAGTGATTGTGGCTAATGATAAGGCACTGGTAAAAGAAAGTGACGGACGGACGTGGATAACCCGCGAGCCTGCCATTTGTTATTTTCATTCAAGATATTGGTTCAACATAATAAGTATGCTCCGAAATGATGGGATATACTATTACTGCAATATCAGCTCGCCGTTTGTATACGATGAAGAGGCGCTTAAGTATATCGATTATGATTTGGACGTTAAAGTTTATCCCGATATGACATATGTAATTCTTGACGAAGATGAATATGACGAACATAAAAAGTTAATGAACTATCCACGGGTTCTCGATCGTATTCTGCATAATAATATGGAATTTTTGCTTAGGCTGGTAAGGCAGCGAAAAGGTCCCTTTTCGGCTGATTTCGTGGATCAGTGGTATGAACGATATCTCACATATCGTTAGGCAGTCCAATTGATTATAGTAGTTGTAAGCCTTATAATGCTTTAAGTGTCGAAACGTTATCCCTGTTGGTGATGCTACAGGGATTTTTTGTACTATCAGAAATTATTAATTTCTATGGAAAATAGTATAAGAAAAACTTCGACACTCGTAATAGACGAGACGAATGTCGAGTTTTTCTAAATTTATCAGTAAGGAATTGAAGCAGATGAGCAGTGTTAAACAATATTTAGCTTTTGTAAAACCATATAAATGGAAAATCCTGTGGACCGTACTTATTGGGATCGTCAAATTTGC
Source organism: Virgibacillus kekensis (assembly GCF_042654125.1). Classification (NCBI taxonomy): domain Bacteria; kingdom Bacillati; phylum Bacillota; class Bacilli; order Caryophanales; family Bacillaceae; genus Virgibacillus; species Virgibacillus kekensis. The sequence continues at coordinate 88,962 of NZ_JBHSFU010000002.1, forward strand.
CATACCGCTTTTAATGCCATTAATTCTGAAATATGTTATTGATAACATTATAAACGAAGAAGACATGACAGATGCAGCAAAAATCAACGAACTTTTCTGGCTGATGGGTATCGCTTTTCTTATTTTCCTTGTAATGCGTCCGCCAATAGAATATGTTCGACAATACTTGGCGCAGTGGATAGGCAATAAAATCCTTTATGATATAAGGGATCGGCTGTTTGATCACATACAAAAACTTAGCCTTAAATTCTATTCCAAGACAAAAACCGGGGAAATTATTTCCCGGGTAATACATGATGTCGAACAAACTAAAACTTTTGTGATTACTGGACTAATGAATATTTGGCTCGACATGATTACCATTTTAATTGCAATTGGAATTATGATGTCGATGGATGTTTGGCTGACCCTTGTGTCGATAATGCTTTTCCCTTTTTATGGATTCTCGGTAAAATACTTTTATGCCAAATTGAGGCGGTTGACCAGAGATCGTTCCCAGTCTCTTGCGGAAGTACAAGGGCACTTGCATGAGCGGGTGCAGGGCATTCCGGTTACTCGTAGTTTTGCTCTCGAAGAGTATGAGCAGGATCAATTTGACGAGCGTAATGAAAATTTTCTGCAGAAAGCTCTCAACCATACTGACTGGAATGCCAAGACGTTTGCAGTGATGAATACAATCACTGACCTTGCTCCATTATTGGTAATTGCCTATGCTGGGTACCAGGTAATTAATGGAGCCTTGTCAATGGGTACGATGGTCGCATTTGTAGGATACATGGAGCGCGTATACAGTCCATTACGGCGGCTTGTAAGTTCATCCACCGTGTTGACCCAGTCAATTGCATCTATTGACCGGGTATTTGAATTCCTGAACGAGAAGTATGATGTAACTGATAAAAAGAACGCGAAAGAGCTCGGTCGTGTGGAAGGAAGAATAGATATCGAGAATGTTTCCTTTCATTATGATGAAGCAGAAGAGGAGGTGCTGAAAAGTGTCTCCCTTAATGTGAAGCAGGGTGAAACCATTGCCTTTGTTGGAATGAGTGGGGGAGGAAAATCAACATTAATCAGTCTGATTCCAAGGTTTTACGATGTGACAGCAGGGTCGATAAAGGTTGACGGAATCGATATTCGCGATGTAAAGGCACGCTCACTCCGCGACAACATCGGAATGGTGCTCCAAGATAATACTTTATTCAGCGAATCAATTGCGATGAATATCAGGATGGGGAACCCACATGCAACTGACGAAGAGGTTGTTGCGGCCGCGAAAGCCGCTAATGCCCACGACTTTATTGAGGGACTGGCGTACGGTTACGACACGCTTGTCGGTGAACGTGGCGTCAAGCTTTCCGGCGGGCAAAAACAGCGGATTGCCATTGCACGGGTATTTCTTAAAAACCCTCCAATCCTAATTTTTGACGAAGCGACCTCAGCACTGGACTTGGAAAGTGAGCATATTATCCAGGAGGCTGTCGAACGACTTGCATCCGACCGGACAACATTTATTGTAGCCCACCGGCTTGCAACAATTACGCATGCTGACCGGATTGTTGTAATCGAGGATGGAGAAATAAAGGAAATTGGTTCGCATGCAGAACTAATGAAACGTAAAGGAAGTTATTATAATCTTTATCAAGTCCAAAACCTTGATAATCATGAATATATGGAAACCTGATTTATTCAGGGTGGAACTCCCTCACTGGTGCAGTGAGGGAGTGTTTTGTTCAAGAAGACAAGTTTCCGTTCTGAACTCATTTGGTCCATTTAAAGAGGCTAGGATAAAAGTGTATAAGTAACATAAAATTCGAACACTAGATCCAGACGAAGGATAAATTCTTTTTACATAAAAAAATAGGTCCCCTGTCCGGTTAAGCTGTTTAGCGGACACCAGAGCCCTTAAGCTAAATGGTAGCTCGTTTTGGATAATCCATAGTAAATAAGGGCTCGTATGTCCGCTTAAAAAGTAAAACCATGTTTTTAGTGGAAATAAGGTAATCTGTGTCCGCTTAGAATTTCTCAGCCATCTTTTTAAACGCATTGCCAACTGCATCAACCGTCGTATCAATGTCAGCTTCCGTATGTTCGGTGGTCAGGAACCATGCTTCATACTTGGATGGCGCAAGATTGATACCTTGTTCAATCATCAGACGGAAAAATTGTGCGAATGCTTCACCGTCACTTTCTTCTGCTTGGTCATAGTTGGTTACCTTTGTATCACCAAAGTAAACAGTCAAGGCGCCACATAACCTGTTTACAGAAATTGGAACCCCTGCATCTGCAGCTTTTACCACGATACCTTTTTCCAAGCGAGCCCCCAGCTTATCTAACCGGTCATACACGCCGTCTTGTTGTAAAACTTCAAGACAAGCTATTCCAGCTGCCATGGATGCCGGATTTCCGGCCATTGTTCCTGCTTGGTACGCCGGTCCAAGTGGCGCAACCTGCTCCATGATGTCCTGACGGCCGCCATACGCTCCGATTGGTAGGCCGCCACCAATAATTTTACCCATTGCCGTCATGTCCGGCTCGATATTATAGACTTGCTGTGCACTTCCGTAAGTAAACCGGAATGCAGTGATTACTTCATCATAAATAACCAATGCTCCCGCATCATGGGTAATATCATTGACTGCCTGAAGGAAACCTTGGTGTGGTTCGACTATACCAAAGTTACCGACGATCGGTTCCACCAGAACTGCAGCAATCTGATCGCCCCAGCGGTCCATGGCAGTTTTGAATGCCTCAAGGTCATTAAATGGAACGGTAATCACGTCAGCAGCAACAGCTTTAGGGATTCCCGCCGAATCGGGTGTTCCGAGTGTTGCAGGTCCGGATCCCGCCTGAACAAGTACCGAATCGAAATGACCATGATAGCAACCGGCAAACTTAATTATTTTAGTGCGGCCGGTATATGCCCGGGCAACCCGGACTGTCGTCATAACAGCTTCAGTTCCGGAGTTTACAAAACGTACCTTTTCAAGTGACGGAATCGCTTCCTTAAGCATTTTTGCAAATTTATTTTCCAGTTTAGTTGGTGTACCATAAAGGACTCCGTTATTTGCCGCACGTGTTATGGCTTCGGCAATATGCGGATGACCATGTCCTGTAATAATTGGTCCGTACGCTGCCAGGTAATCGATATACTTGTTACCATCCACGTCCCAAAAATAAGCACCTCTGGCACGGTCCATATAGACAGGAGCCCCGCCGCCAACCGCTTTATAGGCACGTGATGGCGAGTTTACCCCACCTACTATATGGTCCAGTGCTTCTTCGTGCAGTTCTTTCGATTGTGAAAAATCCATTAAAATGCCTCCCAGATTACATAACTTTTTTCAGCTTGGCAGTGTATATATTCCGGATGAAAATAAAATTGACCAGTTGGACCACGAAATAGCACGCTATAATTAATACAGTTGGCAACAGAATGGAAGATGCCAGCATGTTCTGCAGGGAACGGAACGCGAATCCTGCATGAATTACTGCAACTATGAACGGAATTATAAACATTAGACCAAGCTGGACAGTTGCAATTTTTTTCATCTCTTTATCCGTAAAGCCGATTCGGTACAGGGAATGAAAATGTTCGAGATCCTTATCAATATTCTGGTACATCCGAAAGTATAAGATTGACCCTGCTGCCAAAAAGAATAGAACACTTATAAATATACCAAAAAAGAATGTATAGGACATAGATTCCTTATATTGAACGTAGAAATTGGCACTGGAATCGGGAAAAGCTTTTTTTCTGTCAACGTGTGCAAGGCTTTCTGTTATTTCCTCGGAATAAGAAGGCCAGTCGGGTACATTCATCGCATAATACTGGAGAAGTTCACCAGACTCGGCAGACTTATAGAATGAATTATATAGATGATCAGAAACAACCACAGCATCACCGGCATAGGGGTTAGGATTTATTGCAGTCAGTTCAATTTCCAGGTCGACGGTGGCCTGCTTACTTTTCGAACTAAGGGTCATTTTATCCGGCAGGTCCTGATAAAACTGCATTTCAATATCCTGTGCCAGGATAGCAGCCTCATTTTCCTCAACCGTAAATACAACGTTTCGATCTTGTAAGGAAGCAAGTTTCTTATAATCTGAGTACGCGTAAATCGTATACGTCGAATCGTTCAACGTTGTACCATCTGATTCACCATTAACTTTAACTCCTGTAATCTGACTATCCTCAAAAGGGATGTTTCTGTTTTTAAACTGTTGCCTCAATTCTTCAACAGCCTGGCTGAATCCTTTGCCATCTTCCACATCGGTGCTGAAGAGAGTCACATCCTGTGGTAGAAAACGCTCTGCTTCCTCCTCGATACCCTGATACAGCCCATAAAGGACGCCAGATGAAGTGAATGCAACAGCGCTCAGTATCGTTACGAAAAACAGCAGCCGGGCATTATCCCGCATTTTGAATGCCAAATCAGACACGGTAAGCATATTTGAACCCTTAAAATAATAGCTTTTGTTCTTCTTTATGATGCTGATTACTGCGACACTGAATTGGGTAAAAAGGAAATAGGTGCCCGGGATTACGAGAAGGAGAATTGGAATCATCCGAAAAAAAATACTCGTAATATCTGCAGTGTAAGCCATATAGTAAGCTATACCAATGGCCGCTATAGAAAGCAGGCTGACAATCCAGGAGAATCCGGGGAGCTTCTTTGGTTTTTTGGCACCGCGGAAGACCTCCATAATTGAGTTGGTTCTAAGAGTCCATACCACTGCAAGTGTATTCAGCTCAAACATAATGAAGAATAGCCCTACTGTCAGACCGATTGCTTTCCAGGATAAATAGAATGACAGGATTTCTTCTGTTCCAAGAATTGCTGAAAACACCATAAGAAATAACTTCATCAATAATGTACCGAGCAATAGGCCAGCCCCGATGGAAATCACACCGATTATGGTATTTTCCAAAAGAAGCATTCTGTTTAGCTGTGGTTTGCTGATACCAAGGGTTGTCAATATTCCGTATTCTTTTAACCTTGATTTTATAAAAGCGCCTGTTGAATAAAGCACAAAAAGGAATGAGAAACAGTATATAATAACCTCACTGACAATAATTCCCTGTTGGACATTTGCCCGGAACTCATTGTCGGTAATGTCGGGGTGGAAAATAACTGCGGCATATATGAAAAATATCGCTACAGCAAAGGTACAGCTTAGAAAATAACTCAGATACTGTCTGGTATTACGTTTTACATTATTAAAAGCGAACTGAGTGAAGGTCATCAGTATTCCCTCCCAACAGTGACTGGACATTCAATATATCCTGGAAAAATGCCTGGCGGTTGTCTCCGCGGTGAATCTCATTAAACAATTTGCCATCTTTTATGAAAATAACCCGCTGACAGAAACTGGCCGCAAATGGATCGTGTGTAACCATGATGGTTGTCGTCCGGCGTTCTTTTTGCATTGTGCTGAGTGACTGCATAACCTGGCCGGAAGATTTGGAGTCAAGGTTACCGGTTGGTTCATCAGCAAAGATTATCGTCGGATCATGGATAATTGCCCTTGCAATTGACGCACGCTGCATCTGCCCTCCGGAAATCTCGAATGTCCGTTTATCGAGAATCTTATCGATTCCAAGCTGTTTGGCGACGGTGACAAGCTTCTTTTCCATCTCTTTCACTTCTTCTCCTTGCAATGTGAGTGGCAGGAGGATATTTTCACCAACTGTCAGCGTATCAAGCAGATTATAATCCTGGAAAATAAATCCCATTTCCGAACGGCGGAATTTGGCAAGCTTGTTTTTGGCCAGACCTGTGACCTCTGTGCCATTAATAGTGATATTTCCAGAGGTGGGTTTATCGATAGTCGCGAGCAAATTCAATAAGGTGGTTTTCCCGCTTCCTGAAGGACCCATAATCCCGATGAATTCTCCCTTGGTGACATTGAATGTAAACTCATCAAGCGCCTGGTACTGGACGCCTCGTTTGCTTCCGTATATTTTAGATAGGTTGTTCGCTTGTAAAACAGTCATGTGAACTGCTCCTTTCATTAATAACATTACTGTCATAAAGTCTACGGAATTACCGCCAAGTCGACCATCGATTTTCCTTTCAAAGTAAAAAAGAAACCTTACAAATTGGTAAGGTTTGTGTTGAATCGGAGGGTTACTTCTGTCCCTTTATTCGCTGCCGACTGAACAGTGATATTATAATCAAGTCTTTCACAGATCTGATGTGCCAAATAGAGTCCCATTCCGGTGGACTCGCGGAACTTCCGGCCATTCAGACCAGTGAAGAAGGGGTCAAATACACGGGAGAGGTCCTGGAAGGGTATACCACATCCAGTGTCGCGGATTGTCAGGGTAACCGACTTTTCCTGTTGCTCTCCGGTAAAATATATTTTTTCCGAATTGGGATTTGAATATTTAATTGCATTGGAAATCAGCTGATTGATTACGAAGCGGATCCATTTTGGGTCGGTAGCCACTTCACAGTTTTCCTCAATGGTGACTTCGGGAAAAATGCTGTTGCGGATAAAACTTGATTTGAAGTCCTGTATCGATTCCCGCACCAGCTGCTTCAGAGACAACCTCTGGACGTGGAAGTCACGGTCAAATTTCTGCAGCCGTGACAAATAAAGTGCCTGATCCAGACCCTGCTCGAGCTTCTCGATTTCCTCCTGCATACTGTGAAATACATTTTCTGGCAGGTTCATTCGCTCTTTTTGTAAAGTCAGGTCCATTACAGATACCGGCGTCTTCATCTGATGCACCCACTGCTGGATAAAATTAAACTCCAACTCTTTCTCGGTCTGTAATGCATTAATTTCCTGCTGATATTGCTGGTGATCATTTTCAAGAAGCTGCTGGACATTCGCAAGCATCCGGTTTGGCGGTTCAGGAAAGTATGTATTTTGCCGTTTTACATAGAAGTCACGGAATTTCAGGTAACGGTATGTCAGAAAGATTACCAGGAAGCTTGAAGCAAGAAGCAGCATATAAGAAATTACTTCCACGCTCACAGTGCCCCCGGTATTAAGGAGAACAAGCTGACTGATAATTACCATCAGGATAATTTGTGAAAAGTAAAACATGATAAACGGCCGGCTGTCGCTCAGAAAATCCTTCATGCTAGTTCACTCCATGTGTTCACCATTTTATAGCCGGCTCCCCGTACAGTTTGGATACAGTCAAAGATTCCGATCTGCTCCAGTTTTTTTCTCAGCCGTGTAACATTGACCGATAATGTATTGTCATCGACAAAGGTTTCATCATCCCAAAGGATTTCCAGAAGATACGTACGTGATAAAACGTTGTTCAGTCGGTGAACAAAGGCTCTTAAAAGAATAAACTCATTCTTTGTCAGTACTGAGGTCTGTCCCTTCCACGAAACCTCCATTGCGGTTAAATATAGTTGCAGACCGTCGAGTTCCATAGACTCAGATTGATTGGGGGCAGCATATTCACCATAAATGCGCCTGATCAGACCTTTTATTTTCGCTTGTACCACGTCAAAGTCAAACGGCTTTGTAATATAGTCATCGCCGCCATTTTCAATTGCCATGACCTGGTCCATTCCACTATCCCTCGCCGATATGAAGATAATCGGGCAATTGGAGATGCTACGGATTTGTCGGCACCAGTAAAATCCATCAAAACGCGGCAGATTTATATCCAACAGAACCAAATGTGGCTCTATCGCTTTAAATTCATCGATAATTTTATCAAACGACGCGACAGTAGTAACTTCATACTCATATTTTTCCAGATAATCCTTCAGCAGTCCTGCGATTTTCGGGTCATCTTCGATTAGGTAGATTCGTTTCAATTGAAAACCAATCCTTTCCTGATAATAGTTATATACTATCGTATTGATTACTAAAAATAAATGACTATTCCTCCGGTGGCCAAGCATATAATGTTTTCGAGTGGGGGGTAGTTATGGACATCATTCCAGCAATAATTGTTTTTATAATTTGCAGTATTGTTGTTGTGAGTATTATTGATTTCATTCGTGGTGGCGGTCGCAAAAAAGTTATGGAAATGCGTGAGACAAGGTTCTCTGTTGAGATTTTTTATACACTGCTTGTCATTTACCTGATTGTGATTATCGGATTTGGCCTAATTTATTTCACATTGTCAATTAATAATATACTGCTAGTTGAGAACGGGGAACTTCGCCATGTAAGTGTTGCCGGATCGATTATCCATTCCCTGTACTTTAGTGGGGTGACCCTTCTGACCATTGGGTATGGGGACATAACACCAATAGGGATTGGTCGTTTCATTGCGCTCGTACAGGCCCTGCTTGGATATGTTCTGCCTACCGCTTTTGTGCTAAGGCTCGTTCAAACAAACCATGAAAATAGAGACAGTCAGTAGGATATGCTATAGTTAACGTAGAGAGACTTATTTGGAGGGATTTGAATGAGCGTAGAACCAGGGAAGAAAGCACCGGATTTTACTCTGGCGAATCAGGACGGAGACGAGGTAAGCCTGTCAGATTTTAAAGGAAAACATGTCGTTCTATATTTCTATCCGAAAGACATGACACCAGGGTGTACTACAGAAGCGTGTGATTTCAGGGATGCCCAGGAAAGCTTCAGCGAATTAGATGCCGTTATTCTTGGTGTAAGTCCGGACCCGGCCTCCCGACATCAGAAATTCATCGAGAAACACGACCTTCCATTTCAGCTGCTTGCCGACGAAGATCATAAAGTAGCCGAAGATTACGGAGTCTGGAAACTTAAGAAAAACTTTGGAAAAGAATACTACGGTATCGAGCGATCAACCTTTATTATTGATAAAGAGGGAGTCCTGCAAAAAGAATTCCGTAAAGTCAAAGTTAAAGGCCATGTAGAAGAAGCACTGGAATTTATCCGGGAAAATAGTTAAAAATCCAGACAGCCTATCGATGAATGGGCTGTCTGTTTTATTACAGATATATAATAATTGGCGGTCTATGTTATACAGGCTTCTTTTGCCGAATAAAATGTAGGGATTACATTCTAAAGAAAGAGGTGTGTAAGATGGAAATCCGCCAAAGTATCCGATCCAAAGCAGATTTAGGTAAGCATGACACCTTGTATACCATAACCAAACGTGTCGCCGATATCGTCATAAGTTCCGCTGCTCTTCTTATTATGTCACCACTGTTTATTGTAGTTAGTTACCGGATTTTAAAAAGGGATGGAAAACCAGTCTTTGAGAAGGAGACTGTGGCAGGGAAGAGGAACCGGCTTTATACTATATGGCGATTCAGAACGATGACGATACCATCAAAAGTAATCCGGTCATTGCCGCCGCACCCCTTTCCAGAAGAGTGGTCGAATGGAGTGCCAGATTCTTTTCATTTTAAAAGGAGTGCAGCACAAACAGTTACGTTTTCTGGAAAGTGGATTAAAAAATACCGTCTGGAAAACCTGCCCGCACTCTACAACGTTCTTAAAGGGGATATGAGTCTTGTTGGTCCGGAGCCGGAAATTGCAGAAGTGGTGGATCATTATAATAAGCACCAGGCAGTCCGACTCATGGTTAAGCCAGGGATCACCGGGTTTGCCCAAGTGAATGGGAGTACAAACCTGAACCATACTCAGAAAATACGGGATGATTTATTTTATATCGAAAAAAGATCCATTAAATTTGATTTAATTATCTTTTCCCGTGCAATCAGACAAATTTTCAAACAATAGCAATTTATAAAAAAAACGTTTACTATAAGGGTAAGAGAAATGGACAGGGAGGAAATGGACTTGATTGTACTATCTTCAGCAAAACTATCCAACAAACATCGTGTAAAGCTTACTGAAACATATGCTGATGTCTCCTTTATTTTTTGTGAAAATATGGACGAGTCCAAACAGTATATTGACACAGCAGAAGTATTGATTACGTATGGGGAGGATCTTACTCCAGAACTAATTGGCAAAGCTGAAAATATGAAATGGATCATGGTTATCTCAGCCGGAGTGGAAAAAATGCCGTTTGAAGCAATTCAAGAAAAGGGGATATTAGTAACCAATGCCAGGGGTATCCATAAAACGCCAATGGCTGAATATGCTATCTCTATGCTGCTGCAGGTATATCGGCAAGGCAAAGAATTAATGAAAGATGAGGCTGAGCGAAACTGGAAGCGAACCGTCCGTATCAATGAAATTTCAGGCAGAACTATGCTTATCGTGGGTGCCGGGGCAATAGGCGGTGAAGTGGCGAGGCTGGCCAAAGCTTTTAATATGAAGGTTTACGGAATTTCTAGAAGTGGTACTCCAAGGGAATATTTCGATGAAAACTATACAAAATCGGAAATGGAGAGCGTTCTTTCTCAAGCTGACTTTGTGGTATCTGTTTTACCGAGCACGACGGATACAAAAGGGTTTTTTACCTATGAACACTTCCAGTTGATGCCGGATCATGCGGTATTTCTGAATATGGGCAGAGGGGACGCTGTCAGCGAGGAGGATATTCTGCGGGCAGTCAATGAACAGGAAATTGCCCATGCGGTACTTGATGTCTTTGAGACAGAACCATTGCCGGAAGACCACCCATTCTGGGAAGCCGAGAACGTTACCGTTACACCGCATTTATCGGGAAAATCCTCCAAGTATGTGACCAGAGCACTCGATATATTTGAGGAGAATTTACGCACCTTTTTGAATGAGGGCGGTCAATATATAAACCAAATCGATATAAGCAGGGGGTATTAACATATGCGAATCTACACCCGAAAAGGTGACAAAGGTACAACATCACTGGTTTATGGACAACGGGTACCCAAGAATGATATCCGTGTCGAGGCCTATGGAACGTGTGATGAAGCGAACTCCATGATTGGACTGGCTTTAAGCTTTCTTGATAAGGAAGACTGGACGGGGAAGCAGGACTTTTTGGAAAAAATGCACCGGGTACAGACGATTTTATTCCATGCGGGGGCCGAACTTGCTACGCCCAGTGACAAGGAAGTTGCGTGGAAGTTGAAAAAAGAGCATATCCAGGAGCTCGAGGACCAAATTGATAAATGGGATAAAGAACTTGATCCCCTTCGAAACTTCATCCTCCCATCAGGACACAACTGCTCAAGTGCATTGCATACAGCTAGAACAGTAACCCGCAGAGCGGAGCGGGCAGCAGTTGCTATGGGAGAAGATGCTAATCCACTGGTGGTGTCCTATCTGAACCGGCTCTCCGACTTTTTATTCGTAGCAGCCAGGTACGTAAACAAGAATCTCGGTGGAGAAGAACTTCCATTGAAAGCTGATGTTTAAAAAAATGAGAAACAGGCGATTACCTTGAAATGGAATCGCTTGTTTTGTTTTTTCGGGGAATAATATTTATAAACGCTCAATATACTTATATTGACAGAAGACTGTAGAACCGGTTACACTAATTATAAGAATTATAATATAAGAATATTATTAGACTCGAATAAATTTGAAAGTGGGGTGCATGACGGTGTCTGACAAAAAATTACGTGAAGCAATTAACACCTTAAAAGACTCTGGCGTACGGATTACACCACAGCGTCATGCGGTTCTTGAGTACCTTCTTAACTCGATGGTTCACCCGACAGCTGATGAAATTTATAAAGCGCTTGAAGGGAAATTCCCGAATATGAGTGTTGCTACAGTTTATAATAACCTGCGGGTACTGCGGGAAATCGGGCTTGTACGTGAACTTACGTATGGAGATGCATCAAGCCGATTTGACTGTAATACAAGTGAACATTACCACATTATCTGCGATGATTGCGGTAAAATAGTTGATTTTCATTATCCGACCCTGCATGAAGTTGAATCTTTGGCAGAACAGGTAACTGGTTTTGATATAAGCCATCATCGGATGGAGATTTACGGCAAATGTGAAGACTGTCAGCAGGTTGAAACACAAAAACACTAATAATGTAAGAATCCGGCTATCCAGTGAAGGATATCCGGATTTTTTTATAGGTTTTAAAAATATATAAATTGCCTCATAAGTGGTGGGGAAGCCGTATTATGTGAATTGGTCGCGCTGGCCATCCAGCCTATAGTTGTTAAGAGCGCTTGAGCTTTTGCATTTATGGAAACAAAAAACCCGCCATCATGACGGGTCTGCAAGTTACTTATTATTTTTAGCTTTCCGCTTAAGTTCTTTGCGGTATTCTTTGGTATTATACTTTTCGTCGAATTCTTTGCCTTCCAGATCTTTATCAAGGGTAAGGGGTTGTTTGCAATGCATACAGGCATCGACCCGGCCCAGCATTTTTGTGGGCTTTTCACAGTTAGGACAAACAATCGGAACAGCTCTTGTGGACAATAATCCAATCCAGAAATACACTACACAACTGAAAACTACAAATAATACACCTATAACGAATAAGGTTGCCATCAACCATTCAATTTTTTTTGTCAGAATACCTCCATACATAAAGGCAAAACCAATAAAAATTTGTATCAGGGCAAATGATCTTATTTTATTTATTTTACTTGAATAGACTAATTGTTGCGCCATGGTTGTCCTCCTTATATATTACAATGGTAGTATAGCATATTTTATTTCATTTTTTGATTCTGAAAAAAGGATTTCACAAAACTATAACGAAATATATATAGAATTCGAATTTAATGGAGGACCTACTATATGGAAGATTTATTACGGCCGATTTACCAGGAGCGGGCAGGAGATGCCAATACACTGGGAATCGTTATAATAGAAAAAACTAAACCGAATAGCCCTGTGACTGATAATTTCGATGTGATTCTGCTTATTATTGTAAAGGAAAATGAAAATGCTTGGCAGGAAAAGCATTATGAATTTGATGACAAGACTGCAGCAATGCATACTGTAACGGAAAAATTGCTGATGGAATGGATTGATACAAGTGGATACAGAAAAGCTATAGAATGGATAGTCAATGGGAAGGTTCTTTTTGACCGTAACGAATATATTTCCCAATTAAAGGAGCAGCTCAGGGAATTTCCAGTAGAAAAAAGAGATCTTCGAAAAGCGATGGAGTTTGGCAAGTTGGTTAAGAGTTACAGTGAAGTGAAAGATCTGTATGCTCTAAAGCAATATAAGGATTCATATAGCAGAATGGTTAACTGTCTACACTATCTGGCGAGACTTGCGGTTATAGAAAAGGGTTATTATCCCGAGGTAACTTTATGGACCCAGGTGAAGCAAATAGATCCGGAGGTATATAAACTTTACGATGAGTTAACCCAAAGCAATGAAGCTATAGATGAGCGTGTTCATTTGATGATAATAGCAGTAGACTTTGCCATTAGCACCAGAGCGAACGTGTCTGCAAAACACCTGTTGGATATCATGAAAGCCAAGGCTGAGGCATGGTCGTATGGAGAATTGAAACAGAACAAGAAAGTGGAACCATATAAACTTGACCTAACAGCCATACTTGGATTTCTGACTGAAAAGGGATTATTATCAGCGGAAAGAATCGAGACAAAGGGAAAAGGTGTATATCAAAGGAAATATCGTGTAAAAAAGTAAATGGCAATTCACCAGGCAAAAATTAAAGCTTCATATTGAAAAGATGGCCGAAAAGCTTCAGTGGCATTTAAGCTGAAGCTTTTCTACGGTCGATATATTATTTAAAAAAAGGGTTTGACTTTAATAAGTAACCATGGTACATTTAATTCCGTCGCAAAAAACCGGACAGGTTTTGGACCGACAAAATTTCATAGATTTTCTTCTTGCTAAAAAGAAAAAATCATGATAAATTAATAAACGCTGCTTGAGACGCAGTAAGCATTTTTCAAAAAGATGAACAAAAAAGTTGTTGACATCAACCTTGAAAAATGATATATTAATAAAGTCGCCAATTTGAGAGCGGCATTGAAATTTGATCCTTGAAAACTGAACAAAACAACCAGTATGTCAAGAAGACAGGAAAAGCATTTATTGCTTTTCCCTGAATTCTATTTTTAAAAGCTAAGACATTATATGATTGATTGGTGTCAATCATATCAAACTTTTTTGGAGAGTTTGATCTTGGCTCAGGACGAACGCTGGCGGCGTGCCTAATACATGCAAGTCGAGCGCGGGAAGCAGGCTGAACCCTTCGGGGTGACGCCTGTGGAACGAGCGGCGGACGGGTGAGTAACACGTGGGCAACCTGCCTGTAA
>NZ_JBHSFU010000003.1:0-357597 GCF_042654125.1 Virgibacillus kekensis
GGATACTAATAGATCGAGGACTTAACTAAATCTTTATCTGATGTCATGCGAGGCTCTTATTTAGTTTTCAGGGTACAAACATTTCAAAGGATGTTCTGTTAAAACCGCTCACGTCCTGTGAACAACACAGAACGACCTACATCCTGTAGGTCTGGTGGCAATAGCGGAGAGGTCACACCTGTTCCCATGCCGAACACAGAAGTTAAGCTCTCCAGCGCCGATGGTAGTTGGGGCTTTGCCCCTGCAAGAGTAGGACGCCGCCAGGCAAACAAAGACGCCAGTTACGCTATAACGCGTAGCTGGCTTTTTGTCTTATAATTATAGTTATCGAGTATAATTAAATTCCTTGGCTTATCATATTTTTAGAGTAGGATAGTAAAAAGTCGGTAAAGAGGTGATATCTTGGCGAATAGTGATGATCGTTTATTTGCGATGTTAATATATCTTACAAGTTTTTTCTTTCCAGTATTAGGACCACTAATCATCTGGCTGTTTAAGAGGGATGATTCGGAATTTGTGGATTATCATGGTAAAGAGTATTTCAATTTCTTTATTGCTTTTACCGTGTATACCATCATAAGTGGAATTTTAGTTCTTGTCCTGATTGGTTTTGTTTTGTTACTTATAGTGGGAATTACAGCATTCATCCTAACTCTGATTGCGCTGATTAAATCCTATAATGGGGAGAATTATCGCTTTCCATTGATTTTCCGGTTTATCCAATAATACAGGAAAGCCTGCTAAACGGGTAGTGACTTCGTATAGCAGGCTGTTTGTATTACTCTTCTTTATTTTTCTCTTCGTCATGGGCCTTGTCCCGAAGAGTTGTTGCATCCATTTCTTCTCCAAATTCGGTCTGTAACTGATTTTGTCCTCGTAAATCATGGCGTTCCACTGAAAAATGATTCGCTACATACCCATGGACAAATGGCTCACAGCACGTTATAAAAAATGCAGATAATAAGGAGAGGGTTATAATTGGAAGTTCGTTACCGAAGAACATTCCTCCCAGTATCCATATCGATAAGAAAGCCAAGGGAAAATCAGAAATAGTAGCAGTCACATTTCCGTATTTTCGCAGTATAAACATATCTCCCAAGACATACGATATTCCAGTAACAAGCAGACTAATCAGAAACAATTCGCCGAAATCTGCCTCATAAAATACTCCAAAAATAGCGAATAACGTAATGGTAATCGCTGCAAACTTCATCAAAAGCACCTTTATATGGTCCAATAAATATCTTCCTTTCATTTGTTTTTACGGAGAGAGATTATTTCATTTATATTGTTTCGTTAACTTCTGATTCTTATACATCCTCTAATTTTCGTATGAAGTTCAACTGCAGGACAATCTTTTATTTACATATCTAATGCTGGTATGGTAAATAGTAATTCTAATTACACATTTATTATTTCTGTTAATAATTCTTAGGGAGTGTTTCAATTGACCTTCGTACGACTAGGGTATTCGGCAATGAGTGTCCATCTTAAAAACTCTTCCCCTTCGCAAACAATGACGTACAGCCGTTTTTCGAAGCTTGACGACAGAGATGCTGCCATCCGAAAACTGGAACAGATAGCTGCCTCTAATCTTTCCAATTGTCTACGGTTACTTAGGCATAATTTGGCAAGTGATATAAATTTCTTCAGAATCTCATCAAAACTCATCCCTCTAGCTAACCACCCGGACCTTCCTAAATGGAATTACCTGGAGGCACTTCAGGAACCGATGAAGCAGCTTGCAGATTTTTTCGAAAGCAATCCCAGTATGAGGGTAGACTTTCATGCAGATCACTTTGTGCTTATAAATTCACCAAAAGAGGAAGTATTGAGAAATTCGATTAAGACATTGAGGATGCATTACAGGCTTTTAAAAGGAATGGGGATAAATCCAAGACACCGTTGTGTTCTTCATGTTGGAGGAGGGTACGGTGACAAAGAGAAGGCCCTTGAACGGTTTATACATAATTGGGGATATATTCCTGCTGACCTTCAACAGATGATTATTCTTGAAAATGATGATAAAACTTTCAATTTAGCGGACACTCTGTATCTTTGTGAAAAACTGGAGGTGCCGATGGTATTTGATTACCATCATCATTTGGCTAACCTCAACCCGGAAACCGATTGGTTTGACAGTTGGGAAAGGATTACCCATACATGGAACTTTTCGGAGTTGCCGGTTAAAATGCATATATCCAGTCCACGGTCAGATGAGAAATTCCGTGCACATGCGGATTATGTTGACAGCAGAATGTTTATGGAATTTTTAAACAAGATTATTGGGAGTGTGCCACAAATTGATTGTATGATTGAAGCCAAACAGAAAGACGACGCACTTTTTCAGTTAATGCGCGACCTTACTGAATATTCAAGTGTGGAGATAGCTGACGGGGGAAGCTTCTTTATAAAGTGAAGTCCATTTTCAGGGAAAATGCGTTCTCTTATACTATAATAGATAATATAATTAAATAACAGACTCCTATAAATAGAAGGAGAATGAAAAAGAGGGTGCATCGTATTGGTATCAGCTGTCGATATAGCCAGCAGTCTGAAGGGAATTATAGCCGGGCACAGTATGCCTTCCACTGAGGACTGGCCGGATCTCGAATATATAGGTGCTGGCCGGAGCGCAGTAGTATTCAGAATAAAATCCACCAATAAAGCACTTAAGTTATTTTACCCCGAATTTGAAGAGGTAGCACTGGAGGAAGCAGCGATATACAGAGTTTTGCAGGGGAACCCTTATTATCCAACCTTATATGAGGCCGGAGACAATTTTCTGCTGATAGACTATATTGAGGGCAGAACGCTCTTTGAATGTCTGACAATCGGAGAGCGAATTTCCGAAATGCACATCAAAGAAGTTGATCGAGCATTGGCCTATGCAAAAGAAAAGGGGCTTACCCCCAGTGATATACATTTGAGAAATATTATACTCACCAACGAGGGCAATATCAGATTGATCGATGTTGCGAGGTTTCGGCAGAATAGAAGCTGTCAGCAATGGAATGACCTGAAAAGAGTTTATTATTCGTTTTATAATAAACCTTTCTTTCCAAAAAGGATACCAACACAAGTGTTAGACAGTATAGCTGTTACTTACAAAAAGTTTTTAGAACCACTGTCTGAACGACTTATGGACAGGGATGCTGGGTAATGGAATCAATTAATACTCGTTTTCGCATAATTATAAATTTTCCTTTGTTTTGACTTGTATCTTAAAAACTATTAACTTATCATTGGTGTAAGCGTTATCAGTATATGAAAGGAGCTGTCTGTTTATGTTCTCTCCACTTACTCCGTTGGATTGGAAGCGAAGAGCTGTAAAATATTATCCGGAGAAAAAAGCAGTAGTAGATGAGGAAAAAGTGTTCACGTACAGGGAGTTTGGCGAGCGTACTGACCGGCTTTCCACTGCACTCTATGATGCTGGAATTCGAGAAGGTGACCATGTAGCTGTCATGCTGCCTAATACGCATTATATGCTTGAAAGTTTTTACGGGATCTGTCAGCTTGGTGCTGCGATGGTTCCTCTTAATTACCGGCTGAACGGTACGGATTTGGAGTACATCATCAAACACAGTGACTCAAAGATGCTTATAGTTGATGAGGAATTTAGTGGGCCAATTGAAGAAATTGAGGCCAATCTCTCACTTGAACAGATTATCGTTGTTTCAGTTGAAGGCTGCAATTCGAGGCTTAAAGGAGTGGATTATGAAGCTTTCTTGGACCACGTTGGTCAGAATGCTCACTTTCCAGAAGTGGAAATTGATGAAAATCAGCTGCTGACACTAAACTATACGAGTGGAACAACTTCAAAACCAAAAGGCGTAATGCTGACGCACCGTGGTAATTATATGAATGCTGCCAATTTCATGTATCATCTCGGTGTCACTCATGATGATGTTTACCTTCACACACTGCCGATGTTTCATGCTAACGGCTGGGGCGGTGTCTGGGCGATCACCGCAGTTGGGGGTACACATGTCTGCCTGCGGAAAGTTGATCCACCCAAAATACTTAATCTGTTTGAACAGCAGAATATTTCGTTGCTATGCGGTGCACCGACAGTTGTTAATATGCTGATAAATGATCCAAAAGCGAAAGAAACGAATATAACTACTCGTCCACGTATGGCTACAGCGGGTGCTCCACCAGCGGCAGCACTCATTAACCGGGCGCAGGAAATACTGGGTCTTAACATGATTCATGTGTACGGATTGACTGAAACCTCACCATTTATCCTTTATTGTGAATGGAGAAAAGAATTTGAGGATAAATCGCCGGAAGAACAGGCAACCATTAAAGCGAGACAAGGAATTGAACTTGCTTTTAACGGGGAGACCAAAGTTATTGGATCCGATGGAGAAGAGGTAGCCTGGAACGGAGAGGAACTTGGAGAAATTATTACTCGCGGAAACGTTGTTATGAAGGGGTATTATAAGGATGCTGAAAAGACATCGGCAGCGATAAAGGACGGCTGGTTCTTTACCGGTGATCTTGCGGTAACTCATCCAGACGGGTTTATTGAGATACGTGACCGGGCGAAGGACCTGATTATCTCAGGTGGAGAAAACATATCCTCCACAGAAGTCGAAGGAGTACTATATAAGCATCCAGGTGTTATGGAAGTTGCGGTTATTGCGATTCCGGATGAAAAATGGGGCGAGGTTCCAAAGGCAATTATTGTGCCACAGGCAGGGGCAAACGTAGCAGAACAGGAAATGATAGACTACTGCCGTGATCATATGGCTCATTTTAAGGCGCCAAAATCGATTGAATTTGTTGATGCTCTTCCAAAAACAGCTACCGGAAAGCTGCAGAAATACCGACTTAGAGAAATGTACTGGGAAGGCCCCAGAAAAGTAAACTAGGAATAACTAAGACGCCATAAAACGGCGTCTTTTCTGTTACTGGTAACTTTCAGTCTTTCTTTTTCTTTTACTTTCGGAAAAGATATAATATATAAGAAATAATCCGGTAAGCGGCATAATCGGGTTGCTAAAGGTAAAATCCTTGAATAATACCGCATAAAAACCTGAACCTGTACTTAACTAGCCAATTGCTTCCAGAAAAGTTAGCTGCTATTTCTTCAAGTATCAAACCATCTTTGTATATACTACTTCCATTTTCTCGGTTGTCTGTATGGATATGTATAGTTCTGTTAATTATACTATATATTCTCCTGAAAATTTTACACAGAAGGGTATAATCTTTTTAACTGTATCGTTTCTAAATTCATGCTATGATTCTACTATTAAATGCGAGGAGGAAGTCTTATGCAGAAATTTTCCCTGAAAGATAAACTTATGAATGATTATACAGAACAAGATGAAAGTAAGGATATTTCAGGCGAGCGGTTAGCTTCTCGGCTTGATGACTTATCAAAAATTGGCCTTACCCCTGGTAATGGAAGTAATCGTCCAGGGTTTTCAAAAGAAGAAAAACATGCTAAGGAGCTTGTTGGCGGTTGGATGCGCAATGCAGGTTTGAATGTCCGGGAAGACGGTGCGGGCAATATAATTGGGCGGCTAGAGGGCAAGAATAATCAGCTTCCGGCAATTATGTGTGGATCACATGTAGACAGTGTGCCTAATGGAGGACACTTTGACGGTCCTGTTGGAGTTTTGTCTGCCCTTGAAGTGGTCGAAGCATGGAATCAGACGGGTTTCAGGCCAGAGAAGCCATTTGAAGTTGTGGTTTTTTCTGATGAAGAAGGGGCCAGGTTTAATGGTGGATTTAATGGAAGTGAAGCGATAACAGGTAAAGGTGATATTAATGAAAAACGGTTGCTCAAGGACAAGGACGGACTAAGTTTTGAAAAAGTTTTAAATGAAGTTGGGCTTGATATTGAAGGGTACCAGGAATCCAGGAGAAATCCTAATGAGATTGAGATGTTTATCGAGGTTCATATCGAGCAAGGAAAGCGATTGGAGAAAGAAAATCTGCCATGTGGGATTGTAACGGGCATTGCAGGACCTTGCTGGATTGAATTTTCGTTTACCGGTGAAGCGGGGCATGCCGGTAATACCCCGATGAATGACCGTAAAGATGCCCTTGTAGCTGCTAGCGAGTTCATCCTGGAAGCAAACAAACTGCCAGGGAACATAAGTGAATCAGCAGTAGCGACGGTTGGCAGGCAAATGGTCGAACCCAATGGGGTGAACGTTATACCGGGGAAAGTTACATTGTTTGCTGATATTCGTGATATTCATAAAGAGACCAGGGATCAGCTGGCTGGAGAAATCCTGACGTTGGCGCATAACGTTGCAAAAAAACACGGGGTGGAAATTGAGCATCAGGAGAAAATTCGTATTGCCCCGGTCCCAATAAGAGAAGAAATCCAGGATAACCTTGAAAAAGCTTTTCAGGAGGAAGGAATCAGACCATACCGGCTGCCAAGCGGGGCTGGCCATGACGCAATGGTAATTGGTGAAATTATCCCTGTTGCTATGCTGTTCGTTCGCAGTAAAGATGGTATTAGTCATAACCCGGAAGAGTGGTCAGATCTTGCTGATTGTGTTCAAACTATAAAGGTGCTTAAAAATTTCATCGAACAGATGCAATAAGAGATTGGGAAGAAAGTGATAATTTATATAATTCGAACTATCTACTACATTATTCTGTAAGATAGTTCGGATTTTTTTGTTAGGATGCCTTCGTATAATCTATAAACTCCTAAGTGGAAATAGGGTATTCTGTGTCCACTTAGAATTATTGGGCTTATAACTTCGCAGTTTTTATCAACTTTGAAATAATTTCCAAATATAGAAGGTTAATAGTCTAAAATTCCCCCTATAACCGTTCGTCTATAGAAAGGAAAGTTTTTGTTATGTCCCAGCAACTTAATGAATCATGGAATCATCTTTACTATCTATATGTAGCGTTCCATCTTGTTGTACTTCAGCGTAAAAAACTTGGGAGAGCTCCTTTCCACCAGCATTTTTCAACTGTTGGTCCAACCATTCCATATCCAAATTTAACTTAGAAAGATTTTGCTTATTTGGTACACCATCAGCGATTACTTCGGTTGCAACCGGGTATACGTTTGGAGTTGCACTTAAGGCATTCATATCACCTTTTGTAACCGGTTGCTTAGCTTCTTTTTTCATTACCGAAAGTTTGCCGCTTGTTTCGAATATGGCGTATTCAACGTCAGCTACAGAAAAGGCATTTTTTTGTCTGAGCAGTGAATTTAATGCATCAATATTCAATCGTGCTTTTCGTAATGCGTCTTCCATTATATTACCGTCTTTAATTACGATAAGCGGACTTCCTGTAGTCACTTTCCTTGCGGCTTTAGATTTGATATCGATAAATCCCATAATAAGTGTAAACACAGCCCATCCGGCCAATGCCAGTAGACCATTTTGGATACTTAGGTTTTGGCTAACTGCAAGCGTTCCGGCGATTGTTCCGATTGCGATCGAAGAAACGAAATTAAAGAATGTCATTTGACTAATTTCTTTTCTGCCCATAATTCTGGCCAGTGTAAAGAGCACTACGAAAGCTACAATTACTCGTAATAGAAGTTCGGAAAGTTCCATAATGTATAACCCTCTCACATGAATTTGATTACTTTATCTATTTGCAGGTACCGTTTTTTTATTCGATACTCCTCCGTATAAATAAAAAAAAAAGGTTAAAACTATACTTGCACATAACATAAAGGAGTGTAGTAAATGGGCATATTATCGGGTAATCCGAAAAAACAGCCTCTCCATTATGGAGAAGTGTTCAGCTTGTGGTCGTATCTTTTGGCCTCCAAGGGAAATTACGCTGCGTTTCAAACGTATATGAATCATACTGGTGATAAGGAACTGAAGCAACTACTTGAGGAGTCTGTCCAGGGAATTAAAAAAGAGTCTGAGGAGATTGAGGAGCTACTAAAGATTAATGGTGTTGCTCTGCCTCCTTCACCTCCCGAACGCTCGCTTGCTAATCTGGAGGAGATACCAGTAGGTGCAAAGTTCAACGATCAGGAAATTAGTGCCATGTTATCAGGCGCAATTGGACAGGGACTTATCGCCTGTAGTACAATCATCAGTCAGTCCACCCGTGAGGATGTGGCTATGCTGTTTGGTCAGTTTCATATGAACAAAGCGCAGCTGGGTGCAAGAGCCTTACGTTTGAATAAGGAAAAAGGCTGGCTTATTATGCCGCCTATGCACACTAAAGTTCCTGACCAAAATTAATTTATTTATGCAAAACTCCTGTGCAATACAGGAGTTTTTGTTTTATATTCATTAAAACATTAAGCTGTCCAATTACAGTGTCAGGACAAATACCTTATCACTGCAATCCTTCTTGAATACGATAGTAGTAAAGTATATGTGGAAGGAGGTGTAAGGTATGTATCCTGGAAGACCGAGACGGCCGCTCCCACCGCCACCGCGTGCAGGAATGCGTCCACCAATGCCAGGACCAGTGCGCCGCCCGTCTCCACCCGGACAAAAATTGCTATCCCAGTTCCGTGATGCGGAGGGGAATGTGGATATAGATAAAATTTCGGTAACTGCACAACAGGTAGGGAAACTGTACAGTCAGGTAGGCCCTTTAATCGGACCTGTAATAAACAAATTCAAGAAATAATAAACAGCCGGCTTCCCTCTAATTATCGGTAGCCGGCTTAACTTTTATATTTATTTTCCAACGTCTTTTTTAGGAATTGTGATCTTTAGGGTCTCACCTGTAAATTCGGCATTAACTTGCTGTTCAGGGATTAGGAAAGGAAGTGCTATTACCCGTTCTGTCCTGTGATACGACTCTTCTTTGCTGTAATAGTTGTCTTCGTCTCTTTTTTCTTCAAAAATTTTAGTCTCATTAACCGAGATTTTAAGCTCGTTCCCCGAAACATCCAAGTTGACCTGATCAGGGTTAGTACCAGATAAGAATACGGCTATGATAAATTTGTCTACTGTCTCATATGTGTCTATTTTGATTTTATCCTCCAGCAGCATCTCAAATTTCTCAAAAGAAGCTTCAAATAGTGAGTCAATATAGTCAGATAATCCAAAGAACGGTAAGTCTAACTGTTTGTCTTTTCGTTTATCCATTATTTCACTCCTCTGCTTGGATTACACTATTAACTTATGCTCGTTGGCCAGTGTCGGATGGGCACTTTTTTATTTGCCTATGAACAGATAGGCGGATTACTGAATAAAATAAATCCGTATCGATATACAAAAGGGGGAGAGCGATGGATCCTTTTAAAAGTAAAAATCCATTTGGGGAAATGGGGAATATTAATCACAATCCATTGTCGGCAGAGTACCTTGATCAAATAAAAGAAATGATGGAACAGTACAATAGTGTACTGAATGAAGAGTTTTGGAATAATATCCAAGGAATAAGTAATCGGGGCAGAAAGAAAATGGAGGGATTTCCGATTGAACTTTGGGAGAGTGATGAGGAACTATTTATTCAAGCATACATTCCAGGTGTGAAAGATACCAGACGGATTAAAGTTTCTTTTTTGTCGGATAAAAAATTAAAAATAAAAGCGACTCAGAAATCAGAACAGCCAACTACAGCTAAAAGGCAGCTGGCAAGTGATTTTACTGATTCACATATCGAGCGGTATGTTAAATTACCATACGAAGTGGAGACGGATAATTATTCCATCCATACAGAAGCAGGTATAGTTACGCTGATTTTTAATAAAATCCATCGGGGTGTAAAAGTACCGTTTGACTTTTAGAAAGGGGGAGTTTGTGATTGCAGATATGCAAATAACCATAGTAAATATAAAAGTATTTAATATCTCAGGTAC
Organism: Virgibacillus kekensis; assembly: GCF_042654125.1. NCBI lineage: Bacteria > Bacillati > Bacillota > Bacilli > Caryophanales > Bacillaceae > Virgibacillus > Virgibacillus kekensis. Next base: position 9,779 of record NZ_JBHSFU010000003.1, read on the forward strand.
TTCATCGTTTATTATTGGAAAGGGAGAGCAGTCAGATTTTTCTAGTCAGTCTAAATCTAATAACGGGATAGGAACTGTTTATGGGGATGGATCAGATATAAATATGAGTCCTGACCATCTGACCTTGAACGACCCGGATTTGCTCGATTCAATTAGTAAACAACAGTATTTTTATCAACCGGAACCCACGCCATTTGAAGAATTCCCCGCGCCTCCACTTTGGGGATGGGTACCTCCTGATGAACGGTAAAAGGGCTGGATCATCTATGGTCGCAACAAGCGGCCAGGTGAGCCAGCCTTTTTTTACAAGGTAAGAAAGTATATAATCTTGGCTCTATAAAGCTCTTTGCCAGCAAGAGCCACGTCCAGCTACAGCGCCCATCACCTAGTGCCCTTCCGGACTCTTCTTACGATAAGTCAACATCAATTCACTTTGCTCATTATGTTTCCTTTATCTCATACGACTCCGTCCAGGTCATACGGTGATAAGCAGGGCGCTTGCGCTTTTGTTCAATATCTGAACCGTGTGAAGGATACAGGTAATAATGATAAGGTGGGAATGGGCTTTTGTTCACAACATACTAATCCTCAATTCCTATTCCTGTTGGGGTTATTGCTGGTGAAGTGGAATCAAATCCATCTGCATCAATAATAACCGGCGCAAAAGGCTGTAAGTTATTAAAACAGAAATCGCCGTTTATCTGTCCGGTGATTATATTTGATTTTGAGAGACTGTTCATTGCCTGAAATGAATTTTCACCAACCGATGTGACGGAGGTATTTTCAACCGAGTTGATTTTTATGCCACCTATAATTGTAATGCCAATAGGTTCGATTGATTCCATTTTTACTCTTCACCTACATCCATTGATTTATCAATGTAAATTTCAATGATCCCTCCATCGTAGTCGAACTGAATACTCTCGGTTACCACCTTTACCGGAAAGCGGATTAACCTGTAGAATGGCCCTTCAAAAATTTCCTGTGTTACCAGGTGGTTAATCGTTTCGGGCGGTTCCGGAGCGACATGCCCCTTAATCTCCAACAGCTCATCTTTTATAAACTGGACATGGAGATTATTGCTCCGTACTCCAGGTAAACTCATTCGTAAGTAATAGTTGGAATCGGACTCGAAAACGTCAATTCGTGGGGTACGGATTTCGCCGGGGTTTTTCTGCTGGGTAATATGCTCATGATTTGTAGTCGAGTTGTCTCCGTATATTTTTTGAAAGGACATAGAAAATCCTCCTTTTGAATATGTATTTTAGTATATTCGCACAGGAGAAAACCGTGATTTCAGACAGGGGGTGGGATTATAAACGGAAACACAAATGACAACAATAACCATATTGAAGATTTAAAAAAACAACTATTACAGTACCAGCAATATATAATGAACCTGCCAGTATATGAATATCACATTGAAAAAATTCATGTAGAGAAGGTAAAAGGTATTCTGCAGCTTGGACAGTTGGTCGAAGAGGAAGAAAACACCGAGAAGGGCATTCATAAAATATTTATTAACGATGTACTTATCCGGGAAATTGAAGGAAGTGGTATTGTTGGGGTGGGTATTACCGAAAAAGATGTACATAAAAAGAAACAGCAAAAAAAGATACCACCTGATGAAGCTGGAAAAGAAATAAAAATTAAATATGAAGCGATTCAGAGGGAACTGGCGTTACATGATGTGCCGGTTTTTTTTCAAATGCTTGCAGTTGAGGAGAAAGTTTTGGAAACATTGTGGGAAATTATCCAAGGGAATGAACCGTTCCAGACCGCAGTTAACAATATAGCCGCAGATGTTCAGGCGACTGTTCGAAAGTTCTGGACAGTTATTGCAAATACAATACCGAAAAACCAATTAATTCAGCATCCCTATATATGTGAACATACACGGAAAGAGTTTGAGGACCTGGTGGTAACATTAGGTGTGGTGGTTATGCTTATAAGTATATTTCTGCCAGGTTATTTGGATAAACCGGATAACCCTAAGCCTTCCATTGGGGAGTTGAATATGCTGGAAAATCCCGAACCGGATCAGATCATCAAGAAACTGCAAAAGGGCTATAACCTCGATTTTCTACCTGGACCTGTCGAATCACTAACCGAGCATTCAACAACACTTACACTTTTATATAATGAAATAATTGTTCCCCTAAACAATCAAGACAAGGATACATCTTTTTTTAAGGCGGTAAGAGGTGTTTTCGACAACACGAATACAGTAAATAATATGGTACCGAACCTGAGCCTTACCGTCAGTCAGCAGGCATACCTTTTCACTACGCTGATTGAAAGCCTGACTGATATTCCGAAGAAAGTTTATATTATTAAACTGATTGAAGATCTGTGCAGCTAGGGGCATCGCTTCTTTTACGAGTAGCGTGACTTCCGCCCTGTCACTTAACGCAAAAAGACATATATTGTATTATCCAGCAACGACATATTCCTGGGTAATACTCACTTATATTTCCACCTGCAGGAAGCCTCCGGACTGGAGGCTTTTTTGTTGTTCTTTATCCCTAACGTTAAGATAAAGTGTTCCACGGGCCAAAGTCGACTTTACTTCAGATATTCCTTTTTATCCTGCAGTTAACAAATGGAAATATTATATTCGCCTTTTTTTTTAGGTACAGGGACATATGTACCATTCGATAAAAAATTTAATACATATGGTATTAGTACAGATGAAAGGTGGTGAACAGAGATATGGGTTGGTATAAATCTTGGGGACATGGAGCCGGTGGATATGGAAATAACAACGGCTTTATATTGCTGGTTGTTTTATTCATTCTCCTGATTATTGTGGGTAACAGTTACTCAATGGGAGGAGACGATTAATCTGAATTTCCCCCTTTCATTATAAATCAATATAGACGGTTGATTTTTTAGAAGGAGGTGATAATTAATGGGCTATTCAGGAGCATTCGGTAACAATGGATTTGTATTGCTGGTAGTATTATTCATCTTGCTGATCATCGTTGGTAACAACTATTCAATGGGTGGTGGCTATGGAGGTGGCTACTAATCAGCAAAATTAAAAATCTGCCTTCCTATGTATCGGCATTCCATCATAGGAAGGGATTAATATCACAGGAATACAGCTTCAAATTCTGATAATCCAATAAAAGTATCAAAACAACCTCCTTTCAAATAGATAAATGCGGAGTCCTGTTCCTTCATCGTGCAGGCCTCCTTTCCATGCCAAGTATGGCAGTGTAGACAAGTAAAAATCCTCCGCCCATTTTTATTAAACAGGGGCAGGTATCACAACCAACCACCAGGTTTTGGCATAAGTTAATAGTACAGATGAATGGTGGTGGAAGGCAGTAGGAGGAAACGTGACCTGAATTAACAAAAGGTGCAGCAGTGTACGGTAGGTAACAGGCACTTCTATTGCCAAATGTTTTAAGTAATTTCAACAAGGAGGTGACAATTAATGGGCTACTCAGGTGTTTGGGGCAATAACGGCTTTGTATTGCTTGTAGTATTGTTCATCCTGTTGATCATTATCGGCAACTCTTATCATGACAACTATGGCTACTAAGACAGGATAAGCTGAAGACCAATCCTTTGCATGGGGAGAGTCCCCATGCAAAGGGATAATTAAAAACCTTGCTGTACACAACAGTACAGGTTTTTTCTTTCTGTTTAAATAATACGACCATCAGTCTACTGAAGGAGGTGGTAAGATGGACGATATGATAAAGAAAGTAGAAGGAAAAACTGGTGTAAAGGGCAGTGATATTCAAAAGCTGGTTAAATCACTTAATGGAACTGATTTAAGTAATGAGAAAAACATCAGACGACTGGTTAGACAAGTATCCCGGATGGCAAATAAAAAAGTAAACAAACGTACAGAAGACATGATTGTTGAAACGTTGACTAAAAACAATAAAAACATTGACGCCTCCACCATTTCCAAGATGCTAAAATAATTAACCTGATGCAGCAATAATGTGCTTCATCAATCCAATTCCCCTAAATTAATATAGGGGAATTTTGGATGTGTGACGATTTACTTTATGTAGAAAAAAGAGTCGTTATGATAAACTGATTTCTGACAGAGTTAACAGAAGAGGAGAATAGAATTCGATGAGGAAACCAACAGAGAAAACAGTAATGCATAGTTATCCGGGAATGGTGGCGCTGATTACTGCGAAATTTAATGGAAAAAGTAACATTATGGCTGCTGGGTGGCATTCCTATATTTCATATGAGCCTCCTATGTATGGTGTGGCGATAGGCAGAGAGCGGTATACATATGAACTGGTGAAGAAGGCGGGTTCTTTCGCTGTCAATTTTCTCCCTTATGAAAAGGCTGATTTCATTCAAGCAGCTGGAGCTCGCAGTGGAGAAGATGTAGACAAATTTATTAAAGGTTCAATGAAGTATGATGACGGCATTACTAGTAACGCACCAATCCTGCATGAAGCTTATGCAGCTTACGAGTGCGAAACTGTTGATATTAATTCATACGGTGATCATGACTGGTTTGTTGGTAGTATTACTCAGTTTTACAGGGACGATTCTTTGTTTGGGAATGACGGACTACCCGACTTCGATAAGCTTGAGATCCCCCTTTATCTTGGGAGATCGGCATATGCCAAGCTGGACAGGAAGAGCCCCGTTAATACATTCCGGGTAGATGATTGAGTTGGGATTTCAGCTCAGTTAAATGGATATACTTTTAATTGCTGATTATCACCTAGGGTAGCCAGGAGGACATTATCCGGCGTTATATTATGCTTCGTCTTAAGCTCTTGTATCAGCCAGGATTCGTCTTTTCCTACAAGCTCCAGTTCTTTTGGGTCGATCCTTCCTTCAACAATAACTGTTTTTGGAAGATAAAAAAGTTTAAGTGGTGCATTCTCTGTCTCCCGTGTAATGGGTTCATACTGAGGATAAAGGAAAATGGAAATCGTGCCACCGTGCTCCCATAGGGCAAGAGCTACTTTTTGTATGTCGTCTGTTTTCTTTTTCCTAAGTTCAGATAGTAGAACGTTAACCGATATTTTTGCCTTTTTTAGATTCTTATAATTTATTTTTCCATATTCAATGAGCGGAAGCGGGGGAGGGTTGAAAAACTTACGGACAGGCAGCCATTTCAGACTTATATAAATCCCTACCACGTATAATGCCACAATTACCCCCATCGTGACCATGGAGCCTTTAAGTCCCAGTTCTGGATCTGATAACGGATGTGCGATAATATTGCCTATCATAAGTGCTACAATGAAATCCATAAATCGTAACTGGGAGATTGAACGCTGACCCATGATTTTGGCCAGTATAACAAGAAATATAAAGCCGATCACTGCCCGCAGTGCCCATTCAATGGCAGTTAATGAATGCTGGTTACTGAAAAAATCGATTGTCTCCACTTCCTTTTAGCTTTTCTTCCAATAGCTTGGCTTATTTTTCAGGTATTTATTACGTTGAATGGAAGGTAATCCGTATAGCGACTTTCCCAACAAGATTTCATTTGACATAAGCGGGAAAATTGCGACATTTACGGGTGGGTAAATTTGACTATTTCGTATTATCCTGCTAAGAAAATGCTTGAATTTTGCGGACTTGATTAGATGTGAGATATCCTGATACTGCCTGAAAAGCCAGTATATAATCGAATAATAACCTAATTAGGGCTTTCTTGCCTGGCTGAAGGAAACTCTGAGTCTAAAGTCACCAATTAATCGACAGAATTCCGCACTGCTTTCCCAAGCGGTTTTGGCAGGAATTCATCCTCTTTTTTAAGAATATATAGTTAAATCTTAAAAAGGAGGAATTGTGTATGAAACAGAAATTTATCAGCGGGTTGTTTACAGCGGTCTTCTTATCGATTATGACTTTCGGAAGCAGCACGCTGGCAGCAGAGTTTGAGGCAAACGATCTTAAGAAAATACCATCTTCGGACAAAGCGGCTGAAGCGGGTGCTTTTGTCAAAGGTGAAGTCATCGTACAGTTTAAAGAAGGGACTTCAGAAAAATCAAAGCAGAAGGTACTAAAAGGATTGAATGCCAAAGTAAAACCAGATGTTGATACAGTTAAATCTCCATTTAAGGTATTAGAAGTTGGAAATGTCGAGGCGGTTGTAAAAGCACTCAATAAAAATCCAAATGTGGCCTATGCTGAGCCTAACTACAAAATGAGTGTAACATGGTCACCAAATGACACATATGCGAATCCTAACTATCAATATGGACTTTTCACCACGTATACGGATGATGCATGGAACTATGCACGCGGTAATTCCGGACAGGAAATTGCTGTACTTGATACCGGTGTGGATTACAGACATGAAGATTTGAATGATAAAACAATTCTTGGGTATGATTTTGTACAAAATGATTACCAGCCAATGGACCGTAATGGACATGGTACACACGTAGCGGGTACTGCAGCTGCTGAAACTAATAATGCGATAGGTGTTGCTGGTATGGCACCAAACACTTCCATCCTTGCAGTACGTGTCCTTGATGCACGCGGCAGTGGTTCACTTGCTGACATCGCTGATGGGATCATTTATGCAGCTGATTACGGAGCGGAGGTTATTAATCTATCATTAGGTTGTGACTGTGACACGCAGACACTTGAAAACGCAGTAAACTATGCATGGAACAATGGTTCAGTAGTTGTGGCAGCCGCAGGTAATGACGGTGTATCCACCACATTTGAGCCGGCTTCCTATGACAATGTGATTGCTGTTGGTGCAGTAGACAGTAACAACCAGATCGCAAGCTTCTCAAATTACGGTCCGTGGGTGGACGTAATGGCCCCAGGTGTGGACATTGCCTCTACGTATCTGCGTGACGGTTATGTTTACATGTCAGGCACCTCAATGGCGTCACCGCATGTGGCAGGTCTTGCCGGACTACTTGCAGGTCAAGGAAGAAGCAATGCAGAAATTCGTAGTGCTATTGAAAATACGGCTGACTACCTAAGCGGTGCAGGCTATTACTTTGAAGACGGTCTAATAAACTCCTATGATGCAGTAACCTATTAATCTATCAAAAAAAGGAAGAGCATCGCTTGAATGCGGTGCTTTTTCTGATTATAAGAAATACTGTGATTGGAAAGGCTAGAGGTGTTCCTCTTAAATTTTGTTAGGAAAAGAAAAGGATTTTTAACGATTAATGGAGAATTTATTAACATGGCTAAAATGGGGTGATTAAGAATGACCATTAAGAATTATAGCTTTGGATTACTTTTTCTTTTCTTATTTATCTTCATTGCAGGCAATGACCTGGATAACAAGCCGGGAAAAACGGCTAACACAACAGAGGAGCGTAATACAATGACTGAACGACTGGATCAGTTTATTAAAAATGAGCAGAAACTGAGTGGAGCAATCGCAGGAGTCAGTATCCGTTCAGCGGATAATGGAAAGTTACTTTATGAAAATATAGGGGATGTACGGTTAAGTCCCGCATCAAATATGAAACTTCTCACTGCAGCGGCAGCTCTGGAAACGCTTGGAGAGGAATATATATTTCCCACTGAAATACTTGTAAATGGAAAAGTGAAAAATGGCGACCTAAAGGGTGACTTATACATAAAAGGCAAAGGAGATCCAACACTTTTACCCGCCGACCTCGAAAATTTTGCCGCAAAAATTAAGGAAAAAGGAATCACAAAAATTGAAGGAGATATTGTTGGGGACGATACCTGGTATGATGATATCCGACTATCACCCGATTTAATATGGAGTGACGAACATTGGTATTACGGTGCTCAAATATCGGCGCTTACTGTTTCACCGAATAAGGATTATGATGCTGGTACGGTTATTGTAGAGGTCAAACCATCCGAAAAGGGAGAAGAGCCTACTGTAACTATATCTCCTGAGACAGATTATATTGAAATCAAAAATAAGGCGCAGACTGTTGCAGGAGGTTCAGAGGAGGATTTAGAACTGCGGCGTCTGCATGGAACAAATACCATACTAATTGAAGGAACAATTCCAGCGGGTGCTTCGCATGTGAAAGAGTGGATGGCTGTCTGGGAACCGACCGGATATGTAATGAATTTGTTCGACGAGGCATTAAAGGAGCAGGGAATAACATGGACAGGTCAGGTAAGAACCGGTACTGCACCTGAGAAATCAGAAGTTCTTTTCACCCATGAATCTATGCCATTATCGGAGTTGATGATCCCCTTCATGAAACTCAGTAATAACACACATGCTGAAGTGCTGGTCAAGGAAATGGGAAAGGTTGTCCATGGGGAGGGCAGCTGGGAAAAAGGTCTCGAGGTAGTTGAAAAGCAGTTGAAGAAACTTGGCATGAATACAGATACTCTGATGATTAGAGATGGTTCGGGGATATCTCACATAAATCTTCTCCCGCCAAACGAGATTTCCAATCTTCTTTTTAAAGTTCAGAATGAAAAATGGTTTGAAACATATAAAAACTCCTTACCTATCGCAGGCAAGGAAGACAGGTTTGTGGGAGGAACATTAAGGCACCGTATGGAAGGGATGGAAGTATATGCGAAAACAGGAACTATTTACGGTGTAAGTACATTATCCGGATATGTTAAAGCGGAAAACGGGGAACGTGTCATTTTTTCCATCATGCTGAATAATCTGCTTGATGAAGACGATGGCCCAGCCATTGAGGATCAGCTAGTGAAAATTATTGCTCAATCATATGAACAGGTAATGAAATAGTCCAAGTGAGGCTTGATTGACAATTACCACTTTTTACTCTATTATTACTTTAAATAACTGAATAGTTTATTTCTGTTCTTATCCAGAGAGGTGGAGGGAGATGGCCCTTTGAAACCTCGGCAACAGGTTCCTTCCAGGAATACTGTGCCAATTCCAGCAGGCATTGTGCCTGAAAGATAAGGAAGAGAGAAATTTTGATGTATAAAACTCTTTTCTTTTTCAGGAAGAGGGTTTTTTTATTTATTATTACAGAGAGAGGAAGAAATCGTATGAAATATGGATTCTGGCTGCCAATTTTCGGGGGATGGTTACGGAATGTTGAGAATGAGGGAATGCCGCCAACGTATGATTACGCAAAAGAAGTGATCCAATCTGCCGAAAAATGGGGATATGATACTACCCTGATAGCAGAATTGTTTTTAAACGATATTAAAGGAACGGATGCTGACTCGCTGGAGGCATGGTCTACAGCAGCGGCCCTCGCAGCTGTAACTGAGAAAATTGAAATCATGACGGCAGTTCGGCCAAATTTCCATAACCCTGCAGTTACCGCCAAAATGGCATCCAATATTGACCATATAAGCAACGGACGATTTACGCTTAATGTTGTGTCAGGCTGGTGGGCCGGTGAGGCAAAGCAATATGGTGGAGACTTTACAGAGCATGATGAACGTTATGACCGGACAACCGAATTTTTGGAGATATTGAAGGGACTCTGGAATGAAGAGAAATTCTCCTACAAAGGTAAGTTCTACGATATTGAAAATACCCAGCTTGCGCCAAAACCAGTACAACGTCCAAACCCTGTATTATATGCTGGTGGGGAAAGTGAAAAAGGTAAGCGGGTTATTACCTCACTGTGTGATGCGTATGTGATGCATGGTGGAACAGTCAACGAGGTCCGGGATAAAATTTCAGATATGAAAAAAAGGAGAAAACTGGTTACCGATGAGCCGCTCAAGTCATTTGGAATGGCTGCCTATGTTATCTGCAGAGATACCGAGGAAGAGGCACTGGAAGAGCTGGAACGGATAACTACGGTGAAGGAAACAAGTGGATATGCCGGTTTTAAGGATTTCACCTCCAAATCCCAGCTTGAACAGCAGATTCAGCTACAGGATTATTCTGTATCCAACAGGGGACTCAGGCCCAATCTTGTAGGTACTCCCGAACAGATAGCCAAAAAAGTAATAGAATATGAACAAGCAGGTGTTGATCTGTTGTTATTGCAATGTTCGCCACAACTGGAAGAACTTGAACGTTTCGCCAAACAGGTTATGCCCAAGGTTGAAGAGCTGCGAACTGAACTGACTAACTCCTAAGAAGGGAAATGATAATATGAGCAAAATATATGTGTTGCATGAAAACAATGAGTGGACCGAGCATCTTTTTAATAGATTGGAAGAATTGGATCTTCCGTATGAGGACTGGCTTCTGACAAACGGGAAAGTTGATCTTTCTGCAGAACCTCCAGAGGGAATTTTCTATAACCGGATGAGCGCGTCATCCCACACACGCGGAAACCGGTATTCGGCAGAGTTAGCAAATGCGGTACTTGCATGGTTGGAATTTCATAATCGAGTTGTTATAAACGGCAGTGGTGCACTTCAGTTGGAATTAAGTAAAGTGCGTCAGTATTTGGAACTCGAAAAATTCGGGGTCAAAACACCAAAAACGGTTGCTGCGGTCGGCAAAAACGATTTGTTAAAAGCTGCTGATGAATTCAGTGGCAGAAAGTTCATTACCAAACATAATCGAGCTGGTAAGGGACTTGGAGTACAGCTTTTCCAGACAGTTGATGCTCTTAGGGAATATGTGGAAGGTGACACGTTTGAGGAGCCGGTTGATGGTGTAACGCTGATTCAGGAATATATTGAATCACCAGAATCGTTTATAACCCGCTGCGAATTTGTCGGTGGCAAATTTGTATACGCAGTACGCGTCGACACATCCGAGGGTTTTGAATTATGTCCTGCGGATGCTTGCTCAATTGACGACTTATATTGTCCGGCGGGAGAAGAGGAATCCGAAAATGCGAAATTTCAGATCAGGGAAGGCTTTGATCATCCAATTCTTAAAAGATATGAAAAGGTATTGGAAGCAAACGATATACAAATAGCAGGTATTGAATTTATTCAGGATGAAAATGGTGAGATTTATACGTACGATATAAATACGAACACCAATTACAACAGTGATGCAGAGGCGGCTAGCGGAAAATATGGAATGCTGGAGGTTGCGAAATACCTCGGTAGAGAACTAAATAATTTAAGAGAAATCGTGCAAGCATAATAACTTTATATTCCCAAACAGAACGAGGCTGGAACAGAAAATTTATAGGTCATATAAAATCCGAACTATCAGGTAGTTCGGATTTTATGTTAGCAAAACTTCGTATAAAGTATAAACTGCGAAGTAACTCGTAGCTTCGCTCCGGAAATACACTACGCTTTCCGCGGGCTCGAGCTGAGCCTCCTCGTTCGCAAAGAACGCTCACTGCGGGGTCTCAACGTCTTCGCTTTCCCGCAGGAGTCTTCGTGTATTTCCTTCGCTATTATTGAGATTCGTATGTGTATGTCAGTGAGTCCGAGTTTTTAATTCTAAGGTACTTTATTAGGAATAGCTCATTTCTTATCCTCAGAACTATAAAAGCGTTCTGACGAAGCGGTAGGTACGGCTGTTATGGCACATTTTATATCCACTTCGAAATAAATCTGACTATAGAAGGGGAACATTGCAAGATTCCCAAACTAATTTGTTCGTCTCTCGAAAGCAAGTTTTAGTGATGTCCAAGCCTCATTTTTTAGTTGAAACGAAGGGAAGTATAGGGTGATTGGCAGTGAGTCCGTAACGTTTGTATTACCCAAGCACTAGTATGGTCATCTTATGAATAATAAACCAGTTATTTTTTCATACTAAAATGACGTACATTACGGATAATTCAAAAGGGCTGTTTATATGGAAAAGAAAACTTCACAAAAAAGAATACAGCGTGACTTTGAGAAGACATTGACAGCACTGAAGAAAAAGGATGACTTTCTACATTATCAGCTGACTCTCAACAACAATACTGTCTGTCTAGGATACATGAAAACAGCGGTGAGCCGGGAAAAGCTCCAAAAGCTGATTCTTCCCTATGTAAAACAAGAGAATTATACGAATTTGGAAGAATTGAAGCGGATCATCCCGGTAGCCAATTCCCGGATGATAGAAGACTCCAAATTAGTAGGAGATCATTTGATCCAGGGGTATGTGTTTATATACATGGAGAAGGTCAGTCCCCAATATTTAATGGTGCCGATTCCACTCGAAAAAACACGGCAGGTTACTATTCCTGAAGTTGAATTCAGTGTAGTCGGCCCAAAGGAAGCGTTTGTTGAACATATAGACACTAACATTAATCTTGTCCGTAAACGTTTGGAAATTCCTGACCTCATGATTAAAAAAATGGAAGTGGGGTCAATTACCAAAACGGAAGTTGCCGTTATGTATATTAAAGGGGTGGCTGACAAGGAGAATGTCCAGACTGTAACCCAGCGAATTCAAGATTTGCAGATTGACCAGGTGATTGATAGTTCGTATATACAGCAGACGATTGCTGATAACCGGAATTCACCTTTCCCGCAATTACTAGACACAGAAAGACCTGATCGAATTGCAGCAGTTCTTGTGGAAGGAAAGGTAGCAGTCTTTGTTAACGGTTCCCCGCATGTATTAATCGGTCCAACTACATTGATTGAATTCTTTTCGGCTTTTGAGGATTACTTCCTGAACTGGACAATTGCGTCCGCGTTTCGACTGATCCGATTATTTGCGGTGTTCTTTTCCATTCTTATTACGCCACTGTATGTTGCCGTTCTGACACATCACTTCGAACTGATACCAAAAGCGCTCCTTGGGACCCTTATAAGTTCTCGGACCCAGGTGCCCTTTCCACCGATTCTGGAAGCCATTATTTTGGAACTAACCATTGAACTCCTGCGGGAGGCTGGTGCACGTCTGCCCACCAAGGTCGGACAGACAATCGGTATTGTGGGCGGTATTGTGATCGGGACTGCATCAGTGGAAGCCGGTCTAACAAGTAATGTCCTTCTGATTTTGGTAGCATTGGCCGCCTTAGGATCATTTACTACCCCTGTTTATCAGATGGGTAATACCATAAGGCTGATCAGGTTTCCAATCCTTTTATTTGCTCACGTATATGGAATCTTTGGTATCGCTATCTGTATTGCATATATTATGGTGCACTTGCTAAAGCTAACATCATTGGGGAGGCCGTTTCTGGAACCAATTTTTCCATTCCGTTATAAAGATCTCAAAGATTCCTTTATCCGGCTACCGTTTGGTATGCAACAGAAACGTCCCTATGCCGTACGTCCCACCAAGATTAACCGGAAAATGGGAAAAGACAAAAAGTAGAGGGATCGTTCATGATTCAGGAAAAAGACAAAGTGACAGGGTTAATGGTATTCTTTTTGATTACAGCATCCCAGGTTGGGGTGGGGGTTCTCGGTTTTCAGAGTATTATCATCAAATATGCCGAACAGGATGCCTGGATTTCCATTTTCGTAGCCGGTGCAGCCATTTCAATAATTATCTGGATTATGTATAGGATGCTCGGATGGAATAAGACAGGTGATATAGTTGCAATTCATCAGGATGCGATAGGTAAGTTGGCCGGGAATTTTTTGTCGGTGATTTTTGCTTTTTATTTGCTTATCTTGTCGGTCGTGGTTTTAAGCACATATCTCGAGATTATCCAGGTATGGATGTTTCCGCATATTGATATGATGGCGATTTTATTTTTATTGCTGCCACTTATCTATTATATTATCGCAGGGGAATTCAGGGTGGTAACCGGTGTCAGTTTTTTCGGGGTGGTGTATCCATCTCTATTAATGTTGACTTTATTTTACCCCTTTCACTTTGGACATATTGCAAATATAATGCCAGTTTTTGACCACACTATAAAGGAGATTCTGCAGTCTTCAAGGCTGACAGTGATTAACTTCCTAGGAGTTTCCATTTTGCTTGTTTTTTATCCATATATCAGTGATAGCAGCCGTTCACGTCGTAATGCACTCTTTGGGAACCTTTACACAACTATTCTTTATGTAATAATTTGTGTTGTCTCCTTTTTTTATTACAGCCAGGAGGAGTTGAAGCATATCATTTGGGCAACTCTTGGTATGTGGAAGATTATTGAACTTCCATTTCTTGCTCGTTTTGAGTACATAGGGATTGCTACGTTGTTTTTCAGTATTCTTCCGAATGTTGTGTTGTATACTTGGGCGAGTGCCAGAACATTACACAGAACAACGGGGATTTCACATAAGAAAATTTGTGTCTTTTTACTAATCATTCTGTTTGGAGCCTGTATGACAGCACAGGACAGAGAAACTGTAAATCTTCTGAATGATATGATATCTAGAGTTGGGATAGTGTTTTTGTTTGTATATATACCGTTGCTTTTTTTCTTATATTTATTAAGAAGAAAGGTGAAAAAAAATGCCGCTTAAGATAATTGTATTTGCAGTGCTTATGATTTCCACTTTGATTATCAACTTTGATATGCCAAAGAAAGTTATCGATCAAATTCAGATGGTAACGGTAGTTGGATATGATTACATTGATGAAGAAATGCTTCAGGGTACTGTCATAACTCCATTTTATCAACAGCAGAATACAGTGCAAAACCTTATCTATACTGGCCAGGCATCTAGCATCTATGAGAACAGAGAAAAACTTAATGCACAGGCGTCAGAGGAATTATATAATGGAAAAATCGAGGTTGCATTCTTTAATGATGAATTCGCAAGGCATGGACTGAAAAAAGTGATCGATTATATGTTAAGAGATCCGAGTATAGGATCTCGAATATTTCTGGCAGTCGCCAAGGGATCTTCAAATGAACTTCTAACTAATGTCAGCAGTCAAAAAGAAGCAGGAATTTTTTTAGCTGATCTTATCGAACATAACATTCGTAATGGCAATCTCCCCCTTACCAACCTTAAACAGTTTAATCATGGGGTGGAAGGAAAGACAATTGATCCCTTCCTGCCAATGTTAAGTTTAGAGGACGGACAGCCAAGTTTAACAGCGCTGGCTTTTTTTCAGGATGATAAACTTGTTGACACACTGCCGTATGAGGAAGCATTCAGGTTTAAGATGCTCTATGAAAACATTGGTGATGGACAGTATAACTTCGAAAATGATGAATACAGAATTTCCGTTCATAATATTGAATCAAAACGGGATATTAAAGTCCAAAAGCTAAATGGGGATCCTCAAGTAACATTCGATATTCGTTTTACAGGGGTTGTTCGTGAATATACCGGCAAAAACCTGACGAAAGATTTGAAAAAAGTTGAAAAAGATCTTGAGGAAAATTTTAAGAAGAATGCCAATAAACTTATTAAGAGGTTTAAGGAGCTGAAAATTGATCCGCTGGGGATTGAGGAACAAGTCAAGGCCCAGATGAGGTCTTATAATAACAAGAAGTTCCAAGATCAGTACAGGGATTTGCCTGTTAAAATAAAAATCAAATTCAAGATTACCGAAACCGGAACGAGGCGATAGTTTTCATAAGTTGCAGAAACATGGACATCTTATAGTATAGAAAATATTCAATTGAGGTGGCTGTTTATGAAAGCTGTAACATACCAGGGAAAGTATTCGGTCAGTGTGGAGAAAGTTGATTACCCGCAAATTCAGGATCCGGAAGACGTGATTATTAAGGTAACCTCCACAGCAATTTGTGGGTCGGATCTACATCTATACCAGGGTAACTTTCCTTTGCCGATTGGTTATATTATCGGACATGAGCCGATGGGGGTTGTCGAAGAGGTTGGAAAAGATGTAACAAAAGTCAAGAAGGGTGACCGTGTTGTGATACCATTCACGGTTGCCTGTGGGCATTGCCCATACTGCACCAACCATCTTGAAAGTCAATGTGATAACGCTAATCCACATTATGATTCCGGCGGGTATTTTGGTTATTCGGAGAAATTCGGGAACTATCCAGGCGGACAGGCAGAATATCTGCGGGTTCCGTATGGGAACTATACGCCGTTTTTGATTCCGAAAGACTGTGAAATGGATGATGATTCCTTATTGTTCTTGTCGGACGTATTGCCTACTGCGTATTGGAGTGTGGAAAATGCGGGCGTGAAACAAGGCGATACAGTTATAGTGCTTGGCTGTGGACCAATCGGACTGATGGCTCAAAAATTCGCATGGCAAAAAGGGGCATCTCGTGTAATTGCGGTGGACTATATTCCGTTTCGTCTTCAGCATTCCAAAAAAATGAACCGTACAGAGGTCTATAATTTTGAAGAGTTCAAGGACATGGGTGAGGAGCTGAAGGAGCGGACACAGGGAGGTGCCGATGTTGTGATTGACTGCGTTGGTATGGACGGTAAAAAATCCCCGCTGGAATTTGCCGAACAGAAACTGAAACTTCAGGGAGGTACACTTGGACCTATTCAGATCGCTACAAAAGCAGTGAAGAAGTGTGGAACGGTTCAACTGACCGGTGTTTATGGTGGGTTGTACAATATGTTTCCACTTGGACCATTTTTCAATAGGAATATTACCCTGCGGACTGGTCAAGCACATGCACGCTCGTATATGGAGCCATTGTATGAACAGATTGTGAAGGGGGAAATCGATCCTACCGAAATCATTACTCACCGAATGCAGTTGGATGAGGCAGTTAATGGTTATCAGAAATTCAACGCTAAAGAGGATAATTGTATAAAAGTCATTCTCAAGCCATAAAAAAGAAGGAGCACGAGGCTCCTTTTTTTTACATGTATAAAGCTTTTGTTGCAAGATTTATATCATTCTGGAGTAAATGATGTAAATCATAAGAAGGGTATAAACCATGTTTGTACATGTAATAATAAATTCTTTCGTGGCAGGTGATTGCATTATTTAATTGTTTTCTAAGGACTTCTCTCAAGGCATCGGTGGCTGTTTCGGTGATGGCAACTGCGTAATTACGGACAGAGGTTTTGGCAAAAGCCAAAAGGTCCCCTGCGTAGAAGCTGTCATCTATGCGATATTCATCCGACTCCCCTGGTTTAGGAGTATAAGGATAAAATTGAAGAAGCTCTTTTATATCCATTTCGAGTTCTCTGATAGTACATTCATAAATGTACCGCAGCTCTGGGTCTTCAATATTTCTTAATCCCATTTTTGTTTTCATTAACCCAATAGATTTAAATGCGGTGAGTTCATGGATCTCCAAGGTTTCATGCCATGCCAATGTATTTTGTTCCATTTGTATTCTCCCTTATATATCTATAGTCAATGTATCGTATGAATAGGCACTTGTACTAGATACAACTAAACATAAAAATGGGCATCTTAAAAAACGGAAATATTTTGTTGCTATTACTCAGGCTGGTAGACTAGATATGTGAAGGAGGAATCTGAATGGGGATTTTAGATGGAAAAAACGCTGTCGTTACGGGTGCAAGCAGCGGAATAGGTGCTGCAATTGCTGAACAACTTGCTGAAGAAGGTGCTAATGTTATACTTGCCGCTAGGCGTAAGAACAAGCTTGAGTCCTTAACTGATAAGATTAATAAGAGTGGGAAAGGAAAAGCTGTTGCTGTGGAAACTGATGTATCAAAGCAGGAACAAGTAAACAAACTGGCACAACAGGCTGAAGAAGCATTTGGGGACATCGATATTTTCATAAATAATGCAGGGCTTATGCTGTTGTCCACTATTCAAAAGGGCCATGTTGAAGAGTGGGACCAAATGATTGATGTTAATATAAAAGGCGTCCTATATGGGATGAATTCTGTTCTGCCGAAAATGATTCAACGGTCTACAGGCCACCTTATTAATATCTCATCCGTTGCGGGACACGAGGTCTCCAAGGTGAATGCGGTATACAGTGCTACCAAGTTTGCGGTACGTGCATTGTCTATGGGTATTGAAAAAGAACTTGCTAGAACCGGTGTGCGTGTGACGAATATTTCACCAGGAGCGGTAGACACTGACCTGGCGCTTCATGGTAGCGACCAGGAGCTTATCAGTAGAGTGAAAACTGACCGAAAGAAGCTGGAGGCAGAGGATATTGCCAAGGCAGTTGTTTACGCAGTAACCCAGCCTGCCCATGTCAACGTTAACGAGATTACAGTTCGACCTGTATAATTAAAACCGGAATGCCTTAGAGATGGCATTCCGGTTATTTTATTGTGATATCTCTTATATCAATAAAAGCCTATATATGGTCAGGCCGTTCATGAAATTGTACTGGCGTATTATCATTCTCTCATAAAGTACTTTTAAACCATCAGATTTATTAATAACGTTCCCTCCATATCTCATCTATCGATTTAAAATTCGTGACAAACTCCAGATGAACAGTTTCCCATAAGTAAAGTGAAGCTATTGTCAAATGTGGGAACCATACCGGTTGCTTTTCGAGAAGAATTTTCCGGCGTTCGGACTGGTCCACCTCATAAAGCCACTTTGCACCACGCTGGATTGCGATATCATCAACAGCAAGGACATTCATTCGACCGAGGGAGAATATCAGAAACATTTCTGCCGTCCATTTTCCAATCCCTTTTATACTTGTCAATTTTTTAATAATTTCTTGGTTATCAAGCAGGTGAAGTTCTTTCAGATCAATTTCGCCTGAATGCACTTTTTCAGCCAAATCCCGCAAGTAAATAACTTTACGTGCAGAAAGACCCACAGAACGCAGCTGCTCCTCCGGTATTTGTGAAATTTTTTCGGGTTCAGGGTTATTTTCCAAAAGTAATTCCAGTCTGCCATAAATTGCATTGGCTGCCTGGAGGGAAATCTGCTGGCCTATAATGGAGCGAACCAGCGACTTAAATAAATCAGGGCGCATCTCTACCTCAATATCGCCAACAATCTTAATAAGTTTATCCATTTGGGGGTCTTGGGAACATAACTCTTTGACTGCATAATCATTGTGTCTGATAGTCAGCTTTTTCATTTTCTCACCTCATTAAGAGTATAGTCAGTTTTATGTTTCCCAGGCAAATAAGAAAAGCTTTAGCAATTAAATCCGGAATTTTAACAAAAAAAGGCGGTCCATGCATGTGATTGTTAGCCTATTAATAAAAACTTTGATATTATAGAATTAAATGGAACAGAGTATATAATCTGCAATTTATATGAAAAATCGTATGAATTCGCTATTTTACTATCTAAGGAAGGTGGAAGTTATATGAGTAAACCAAAAATAGTCGTTCTTGGTGCAGGTTATGCCGGCATGATGACAACAAAGCGTTTGATGCAGAAATTACGTCCTGAAGAAGCAGAGCTGGTACTGGTTAATAAGCACAACTATCACTATCAGACAACATGGCTTCATGAAGTTGCAGCAGGTGCGATTAATCAAAACCAGGCTCGCATTATGATCAGCGATGTGATTAACCCTAACAGAGTTAATTTGATCTATGATGAAGTAGTTGAAGTGAAAAAAGATGAGAACCGGGTTTTATTAAAAAACAGTGAAATTACATACGATTACCTCGTTATTTCACTTGGCTTTGAAACAAATACATTTGGTATCAAGGGGATGGAGAAGAATGCATTCTCCATTACAGATATTGACTCAAGCCGTATGATTCGCGAGCACATCGAGTACCAGTTTGCCAAGTACAGCAATTCTGACAAGAAGAAAGATGAAGATCTGACTATCCTTGTTGGTGGTGGCGGATTCACAGGTATCGAATTCGTTGGCGAACTTGCTGAACAGGTTCCAAAACTGTGTAAAAAATATGATATCGACCGCAGCAAAGCACGAATCGTTAATGTAGAAGCAGCCCCACGTGTACTGGGCGGTTTCAACGATGATTTAGTGGAATACGCCAAGAAATCATTGCAGGAACGTGGCGTGGAATTCAGAGAAGGTGCAAAAATCTCTGAATGTAAAAAGAATAGCTTCGTAATTGATGAAGAGGAAGAAATCAAGGCTGGAACTATTGTATGGACAGGTGGAGTAACAGGTAACTCCATACTTGGTAAATCAGGTTTTGAACTGACCAAAGGAAAAGTTACTGTAAACGGAGATTTACGCGCGCCAGGTGAAGAGAATATCTTCATTATCGGTGATTGTGCATGGGTTATGAACGAGGAAGAAGACCGTCCATATCCACCAACTGCTCAGGCTGCAATCCAGCAGGCAGACACCTGTTCCGCCAACTTGAAGGCGTTGATTTATGGCGATTCTCTTGAGAAGTTCGTCTTTGATGATAAAGGTACAGTAGCTTCCCTTGGTGAAAAAGATGCAATGGGAACTGTATTTGATGGTCGTTTATTATATGGTAAATCTGCAACAGCGATGAAAAAGGTTATCGATAACCGTTATCTATTTATGCTGGGCGGACCTCAGTTGATCTTGAAAAAAGGTAAATTAAAGTTATTTTAAGAAATGAAATATGGCTGAATCGCCATCGTGCGATTTAACCTGTAAGGTGAGCGTACTTTTCTTATTAACTTTCAGGAGGGACATTTTTTATGAAAAATGGAACACTATACACGCTATTGATTGCTATCGCAGCGATTATCGGTTATACCGTTGCGACACGCAGTCTGGAAGATACACGGGATTTCAGGTAAATACAATAGTGCCACTCTGTTTAACGACAGGGTGGTTTTTTATCGCTCTCCGACAGAAGACTTCCTCTTCAATTGCGCGAAGGGCATTAGCCCAGCGATAAGGGGGAGATGAATGTCGGTTGGCGATAGCCAAAACACCTACTTCCATGGTATAATAAGAACAAACGTTCCTGTGAAATGGGTGATTTCATGTTGGTCCAAAAAGCTTTTAAATTTCGCATATATCCCAATCGAAGACAAATCGAGCTAATCAACAAGACCATTGGTTGCTCTAGATTTGTATTCAATTTCTTCCTTGCAAAACAAAAGCAAAAAGATGCCTACTGGTACATAACAGAAGAGATGGTCCAAAACGGCCAGCTTCCCTCCAACAACTGGAAAGGTGGGTTTTTTAATAAATATGATGCTGTAAAGGCGGTACGCCAGTTAAAAGAACATTATCCCTTTTTAAAAGAAGTGGATAGCATCTCCCTTCAAAAGTCCATTGAGAATCTGGCTGACGCTTATCACCGGTATTACAGGAAACAAAATAAAACGCCTCAATTTAAAAGCAAAAAGAATAAGGTCCAATCGTATACCACCAAACAAACCAATGGGAATATCGCTGTTTTTGATCACCACATAAAGTTGCCTAAACTTGGTCTCATTCGTTTTGCCAAGAGTCGTGAAGTGGAAGGACGAATCATTAATGCCACCGTCCGGCGTAATCCGAGCGGAAAGTATTTTGTATCTGTTCTTGCGGAAGTGGAGGTCGCACCATTACCAGCGACCAACTCCAATACGGGTGTTGACCTGGGATTGAAAGACTTCGCTGTGCTGTCGGATGGAACTACATACCAAAACAATCGTTACTACAAGTCCCTGGAACAAAAACTGATAAAAGCTCAACAAGTGCTATCAAGACGTATAGTTGGTTCCAGCAACTGGAACAAGCAACGAATCAAAATAGCCCGCATTCATGAAAAAATCGCCAACAAACGCGAAGATTTCTTGCATAAGACCTCTACCGATATCATCAAAAACCACGATGTGATTGGAATCGAGCGTCTGCAGGTATCGAATATGATGAAAAACAAGAAAAGCGCTCAATCCATTGCGGATGTGTCCTGGTATCAATTCAAGGTCATGTTGAAATATAAAGCTGAATGGTACGGCAAGACGGTGGTGGAAGTGAGTAAAACCTTCCCAAGTTCGCAGCTGTGTTCGTGTTGTGGCCATCAAAACAAAGATGTTAAAGATCTGCGTGTGCGTGAGTGGACCTGTGTATGTGGGGCCCATCATCAACGAGATGTCAACGCAGGATTAAACCTTCAAAACGAAGCGATAAAACTTCTAACCGCAGGGACTGCGGGGATAGCCTAATCCATAACTGGCGGTTACGCCGGTGTTCTTAGGAATCCCCCCACTTCAATCAGACCGCAAGGGAGATAAGTGGTGGGTAGTTCAAATGGAATTTCTAAGATGTGATGGATATCACTGTATGTATAGTGAAAATGATATATAGTGGGGATGATAGTAGAGGAGGAGGAGTTACCGTGGGAATTGAACTTATAATTTTATTGGTGGTATTATTTTTAGCTTTGTTGATTGGAACTGTGATTATATTTAAACAGGAAGAGAAAAAAATGAAGAAGTATGAAGAAGAGGGGGATACAGTAGAGGATCAGCTCCGAAGATCCTACGAATACGAAAAATCATCCCTGAAATCCAACATACCGCTTCAGATAGCTATTTACACGGTAACTATTGTTGCCTCACTTATTGTTTTTGCTCTATATTCATTCTAATAAATACATGATTTCATTTAAATATTTCATACTAAAGACAGGAGGTGGTTATATGATTACCGTTATCTTGTCTTTTTTACTTGCTGCAAACCCATTTATTATAACCGATGAAGACGAGGTTATCGAGAAATTGTCACAGGAAGACTTTATGATGAGTTACCTTGACAGTCCTTTCATCAATAACCAAAAACTTGAGTTACAGATGGAAGTACTTACTGAAAAGATTTATAAGGACCCAATTAATGCTAGGCTTGCTGACAATGGACGAATTATCAAGGAAAAACCGGGTCTGACTTTGGATAGACTTAAATTCAAGAAGCAGTTTTACGATTATTTTTACAATGGAGAAGATCGGGCGGTAGAGGTTCCTAAACGGAAAATTTATCCCCGGGTGGATAGTGAACTAATTTCTGAGATACGGGAGAAAGAGCTTGGCAGCTATGTTACATATTTTAAATCAGGTAATAAAGAGCGGACCCACAATATATCACTTGCTGCAGAGGCAATCGACAATCATGTTGTATTTCCTGGAGAAACTTTTTCATTCAACAAGGTTGTCGGCAAACGGACAAAGGAGAGGGGATATAAACGAGCTCCTGTGATTGTAAGGGGGGAACTATCAGAGGACTATGGGGGCGGTATTTGTCAGGTCTCCTCGACGTTGTTTAATGCTGTGGAATTAAGGGGGATTAAGATAGTTGAGCGTTATTCCCACAGCAGGAGTGTCCCATATGTACCGCCAGGACGCGATGCAACTGTAAGCTGGTATGGTCCTGACTTCGTTTTTAAAAATAAATACAATCAGCCTATCCTAATTCGGGCATTTGCAAAAAACGGGCAGATGGTTATCAAAATTCTATCTTCTGATTCGCTATGAATCGATTTGGCAACTACCGTCCTGGCATTGATTAACCGGCACCAACTTTCGGTTCTTGGCAATTTTTCTATAAATAAAGTCACCAAGACCAAGCCATTTAAAGATGTACAAGAAAGGAACAAATGCCCACATTAGCGGAAGTCGCTTGGATATTTCTACAATTGCCGTATACCCTTTCTGCCATTTCCCTTTGTGGCTGATATGCAGACTTTCTTCCATTTCATCAGAATATTCGTTAAGGCTGCGGAATGATTGGAATTCGAGTCGGTTATTCCAATCCAGCTTTTCCCATATTGTGGAGGTTCGGGTACACATTTTACAATAGCCATCATAATAAATAATCAATGTAGTCACACCCCTTTTCTTTATTTTAACACGGGATTTGGATAGAATTTAACCAGGAGGGGTTTTTTTATGGAAATATTGAATGTAGAAGAATTTATTAATGCTGATATCCCGGAAAAAAATAAAGACGAGCTTGTGAATATACTGGAGGAGTTTAAATTAGGTCATTATCTTAATGTTCTATCCAAGACTTCTGACTTACGAGAAAAAATGATATTGGCAGTAAGCTCCAACGAAAACTCCAGATGATTGATGCAATTTGTCACACCGAGTTAAGGGAGTTTAAGAAGGCAGCAGAAGTGATTGAGCAACTCTATAATAATTCAGCCAATGACCTCATGCTTCTGGGAGAGCTTGCGTTTATGTGTAATTACAAACTGGCACGCCGAATTCTAAGTGATGCCGTGAAACACATGGAAGAACAGGATGACGAGACAGGTTTAAACTTGCCCGCGGTTATCTTGTCCTCGCAGAATCTGAAGAGAAACTTGAAAAGTATATACGTTCCATTAAGTATTACAAAAAAGGACTTGCGTATTTTGAAGCTGATGACAGTAGAGACAAGTATATGATTCTGTACATAAATTTCAAAATCGGTATGCTTTATTCAATGAAAAATAACACGGATGAGTCTGTTGCTTATCACAGTAGAGTTATCGAGATGGCCGGAAATGACAATCCGGAGCTTAAAATAAAGAGTTTGGTAAGTATTGCTAAGACATATGGAAGTAAAAACCAAAATGAAGAGGCTTTCCCGTATCTGCAGGAGTCCCTTGAACTTCTGGATGGGTCCACACTGGAAAATACGACTGCACACGCTGAGGCACTGACCGAGATGGCATTCTATTATTTTGATCAGTCTAAGCTTGATGAGGCCGTTCCATTTTATGAGCAGGCGATAAAAACGCATAAAAAACTGCCATATACCTCACATCGTCAGCTGGGTATGATTTATATGCAGTATGCGTATTGTCTGGAACACATGGAGAATGAGAATAAAAATCTTCAAAAAGCCGGTCAAAATTACGAAAATGCCATAGATAGTCTGGAAAAGATGAAAGATCGTCAGCTTCTAGAGAATGCACTGGGTGATGTCATAGCGTTTTTTGACCATACTAACAATGATAATAAGAAGCGGTATTTTGAGGAAAGATTTGTCAAAATGGCAAATGCCTAACTTTCTCTTGACTTTAAGCTGGTTAGCCAGTAGCATAGTAATTGCGAATGATAATGAGAATCTTTATCAATTAACTATGCCGGGCAGGTGATATCATTAATCTTCATGAAATAATGCGCAGCCGTCGAACTATTCTGGATTACAAGCCTGAAAAAGTTAACCGAGAAAAGCTTTTGGAATTATTTCAGCATGCAGCCTATGCACCAAATCATCATCTGAAAGAACCATGGAATATGAAAATATATGAGGATGAGGCACGGTCGGAATTCGGTAAAAAGGTAGTGGACAGTTACATACGGCTAGGACTTTTAAAAACGCTATCCGAAGAGAAGCTTGCAAAGGCCCGTCAGTCATATGACCGGTTTTTCCGGTCAGTTCCACACCATGTGCTTTTTTATATGAACAAAGAAGATGACGGTGGCTACCTGGACGATGAAAATTTTGCGGCGGTATGTGCGTTTATCCAAAATTTTCAGCTTGCAGCCTGGGCAGAAGGAATTGGTACCATGTGGACAGCAAAGCCTACCTTGCTTGATGAAGTGTTTATCGGTGATGTAGGATTGTCGCCTATAAAACATCGGCTTGTGGCTGTGGTCCAGATCGGCTATCCGAATAAAATCCCAAGAGACAGGGGAAGGACCCCTGTTCAACAATCCATTGAATGGATTAACTAGCGTAAAGGAGAGAAAGAAGATGAAAAAAGCTGTTGTTTCGTTTTTACTTATTTCAATCATATTATTACTTGCTGCCTGCGGTGGTGAAGAACAAGAGAACACTGGGAGTGAAGGTAACAAGGAATCAAATGAATCCGGTGAAGAACGGTCCATTACTATTCAAGATGCACTGGGCGAACAAACATTAAAAGGTACACCTGAACGGATTGTAGTTCTGGAATGGTCTTATGCTGAGCATTTGCTAACGCTCGGTGTTCAGCCAGCCGGTGTTGCAGATATCGATGGTTTTCATCAGTGGGTTAATATTGATAAGGAATTCGCTGACAGTGTAAAAGATGTCGGTACACGGCAGGAACCTAACCTTGAGGCGATTGCAAGATTGAATCCGGATCTGATTATCGCAACTAAATTCCGACATGAACAAGATTTGGACAAATTGAAGGATATTGCACCTGTGGTAACATTTGCTCCATACGGCGAGGAGGCTGTACAGGATCATTACCAGAATATGATTGAAGAATTCAAGACAATGGCGAAAATCGTTGATAAAGAAAATGAGGCTGAACAAGCACTTACTGACCTTGAGAATTACATCGAGGAACAGAAACAGCGGGTAGCTGATGCTGGGCTTGAGGGGGCAAACTATCTTGCTACACAGGCATTTACTGCTCAAAATGTACCAACAATCCGGCTGTTTACCGATAATTCCATAGTCGCCAAAGTTATGGGGAAACTGGGATTTGAAAATGCTTATCAGACTGACAAGAAAGAAACATATGGATACAGCCAGGTAACAGTGGAAGCACTTCAGAATTTCCAGGATAAAGAGCTTCAGTTTCTCTATATAGTACAGGAAGAAGATAACATTTTTGCGAACCAGCTAAAAGGAAACCCAGTATGGGAGAACCTAAGCTTTGTCAAAAATGGTAACACGCACAAACTTCCAGGGGATACTTGGACATTTGGTGGTTTGTTATCAGCGGAAGTTCTGGCAAAGCAGCTGGTCGATGCAATGGTAAAAGAGTAATCTGCTGATGAGTCAATCTATGCGGAATATAATAGTTGCGGTTCTCACCTTTGGAGGTGGAACCGCGCTTTTATGCATCTTAACGTTTATACATATTAACCAGGGTAGTGTATCCATTCCAATGGGGACAATTATTGATGCTATTTTATCACCGGAAGACAATCTTCAGCATCACACGGTCAGATCCCTACGAATGCCCCGCGCGGTTATGGGGATTATCGCAGGGGGCGCGCTTGCTGTTGCTGGAGTGGTTTTGCAGACAGTAACGAAAAACCCGCTTTCCTCAGCAAGTACGCTTGGCATTCATTCCGGTACGTATTTTGCAGTTGTTTTCTGTACAGTATTTTTCCCGGTTGCACTTGTGGGAAACGGTATTTTCATCGCTTTTTTAGGAGGGCTTTTTACCTTTTTATTTGTTTTTATTTTATCAGGAGGAAACAATGCGACACCTGTACGAATGGTGCTCGCTGGAATGATTATGACCTTTTTATTTTCCTCGCTGACAAGCGTTCTGCAGATTTTTTATGAGAATGAAACGGCTGGATTATTTCTATGGGGCTCCGGAACCTTGATTCAAAATGATTGGAGCGGAGTGCAGTTTACCTGGCCATTTGTTCTTGTGGGATGCTTGGTTATTTTTTTCTTCAGTTTAAGACTTGATACCTTAACACTAGGAGATGATGTTGCCACTGCACTTGGACAAAAGGTAAGCAATGTTAAATTTGTTACCACTACAGCTGCTGTACTTCTTACTTCGACGACGGTAAGTGTGGTTGGCCCGATAGGATTCGTAGGACTTGTTGCTCCGCACATTATTAAACTTATTGGTTACAGGAAACATTTGCCCTTAGTAATAGCTTCATTTATATGGGGTGGAAATGTGCTTCTGCTCGCAGATATATTGGCCCGGATTATTGATCCATCGTTTGCAGAGTTGCCTGTGGGTGCAATTACAGCATTAATTGGTGCTCCTTGGCTTATCTACCTTGTTTTACGTATGAAACGATCGGGCTATGGCTCAGAAAACGCTGCGGTTATGGCTGGTAAATCAAATCTTAATATGTCTGCCAAAGTTGCAATACCGGCACTTGCAGGGTTAATTGCAGTAACAATATTTGTAAGCCTTGCATCAGGAAACTATGGCTTCGAACCCCTGCTGCTCTGGAATACACTTTTCGGCGAATCGAATGATTTTATGCTTGGACTGATTATGGATCTTCGACTTCCCCGTGTCCTAGTTGCATTATTCAGTGGCATGGTGCTTGCGGTCAGTGGATTGATTTTTCAAGGAGTGCTGAGGAACCCGCTTGCGGACCCATCGGTTATTGGAATAACTTCCGGTGCAGGTGTGGGGGCGCTTCTCACAATGTATGTGTTCGGTGTCTCTACAATATGGATACCGATTGGTGCGATGATTGGTTCGTTTGTTTTCTTCATAGCTGTAATGGCGCTTGCAATTCGTGCGCAGTTTCAGCCGACGATTCTTGCGTTGCTTGGTATAGGTATCTCTGCTTTTGGCTCAGCAATCATTCAGATATTAGTCGTACAGGCGGACATGGGTGTCGCTTCTGCATTGACATGGCTTTCGGGAACTACATATGCCAAGGGCTGGTCGGAGCTTCTTAATTTCCTCATCTGGCCGGTTGTGATTTTGTTCCCGTTATTACTCTTGCGAATCCGTGTTTTGGATACATTATCTCTGGGTGATGACACAGCGAAGGGACTCGGGTTAAATGTAATGTCTGCCCGTTTCCAACTTGCTCTGATAGCAACTTTACTTGCTGCTTTTAGTGTTGCAGCAGTAGGAGCGATTGGCTTTGTAGGACTGATTGCACCTCATGCGGCACGGCTCCTCGTGGGTCCTTCCAATCAACGTCTGCTGCCAGTTACAATAATGATTGGTGGGGCGCTATTGGTGATAGCCGATTTATTCAGTCGTACTCTTCTTGCACCTAATGAGATTCCATCAGGAATATTGGTTGCTATTATAGGAGCGCCATACTTTCTTTGGCTTATGAAGAAAGGGGCGTAAAAGTAAAAGTGTGAATCCTGGTTGTGATTCACACTTTTTTAATAGCGAGTATTAAGTTTTGCTTCATAAACATTGGTTATTTGTGGATAAGTTGGCCATCAGTTAGCTATGCTGTTTATCTTTAATCCAGTTAATTAGGCCGCCTTCAAGAATAATTTCTTTTTGGCGTTTTGACAGGGAATGGGCAGCATTAATCGTGCCACCAGATCCTGCAAGTTCGATTGTCAGTTCGTTTCCTTCTTTTAATTGAGCCCTCAGGTCGGTGAATTTCAGAACTTCACCATCTTCTAGCTCTTCGTAATCCTTTTCGTTGGTGAAGGTTAGCGGAATCACTCCAAAGTTAACAAGGTTTTGCCAGTGAATGCGGGCGAAATCCTTTGCCAGAGCAACACGCAGTCCCAGATAACGTGGTGCAAGTGCAGCATGCTCACGACTTGATCCTTGACCATAGTTATAGCCGCCTACAATCGCATGGCCGCTAAGTTTCTTCGTGTCGATGGCGCGATCTACATAAGTGGAGTCAATTGCCTCAAACGTAAACTTGCTTATTTCTGGAAGGTTGCTTCGGTATGGAAGGACACGTGCCCCACCCGCAAGTATTTCATCGGTGGAAATGTTGTCGCCGACTTTTAACAGTACTGGAATTTCAAGCGTATCCGGTAGTTTATCCATCTCTGGAATAGAAACGATGTTTGGCCCCTTCACAAGATCTACATTGCGCGCTTCCTCTTGTGGCAGAGGGTTTTCCAGCAGGTCATCCTCCACATTCTGTTCACTCGGCCCAGTTACTTTTGGATATGGGAATTCGAGTGTTCTCGGATCGGTTATTTCACCTTTTAATGCGGAAGCAGCGGCTGTTTCGGGACTGCATAAGTAAACACTGTCTTCACGGGTTCCAGACCTCCCCGGGAAGTTTCGTGGTGTGGTACGCAAACTATTGCGACCTGATGCGGGCGCTTGTCCCATTCCGATACATCCGTTACATCCTGCCTGATGTAATCGTGCACCCGCCTGAAGCAGACTTGCAATATGCATATCTTTAACCAGGTTTGTTAGCATTTGTCTGGATGTAGGATTTATATCAAATGACATACCATGTGCAATCCGGCGACCTTTAACAATTTCAGCAGCAATTGCGAAATCCCGGTAACCAGGATTTGCCGATGAACCGATGTAGGACTGATAAATTGGAGTTCCTGCAATTTCGCTCACCGGAACAACATTGCCTGGACTGGAAGGTTTTGCGATAAGCGGTTCAAGTTCGGATAAATTAATCTCATCATTAATATCATACGTAGCCCCATCGTCAGCTTTTAGTTCAACCCAATCCTCTTCACGGTTCTGCTGGGAGAGAAATGATTTTACCTCTTCATCAGATGGAAAGACGGTTGCCGTAGCACCCAGCTCTGCTCCCATATTGGCAATCACGTGGCGATCCATTGCAGACAGGTTATCTAATCCAGGGCCGTAGTATTCTATAATTTTACCAACTCCGCCTTTTACATCATAACGGCGAAGCATTTCGAGGATCACATCTTTAGCGCTCACCCAGTCCGGCAGGTTTCCTGTCAACTTGACCCCCATAACTTCAGGCATCGTAATGTAAACAGGCTCTCCCGTAATGGCCATAGCCACGTCAATTCCACCAGCACCCATTGCCAGCATTCCCATGCATCCATTAGCACAGGTATGGCTATCGGAACCTAGCAATGTTTTCCCTGGTGCCGCAAGCCGTTGCATATGAACTGGATGGCTTACACCGTTACCAGGCCTGCTGTAGTATAATCCGAATTTATGGGCAGCACTTTCGAGAAATAAATGATCATCAGGATTTTTGCTATCCACTTGAATGAGATTATGGTCCACATATTGTGCAGATGCTTCCGTCTTTGGATAATCCAGTCCCATCGCTTCCAGTTCGAGCATTACCATTGTACCAGTTGCATCCTGGGTAAGGGTCTGGTCAACTTTTAGGCCGATTTCAGCCCCAGGCTTCATCTCACCGGAGACGAGATGGTCTTTTATTAGCTTCTGAGCAACATTTAATTCCACAAAATTTCCTCCTTTATCGAATTTTTGGTATCTAGTAGTGTTTACCTCAATAAAGAAGGTGTGAAACAAGAACCAGAGATGAAAGACTAAAGAGACATCTGCACAAAAAAACTGTCGCCCTTGGGGACGACAGTTTTCATTTATACTATCAGAATTCATAAGTTTCTACGGAAGATAGTATAAGAAAAACTTCGATACTCGTTATAAACGATACGAATATCGAGTTTTTCTAAGAACAGGTATCTTATTTAATTACTCAGCTTTGTGTGCTTCGATTTCAAAGTGTATTTTTACTTCGTCGCCAACCAGTACGCCACCGGTTTCGACTGCAGCATTCCAGGTAAGTCCAAATTCTTTGCGGTTGATTTTAGTTTCACCGTTGAACCCGGCTACTATGTTACCGCTCATAGGGTCTTTGCTTTGACCAACATACTCAACATCCACTGTTACAGGCTTAGTTGTGCCTTTGACTGTTAAGTCACCAGTTACTTTATACTGGCTGGCAGATTCTTTACTAATATCAGTTGCCACAAATGTGATATTAGGGTGATTTTCAACATCAAAGAAATCTGCTGAACGCAAATGGTCATCGCGGTCTTTATTACGCGTATTAATACTTGCTGCATCAATTGTAACTTCAACTTTTGAATCTGTCAGATCTTCCACATCTGCTTCGATTACTGCATCGAATTTGTCAAAAGTTCCTTTCGCTTTTGAAATCATCATATGTTTTACTGTAAAACCAACTTCACTGTGAACTGCGTCTACATTCCAAACTGTCTTTGCCATGTAAATCCCTCCAAAAATTATATCATTACTTACTTTATGTAACTTAGTATATATTGATAAATACCGAATGTCAATGAGAAAGTTTGAATTCAGGATAATTTTATTCAAAGTCTAAAGGTTAACTCTCTATCAACTCTCAATCAACTCTCATTGATGGTATACTAGAGAAAACTGCTATAAGAGGTAATGTAAATGAGAGAGTTAAGTATCATACCATGTGGAAGAAAAAAAATATGGGATAAATATCCGGATCTGGGTCCTGTTCCGGCAGGCAATGCGTACACCGGAACGCTGCATACTTTATGCCGAAAATACGCAGAGAAGTATACTGATGACTGGGTCATTCTGTCCGCAAAACATGGATTCTTATCGGAAGACGACTTGGTTGAGGGGCAGTATGATGTGACATTTGGACAAAAAAGTAATGAAATTATCTCTTTTGCCAAACTCAGAGAACAAATTAAAGAGAAGGGGCTGGACCAGTACGATAACCTTGTAGTTCTAACCGGGAAAAAGTACAAGCCTGTTATCAATGGTACCTTTATTGACGATTTACCTCGAACATATCCGCTGACAAGATATAAGGGGATAGGGTATATTTTGCAGGCATTGAACCAGTCAATCAAATCAGGCGAACCAATACATGAGAAGAAGTAGATTAATTCCGCTGTATAGCTTAATAGGCTGTACAGTTTTTTTGTATATTACAGAAATTTGCTGTTTAAGTGGTGAGCGGCATTTGGAGGGAAAT
The DNA here is from genome assembly GCF_042654125.1 of Virgibacillus kekensis. NCBI lineage: Bacteria > Bacillati > Bacillota > Bacilli > Caryophanales > Bacillaceae > Virgibacillus > Virgibacillus kekensis. Next base: position 41,580 of record NZ_JBHSFU010000003.1, read on the forward strand.
TCTGCTTCCTTCGACCTCTCAACGCTTAAGGGATGATGATCAACTTGAATGAGTATCAGTTTATTTCTTTCTTTTGCCTCCTTTTTATTGTGAGGTGCGATTATTGGAGTAGAACAGTTAAATTGCATCTTCTGTAATCCGCCGTGCCGTATTTGCCAGCAAATGAACACAATACAGTATTAACAAATAAAGGAGGGAGAAAAAGTGGACAAAGGTACCATTATACGAACAGGAGCATTGCTCCTTGCATTAGTTAACCAGTTTCTTGTCATGTTTGGCAAGTCACCTCTGCCAATTAGCAGTGAAATGCTAGAAGAATCTATATCCTATCTGTTTACCTTTACCACATCTATTGTTGCCTGGTATAAAAATAACTATATTACACGAAGCGGTAGAAGACAGCGAGAAACATTACTAGAGGTAAAATTGTCGCAGAAAGAAGGGGAATCAGTAAATGAAACCAAAACTGATAATTGACCCTGGGCATGGAGGGACAGACCCGGGTGGTGGATCCAATCGTTATTGGACCGAGAAAGATTTGAATCTTTCTATCTCACTTTATCAGTTTAACAGGTATCTTGAGCTGGGAATCCCTGTGGCCCTTACCCGAAACACTGACATTACACTAGCCCCATATGAACGGGCAAAAGTCGTCCGAGAGAGCGGAGCAGAATATTGCCATTCCAATCATATTAATGCCGGGGGAGGAGACGGTGCTGAAGTAATCCACTCCATTTATAGTAGCAGGCGAATGGCGGAAAAGGTTGCAAAAGAATTAAAGTCTTCTGGACAAAACGTGCGCCGGGTTTTTTCCAAACCACTTCCTAAAAACGCCCGGCGTGATTATTATTTTATGAACCGTAATACCGGTAGGGTGAACACAATTATTGTTGAATATGGGTTTGCCGACTCTGTTCAGGACGATATAGCCCAACTAAGGGGAAATTGGCAGTTATACGCCGAGGCTGTTGTCCGGGCTTTCTGCTTGTTTATCCAACATCCGTACGAGCCCCCGCAAACATATAGAGCGATTGGACAAAAACAGAGATACATCAACCTGCCGGCCAGTGCAGAATCATGGCGGATTTATTCACCTGGTGCAGTACCGGTGAAAGGTAACGAGAAAGGATTCTTAACACCTTCTAAGTTCAGTGGATTGGCATATGCGATTCAAGGCACTACACAGCCCCATGTCTATTTGATAGAAACAAGAGATTTTGGCAGGGTTCAAATATACGGCCATCCGGACACAGGTGCATCCATAACAGGAAGATAACTATTTCTCGTCCGGGTCAATCCTGGACGAGTTCCAAAAAGATTAAGAAAATTGATATACTTCGGCTGAAATTATTAATCTATTTCGGTATACTAAATAAATAGTTCAGTAAATACCAACCAAAAGTTTAAGGGGGAGATTGGATGAGTAAGTCCACGTATAATCCAACATGGGATTTAGAAGTTATTTTTCCAGGGGGAAGCGGTTCAAAAGAATTTCGTACATATTTAGTAAATGTTCAGGAAGAAACCAGGAGTCTAAAAAAGTTAATTGAAAGTTTCCAGCCAGATACAGGAAAAGTTGATGCTGATAAGCTGGTATCGATTGTGGAACAGTTTGAGGATGTAAGGAAAAAGATGCGGGAGGCTTCTGCATTTATCAGCTGTCTTAGCGCCCAGGATGTAAAAGATAAGGAAGCAAGCTTACTTGTTGGGAAAAGAAGTGAAATATCAGCAGAAATGAATGCTGTTAAAACACTACTGGATCAAAAGATTAGCATAATTAACGATTCGACATGGAAAGAACTTCTCCGAAACCCTGCTTTAAAGGAATTGGAATTTGTTCTTAATGAATATAGAGAAAAAGCAAAAGAACTTTTGCCGTCCGAACAGGAGATGCTGATCAATGATCTGGCGGTTGATGGCTATCATGGATGGAGTCAGATGTATGACACGATAGTTGGGAATATGGAAGTGGAAATCGATGAAAATGGCGAGCAGAAATCATATTCAGTTGGTCAAGCGTCAAATAAAATGAGCAGCCCTGATCGCTCTGTTCGTAAGCATGTGTTCGAACAATTAAACCAAGCATGGGGCAGCAATGCTGATTTGTTTGGTCAGACATTGAATCACTTGGCAGGGTTCAGACTGCAGAAATATAAACATCGTAACTGGCAGCATGTATTAAAGGAACCACTGGCCATTAACCGGATGAAAAAAGAGACACTTGATGCAATGTGGGAAGCTATCAATAAAAACAAGCATCACTTTGTTAAGTTTTTGCAGAAAAAGGCGGATTTACTGGGATTGGAAAAGTTGAGTATATACGATATTGGGGCACCTGTATCCAAGTCAGTGAAAACCTCAAGTTACACAGAGGGGGCGAATTTTATCGTTGATCAGTTTGGTGAATTCAGTCCCAAAATGGCCGATTTTGCGCGCATTGCATTTGAAAACCGCTGGATTGAGGCGGAAGACCGGGCAGGAAAGCGTCCAGGTGGTTTTTGTACAAGTTTCCCTCAAAGTGAACAGACTCGGATTTTCATGACCTATTCAGGAACCTCATCTAATATAGCAACACTCGCGCATGAACTGGGACATGGTTTTCACCAGTATGTAATGAATGATTTAAATGGACTTAATCAGGGGTACGCGATGAACGTGGCAGAAACAGCATCGACCTTTGCTGAGATGATTGTTGCGGATGCGTCTGTAAGAAACGCAAAGAATAAAGAAGAAAAACTGGCATTGCTTGAGGATAAGATCCAGCGTAGTGTTGCATTTTTTATGAATATCCATGCAAGATTTATATTTGAACAGCGCTTTTATGAGGAACGGAAACAGGGAATGGTATCGGTTGACCGGATGAATGAACTGATGGTCGAAGCACAGAAAGAAGCCTACTGTGATTCGCTTGATGAATATGACCCGCATTTCTGGGCATCCAAATTGCATTTCCATATTACCGGGGTTCCGTTTTATAACTTTCCATATACATTCGGATATTTATTCAGCCTTGGTATCTATGCACATGCACAAGAATTGGGCGGAGGATTTGAGGATGACTATATTGCACTTCTCCGCGACACCGGCCGTATGACGGTGGAGAGTCTGGCGAAAAAACATTTGAATGTTGATTTGACTCAACCGGAATTCTGGGAGAATGCAATTCAGCTTTGTGTTCGGGATGTAGAGGAATTTATGGCACTGTAAAATAAACTTCAGTACTGTTGTTATATTCAGAATGGTACGTTATAATTAGTATAGCGAAAAAAGCAGAATAGTAGAAGCCTACAGGGGGAGCCATTTGGCTGAGAGTGAACATAGTTATTTGTTCTTACCCTTTGAACCTGTTAGTTAGTACTAACGTAGGGATGGTGGCTTTTTTGATGGATTTTTTTAGGCAATGTGAGCGGATTTCCCCATCAGGAAGCTTCCCCTTGGCATTGCTTTTTTTGTGATCAAAAAAATTCCGCACGGCAGGGTGGTCTGCCGGCAAAGGGGGAGAGGTTTATATGCGTTCCAAACGTACGTTATTTTTGATTGAGGTGGCTATTTTTGCTGCTATGGCACTATTGCTCGATATTATACCATTTCTGAAGTTTGCAATTTGGCCACAAGGTGGTTCAGTATCCTTTGCAATGATTCCCATATTTATTGTTGCGTTCCGTTGGGGATTAAAAGGGGGACTTACAGCTGGTTTTCTGTTCGGAATGTTGCAGGTTGTGATGTCCGGACCGATCATTTTAACTCCTGTCCAGGGATTCCTCGACTATATCGTAGCATTTACTGTTATAGGTACGGCTGGAGTGTTTGCTAAGCCAGTTCAAAAAGCAATAAAGAATAGTAAACCGCTGCAAAGTTTCAGTTATATTACAATGGGTGTATTCATTGGTTCCGGGCTAAGATTTTTGGCGCACTTTATTGCGGGTATTGCCTTTTTCGGACACTATGCACCTGAAGGACAGCCGGTTTGGTTGTACTCACTGTTGTACAGCGGATCATATATGTTGCCTTCATTTATTTTAAGTGCAATACTCGTATTTCTGTTATTTTACAAACAGCCAAGAACGTTACTACAGGCTGCATAATTGAATATGGACTCCGCTCACAGAGAACAGCCCTGCTTATAACGAGGGCTGTTTTTTTTTCTGTTTTATTGAAGCCTTATTGAGCAGTTAATATAAACTGTGACATAACAGCGAGACTTCGCTCCGGAAATACACTACGCTTTCCGCGGGCAACGCTTCAACTTCCTCGGAAGAAGACCACTTCCTGCGGGATTTTCAGCTGTTGCTTTTCCCGCTGGAGTCTCCATGTATTTCCGTCGCTGGATTGAAATTGATTTATACTTATATCAACGCCAAACGCCTATTAGCGCAGGCAGAATGCGTAGACTCCTGGGGGAACAGCACGAGTCCGAAGACCCCGCAGCGACGTTCTTTCCGCGAGGAGGCTGAGGCCGTGCCCCCGGAAAGCGAAGGATTCTGACGTAGCGGTAGGTACGGCTGTTATGTCGCAGTTTATATCAATTGCTAGGTAAGCCACAAAGATTAAGTGACAACTTATATGATAAAATAGTACTATAATATTTCGAATGTTTAGAAGGGGAGGGTTATAAGTGAGGGAGCTTATCGGGGAATGCGGTTCATGCGGTAAGCCTATCTATTGTAAAGACGGTTTTTTTGACGGGGATCAAATAGATGGTAAACTGCTGTGCAATGAATGTAGTGATAATCGGGATACAGGTAGTAACTAACTAAGATAAAAATTATTTTAAGCGATATAGGAGTATAGCACCGCTTCTTTTCCCTGTGCATAGGCTATAGCACACGCTGGAAAGGAAGTGTTAAACAGTGGAGCTTACTGTATCGCACTGGTTGTATGGTTTATTTACACTGATTATTATATTAACTATGATTTTCAGAAAAGGGGTTGTGCTTCCATCCTTGCTCGGGACTTTTGTAATAGCTTGGGTATTCAAGGGAAGCTTGATTGACGGTTTTACTGCAATATTCAATGCTAACCTCGTAGCTGCAAAAGAATTATTCAGTATCTTTTTGATTATCACATTTATGATGGCATTACTTCATTCCTTACGTGACTTGGGAGCCGACCGCAGAATGATTCAGCCAATCCAGAAAATTATGGTCAACGGTCATGTTTCGTTCTTTGTGCTGGTGGCAGTTACGTATGTAATCTCACTGTTTTTCTGGCCTACCCCCGCGGTTCCATTAATATGTGCTCTTTTGGTCCCCGCAGCAATCAGGTCTGGACTGCCGGCGCTTACAGCTGCAGTAGCGGTGGCGTTGGCTGGTCAGGGTATGGCACTGTCATCTGATTATATTGTTCAGGTGGCACCTAGTCTATCGGCAAAATCAGCCGGAATTGACGTTGGCATGGTTACGGATAAGGCACTGATTCTTTCAGTTATAACCGGTGTAACTGCTATTGGTCTAGCATATTTATTTTACCGCAAGTCCATCCGGTCAAAGGACAGTGAACTTAATGAAATTGAACTACAGGCTATGCAGGCGGCAGATCAGTCAAAAAATAAATCGGTTGGCACTAATCTACCGCTGTGGAGCAAAGTATTTGCCATATTAGTACCAATTTCACTGTTGGCTGTCGTGGTATATATGATGTACACCAAGCTTTTATCAGGGCGAATGAGCGGTTTTGAAGGTGGTGACGGAGCTGCATTTATTGGTGGAGTAGCAGTAATTCTTCTGTTATTATCTTCGGTTGCCTTCGGACGGGAAAAAGCGCTCGATTATATCAGCAACCATATTACCGATGGGTTTGTATTCGCGTTTAAAGCCATGGGACCGGTTATCCCGATTGCTGGATTCTTTTTTCTTGGAAGTTCTGACTTTTCGGGGAGTATCCTAGGCGTTGGGGAAAACTCACCAGCATTATTGTTTGACCTTGTACAGTCTACTCAGGAGTTTCTTCCGCAAAGTGCCTTTCTTGCAGGGTTCAGTGTGCTGATCATCGGGATTATCACGGGGCTTGATGGCTCAGGGTTCTCCGGACTGCCACTTACTGGTGCACTTGCTGCTTCCTTACAGAATGGCTCAATAGATGCGGGAACACTTGCAGCAATCGGACAGATGGGTTCTATCTGGACCGGCGGTGGAACGATTGTAGCCTGGTCGTCCGTAATAGCGATTGCCGGATTCTGCGGTGTATCCGTCATGGAATTGGTTCGGAAAAACTTTATACCTGTGATAATTGGGCTTATTATATCGACCGTGTTTGCGGTGATTTTCTTGTAATGCTTCCCGGAAATAATGTTAATCCTCTATCCAAAACGGTTATAGGTACTAGCAGAGAGTTTTTATAAATTCAGCAGAAAACATATCAGAAGATGGAGGTTTTAGTTTATGGCAAAGAGTACCGGTCAAATAGTTCAGGATTCTCTGGATGCGTTAATGGAGGATGAAACATTTATGCCTGATTGTACAGGAGATGAACGTAAAAAGGCGTTCACTTCACTGGCATCCATTCTTTCGACCCCAAATCATGTAAATAAATCTTTTCTACGGATCCCGCTCGATAATGGAAAAGTAATCCGTGTACCAGCCTTCCGGGTACAGCATAATAATGTGCTTGGCCCGTATAAAGGTGGTATCCGTTTTCACGAATCAGTAAATGAAGAAGAAGTTATGAATCTTGCAGCACTCATGACCCTGAAAAATGCGCTGCATGAAGTGCCGTTTGGCGGCGGAAAAGGTGGGGTTGTGATTAATCCACGGGAATACAGTTCTAAAGAGCTTTACATGATGTGTAAAAAATATGTGCAGTATTTCAGTGAAATCCTAGGCCCTGATAAAGATATCCCGGCGCCGGATGTAGGAACCAGCGCCCGCGAAATGGACTGGATGATGGGAGAATACAAGAGTATCAGACCAGGAGTTCCATACCGTGGCAGCTTTACTGGTAAAAGTGTAGAGAATGGCGGGTCACTTGGCCGTAGGGAAGCAACAGGTAAAGGTGTATATTTCACATTCCGTTATATGCTTCATAACTTCCTGAACGATCAAGGGAAGTGGCTTTCTAATCTGGATAATATTTTTGCCAAGACGGCACTTGCCCATAAAGACAAAACGATTACTATGGCAATCCAGGGATTTGGTAATGTAGGTTCCGTTGCTGCACAGGAGGCTTATCAGTGTAATTACTTGAATAATAAAGTTGTAGCAGTCAGTGACCGGAATGTAGCACTTTATAATTCTGACGGACTGGATATTCCAAATCTGATTAAATACACTTCCAAAAATAATGGTGATCTCCCAACTGATGAAAAACAATTAAAGCAAGCAGAAGTACAGGCAGAAATAAAAAACCGTGACGATGTCTTGACACTTGATGTGGATGTTCTTATCCTTGCGGCTCTTGAAGATCAGCTTCATAAAGACAACATGAAAGAAATCAAGGCACAAATTATTGTAGAGGGTGCCAATGCGCCAGTAACTGGTGATGCAGATAAGTATCTTAGTGAAAAAGGTGTCATTATCATTCCGGATATCCTTGCTAACGCAGGTGGTGTAATTGTCTCCTACTTTGAGTGGCTGCAGGGAAGGGAGACGCAGTTCCACAGCGAGGAGGAAATCTATAAGCGGTTATTTGACAAAATGAAGTACACCTTTGATACAATCCTGCCTCAATTTTTCGGGGATCCGTTCCCATTACGGCAGAACTGTTATATCCATGCAGTAATGAAAATATCAGACATCTTATACAGACAAGGTAAACTCTACTAATATAGTAAAAGAAGGTATTCCGCAGAATAAACGGAATACCTTCTTTTTTTAAAAATAAAATTATAATATACGGTAAAAGATACAATGTTTTAAATAGTTAGTTAGCGGGAAACAAAGAATATGAGTATTTATGGAAAGGGGGACTTCGATGAAAAGAGACAGCTTGTCATTTTGGCAAACGGCAAAATATCATCATCACTTAAAGATGACGGAAGATGATGAGGTTGCCAGAGAATCTGCAATTACCATCATGATCAATGGCGAGCAGTATGCAACAATTGTCTGTACGCTGGAGAGTATCGCGGAAATGGCATATGGTTTTCTTGCTTCGGAAGGGATTATCCGTTCACCAGATCAGGTTAAAAGTTTGACAATTGATAAAGCAAAAGGATTTGTCTACCTTGATTTGTCGACTAAGGTGGAAGTTTCCGAACGAACTGAACGGTGGATTGGTTCTTGTTGCGGGAAAAGCCGAGAATTTTACCTTACACAGGATGTGAAGACGGCTAAGACCGTCTATTCTGGAATTCAGCTGTCCACTAGCAGAATTTATCGATTGATGAAAGAATTTGATGATAATGCAGATGTGTTTGGCAGAACCGGAGGGTGTTCACCAGGCAGCCTTGGCATCCCAAGATGAATTTTTAACCTCCTATATTGATATCGGCCGCCATAACGCCCTCGATAAACTGTACGGACATATCCTCCTCAACAGGATTCTATTGAAAGACAAATGCATATTATTCAGTGGAAGAATTTCATCCGAAGTCATCTTAAAAGTTTCCAAAATCGGTGCAGGAATACTAGTGGCAAAGTCGGCACCAACAGACCTGGCACTCAAACTTGCCAACGACCTTAATATTACTGCAGTCGGTTTTGTCCGTGGCAGCAGTCTGAATGTATATACCCATCAGGAGCGAATCCATGGAGGGACAGAGCAGGATATTTATTCAGTAAAGTAGGGAGGAGATTTAGTGCTTGAACAACAACATACTGTAGTGACGATTAACGGGAAAGAATATTTGGCAGATCCTGATCAGAATCTACTGGATTTAATCAACACAACAGACAATTATGTCCCGCAGATTTGCTACAACGAATCGCTTGGACCGGTGCAGACATGTGATACTTGCGTAGTGGAAGTTAATGGGGAAATGGTGCGGGCATGCGGAACTTCCGTCAGACCAGGTATGAAGGTGAACACTAATCTGGAGACAGTAAATGCTGCACAAAAAGAGTCGTTGGACAGGATACTGGAGAAGCATGAATTGTATTGTACAGTGTGTGACTACAATAACGGCGATTGCGAAATTCACAATACGGTTGCTGAATTCGGGTTGGAACATCAGTCCCGGCCGTTTCAGGAAAAGCCGTATAATGTGGACGATTCAAGCCCGTTTTATCGTTATGACCCGGACCAATGCATTTTGTGCGGACGATGTGTGGAGGTCTGTCAGGATGTCCAGGTTAATGAAACGCTATTAATTGATTGGGAACGTGAGCAGCCGCGTGTTGTTTGGGACAATGATGTACCAATTGATCAATCATCCTGTGTTAGCTGCGGACAGTGTGTGACTGTATGTCCATGTAATGCTCTAATGGAAAATGATATGGTTGGTGAAGCAGGATATATGACCGATCACAGTCCAGGACTCCTACGTTCGATGATTGATTTAACCAAGAAAGCAGAACCGGGTTATGGTCCGTTATTCGCTGTATCCGATACCGAAGCCTCTATGCGTGAAGAAAGAATTGAAAAGACTAAGACCGTTTGTACATACTGCGGCGTTGGTTGTACATTTGATGTATGGACCAAAGACCGCAAAATACTGAAAGTTGAACCGCAACAGGAATCACCAGCAAACGGTATTTCTACCTGTATAAAAGGGAAGTTCGGCTGGGATTACGTAAATTCTGAAGAGCGCATAACTAAACCGCTTATCCGTAAAGACGATTCTTTTGTGGAAGTGGAGTGGGATGACGCCTTAAATTATGTTGCTAAACGATTCACGGAAATTAAGGATAGAGAAGGTGCGGATTCACTGGGATTCATCGCATCATCCAAAGCAACAAATGAGGAATCTTACCTCATGCAGAAACTGTCCCGTCAGGTGTTTGGTACGAACAACGTGGATAACTGTTCACGGTATTGTCAGTCACCTGCAACAAAGGGATTATTCCGAACAGTAGGGCATGGAGGGGACTCTGGTTCAATCGACGATATAGCCGAAGCGGAAATGGTGATCACGATCGGATCTAATACCGCTGAGTCACATCCTGTCCTCGCATCGCGGATCAAACGGTCACAGAAATTGTTTGGCCAGAAATTATATGTATTTGATTTACGTAAGCATGAAATGGGACAGCGGGCGGACCGCTTTTTCCAGCCGAAAAGCGGAACTGACCTTGTCTGGCTGTCAGCTGTTACTAAATATATAATTGACCAAGGATGGGAAAACAAGGAATTTATTAACAAGTGGGTCAACGATTTTGAGGAATATAAAGAATCTCTGAATAAGTTCACATTGGAGTATGCAGAGGAAATCACAGGTCTCTCAAAAGATAACCTGATTGATATTGCCAAACAAATCGTGAGTGTTGATAAATTGGCTATCTGCTGGGCGATGGGTGTTACACAGCACCAGCTTGGAAGTGACACGAGTACAGCAATATCCAATTTGTTGCTCGTAACCGGCAATTATATGCGTAATGGCACCGGAGCCTATCCGCTTAGAGGACATAATAATGTCCAAGGCTGTAGTGACTATGGAAGTATGCCGAACTTTTTCCCGGGTTATGAAAAGGTTTCTGATGATGACGTCCGAAAACGTTATGAAGAGGCATGGGATTGTGAAATTCCTAGTGAACCTGGAAAAGATAACCATATGATGGTTGAAGCAATCCATGAAGGAAATCTTAAATCACTGTATGTAATTGGTGAAGATACCGGAATTGTTGATGCTAACATCAATTATGTTACAGATGCATTTAAAAAGCTGGACTTTTTCGTGGTACAGGACCTGTTCCTGACGGAGACCGCAAAGTATGCGGATGTTATATTGCCGGCAGCACCGAGTCTGGAGAAAGAAGGAACATTCACTAATACAGAACGCAGGATTCAGCGTATGTATAAAGCACTTGACCCTGTTGGAGATTCTCGTCCTGATTGGCAGATCATAACTGATTTGGCAGCTAAACTGGGGTATGAATGGGATTATGACAGCCCTTCCGATATCATGGATGAGTCTTCTGCGCTTGCTCCATTATTTGCCGGCGTAAGTTATGACAGGCTTGAGAACTATGATAGCCTGCAATGGCCGGTTGATGAGGATGGTACCGACACACCATTACTTTATAAAGATAAATTTCCATTTGATGACGGTAAGGCTAAACTGTTCCCGCTTGATTATGAACTTGAGTATGATACGACAGAAAAATTTGATCTGCATGTAAATAATGGCCGGGTACTTGAGCATTTCCATGAAGGTAATATGACCTACAAGTCACCAGCTATAAATCACAAGATGCCGAATGCGTTTATTGAGGTTTCACCCGAACTTGCTAAAGAGCGGGGGATTGAAGAAGGCGCTAAAATCAGATTAACTTCGGATGCAGGCGAGGCAACAGGAGTAGTCCATATCACAGACCGTGTACGCGGAAAGGAACTGTATATGCCACTAAATGATAATGGGAAATCGGCTGTAAACTACTTGACCGATAACAGTGTTGACAAGGATTCCAATACACCTGCATATAAGGAAATCGCGGTGAAAATGGATATCCTGGAGAAAAGAGGTAAGAGCCCATTGAAGCGGAATAACTTCCGTCGTGGTAACCCGCAACCGCAAATCAGTGTGAATGTGGAGCGGAAATGGGATCGAGAAGACTATACTTTCCCGGGAAGTCAGGTGAAGCGTGATGGCTGATCAGATTTCAAACATTAAGCGGATGAAGATACCGGAAGAGACAGTGCGGGAGCATAATTTAGACGAGGTTACCAAGGCAGTCAGCGAGAACAAAGAGGCAATTTTAAAAGGAATTGATTTTTTGTCCATGTTAAATGACAGCGGGTACCTCGATATGACCAATGCACTTATTAAGCATAAAGATGAAGCAATGGCCAATGTTTTCAAACAGTTAAACAGACCGCAATACTCAGCAGCAGTCGAGAACCTGGTAAAAATGTTCATCCTTGTCGGGGAACTGAACGTGGATGAATTGCAGAATTTCTCTGAAAAGCTGAACCGGGGTCTCGAAAAGGCCGATGAGAGTTCCGAACAGGAATCAACTTCTTATATGGATTTATTAAAAGCACTCAAAGATCCTGAGATTAACCGAAGTATCACCATGCTTCTAAACTTTCTGCGTGGGATGGGAAGAGAATAAGAATTTAATGTATTGTTCTGAAGACTACTGCTGCAGTTTTCAGAGCATTTTTTTGTAGTGATTAAAAACAGTAGAAAAAAACGGTATTTAAAAAGTTAAAATATTTGCATTTGTTAATAAAGGTCAACTAAAATGAAGTTGTACTATCAGCAAACGCTTACACATAGATTGTAAGTGACAGGTCTCAGGACAAAGAGACTACTATTACAGGAGGAGGTAGAGAAAGTGAACAGTATTTGGGTTGCAATCATCGGTATACTGGTCTTTACATTGGGTTACCGCTATTATTCCAAATTTGTGGCGGAGAAGATTTTCCGGCTGGATCCCAATTATGTTACCCCTGCACATAAATATGAAGATGGGGTCGACTTTGTACCGACGAACAAATTTGTGCTCTGGGGGCACCATTTCACTTCAGTGGCAGGTGCGGCACCGATTGTAGGTCCAGCAATAGCCGTGTATTGGGGCTGGCTTCCAGCATTTTTATGGGTTATTTTAGGATCGGTGTTTGCCGCGGGAGTCCATGACTTTGGAACATTGGTGCTGTCTGTACGTAACAAAGGACAATCAGTCGGAACACTTGCAAATAAACTGATTGGACAGCGGGCAAAAATATTGTTCTTATTCATTATTCTTATTCTAGTATTAATGGTAAATGCTGTGTTTGCTTGGGTAATTGCTAATTTGTTTATTTCTTTCCCTGCAAGTGTTATACCTGTGTTTATCCAGATACCACTAGCAATCTGGATTGGATACGCAGTGTATAAACGTAAACAGAAAATGCTAGTACCATCGATTCTCGCTTTGGCTGTCATGTATATAACAGCTGTAATTGCAAGCCGAACAGAATGGATGCAAATTGACCTTGTTCAGTATATGGGTGGAGAAGGTGGCGGAGGACTGTTCGGACTTGGAGCTGTTTCTACTGCATTCTTCATCTGGATTATTATTTTGATGGTATATGTTTATATTGCATCCACGCTTCCAGTATGGAAGTTATTACAGCCGCGTGACTTTATCAACTCGCATCAATTAGTAGTCGGCCTTGGTATATTATATTTGGGTCTACTGTTCTCTGCGCCGGCGATAAGCGCACCAGTTACAAATGTTGACACTGACATTTCCTGGTTCCCGTTGCTGTTTATAACTATTGCCTGTGGTGCTATTTCCGGGTTCCATGGCCTGGTTTCTTCCGGGACATCTTCTAAACAGCTTAATAAGGAAACGGATGCACGTATGGTAGGATATCTCGGGGCAATTGGTGAGGGTGCACTGGCTTTGATTGCGATTATTGCCGTAATCACCTTTTTCCCGAGCCAAGAGGCATTCCTGGCAACATATAATAGTTTTTCTGCTGCTGGTAGTGCAGGACTGGGTGTGTTCGTTGATGGAGCAGCACAACTTGCAACAGGTCTTGCAATTCCGCCGGATGTGGCAGCGACAATTGTATCCGTTATCGTAGTGAGTTTTGCTGCAACTACTCTGGATACTTCCGTACGACTCATGCGCTATATAATTGCTGAACTTGGCATTGAGTACAATATGCCGTCTTTATCCAAGACTCATGTGGCAACTACACTTGCAGTTGTATCCAGTGCTGCACTTGTACTGCTGCCTCAGGGACCAAAAGGATTCGGTTCAGGTGGTTATCTGTTATGGCCGCTGTTTGGGACATCAAACCAGTTGTTGGCCGGTATCAGTTTATTGCTGATTTCCATCTGGCTTAAACGGCAGGGAAGGAACTATTTGATAACCTTACTGCCGATGATATTCCTGATGTTCATGACCCTATATGCAATGTTCCAGCAGGTAATCTTTGAATGGTCATGGTTCGGTTCAAGTTCTAGTACCCTGTTGTTTGTGTTTGGAGCAATCATTTTTGTGTTTGCGGTCTGGATTATCCTAACAGCAGTAAAAGCTTTGACAAGTGATGACAGCAAGCCAATTGATGTGGAGGAAAATATCAAGTAGGATGAAAAGAGGGATCATATACCATGGTCCCTTTTCTCATTTTAATATGGGGGTGGTTTCAATTCCACTTATTGACAAATTAAAGATGCTTATAAAATTTTACGAAGAAGTATTGAATATGCCGCACCGTCAGGAAATTGCCCGGGAACTCCGTGATCAGGATGATCTTTTTCTTCTCATGCTTTACTCGGAGATGATTGGAATCCCCAACCCAGTTTATTACTACACACTTGAACTGTATCCGTATATGATTGAAAGTTTTCATGATTGGCATCTTCGGATGGGGATGGACAAGTCACCAATGACTGGTATTCGTTGCTGTTAAGCAGAAGAAGTTATGATGGTAAACATTAAAAAAGAGGAGTCTTACTATGCAGGTTCTTGAGAAAAAAATTATATTTGTCGGTGGGAAGGGTGGTGTCGGAAAATCCACCTCGGCTGCCGCTATCGCATGGAAAGCTGCAGACGAAGGGCATAATACCCTTCTGATCTCCACCGATCCTGCACACAACTTAGGAGATATTTTCAATCAGTCAATCGGTGGCAGAATTACAAGGGTTGCAGATAATCTTTCTGCTCTAGAGATAGATCCGGAGATTGAAACTGAAAATTATATTAAAGGTGTCAAGGAAAACATAAAAGGTGTAGTGCATTCCGGGATGGTGGAGGAGGTGCACAGGCAGCTGGATACCGCTAAAGCCTCACCGGGTGCAGATGAGGCAGCGTTATTTGATAAACTGATTTCTATTATTTTAGAGGAGAGCGAACGGTATGACAGGCTGATTTTCGATACAGCGCCGACAGGTCATACTATTAGACTCCTTTCACTTCCTGAACTGATGGGAGTCTGGATAGAAGGAATGCTGCAGAAACGTCAAAAAACAAATGAAAATTATACCCAGCTGTTAAATGATGGAGAACCTATTGAAGATCCAATTTACGAAGTTCTCAAAAAAAGGCAGGAACGTTTTTCCAAGGCAAGAGAAGTACTGCTCGATGGAGGAATAACAGGATTTATATTTGTTATGAATCCAGAACGTCTGCCGATACTGGAGACGAAGAAAGCAATCGAATTACTTGATAAATACCATCTTCATGTGAAAACATTAATTATAAATAAAATTCTTCCAGCTGAAGCAGATGGGGAGTTTCTAGGGCAGCGAAAAGAACATGAACAACAATATCTCAAAATGATTAATTCGAACTTTACTGGTCAGCAGCTTATTAAAGTGCCGTTATTTTCAAGTGATATAACTAGCAAAGGGCTGCTGAAACAATTCAGTGATTATTTTACGGAAGGATGAACCAGATGAAGGCACTCGTACATGAAGGAACTGAACTCAAAATTAAAGAAATGGAGGAACCTAAAGCAGGCAAAGGAGAGGTGATAGTCGCAATCAAGTCTGCAGGCCTTAATCGCAGGGATCTTTATATTCCCAATCGTCGAGGGGAAAATCCTGAGCCATTAATCCTTGGGTCTGATGCCGCTGGTGTTATCGAATCGGCAGGAGAGGGAGTATCCCATTTCTCTAAGGGTGATGAGGTTATCATAAATCCCGCGCTGCGTTGGTATGATAATAGCGATGCACCTCCTGAAGGCTTTGATATCCTGGGAATGCCAGACCATGGGACGTTCGCAGAAAAAATCGTTATATCGGCTGAGCAGGTGGAACATAAACCAAAGCATTTATCATGGGATGAAGCCGGAGTGCTGGCGTTGTCTGCTTTGACAGGTTATCGTGCATTGTTTACCAAGGGTCAGATTAAACGGGGAGAAACAGTGTTTATACCCGGGGCAGGAAGTGGAGTTGCCACTTATTTAATCCAATTTGCCAAAAATGTTGGTGCTAAAGTTATAGTTACTTCACGTAATGAAAACAAACGTAAGCAATCTGAATCACTGGGCGCTGATATAGCTCTTGATACCAATAGCGACTGGGGGAAAGAGCTCAAGGATGAGGAGATTGATTTGGTGATCGAGAGTGTCGGCAAGGCGACATTTAACCGTTCACTTGATGTACTGAAAAAAGGTGGCCGAATTGTCACATTCGGGGCAACCACGGAGGATGTTGTTGACCTTAATATCAGAAAGTTTTTCTATGGTCAATATCAGTTATTCGGTTCAACTATGGGTAGCAGACAGGAACTCAGGGCGATGCTAGAGCATCTTGAAAACTTTGATATGCATCCTGTTGTGGACAGTACCTTTTCACTGAATGATGCCAAGGAAGCAATGGATTATCTTGAGAAGAACAAACAGTTTGGAAAAATTGCTTTTACATTTGACCAATAAAATCCTGGCCTCCCAGCAAGTGCTGGGAGGCATTTCTTCATCTGCTTAACAGGGATAAAAAGGGGAGAATTAGAATAACGGCTACCACAAACACAACAGCTATTGAGCCAACTTTATTTTTGTCTTTCCAGAAGACAATCGCATGGCCGGCGGTATTCATAAACAGTATTACTGTTCCTCGTTCGCCAAGACCGCTCACTGCAGGGTCTCTTAGTCTCTTTTTTCTACAGGAGCCTATGCGTATTGCTTACACTTGTTGTCCATAACTTATAAGGGTTTGAGCAGCATGTTTCCAAGGGGCTTTCACTAAATTCTACATGACTCTCCCTACTGTACTTTGCGGTTTAAAGTGTAACGAAGGTTTGTTAGCATAAAATCTGAACTACCTAACTGATAAAGCAGTTCGAGTTTTTTATGACTTATACCCTTTTGTCCCAGCCTGTTAAGAATTACAGACCTTCACAAACCCGGCCATCACCCTCGCCGTCAAGGCGGTGAGAATCTGTTTCAGGACCGCCGGAAGCCTCGAAAAATGCCTGCGCTTCCCGCTGCGAGGTAAAATCGTCACAATCTCTATCCGGCCCCATTGGGTCATACTGTATTTCAGGTGGCTTTTCAGTGGATTTCATTTTCGGATTGAATCCTTCCTCCGTCACATAACCCTCAAGGCTCCATATATTCAGGTTCTGTTTCTGCGCTTTCTGTTCAATTTTCCTAAATTCTTCTACATATTTGTCATTCGGCGGATACACATATGCAACCCTTGCAAGCCCTTTGCGAAGGAGCAACTTGTTTACCATTTTACCCTCCTGCGTATATACATAAGCGAGCAGGCGATCATATTTATCACGTTTGTCAGTTCCATATTCCAGTCTAATTGACTTTGACTTGGAAAATGTTTCTTTTAAGAAATTACTGGCCGCTTTGCCATACGGCTGGACACTCAAGTCGGGGTGTTTTGTCTCCGGTGTGTCCACTAAAAGTAACCGAATATATTCTTCTTCGCCATTAATCTTGGTGAGAAGTGTATCACCATCGACTACACGAACAAGCTCCGCGCTTGGCGATCCCCCCGCTGAACACCCGGAAAGGATAATAGTAAATAATAAAAGTAGCTTTTTAGCCATCATAACAACTCCCCTCATGTATAAAGCAGTACCCATTATACATGAATAGGGAGCGATATTTCGATTATTTTAAATGGGGGTTGACCATGTTTATTGCTTGGTCGAGCTGCTTGCTGTTCCGCTCGTACATGACTTTGGCTTCCTGATTTTCCGTAGAAAGCGCAAACAACTCGAGGTCAGCCTGGCACTTCTTTAGTGTAGCCAGAAGAAGTGGTTTTTCGGAGGGGGAGGGAACAGCAATTTTATCGTCATATAAATCGACTGTCAGCTGACCATCACTGTCGACTTGTCCAAGAAAAACATTTTCCTTGCTTACGTTAAGTTTATCCAGTTCGGTTTCAAGCCAGTTAAGGTTTAACGATGCATTTGCAAGTGGTTCCAGTAATGGCTTTCCATCCATTATTACGGTCTGGACTTCTTTCTGGGGGGCTAATTTAAGGCCTATGTCCTTAGCGGTAAGGGGCTGGTTTTCTTTTTTGGGCATTACATTCAGTTTACCGGTTGGCTCAAGAACCGCAAATTCCACATCAGCTGCTTTGTATACTTGATTGTTGCGAAGTTCTTCGAGAAGGTCATCGGTAGTGAAGCGCTCTTTTTTTAGATTATCTTCCATGATCTTACCGTTTTGGATAAAAACAGTTCCTTTGCCTTGGGTAAAATCCCTGAACCATTTACTTCTGAGGGCTAAAAGTTCTACACCTGTAGGTACAAGGAACCAAATAAATAAGGCAATCAGCGAATAACCGAATTCGGTTGACAGGTCTGTAACATGAGTGGCTACAATACTACCGATAACAATGCCTGTTATATACTGAAAGATATCAAGCTGTGACATTTGCTTTTTACCAAGAAATTTGGTGATGAAAAACAATACAATAATTAGAACCAGTGAACGGATCGTTATCTCGAGCCAGCCCGGCATAGTACCATTCCTTTTAATCAGTTTTTATATTGGGGTTCTTCCTTTGACAAGTATATAACCTGGTTGCCTAAGTCTTCCTTAATTGAATTGATAATCTGTCGTGCATCCTGAAAGCACTTTTTTGCTTCAGGATTTTGTGTCTTATTCATCAATGATGACAAGGTTGCTTCCGCGCTTTTCAATGAAGAATAGCAGCCCTTGACCTGTGAACCTACCGTCATAATTATCTATCCTTTCGGTTTGAATAGTATTGCCCCGATAACCCCGAAAATAATCGCTGCTGAAATACCGGCACTGGTCACTTCGAACATTCCAGTTACAACACCAACCAGGCCATGTTTTTCAGCTTCATCCATCGCTCCGTGAACTAGAGAATTTCCGAAACTTGTGATTGGAACAGTAGCCCCTGCTCCAGCAAAATCAATCAGCGGTTCATACAGACCGAGCCCATCAAGTATAGCCCCGATTACCACCAGAATGCTTAAAGTCACACCAGGGTTTAATTTAAATACGTCGAACATGATTTGTCCGATTACGCAGATTAATCCTCCAACTACAAAAGCCCAGAAAAAAATCATGGTTCATCACTTCCCGATTCAATTGAAACTGCATGGGCAATACATGGTATAGGGTCCTTTTGTTGTACACTTAACGTGGAGTGCAGGGAACCTGTGGCAACTACCAGGATTCGTTTCAGCTTGTTTTCCTTCAACATATTGAGAAAATGCCCATAGACGACAACTGCTGAACAAGCAGAACCGCTGGCACCAGCTAGCACAGGCTGCCCCTCCCGGTAAATTGTAAGTCCGCAGTCCTTATATTTTGACAATGGGATATCTATATTCCTCTCTTTAAACAAATCAAGGGAAACTTCTCTGCCGATATGTCCAAGATCTCCAGTAATAATCAAATCATAAAAGGAGGGGTCAACATTACGCTCCCGCAAATGAGTTTCAATTGTATCTACTGCAGCAGGGGCCATAGCTCCCCCCATATTGAATGGGTCGGTCATCCCCATGTCGACTACTTTCCCTATGGTTGCCGAGGTTATTTTCGGACCATTCCCAGCTTTACCTACAAGGGCACAGCCAGCACCAGTCACTGTCCACTGAGAAGTGGGCGGTTTCTGGCCACCATATTCAGTCGGATATCTAAATTGCTTTTCTACCGCTGCATTATGGCTGGCACTGCCACTGAGAACATAGTCAGCACCATTGCCATTAACAAGAAAGGCTGAAAGAGCCAGACTTTCCATGGATGTTGCACAGGCACTGAATAGTCCAAAATAGGCGGAACCGAGCGTTTTTGCAGCAAAACTTGTCGGAGTAATCTGGTTGATTAAGTCACCGCTTATAAAGAATTGCACCTGCTCTTTCTCGATACTGCTGTTTTTTACAGCAATCTGGCACGCTTCTTCCATCATCGTCTGTTGTGCCTTTTCAAATGATGATTGTTTCAGCCACATATCATCATGCAGCAAATCGAAATCGTTAGGGATATTGCCATTGGCCTCAAAAGGTCCGCCAACTGTTCCTGTGGAAATGATGGCAGGTTTATTTTCAAATATCCAGGTGCGGTGTCCAACCAGCATTATAATCCACCCCATTTAATTACGACTGTTTTGATTATAGCGATAACAAACGCAGAAAATACTCCATAAACAATTACAGGTCCAGCCAGTTTAAACATATTCCCCCCGATACCAAGGATGAATCCTTCGGTGCGGTGTTCAATCGCTGCGGAGATTACAGCATTGCCAAACCCTGTAACGGGAACCGCAGAGCCTGCCCCGGCAAACTGGCCAATACGATCATACACTCCGAAGCCGGTTAAAAACATCGTGATAAAAATCAGTGTGGCAACTGTTGGATTCCCTACTGTCTGTTCGGTGAAATCAAAGAAATAAATGTACAATGTAGAGATGATCTGGCCGATAAAGCAAATAAATCCACCGATGAAAAATGCTTTCACGCAATTGAATAAAATGGGGCGCTTTACTTCTCGTTTTTGCTGGAACGCCTGATACTGCTGGGCACTTGGCGGTAACTTTTTCTTTTTCTTATCTGCCATTTGCTTGCTCCTCATTTCCTAGGTTTGTTCTTTCATCAGTTTAACCAGATGTTTCACTTCTTTTTTCAGTTTATCTTTTGATATATCCTTTTCTTCTATTCTTTTTTCCAATTTATTTAATTCAATTACTATTTTTTTGTCTGTGGAGAATTCCACTTTATAGTCGGGAAATTCCTTGGATATTTCCTTTTTAAGGTTTTTACGGATTTTTGCCAGCCTAAATCGTTTGTTATGGTGAAGTTCAACCGTTATAAGCAGGATTTTATCCGTGTTTACGGCATTAATGTTCGTGATTTCATCATGTTTACGTAGTCGTTCTTTTGCTGCATTTGCTGCAGACTGACTGATTTCATTGTTTTTTGCTGCGATATTTGTATAATTCACATCGTCATTTTTTTGTGTAGTATCATTATCTGTTGTGCAGGCAGTCAGAAGTATAATTAATCCGATTATAAAAAATATCCGGTAACTACTCATATGTTTATCCTCCAGAATAGGAAGGCTGGAAGAGAGCACCCAGCCTTTTGATGTACGTTTGTTTATATATGGATTTTTCATGTGGCTTGTACAGGAGTTTTCGTCTTCCTGACTAATCTAAAAACCTTGATATTGTGGCTCTTCGCCTTCAATCTGTGTTACCCGGGGTTCTACACTATCAAGTATTGCCTGAGTTTGTTGTGCAGCGTCTTCGTAAACCTGCTTAGCCTGTTTATTTTCGGTTTGTAGTGCAAATTGCTCAAAACTGGCTTGTGCACTTTTCAACCCTGCAATTGTCTGTTTTACCTGACTGGAAACAGTCATTTAAAAACCTCCTTCGATAGGACTTCACTATTATAGTTGTAATTCAACCCTGGTATTATACTTACTATTTTTTACCTATTTGGTTAAATTTTTGGAAACCTTTTGACGGGTTCATTCGTCTTATTATTAAGAATGGGGGATATATGTATGAGAAGGAGTTTAGTTGTACTTTTTCTACTGTCTGTATGCCTGATTGGATCGCTGTACTGGTTTTATGGACGGGCAGGGACGGAACTTGCGGCAAAGAAGACCGTGAATGTAGAAGAGGACGATTTCGTTTTACATATTCACGTGGAGAATGATGATAGCGGTTTTCAGGTTTACAGGTCGCTTCAGTATCTAGGGCAGGGGAAGGTAGAGATTACTCATCGTACTCCGCTGATTTCTGTTTCTTTTAAACAAAAAAATCACGACTACACAGGTAGTAATGTGACAGAGGTCTTAGATAATGGGCGAAGTTATTATCCTCAGGGACCGGTTAGTTTCGAATCTCCGGAGCAGGGGACGTATAAATTATATTGTGAAACCAGATTTACCGTTAATGGGGAGAAGGTAAGGATCAATCTAGAGGAAACACTGGCATTTCAATAAAACAAGCATCCCGAACATAGCGGGATGCTGTTGTATTTGTAGTTATAATCGGTTAAGTTTCTTATCTTTCACAAAATCTGTTACTTCCATTCTAATTGCTTTCTTATATTTACGAATCATCTGATCTGACCATGAGTCGGTGCGCTTATTTTCTGTTCTTGTCTGGTAATAGTTATTAAGCTGTTGATTAAATGCATCAATCTTTTGCTGCTTGGATTCGTCGTATTGCTGATAGGTGTTTTCGTGCAATACGACTTCAATTGGAAGACGTGGTTTTTTTTCAGGCTGTTCATCAGGATAACCAAGAGCCATTCCAAACAATGGTACAACATATTCCGGAAGCTTTAATAAATTATTTACTTGTTGGATATCATTTCGGAGACTGCCTATAAAACATACTCCCAGGCCGATGGATTCCGCAGCAATTACAGTATTTTGGGCGACAAGCGCTGTGTCCACAGTTGCTACGATAAATTGCTCCGTGCTCTGCAATGACTTTTCCATCTCTTTCAGTTCTTCATGTGATGCCTGGCTTGCAATTCTGTTCAAATCGGCACAAAAGACTAAAAAATGGCCGTTCTCTGCAACATACTCCTGTCCCGAAATTTCCTTTAAATCTCTTTTTAGCTGAGGATCGGTAACGCTGATTACAGAGTAGGCCATTACATAACTTGATGTGGACGCCTGCATAGCTGCTTCAATTATGATTTTTATTTTCTCCGGTTGAACATTCTTATTTTTAAATTTTCGAATTGATCTATGATTACTTATTATGTCAATGGTTTCTTTCATTTTCTGAATCTCCTTCATCAATCATTGAGTGTAAATAAAACTTCCTCTGTTGGTTTTCCATTTTTCTGCCATCGCTTAAAACTTTCCGGGGTTGGTTCCATTAATGCCGGTTGCAGCGCGGTAATTGTCTCATTATCTGCCCAGTCTGCAGTGACCGTCTGCCACTCGAAATCCAATCGATTATTATCATCTGTCTCGTTTTTTATCGAAGCCATTTCCCAGTTTTCCAGATCAATGACGGCAATATCAGAAAAAGGAACCGATAGATTTTTCTGTTCCCGGTTAAAATGGAACATAATACGGTTATTTTCAGGAGAAACTTCAGTTTCTACTAATTTAGCCATATCGGCCACAAGGTATGCCTGGCTTTTATCGGCTGCCTGATTCATGAAAAGGTAGGAACATAAATCATTATCACACGAAAATTCGAGCAGGTAATACTCCCTTTCATTCGCACTTACCGGCTTCATATTCATTTCGCGGATAGTCTGTTCGCGATTCGGGGATGCTATAAGATAGGCATTTAAAATAGGGACCATTTCCAGATTAATCATAAGTTGTTCATCTGGCAGTGTGAATTTGATGAACTGATTTACTTCCTCTTTGTCTTTATCTTCCTGTTCAACAATTTCAGGATTCTGCTGCGGGTCTTTTGGTGGGGATTCATTTTTCATTATTGTCTGCTCATTTGCGCATGCCACCAGGAAAAGCATCAATCCCAATACCATCGTTCGTTTAAACATTTCATTGCCCCCCAGGTTGAATTAATCTCATTATACTAAAAATGAAAACTTTATTGAAACCTTATTCACCATAAAAGAAGGCACTTTTCATATTTTTTTCTGCTCTTCAACTCTCATAGTTGATATTAACGTGGTTTATAGTTTTTGGGCCTACAACAACAATCCTTTTAAAACAGTCTGAAAGAAAAAACACCACGGGTCCGTGATGTTTTGAGGGAAAAGGTATTATATATTTTTATTATCGCGTTGTTCTTCAACATCCCCATGTGATAGATAGTCTTCCTTGAGATTTTCCTCTTCTTTTCTGGTTAGTGAGGCGTCTTTATTGGGATTTTTCCCCTTGCTTTTTAGGGCAATGATCAGGAAGAAAATAACCGCTACAATTAAGGTTATAAAAATCCATTCCATTATGGTAGCCTCCTTTTTTGAACTCCTTAGACTAAATAACCACTGAGGCACCATCCTGTACTTTATGGAAAGTTCGCTGTTCGGCTTTCTTAACCTGGTTTTCCAGTAATTGTTCAAGTTCATTGTAGGCTTCTTCGGCATTAGGACCGTCGACAATGATGACAATCTGATCCGTTTCAGGTGTCAGAAAGAAGAATGAAAGTAATTTTGGCAGGTTGGCAGCGTCTGCGATTGCGTTTTCACGATATAGATAAAAGGTACAGTCACTTAGGGAAGCAAATTGATGAAGTTCTACGATGTCGTGTGTAGACAATGTCTGGGTTAATTGAATCTTGTATGATGATATTTCTGTCAAACCAATCACCTCATTTGTATAATTTTTGAAATGCTAGGTTTTTTTCTGGTGTCTGTAACTAAATACCCAGTGAATAAAATTCTGAAACATTTAAGGTTTAAGAGGTTGCCAGATTATCAATCAACGGCAATTTTTGTTAAACTGAATTTATAACGATTGACTGAAGGAAGGTATGATTTGTATGGTGGAGAGACGCAGACCAATACCGGTTCAGGAAGCGATTGACCATGTGTGGGATCACCGGCTTCCGGGAGAAACGGAAGTGGTTTCAATAAATAAATCTGATCACAGGCGACTGGCTGACGATATTATTGCAACTAATCCTGTCCCATCGTTTGATAAGTCTCCGTATGACGGTTTTGCACTTTCTTCTGCAGATACGGATAGAGGGGGAAGGAACAACCCCGTTGAATTTGAAATTGTCGAACATATCGGAGCTGGACGGGTTCCTTCAGTAAAACTGAAAAAGGGTCAAGCCACTCGAATAATGACCGGTGCCATGATTCCCGCTGGTGCCGATTGCGTTGCAATGTTTGAGATATGCCAGGAATTTGAAAAAGATGGCAAGCCTTATATATCAATTAAACGGGAAATGTCTTCAGGGCAGAATGTAATACCGAAAGGGTCCGAAATAAAAGAAGGCGAGAAGCTGATAAACAGGGGTACACTTATTAACCCCGGCGTTAAAGCGCTTCTAGCCACTTTTGGCTATAGTAAGGTTAAAGTTACTAAAAAACCACTGGTAGGGATTATAGCTACCGGAACCGAACTGCTTGAGGTGGAAGAAGAACTGCAGCCAGGTAAAATAAGAAACTCGAATGCATACATGATTGAGTCGCAGATTATCCGTGCCGGAGCGGAATATAAATACTTCGGCAAGTTGGCTGATGAGTTGGAACCAAGCTTTCAAGCGGTCGAGGATGCATTGAACGAAGTAGATATACTTATTACAACCGGCGGGGTTTCTGTTGGTGATTATGATTTAATGCCTGATATTTATGATAAACTCGGTGCAGAAGTGCTGTTTAATAAGATTGCAATGCGTCCTGGCAGTGTAACTACGGTTGCAGCCAGGGGAAATCAACTGCTATTTGGGCTTTCAGGTAATCCTTCCGCATGTTATGTGGGATTTGAACTGTTTGTCCGTCCCATTTTAAACCACCTCCTGGGGAACAAGAAGCCTTTTCTGAAACGGGTTAATGCAGTGCTTGGCGACGATTTTCCGAAACCAAACCCGTTTACACGGTTTGTCCGTAGTTATTTAACGTTTGAAAACAGTATTATCTATGCAAAGCTTGCTGGTATTGATAAATCGAACGTTGTTTCATCACTTGCACATTCCACATCTTTGTTGGTGCTTCCAGGCGGTACCCGTGGATTCAAGCCAGGGGACGAAGTGGAAGTTCTACTTTTAGATAATGAACAGGGCCAGGAACAGTTTTATTAAATCTGAAGGAGAGGTAATATTGCAAAATGAAGTTGAACCAATCAAGGATCAGTTTGGTAGAGTGTTAAAAGACCTCCGGATATCTGTGATAGATAAATGTAATTTCAGGTGCACATACTGCATGCCGAAGGAAATATTCGGTGAGGATTATGTCTTTTTGTCTGAAAAAGAACTACTCAGTTTCGATGAAATTGTACGTCTCGCAAAAACATTTGCAAAGGCAGGAGTCGAGAAGATCCGTATTACAGGTGGGGAGCCGCTTATGCGAAAAGATTTGGATAAACTAATTTCCCGTCTGTCTGAAATTCCAGGGATTAATGATATTGCTCTCACAACTAATGCAGTATTTCTTCCCAAAAAAGCACATAAACTCAAAGAAGCTGGCCTTAAACGTGTGAACATCAGCTTGGACGCGATAGAAGACGAGGTATTTACCCAGATAAACGGCAAGGGTGTAGTCGCAAAACCTGTATTGAAAGGGATTGAAGCTGCACAGAAAGCCGGCTTGAAAATAAAAATAAATATGGTTGTCAAAAAAGGGATGAACGAGTCACAGATTCTTCCGATGGCCCGCTATTTTAAAGGGAAAGATATCATACTTCGCTATATTGAATTCATGGATGTGGGGAACCATAACGGCTGGAACTTTAACAATGTAATCTCCAAAAAACAAATCATTGATACCATAAATGAAGAGATGCCACTAGAACCTGCGGAAGAGAATTATTATGGTGAGGTGGCTTCTCGCTACCGTTATAAAGACGGGGAAGGAGAAATAGGCGTTATATCCTCGGTTACGGACTCATTCTGTGGGACTTGTACAAGGATTCGTCTTTCAGCGGATGGCAAGCTATATACATGTCTGTTCGCATCAGGTGGATATGATGTGAGGGAACGACTGCGTGACGATATATCTGACTCGCAGCTTGAAGAAGAAATCACCGGGATTTGGGGAAGAAGAACCGATCGTTACTCCGATGAGCGTTCAGAAAATAAACATAAAAACCGCCGTAAAATCGAAATGTCCTATATTGGTGGATAGGAAAAGGAGGTGAATGAAGTGAAAACATTTAAACTAGCTTCGTTAGATATTGTAGATAGCAGAAATTCCGGCACAGTCCATCAATCATTTCCTCTGTTGGATGGACTGATTATAAACCGGGAAGATGAAGAAAATCGATGGATAGTGGAAGCCTTCCTTGAGAATAAATACTATGATTTTTTTACCGAGCTGTGTGATAAAAATAAAGAAGTTATCATTCAAGTCCATATCACTAAAAAGTCAAATGCACCAGCAACCTTCATCACCTCCGTGATTGGCGTAAATGAAATTGGCAAGAATATGAATGTGCTTTTTCGGGGAACAATCGTCAATCACCAAAAGGAAATTGTTGAAGATAAATTAAAAGCGCTTATCGACGAAGGTTATAATGGAGAAAAGCTTCTGGAGAAATTCAAAGAGAGTATGTAGTAGAGGTTGGCCGTAGCAGACTGACCTTTCATAGCCTCTTCTTCCTGGTCCTCCTATGACTTCATCCTCTTCGCTCTTTCCTCTTTTTGATATATTTATAATAAATTTTCCTGAAATTTGAGCAAAGTCGATATCTGACTGCTATAATGTTATTAAGTTTTCAGAAATAGAGCCGATATAACTATTGAAGGTTTATGAGGGGTTTCGAAATGTTTCAGAATAAATCAGTATTCCACTGGACAAGAAGGCTTTCACCAGTTCAGCTAATTTTATTATTTTATTTAGCAGCAGTCATTATTTCAACAGTTTTACTCGCACTTCCTGTTGCACATCAGGAGGGTGTGGATCTGGCATTTATTGATATTCTATTCACGGCTGTAAGCGCTATTAGTGTTACTGGTCTAAGTTCCATTTCTATTGTGGAGTCCTTCAGCACCACAGGAATTATACTGCTGGCAGTAATTCTTCAGCTTGGTGGGGTCGGGGTTATGGCGGCTGGAACGTTTATCTGGCTGATCATGGGAAAAAAAATAGGATTGAAAGAGCGCAGGCTGATTATGACAGACCAGAATCAGACATCGTTCCAGGGCATGGTAAGACTGATAAAGCAGATTCTAATTGTGATTCTAACCATAGAGTTTGTGGGATTTCTCGTTTTAGGAACCCATTTTCTGCAGTATTTCCCGACAGCCAAAGAGGCGTATCTGCAGGGATTCTTTGGTTCAATCAGTGCCACAACCAATGGAGGCTTTGATATTACAGGTCAATCATTGAGACTTTTCAAGGATGATTATTTTGTACAATTCATCAATATGCTCCTGATTATATTCGGGGCAATTGGTTATCCTGTTCTGATTGAGGTAAAGGAATTCATTTTTGCAAAAGCTGAGTATCGTCAGCATATGAAGTTTACGTTGTTTACAAAAGTAACAACTTTTACGTTTCTCATGCTTATTATTATGGGGTCATTATTTATCTGGCTGATTGACATTAATCATTTTTTTGCTGGAAAATCCTGGCATGAAGCCCTGTTTTATTCGATGTTTCAGTCGGTAACCACTCGAAGCGGTGGATTATCGACAATGGATGTCAGTCAGTTGACGGAAGCGAATCATTTATTTATGTCCATGCTTATGTTTATTGGTGCCTCACCAAGCAGTGCCGGCGGGGGAATACGAACGACGACATTTGCATTGGTTGTTATATTTATTTTCACTTATGCCAAAGGTGGCGGTGTGATCAGGATCTTCAAACGGGAGATATATCAGGAGGACTTATTAAAGGCAGTTACAGTGTCCTTTATGGCAATTTTAGTTGTATTTATCTCGGTGATTATTATTTCAGTTGCTGAACCATTTGATATTTCCCAGATACTTTTTGAGGTTACATCCGCATTTGGGACTGTAGGACTTTCCCTGGGAATTACCAGTGAACTTTCTACCTTTAGTAAAGTATTAATTATGTTACTGATGTTCATCGGCCGGGTGGGCATCATAACGTTCTTATTTATGTTTAGTAAGGAAAAGAAAAAAGGAAAGTACCGCTATCCGAAAGAGAAGATGATTATAGGATAATTCATGGGTGTAGTTGGGAGAGGAAGTTCATGTCGAAGGAAGTTATATTACCGATGCATTATCAGGTTTTAACAAGGTTGAAAGAAGCCATTCTTTTTGTTAACCAAAATGGCAAAATTGTTAATGGTAATAATGCTGCCTATTCTCTATTAATGATAGATGAATCATCTGACAGGTTTGTTTCCGATTATATAGATTTTGGTCTACTGGTGGAGCAAGATGATGCCCATCTGATTATGGAGCAGAAAAATCGAAATGGACGGCTGATTGAAGTGAAATCCATTCGTGCTGCAGGTGATATCTATTGTCTCATCATGAACGAACTTAATTTGCATGACAAAACCAATGAAGTAAAAAAGTATATAAATCAACTTGTACAGGATAATGCAGAAGGTATGGTAATTTACGATGAGGAAAAAATCATCGATTGTGATCAGGCCTTTGCTAACATGTTCGGATATGAGTCGATAATAGAAGTTAAGGGAAGGCAATTTTCCCAGCTACTAGATAGTAAGAGTACTGAGAAACTAGCAAAAGCAGTCCACAGTAGTCCTGATAAGCCATACGCCCTTACAGGGGTCAGAAAAGATGGAAGTCTCTTTTATATTGAAATTATGACGCATCCTTATCATCATATGGGAGAAATTATCCGTGTAGCTATTGCGAAGGATGTAACAGACCGGGTGGAGAATGAACGGCGGATTGAGTTTATGGCTTTTTATGACGAGCTTACCGATTTGCCTAATAAAAATTTCTTTTATAAAATCCTTCAGGAAGCTATTGTTGAAGCTGGTAAAAACGATGAAAAGATTGCTGTTTACTTTATTGATTTGAATTACTTTAAAGAGATTAATGATACGCTGGGTTATGCTTTTGGCGACAAACTTTTGCATGCGTGTGGAGAAAGGTTCAAAGCGTTTGCGGATACGGATACTTTTATCGCCAGGATGAGCGGGGATGAGTTTCTGATTCTTAAACGGAATTTGAAACGCAAAGATGAGGCTACCTCGCTTGCAAGAGATTTGATAACTCAGTTTGAAAAACCAATAAAGATAGAAGACTATGAAGTATTCACATCACTGAGCATTGGAATCAGTCTCTTTCCTGAAAATGGTACATCTCCGAATGATCTAGTAAAACATGCAGACTCAGCAATGTATGTGATTAAAGAAAAGCATCATAACAATTATAAGGTGTTTGAAGCGTCCATATCCGAGAACTTCAGAGCGATGTTAACGATGGAAAATGAACTGCGTAACGCCCTTAAAGAAGGGCAGTTTGAACTGCATTATCAGCCGCAAAAAAATCTGAATTCTGGGAAGGTTGTGGGTATGGAGGCGCTTCTCAGATGGAATCACCCTGTTAAAAGTTATATTCCGCCTGAGGAATTTATATCACTTGCCGAGAAAACAGGTCTCATAATTGATATTGGTGACTGGGTTTTGCGTGAAGCTTGCAGACAGAACAAAGCGTGGCAGGATCAAGGCTATCAGCCGATTATAGTAAGTGTTAATTTATCTGCGAAGCAATTTAACCAAAAAGGCTTAGTAGAGAAGGTCGAATCTGTGTTAAATGAGACAGGTTTAGATCCAGGTTATTTGGAACTGGAAATCACAGAAAGCATGGCCATGGCAAATGAAGAGTATATACTTGAGACAATGCAACGTTTACGCACTCTAGGGGTGCAGGTTTCCATTGATGATTTTGGAACCGGGTATTCTTCACTAAAATATTTAAGTATGTTTCCGATAACCAAGCTAAAAATAGATAAGATTTTTATGAATGAAAATCAGAAGCAAAATCAGGCTATAGTGAAGTCCATTATTCACATGTCGCATTCCCTTAATATGAAGGTCATTGCGGAAGGTGTGGAAACAATCGAACAGCTTAATTTTCTTCAGGGGGAGAAATGTGATGAGATGCAGGGGTTTTATTTCAGTAAACCGTTGCCGCCTGAAAAGTTAACAAGAATTTTTAAGCCAGTAGGGTAGAAGAACATCCATAAAAAAGCTTGTGCGCATGCACAAGCTTTTTTACAAGGTAAGAAAGTATATAATTTTGGCTCTATAAAGCTCTTTGTCAGCAAAAGCCAACTCCAGCTACAGCGCCCATCACCTAGTGCCCTTCCGGACTCTTCTTACGTTAAGTCAACATCAATTCGAAATGTAAGGAAGGCCGACTAAAACCGGCCTATGCGGCCAACGTCGGCATACCCCTTTTGCAGGGGCATGTTTCCTTTATCTCTAAGGGAAGATCGACTAAGTCCGCCGCTTTGCGCGGCAACGTCGACCCACCCCGTTTGACGGGGCGCAGGGCATACGGTGATAAGCAGGGCGCTTGCGCTTTTGTTCCAAGGTAAGAAAGTATATGATTTTGGCTCTATAAAGCTCTTTGCCAGCAAGAGCCACGTCCAGCTACAGCGCCCATCACCTAGTGCCCTTCCGGACTCTTCTTACGATAAGTCAACTTCAATTCGCTTTGCTCATTGTGTTTCCTTTATCTCATACGATTCCGTCCAGGTCATACGGTGATAAGCAGGGCGCTTGCGCTTTTGTTCTTATCCTTGACTTTTTGTATTAGTAATACTTAGTATTTTAAACTGATTGTTCTCATGCCCAATAATAAATTTATAGCTGGTAGTCTCCTCCTTGGTCTCAAGTTGATCAGGAAGCTTTGTTTTCACGGTAACATCAATTGTTACTTCAATCTGGTTGTCGTCAAGAAGCTTACTTGACGGTTGTCCATATTCAAGGTCAGCAAAGTGTGTATATCCATCCCTGAACTCTGTGTAGGAATTGGATAATTGCATGGAGCTTCCGAGCAACGTATATGCAGCTACATAGTCCCGAATCGCAATGCTATCGAGAAAATAAGTGGTGATATACTCAGCGCTGTCAATAAGTTCATCCGATTTAGTATCTTTTCCAATATCAGATGAGCTGGCAAAATCCAACTGGTCGTTTTGCACCTCGTTGGTCCATTTTGTGACCTGGTCTATAACGTCGACTATAGGAATACTGAAACCAATCGTTCCATCCTCTGTGCCGACAGAATTAATACCAATGACGTTACCAGTTTCTCTGCTGATAAGTGGGCCGCCGCTGTTTCCGTGAGTAATCCGGGCTGAAATCTGATAAGCGTTATCATAATTGAAGCCGTCGACGGAAAAGTCACGTTCGGTGCCTGATATTATTCCAAGCGTAACGGTGTTCTGAAAACCATGAGGACTGCCCAGTGCGATTACCTCATCACCAGTTTCGGCTTGCTTTTCGGTTTCTACCGTTAACGCATTGTGACCTGCAAGCTGAGGAACGCGGATTACGGCAACATCGGTGTCTTGTCCCATTCCAACTACAGCTGCTGGGTAGACTCTCGCATTCGCTGTTCGAACATAAATGACATCCGCATCCCTTACTACATGGGCGTTGGTGATAATGTCACCCTTATCATTGAATATGAACCCTGAACCGGTAATGTTGCTGTATTCATTCTGTCCTTCTATTTGAACTACACTTTTTTCAGCTTCATGGATAATGGATTTCAAATCACTACTTCGGGACTCCGATTCAACTTTATTAATAATAGGGTTATTTACAGCGATAGTTTGGGAGGACCACAAATTATTTATGAGAAACATCAATCCAATCCCAAGGGCAGCAGCAAGCACTGTTGCTATAATGGGACCTGTATGTTTTTTGTGCATATATTCACCTCAGGAAATACAAAATATTATTGATCGGTATACCATTTTATCTTGTCTACTTTAATCGTTATATCTTTGCCTTTTTGATCTATATCGAAATGGGTGAATTCGAATTCCCCGGTTTCGTCTGGATAAAGGGTATCAGGATAGACGTATACCTTGTTTGACAGAAATTCTGTTCCTGTCTTGGTTAACAGGGAATACTCAACAAGTATTGTGTTAATCGGTATGGTAGCAACACTTTTCACTTTTCCTTTTACAACAAGTTTACCTTGTTCATCGCTGGAAACATCTACAGAAACAAGCTCAATTGCATCATTTTCATTCAGCTTTCTTTCTTTCTCTGCTGAGCTGATTGCCTGTTCAATACGCTGGCGCTGGGCAGTTTCAAAAGCAATTTTCTCTTTTTCAATGGTTGTCTGAAGACTAAGCAGTTTCTCTGATTCAGGTGCATAATTTAGTCCGTCTTCAACAATCAGTAATGCATCGGCGAACTGTTTATCGTTTAACTGTTCACTTGCTTTGGAAAAGGTGTAATCAACAATCTGGTTTCGGATATCTGCGGTAATTTCTTTCCCTTGATCAGTTTTGATTGCTTCCGCTTCCCAGACTAGTGTTTTCAAATCGTCGATACTAGGCTTTTGTTGTAATCTGTATTTAAGTTCTTCTATTTTTACGGTATTACGGTGTGCCGTAATGTTACTGATTAGAGGCTTTACCGCATCTCCGTTGAAATTCTTAAGTTCCTTTTCTGCTTCGTTTATCAATGTTAAAGCTTCCTGAAATTTCTGCTGTGCCAGGGCTTCCTTTGCCTCACTCAGGCTATTCTCAATTTGAATCGCCTTTTGGACATAGCTTAGCGCTACTTCAGCCTGAGAAAAATGCTTGTTTTGCTCGAGAGCAGAGTGGAGTAAATCTTCCGCTTCATCGTATTTGCCATCCATGGTTAAATCTTCCGCTTTGTTGTATAAGGACTTTGCGTCAGCAGTTTGTTGCTGAAGAAAAACATAGTAAGTTCCGGCAGATAATAGTAATACAGCCAAAAGTGCAATAGGTATGTACCAGAGTTTATTGAATACTTTTTGGTCTTCAAGACGCTCTGACAAATCCTGTGGTAATTGCTTGCCACATTTTATACAAAAATGTTCATTTTCTTTTACTTTCATACCACAGTGAGGGCAGTGGTGCATAGCAAAACCTACTTTCAAAAGTCTGTTATATCCTGTTGGTAAAATAATCATTACTCAGTCCAGTCCGTACGTCACTAACGGAGGCTGTCGCTTTTGTATATTTTAACATATTTTCGCTTTATTTAGGATGATTAAATTGGTATTATAAGAAGGGAAGGACATATTTACTAAGAAATGTTACACTTTTTACATATTTGGAGTTAGGGAGGGTATTCGAATGGATATTTGGGAAACGGCATTTGGAATTATCTGTTTTGGGCTTCTTGCACTGAACATTGGATATTGTATCTGGGACAATGAATAATAAATATGGGTCAGACCTGGCGCCTGACCCAACCACTTATTCTAAAACATTCCATTCACTAAATGGGAATATGACTACTTCAGCTTCTCCCACTATATTCTCCGCGCGAATCATACCAAGTCCATTACGGCTGTCTTTGCTGATAGCACGGTTATCTCCCATCACGAAGTATTGATTTTTCGGCACTTCAATTGGTCCAATTATTCCGGTACTACTTCTTGCGTTTTCGCTAATAAAGTTTTGTTCATATTCTTTTCCGTCAATATATAATGTATCGTTTACCACTTTTACGGTTTCCCCGGGTAAAGCAATAATCCGTTTTACATAATTTTTCAGTGGCCTTTCTATAATTACAATATCTCCGCGTTCAGGCTCATCAAATAAATACATAAATTTATTGAAGAGAACTGTTTCGCCGTCTTCAAGGGTTGGTACCATGCTTTCTCCATCTACAACTGAGGTTGCAAATACAAATGACCGCAGTAAGAAGGCTAATAGAATTGCTATCAGAATAGCTTTGCCCCATTCCACCCATTCATTTTTCTTTTTTTCTTTAGACAAAAAGGACATCCTTTCTCATTCAGGAAATACATTTAACATCGTAGCACAATCGGTGTTCTCTATCGAGTAAAAGTATTACTTATTACTCTTTTTCTTTTGTTTTGCAATTTCCTTCAATTCCTTGATCATGTTATTCCTGTATTCATTATCTGTTTGCAGATGAAGCCCCATTTCAGTGGAACTGTGGAACCTTTTTGACCAAATCACCGTTCCTGGCGCATGGAAGGCACTGGAATTAAGACTGAAAGACAAATATACTTTTTGATTCCGAGCGAAATTTATATCATGATTGCATCGGACTTTTGCTCCTTCGTTACTAACATCCAGAACCTCCACAACAGCGTTGACTGTATTACTCTCTTCACGCTTTGTAAGCTTACCAGTAACAGGCTGATTGAAAACGAAGCGATAAGATTCATTTCTTTTATAATACAATAGTATTCTCCTTTCCAATCTATTAGTAGATGGTAATATCGTATTTTGTCAATAAAATAATCAAACTTAACGGAAGCTTGTCAATGTTTGTCCATCGTGCTAAAGTTAAATAACAATCGCTAAAGGAGGCGGGGTATTTATAAATGAACAAAGCGGATAAGCTTTTGGAAAAAAGGATTGAACTTTTGCGCAACAAGATGGCAGAAGTTGCGCTGGAAAAAGGGTTTACCAGCAATGAGTCCATTTCAATCAGCCAGGAGCTGGACAAGCTCCTCAACCTTTATGAAGAAATCAAAATGTGCAGCCCCTCCGGCAACAAAAAATGAACTAGCTGTCTTTCACCTTCGTCAGATATGCTTCAAGGCGATCAAGCCCGACTCTGATTGTGTCAAAGTCATATGCATAAGAAAGGCGCATATAACCTTCACCGAGATAAGAGAAGGAATCTCCAGGAACTAATGCCACTTTTCCGTTTCTTACAAGGTCAATTCCCAACTCAAAAGAAGTATAATTGTTAAACGAGATTTTTGGGAAGAAGTAAAATGCACCCTCGGGTTTGTTTACTTCTAGTCCCATTCCTACCAAACGGTCATACACATAATCGCGTCTTTTACGATATTCTTCGCGCATGTTCTGCGGATCTTTTGCTCCCTCTGTCAATGCCTGTAGTGCGGCATACTGACTTAATGATGATGCACAAGACACATTATACTGATGAACTTTCAGCATTTGTCCGGCCAGCCAGGATGGTGCGAGTGCATAGCCAATTCGGAAGCCAGTCATAGAATGGGACTTGGATAAACCATTAATAACGATAGTTCTGTCTTTGACTTCGTTAAATTCTGCTATGGAAACGTGTTTTTGGTCATAGACAAGTTCACTATATATTTCATCCGCAAGAATAAATATATTTTTATCCTGAAGGAAAGTAGCCAGATCATGTAGCTCTTCCCGTGTGAATGAGGCCCCAGTTGGATTGGAAGGGTAGGGGAGAACGACACATTTTGTTCGATCAGTAATACACCTCTCCAGATTTCCCTTTGTCAGCTTGAAATTATCCTGTGTAGTATCGGCATGGATTACCGTCCCACCGGCCAGCCTTATTAACGGTTCGTATCCCGGATAAATAGGGCCAGGCAGAATAACCTCATCATTTTGTTCCAAAATTGTCCGGAAAGTAATATCTATTGCCTGGGATGCTCCGGTGGTTACGATTATCTCTGAAGCCGGATTATAGGATACCTGGTAATTATTTTTATAAAAATCTGCGATTGCCGTACGAAGTTCCAAAATCCCGGCATTATGGGTATATGTAGTTTTATTTTCATTTAGTGCTTCTTTCATGGCATTCTTCACATGATCTGGAGTATGGAAATCAGGCTGACCGATTGTCAATGAAGTAACATCTTTTTCGTCAGATACCATGTTGAAGAATTTCCTGATACCAGATATTTCAATATGTTGCACATTTTTATTAAGGGTTGGTCTCATGTTGTAGCCTCCAAGTTAAACTTTTTAGAAAATGTTCAAATAATTTCGATTTATCATGCGTGAAATAGGGTATAATGGTTATGGAACGAAAGTAAAGGAGTGTGAAAATATGCGTCCAAAACACCAGAATTTTGAAGAACTTGTCAAAAAGAATAAACAAGAACTGCTTGCCGATGAAAATGAGTTGAAAGAAATTGAACTTCGATTGGAAAAAAAGCAAACTGAACAAAAAACGGATAATGTCAATGATTCTCATTAAGCCGAACTCTCTCTTCATAAGTACATCAGGCATAGTTTCAAACGCTTCACCCTGCTGAAGCACTCTCAAAATAATCATAACATACGTTGTATATGTTAACTATCCTCAAATCTGCAAAGAAGGGGAGCAGTATCGGCCGATACTGCTCCCCTTCCATTTATTTAATCCCAGGTTAGAGATTCTTAAACAAAATATTATTCTCCAAATGCACATGCTGGAAAGTATTGGTCTCCATATCAGCCAGTCTTGCGTAGGTAATCCGGTAAGAATTGCAGGCATCGGCAGGTGGTACGAAGCCATTTGTAATTTCCCTCATGCGTTTTAGTATATCTCCTGAAGAGGCATGTTCTTCTTCAAGGTCTCCGTTTACTTCTTTAATATGGGTCAGAAGTTTGGGATCCTGATTTTTCTCATACTCTTTAATCAATGGGAAAACTTCAGTTTCTTCTTTAATCATATGCTCTTCCATTTCCACTTTGAAGTCATTATACAAGTGATGCAATTCTTTTAAATGTGGATGGTTGGTTCCGTGTACACGCAAGATTTTGGTGACAAACTGGCCAAGGGCAGGCAGCTCATCGTTAAGGTATGCATGATGTGTATGAACGATATGATCAATAAGTTCAGTATGCGGAATAGCTTCCCAGTCGGTTACCTGATGATCTTCCTTCTGCCAGTTCTCGAATGCAACATTTAATTCATTTAATACAGCATCTCCATCAAAATTTCCCTCGTTAAATACATCGCTAAGCGGACGTGCGCCGCCACAGCAGAAGTCGATTCGGCTCTCTTTAAATAGATCGCTCGCTTTAGGGAAGATTTTTACGATGTCCGCTGGTGTATGTTCAATTGTAAATTGACTCATTACTGATACCTCCTGTTATTGGGTCTATCACTTTAATAGAGGGTCAGTAGCCAGTGTGACGTGATTAATATCACTTAAAGTAGATTTTCTATTTTAATTGATGTACCGTTTCTGGGCAAATAAGTTCTTTTTTCTATTCCGTACATTTGTCTGAATGACGATAACCGCACCGATAATACATATCATTCCGACTAACTGGGTCAGTGAAAATGGTTCTTCAAAAATGTAAATTCCGATGATAGTTGCCACAACGGGTTCTATTGTGGTCAGTATTGATGCCTTGGATGCTTCTGTGCGGTTAAGTCCATAAGTGTAAATTATATATGCAAATGAAGTAGGAAGAAAGCCGAGCCCCAACACGTAAAAAAGAATTGTGGGATCCATCAGCAGAAAGAATTTATCTTCGTACGGGAAAAAGGGCATTAATGTAACAGCTGCCACAATAAATGTGTAGGTGGTTATACTAAGACTGGAGTATTTTTTCAATGCAAACTTGCTGAATATACTGTAAAGCGCATAACCAACCCCTGATCCCAGACCGAACATTATCGCGGACAGGCTGAACACGCTCATATCCAGTGGTACCAGGCCCACTATTAGTGCAGTACCTGCAAGGGTAATCAACAAGGCAATCAACTTTGGACCGGTGAGTGGTTCCTTGAATAAGAAGAATGAAAATATAGTGACGAACGCTGGCGCGGTATAAAGTAACGCGGTTGCCACTGGGATTGTCGAAAGGTCTATCGCTGTAAACATACAATAATTAAAAAAGATGATACTGAAGATTCCAGTACCGATAAAATATTTTATATCTGACAGGGATTTCAGCTTCAGCTTGGACGGTGAAGTAATTATTAAATAGATTACAAGAATTAGGGCAGCCGACCACGCCCGTAAGGTAACGACTTCCATAGGTGTGAAACCTAAACTATATAGGTTTTTCACATACCATCCAATTGTTCCCCATAAAGCCGCACCCAAAATTATTGCCAAAAAAGCCTTCCGCATAACAGCTCACCCCTTATCTATGGAATTTTCATTATATCAAAAGAGCGTATATAAGTAATCTATTATGTCAATAATTGGTTAATAATAAATGGGGGAGGGAAGAGACAGGATGATTGAAGAACTGTTACCACTTGAATACTTGCCTGATGTAATAAAAGCGGAACATATTTATCTATTGGCCGGTGCTTTTTTAAGTTATATATTGATTCGCCCACTTTTAAAATGGATTGTTTCCATGAAGTCGTACTACCTGCTTTATTATATGTTTGTAAGTATGGTTCTGCTTGTAATCTATCTTTTCGGAACGGTTATCACGGGTCAGTTGAATGTATGGATGCTCTCGGTAATGCTTCAAAGTCTGTCAGCTTTCGGGGGAGTTCTTGTTTTGTATTATATAATCCGGCGATTATTTAAAAATATTTAGAGAGGCTGCTCTAAGGTGTATAACCTTTTAGTGCAGCCTCTCTATAATTATTCAGAACGTTCATCATTTACGCCTGACTCGTTTTCCATAACTTCAGCCCAGGTAAATGCAAGCCGGTTTAATTCAGGGGGGAGCGGCTGGCCAGGTGGTACCAGCCGAGTAACTGTCCGTTTCTCTTCATGTGATAGTTGCTCGAATGTATCTCGAAGAACCTCGCACTGTTTGGCATAACTTTTTAGTTCGTACATGAAATCCTGCATTTCTATAGTAATATGAATCACTCCTTTTTACAGGACTATATCCCTGATTTCTATCCATAAAACATTTCTGGAAACTTGGAGTTTCTGTCGCAATCTAATTCAGCGTCGACGTGTTTTGGTTGGGGGCCATTCCATTTTTCCGAGGGAGGACTGCGTAAAATATGCAGATGAGTATTTTCTGTTCACAGTCTGCTTCTGCTGTTTTCCTTCAGGCTTAATATTCAGGTAACGATAAACGACTTTTTTTGCCTGTGACAGAGACATTTTCGTTTGGGGATTCCTGTAGTTTTCATCCAGCTCACCTAAGTGTTTAACCTCTTTGAAATCTTCCTTCGCGGGTGGAATATGGAAGAAGTAGTTATCCACTTTGACAAGAAGAGTGGAGTGCTGGTTACTGAATTTTGGATGGTTTGAAAAGTGAAGGCCGACTTTTTCTGCCCGTTTTTCTTCCAGCAGGTGTTTGATAGTTTCTTTCTTGATATGGTATAGATGCTGGGGCTCGGGCGCAGTTTTGGCATGACGGTTTATGGTATAAAGTGCCTTGGCAAGATCATTTAGGGGAATGGTAGGTTTCTTTCCCTTCATTTTTTAGCTCTCTCCTTTCCTGAATTTGGATTTCCTGCTTTAATCGTAGCGTAAAGCTTGTCCTATTGCAATCTTAATAATTCTTAAATCTTGTTGCTCTTTCACCTTCAAAGTTGATATAAACTACGAAGTAGTGAAAATTTAATATATGAGTGTTTGGACCCGTTCCGGCAGAATACTTCGCTTTCACCACTC
This sequence comes from Virgibacillus kekensis, assembly GCF_042654125.1. NCBI lineage: Bacteria > Bacillati > Bacillota > Bacilli > Caryophanales > Bacillaceae > Virgibacillus > Virgibacillus kekensis. The sequence continues at coordinate 81,571 of NZ_JBHSFU010000003.1, forward strand.
CAGGTGCAAGTACGACATCTGCTCATGCTTTCGCAGTGTCTCCTTTGCCGGGGATACGGCCTCAGCCTCCTCACTCGTTCCTCGCTGTGGGGTCTTCGGACTCGTGCTGTTCCCCAGGAGTCTACGTATTCTGCTACTCTATTACAGGTTTCCGGCTTAAAAATGAACTGTTCTAAGGTACTCTTGTATAGAGTTCCTCAAGCGTAAAAGGCATAAAAAGCAAATACAAAGCTCGCTATCAGCGGAGGAAATACACGGAGACTCCTACGGGAGCAGAGGCCTCGATGAGACCCCGGGGAGCGTTAGCTCAACGGAGGCTCAACAGCCACCCGTGGAAAGCGTAATGTATTTCCGTAGCAGTGTTTCAGCACTCTATCTTTGAAGTCTTCACTACTTCGCAGTTTATAGATTTTGTGTCAAAAACAACAAACAGGCTAATAAATAGTAATTGACCATCCTGTATATTGAATTGTCATGGTAATGAATGCTTTACTTATATAGGATAGGCACCGAAGTTTTGCGCTTTTCTGTATACCAAGTGAAAGGGGACAAACCATTTCGGTTTATCCCCGGATTCTTTAAAATCCTGTGATATTACTGCATTGCTTTGATGTCATCCACGATTTTTTCCATGTTTGCCTGAACTCTACCATCATAGCGTTTAATGGCATATCCTTCTGGAGTTACCAAAAAGAAACTGGTGGCGTGCATAACTTGATCGGAGTCCGCAACTTTTTCCACAGCTGATTTAAACGATTTAATGGAAAACTCTTTAATGGTATCAAACTCATAACCTGTAAAAAGATGCCAGTTTTCAAGTGACCCGCCCCGTGCTTTTACATATGATTTGAGTGTTTCATGATCATCATTTTTAGGATCCACGCTGAAGGAAACAAGCTTAACTTCTTCCTCGAGACCCGCTTCTTTCAGTTGATCCTGCAGTTTAGCCATATTGGCTGTCATAGGCGGGCAAACAGTCGTACAGTTGGTGAAAATAAAATCAGCTACCCAAAATTCACCCTTAAGATCTTCTTTGCTGATTTTTTCACCGGCCTGGTTCGTAAATGTGAAGTCCTGGACCTCGTAAGAAAAGTCGCCCTCATATTTATCACCGCAGCCACCCAGAATCACTACTGCAAACAGCAGAGAAAATATAAATTTATAATTAAACATATATAATTTCCTCCTTGGAAACTTCCATCCGAAATAATAAAATCGCTATTAGTGTAGCATGGTTGTGTATGAAAAACCATGGATAAAATGTTACGGATATAGCAGGGAAGCCGCTTAACCCGACTTTAACGTGTATACATGAAACTGTGGTTTGCACAAAAACCTGTACGGGACTCTAGTAGTCCCAATACCCCTGCTTACATGCAATTCCAATTTTCCACCTTCCAATATGTATTTTCCCATTACATACTTATCCGCATAGTCTGGTGTATAAAGGTCTCCTATAAAAGGAAGACGGACTTGTCCACCATGACTGTGACCGGAAAACTGGACATGGACAGGATAGTGAAGTGTTTCTTCAGCAAAGTCAGGTTCATGCGATAGAAGAATCGTAAACTTATCCGGATCGGTACCCTGTAAGGCCTTGTCTAAATCAGGTTTTCCTAGCATGACATCGTCTATTCCTGCAAGAACAATAGATTCGTTGCTGCTGTTAATCGATGTATGGCTGTTTTGTAAAAGCTGAAAGCCAGCCTTGTCCATTACTTCTCTTAAAGTCTGTGTACCATACCCTCCATGGTCATGGTTTCCATAAATCCAGTACTTTCCGTGCTTTGCCTGAAGGGAACTCAAAATCCTTACGATATCTGAATTCCAATTATATGTGTCGGGATCGTCCACAAGGTCGCCAGTGAACACAATAAGATCAGGGGTAACACTATTAATTTTTTGGCAAAGTTTCTTAAGTTTGTCGAGGGAATAGTGATGACCAACATGTGTATCGGAAAATTGAACAATTTTGAAGTTTTGGAACCCCTTTGGGATCACTGCGGAGCTTATTTCCTCTCGCGTAACTTCAAGCATGGCAGGTTCAATTTCCCTGGCATAATAGTAAGTTCCTCCACCAAGGCCCACTACGGCCAGCATACTCCCGATTGACCGTTTCAAAAATGTACGCCTGTTCATTTCATCCAAACCTTTCCTGGAATGCAAAAGTAAACTGATGATATTAATCATACCTCAATTTTTTGTATGTTTAAATATTATTTAGTAGATACATTAATATGGGAATTTTCCGATATTTAATGAGAAAAATGGGTAATAAGGGCTCTCAATCATCGAGAAAAATCATACTATATAACAAATACTGTATGAAAAGATGCTCTGATGCTGTAAATATGATAAACTGTCATTGAATGAGTTTTTTTGTGCAGCGAGGATTCGTTATAAGTAACAACTCCTTTTTTATGTGAAAGCCTTTGCAAGTGGTTGTTAGTAAACTAAAAGGAGCGTATGATGATATGAGTATCACGCAGGATCAGCAATTAACAGATATTGTAATTGGAGATTTGATGATTTCATCTGAAAAGGTAGCCCATGTCCAATTAAACAACCCGCTCGAACACGCTTTACTTGTTCTGGTGAAGTCAGGTTATTCTGCCGTCCCGGTGCTTGATGCAACCTATAAACTGGTAGGTACAATTGGTAAAACAGTTATTCTCAATGAAATTCTGGGGTTGGAACGTTTTGAGTTTGAAAAACTCTCGGAGATGCAGGTGAAGGATATCATGAATACCGAAATTCCCACCTTATCGAAGGATGATACCTTTATGGATGGTCTCAAATCAGTTATTAATTATCCTTTTGTATGTGTCACAGACGACGAGGGTTATTTTGATGGAATATTAACAAGACGGGCAATACTTAAATATATGCGGAAGGACTATTATTTGTCCAAAAACATGTAACTGAAAATATGATTAAGGCACCCTTGCTGACTACAGTGAAGGGTGTTTTTGTTAATTCATGCTAGGAACAGGGTAATTGAACAATGTCATGTTAGCGAAATATATTTCCGTAGTGGGATGCTACATTCTTGTTTCAAGATAACAAAATTTTATAAAACAGCCTACATAAAAAGTTGGGACTATTATGGAGATAAATCAGAAAAACAGTAAGACGTTAAAACGGCCGTTAATTTTGGCCTCCATCATGCTGGGAATGTTCCTTGCAGCAATCGAAGCAACCATCGTAGCAACAGCAATGCCAAGTATCGTTGCTGATCTGGGTGGTTTTTCTTCGTACAGCTGGGTTTTTTCAGCTTATTTGCTTACAAACGCGTCTACTGTGCTGATTTTCGGCAAACTGTCCGACATATTTGGCAGAAAACCAATATTTATTTTTGGTATTTTTGTTTTTCTTCTAGGTTCAACACTGGCAGGTTTCAGCAATTCGATGACGATGTTGATTATTTGCCGGGCTGTTCAGGGAATAGGCGCTGGAGCTTTAATGCCAATAGCTACCACGATTATAGGCGATATTTATACAAAAGAAGAGCGTGCTAAAATACAAGGTTATCTATCAAGTGTATGGGGGATATCTGCTGTCAGCGGACCCTTGCTCGGCGGGTTCTTTGTTGATTTTCTCAGCTGGCAGTATGTATTCTGGATGAATATTCCACTAGGGGTGTGTGCTCTTCTAGGAATTTGGTTGTTTTTCCACGAGAATATTGAAAAAAAGGATCACTCAATTGATTATCCAGGTGTACTATGGATGCTTATAGCAGTTACAACTTTAATGTTCATCCTGGTAGAAGGGGGCATAGGAATTCCCTGGTCGTCCTTTCAAATGTATATGCTTATTGGAATATCGGCAGTGGGATTTATATTATTTGTACGCAGGGAATTGACAGCCGAGGACCCGATGATGCCATTCGGAATATGGAAGCATCGGATGATAACTGTAGCAAATCTGGCCTCCTTAACGGCAGGCATGATTCTGATAGGAGTTTCTAGTTATCTGCCTGCTTTTGTTCAAGGAGTTATGGGTCATTCGGCGACTGTTGCTGGATTTACTTTAACTACGATGTCCATAGGCTGGCCGATTGCTGCAGTTGTTGGTGGACGACTCCTGCTTATTATCGGCTATAGAGCAACATCAATGCTTGGGGGAGGTTCACTAATAATAGGAGGGATACTTTTCTTTCTTTTGTCACCTGATAAAGGGCCTGTCTGGGCAGGTGCTGGTTCCTTTTTTATAGGCGTGGGTATGGGCATGACAAACACTTCTTTTATTGTTGGAATTCAGAATGCGGTAGGCTGGAAAATGCGTGGGATTGCGACTGCCGCAAATATGTTTATGCGGACAGCCGGCAGCGCAGTCGGAGCTGCTTTTCTTGGCGGGCTCCTGAATGGGCGTATCCAGTCCTATCTCGAACGGCACGGGATAGCAGACAATATATCGGTGGACACAGCAAACAGGTTGCTGGATCATCAGGCGAGCAACGCTTTATCTAAAGGGACAAGGGAGATTTTGCAGGAAGGACTTACTTCAGGACTCCACCTCGTTTATACCGGCTTACTGCTATTAGCAATCATTATTTTTATATTGATCTGTTTTCTGCCAAAAAAAGGAGACAATTAGCGGTTTTGTTGCCGAGTGTATGTGTTGTCTGCTAAAGTAAAATAAATACGTAATATTGGAGGAACTCTTAGTGAAACAAATGGATGCAAATGAAATTATCAGCTTTATTTCAAACAGTAAAAAAAGTACACCAGTAAAGGTTTATGTGAAAGGTGAACAGTTGGATTCACTTAGTTACAGTGAGGGGATTCAATCCTTTGTCGAAAATAACAGCGGCGTACTTTTTGGACAGTGGAAGGATATTAAATCCTTTTTAGATAGCAATCAGGAAAAAATTACTGACTATGTTGTTGAGAATGATCGTCGTAATTCGGCAATTCCTCTGCTTGATTTGAAAGAAGTGAATGCACGTATTGAGCCGGGTGCTGTTATTCGTGATCAGGTGGAAATCGGGGATGGTGCCGTTATTATGATGGGCGCTATGATCAATATTGGTTCCGTCGTTGGTGAAGGTACAATGATTGATATGAATGTGGTGCTAGGCGGACGTGCGACAGTCGGTAAAAACTGTCATATTGGTGCCGGCACAGTACTCGCAGGTGTTATTGAGCCGCCATCTGCACAGCCAGTTGTGATTGAGGATGATGTTGTAATTGGAGCAAATGCGGTTATTCTGGAAGGAGTTACTGTTGGAAAAGGCGCAATAGTTGCCGCTGGTTCAATCGTTACAAAAGATGTGGCACCGAATACACTTGTTGCCGGAACCCCAGCCAAAGTCCTGAAAGAAATTGATGAAAGCACGAAATCAAAGACTGAAATTAAGCAAGAGCTTCGTAAATTGGATGACTAAAGCAGGGGTTACTATGGATATATCCAACTTGCAGACAATAAGAAGGGATTTACATCAGATACCTGAACTTGGATTTCAAGAAGTGAAAACTCAGGAATATCTTCTGAAGAAAATCCGGGAAATGCAGACTGACCATGTTGAAGTGAAAGAATGGAAAACTGGTATTCTGGTTCGGATAAAAGGCCTGAATCCGCGGAAAACAATTGGGTACCGTTGTGATATCGATGGCTTGCCAATCAGTGAGGAGACCGGATATTCGTTTAAGTCAATTCATGAGGGAAGAATGCATGCGTGCGGACATGATTTTCATATGACAATTGGGCTTGGAGCATTAAATCATTTTATTAATAACCGTGCCGAGGACCACATTGTATTTTTATTCCAACCGGCTGAAGAAGGTCCAGGCGGTGCTCTTCCAATGATTGAATCCGATGCGTTTAAAGAGTGGAAGCCTGATGTAATTACCGCACTGCATATCGCACCTGAATTGCCGGTTGGAACGGTCTCCAGCCGGGCAGGTCTCCTGTTTGCAAATACTAGCGAGCTGTTTCTCGATTTTAAAGGGAAAGGTGGGCACGCTGCCTATCCGCATCGGACACACGATATGACCGTGGCGGCCAGCAGCTTCGTAGTTGAGCTCCAAAAAATTGTATCGCGCGGCATCGACCCACTCGATAGCTCAGTAATTACGATAGGGAAGATGGAGAGTGGCTTTGTCCAGAATGCTATCGCTGAGACAGCACGGTTGGAAGGGACGATTCGGACTGCCCAGCCTAGTGCGATTGCGATGGTGAAAAAGAAGATTGAGCAGCTGATCAAAGGCTTTGAGATCGCACATGATTGCACAATTGAAGCAGATTATGGCTCCAACTATCACCAGGTTTATAACGACGCGAGGTTCGTAGAGTTATTTTCTGAGACAATGGAAGAAAATAATATAACATTCAAGGTGGCTGACGCCGCAATGACTGGTGAAGATTTTGGTTACATGCTGAAGGAAGTTCCAGGCTTCATGTACTGGCTGGGTGTGGATTCCCAATTTGGACTGCATAGTTCCAGGCTGAATCCGGATGAAAAGGCACTTGAAATCGGAGTTAAGTCGGTTATCCATACGCTTGACGCCCTTTCTCACCAAAATATTTCTTGAATACCTTTGTGACTATTGGAAAAGCTAGATACGAAAAGCTTTGTATCTAGAGGAGGTAATCCAATGGCTCGAATTGGTGTGGAAGAAAGTCTGACGGATATTAAAAATGCTCTGGCTGAAATGGGGCATGAAGTAGTTGAGCTGCATTCTGCGGAGGATGCTCCGAACTGTGACTGCTGTGTTATTACCGGTCTTGATAAAGATGTGATGGGCATGTCAACTATTAGCACAGAAGGTTCTGTAATAAACGCTGAAGGGCGTACTGCCCAGGATGTAGTGCAAATGGTTAATCAGCGACTTAATGATCAGCAATAATGTAAGATCCCCGTTCCTGTATTCAGGAGCGGGGATCTTAATGTTTACTATTAAGATTATGTTTTTAGCTTAATTGAATGGTGTTATCTTTATTAATATTAACTTGGTGAGGAAATGGAATTTCAATATTTTCTGCGTCAAATGCTTCTTTTATTCGCTTAAGCATGTCACGTTTACAACCAAACTGTTCACCGTTGACTGTTTGGCCAACTACACGAAGGACTACATCGGAACTTCCCAGACTTTGGACACCAATGGGATTAGGACCTTCTTTGAACCGTTCATCTTCCTTGAATTCACCGCATACTTTTTCTAGTACTCTGATTGCTTCATCGATATTTTCAGAATAACTGATACCGATATCGACAAGTGCCTGCATGTTGCCGCGTGAATGGTTGGCAACTCCAACCAATTGTCTGTTAGGTACGTAATTGAGGGTACCATCAAAACTTCGGATTTGAGTGGTGCGTAAACCTACTTCCTCAACAATCCCGTCATACCCTCCCGAAGTTATATAGTCGTCAACCTCGATTTGACGTTCGAGAAGGATGAAAAAGCCTGTCACAACATCACTGACAAGTCCCTGTGCACCAAACCCGATCGCCAGTCCAATAATCCCCGCTCCTGCCAAAAGCGGGCCAATTGGTATGGCCAAAATGCCGAACAGCATTACTACAAAGAGAAAAAATATCACATAAAAATACAGATTCAGAAGAACTTTCTCTAGGGTTTTTATACGTGAAGCTGATATCCGCTTCCCTGATCCGGCTCGTTTAATTGTTTTAGTTATTACTTTCTTCCCGATAGGTGCAACAACTATAAAAACAAGAATAAGCAGTCCAATCTTCAGGCAAATACCTAATATGTATCCCCAATCAATATCGATTTCCAGAAACTCCATTTAGATGCTCCTTTCATTTTTACATTTTCATCATAGCTTAGTGGTTCGAGTATATCAATCGACACAATACAGCAAATTAATGGACAAAACCATATTTGGATAGTATCGTAGTCATTGTGACTGAAAGGGTAAGATAAAAAAACTCCATAGCCCTGAAGGTTATATTACTGGACATAGATGTCCATAATGGGAACATACTATGTCAATTATGTGTACTTTTTAGAATAAGTATCTTTTTATATTGACTATAAAGTGGAGTTTTATTATAATCTTACATGGGTCAAAAAAAATTTGTCGGAGGGATTACATATGGCTGAAAGAATGGTAGGAAAACAGGCACCACGTTTCGAAATGGACGCTGTTATGCCTAATAAGGAATTCGGTAAAGTAAGTCTTGAGCAAAACATGAAAGATGATAAATGGACAGTGCTTTTCTTCTATCCAATGGACTTCACATTCGTTTGTCCAACCGAGATTACTGCAATGTCTGATCGCTATGATGAGTTTGAAGACCTTGATGCAGAAGTTATTGGTGTTTCAACTGATACAATCCATACGCACAAAGCATGGATTAATACTTCAAGAGATGACAATGGTCTAGGCGATTTGGAATACCCACTTGCAGCAGACACAAACCATACAGTTGCAAAAGATTATGGTGTGCTGATTGAAGAAGAAGGGGTAGCACTACGCGGACTGTTCATTATCAACCCTGAAGGTGAAATGCAGTATCAGACTGTATTCCATAACAACATTGGTCGCGATGTGGACGAGACTCTACGCGTACTGCAGGCGCTTCAAACTGGCGGACTTTGCCCTGCAAACTGGAAGCCTGGACAGGAAACATTATAAGATATCCTTCATATATAAAATATGATAATAGCATGGAGCTGACTCGTACAGGTTTCTTAATAAGGAAGCGTCAAGGAGTCAGCTTCTTTCGTACGATATTACAGGAGGTAGACTTTAATGAAACTTAGAGACCAGATGCCTGAACTTGAAGGCGCAACAGAATGGTATAACAGTAAAGCTATTCAAAAGGACGACCTGATTGGCAATAAACCAACGCTAATCCATTTTTGGTCTGTCAGCTGCGGCCTTTGCAAGGAAGCAATGCCAAATGTAAATGAATTCCGTGATGAGTATAAAAATGATTTAAACGTAATTGCCGTTCATATGCCTCGTTCTGAAAAGGACCTTGATCTAGATCAGATTAAGGAAGTGGCTGCAGAACATGATATTATACAGCCTATTTTTGTTGACAATAAACATGCGCTTACTGATGCTTTTGACAACAAATACGTGCCGGCTTATTATGTATTTGATTCAGAAGGAAAGCTTCGTCATTTCCAGGCTGGCGGTGGCGGTATGAAAATGCTGCGTAAGCGTGTTAACCGTGTTCTTGGTAAAAACGAAAAATAGCACGACCTTTTAAATGCTCCTGCTTATTGGCGGGAGCTATTTTTATGTCCTTATATCACTAGTGACAAGCTTTTCGCCATGCAATTAAAAAAGTTTGAAAAAGTGGGGCAAAAGGGTGGAAATTTATTTCGGAACCCGTTATATTAGATATTACGTAAACATCGGGGGAGGGATTTCATTGGACACATTTAAGAAATTAAAGCATTTTTACTGGCCATATCGGAAGTATTTTTTCCTTTCATTGTTTTCATTAATTTTTGTAACGGCCATTACAGTTGTTTATCCGATTGTTCTTCAGATAACGATCGATGAGGTTGTCAGAAACGGAAATTACTCGTGGATACCTTATATTTCAACAGCATTTATTCTGCTCATGATTGTCAAGGGGATAACAACATTCTTTCATCAGTATCTTGGTGAATTCTTTGGTATTAATTCTGTATATGTAGTCCGGGAAGAATTATATGAGAAGTTGCAGGTGCTTTCCTTTAAGTACTATGACAATGCAAAAACCGGTGACCTCATGTCACGTCTGACTTCGGACGTTGAAATGTTCCGTTTTTTCCTTTCTTTTGGATTCTCGGAATTGATCAGAATAACTTTACTGATACTGTTCAGCTTGAGTGTCATGTTCTATTATTCCGTTCCGCTTGCACTTGTTACGATGGCTGCTATGCCTTTTTTGACTATCGTTGTTTTTCAATTCGATAAGCGGGTACACCCTGCTTTTCGCGGTATTAGAAAATCATTTGGTCGTCTAAATACACGTGTACAGGAAAATATCAGCGGGATGAATACAGTGAAGTCACTGTCACGGGAAGACTTTGAGATAGGAAGGTTCTCCAACAGTAGTGATAATTACCGTCAAAATTATCTTCAAACATCTGAAATATGGGCGAAATTCATGCCTTTGATGGAATTTATCGGAAATGTCTGTGCAGTCGCTTTATTAGCATATGGTGGATATCTGGTAATGGATAATCAACTTGAGCTAGGTGCGCTGGTCGCATTCTTCAATCTTGTATGGTACATTCTTGGACCGCTAATGAATCTTGGATTTGTGGTGAATCAGTTTTCCCAGGCCAAAGCATCTGGTGAGAGACTGCTTGAGATTCTGGAAGCAAACGAAGACATAGTGGAGAAAGAAACTGCAGTTGATAAACCAATTGATGGTCATGTGACTTTTAAGGATGTCACCTTTACCTATATTGAGGACGATGACAAAGCGCTTAAAGATGTTTCTTTTGATGCGCCCCCGGGCAAGGTAATCGGGTTGATTGGACCAACCGGTGCCGGGAAAACAAGCATCACACAGCTTATAACCAGATTTTACGAACCTGACGAAGGTGAAGTGCTGGTTGATGGCCGACCGGTTGATGATTATAAACTTAAGACCCTACGGAGCAACATTGGGTTTGTGTTACAGGAACCATTCTTATTTTCAACAACTATTCGTGAAAATATTGCATATGGAGTTCCCGATGCAACTGATGAACAAATCATCGATGCAGCAAAACGTGCTCAGGCGCATGATTTCATTATGGAAATGCCTAAGGGGTATGACACCATGCTCGGGGAACGTGGTATGGGGCTTTCAGGCGGTCAGAAACAGCGTATTTCCATTGCAAGGGCCATCTGTGTAAATCCAAGCATTCTGGTACTAGACGATGCCACATCCGCTGTGGATATGGAAACTGAATTTAAAATCCAGAAGGCTCTGAAAGAAGTAATGAAAGGAAGAACAACCTTTATCATAGCTCACCGTATTTCTTCCCTGAAACATGCAGATGAAATACTCGTTCTTGAACAGGGTGAAATTGTGGAGCGGGGAACGCATGATTATTTACTAAGCAACCAAGGTCCATATCAGCGTATATATGATATCCAATATCAGGATCGCGAAACCATAATGGAAGCTGCAAAATAAAGGGGGGAGAACACCGATGGCTAACAAGAGAAAAAAAGAAAGCCGACATTTGAACAGATTTTACTATACAGTCGATCAGGCGGTAGAGAAGCCATTTAACTGGAATCAGATGTGGCGGCTTCTCATTTATTTAAAACCTTACTCGAAAACGTATTTGCCTGGTGCCATTGTCGCGATGCTGATTTCGACAGCAGTCCGGTTGATAGTCCCTATCCTGATTAGTAGGGTAGCAATCGATGTTGCGATAATGAATGAGGACTTTACCATGCTGACATACCTGGTGTTGGTAATCGGGGGCCTCTATCTGATTAGTTATGTTGGTAATGTATTTCGAATTAAATGGGTCAACATTTTGGGGCAGAATGTCATTTATGATCTGCGGCAGCACTTATTCTCACACGTGCAACGGCTATCACACCGGTTTTTCGATACTCGTTCGGCCGGATCAATCCTGGTTAGGGTTATGAATGATATTAATTCGCTGCAGGAATTGTTCACAAACGGAATTATTAATTTGTTGATGGATGTTGTCACTTTGACCGGTATGGTAGTAATTTTGTTTGCACTGAGTCCAAAGCTCGCGCTGGCAATTATGGTCATCCTGCCGATTATGTTTTATATTTCAACCAAACTTCGAAGAAAGATCAGACGTTCATGGCAGAATGTCCGCATCCAGCAGTCCCGGATGAATTCTCACCTAAACGAAAGTATTCAGGGTGTGCGAATCACTCAATCCTTTTCACAGGAGAAGGAAAATGAGGAGTTTTTCGCTGGTGTAAATAATGATAGTTTTGAAAGCTGGCGGGTAGCAACCAAGAAAAGTGCGATGTTCCGTCCATTTGTGGAAATGAGTAATGCGGTTGGTACCGTTATTCTGATTGCTTACGGAGCTCACCTTACTCTACTCGGGGAAAACGATGGTGGAATTACATTAGGTACATTTATATTGTTTGCTTTCTTTCTTGGCATGTTCTGGGAACCAATATCCCGGCTTGGACAGATGTATAACCAGCTGCTGATGGCAATGTCGGCATCTGAACGAATTTTTGAATTTTTGGATGAAAAACCCAATGTGGTGGAGAAGGAAGACAGTATTGAATTAAAAGAGATGCATGGTCATATCGAATTTGATAAAGTTCAGTTTTCCTATAACCAGGACCGGATTGCACTTCACGAGATTTCACTCGATATTAAAGCTGGTCAGACGATTGCGCTTGTCGGGCATACGGGAAGTGGTAAATCTACAATCGCTAACCTGATCAGTCGTTTCTATGATCCGACCAAAGGAAATGTAAGAATTGATGGGCACGATATCCGTGATGTAAAGCTTGATAGTTTACGTCAGAAAATAAGTGTCGTCCTGCAGGATACATTTATTTTCTCGGGAACTATTATGGAAAATATCCGTTTCGGCCGGCCGGATGCTTCAGACGAAGAAGTAATTGAAGCGGCAAAGGTTGTCGGGGCAGATGACTTTATACAGCGACTTTCCAATGAATATGAAACTGAGGTCGAGGAACGTGGGAATATCCTGTCTGCAGGTGAGCGTCAGTTACTTTCATTTGCTAGGGCATTGCTTGCTGATCCACGTATTCTTATTCTAGACGAAGCAACCGCAAGTATTGACACAGAAACCGAAATGAAAATTCAAAAGGCATTAAAGCGATTGCTGAAAGGCAGAACTGCCATTATTATCGCCCACCGATTATCAACAATTCGGGAATCTGATAATATATTCGTGCTTGAGCATGGAAGAATTCTGGAAAATGGTAGTCATGACGAACTAATGGCAATGGAGGGTGAGTACTTTGACCTTGTGAAATCACAGTTCCAGATGCTTGATGCTATATAAACTTCTAAGCAGGCATTCCCAAATAAGGGATTGCCTGCTTTTCTTATTGCCACATAATTATCATATTTATATTAAAATTTATAACATTTATTCTGTGAAAATAGGGTATATCCTTATAGTGTGTTTTATAGACAGATAGATTGTTCAATATTGAACATAAATTCAGGAGGTAAAGATACTATGTTCGAACTGGATAGTGTGATCATGAGCAGGATGCTGACTGCGATGACACTTGGATTTCATATTATTTTTGCCACAATAGGGGTTGGGGTCCCTGTGATGATATCAATTGCTGAGTTTATTGGTATTAAAAAGAAAGATCCACATTACCGGTTGCTCGCACGCAGATGGACACGCGGCTTTGTAATTACAGTAGCAATAGGGGTGGTGACCGGTACTGCTATCGGCCTCCAGCTTTCACTTTTATGGCCAAACTTCATGCAGGTTGCCGGTAACGTGATTAGCCTTCCGTTATTTCTCGAGACTTTCGCATTTTTCTTTGAAGCAATATTCTTGGGTGCATACCTGTATACTTGGGACCGGTTTAAAAACCCTTTTTATCATTGGTTTTTATCTATTCCCATAGTAATAGGTTCCAGTTTTTCAGCCGTATTTATTACAATGGTGAATGCGTTCATGAATACACCGGATGGATTCACTATGAAAGATGGGGTGATAACCTCAATTGACCCGATTGATGCGATGCTTAACCCGGCAACACCGACTAAAGTATTTCACGTGCTGAGTTCATCGTATCTAACCTCGGCTGCTATACTTGCTGCTATTACTGCCTTTATTATCCTAAAGAGAAACTCTCACAGCTATCACAGGAAGGCTTTAAAACTTACGGTAACTGCAACCTTTATTTTTGCTGTGTTGACTGCGATAGCCGGTGATTTATCGGCAAAATTTCTGGCAGAACATCAGCCGGAAAAACTGGCTGTAGCCGAATGGCATTTTGAAACAGAAGAAGGGGCGGACCTAATATTATTTGGGCAGCTTACAGAGGGAAATCAAATTGTCAATGAAATTCGCATACCAAATGCGCTAAGTTTTTTGGCACATGGTGACCTGAACAGTGAAGTGATTGGACTAGATCAATTCCCGGAAGATGAGACTGCTCCACTTTGGGTCCATTATATGTTTGATTTAATGGTTGTTCTGGGCATTTTTGCGTTGACAGTTTCCTTGTTATACCTGATCTTTACAAAGGTGAAAAAGTGGAACGAGCATAATAAATGGCTACTGATTCTTCTTGTTGCAAATGGACCTATGGCGATGCTGGCACTTGAATTCGGCTGGATATATGCTGAAGTCGGCCGTCAGCCATGGATTCTAAGAGGTTATATGAAAGTTGAAAATGCTGCCACTGCTTCGCAGCATGTTGATACGATGTTCTTTCTGTTCCTGGGACTATATATCCTACTAGGTACTTTATGTATTATTGTACTTCGAAAAATGTTCAAGAATAACCCAGTGGAACTCGAACTGGAGGAAGGAAAGCCGACATCTGGAGGTGATTACTGATGAGTTATGAGCTGATTGGAATTGCGGTATTGTGGTTCTTTTTATACGGATACTTGATAGTAGCCTCAATCGACTTTGGTGCGGGGTTCTTCGCGTATTATGCGAAAGTAACTGGAAAGAATCATATCATAAATAAATTGATTGCACGGTACCTGTCGCCTGTATGGGAAGTAACTAACGTATTTTTCGTATTCTTCTTTGTCGGGCTGGTTGGTTTCTTTCCTGACTCAGCATATTACTATGGAACTGCACTTCTGGTGCCAGGTAGTATAGCTATTATTTTACTGGCAATCCGGGGTTCATTTTATGCCTTTGAGAATTACGGCTCGAAAAAAAGTAATGGTTATATGTTTCTGTACGGTGCAACTGGTTTGCTCATCCCGGCATCCCTCTCGACCGCATTAACCATTTCAGAAGGTGGCTTCCTGGAGGTAAAAGAAGAGCAGGTCTCACTGGAGATGAGTAAATTGCTTACAAGTCCTTATTCCTGGAGTGTGGTGTTTCTTGCAATTGTCTCTGTATTGTTTATAAGTGCGTCGTTTTTGACCTTTTATGCAAACAGAGCTAATGACCAGGCTGCATTGAAATTGATGCGAAGCTATGCACTTTTCTGGAGTATCCCCACTATTATTGCGAGTCTAACCACCTTTATTGCCCTAAGCCAACATAATGAACAACACTTTGAAAATATGATGGATTTATGGTGGATGTTCGGCCTTTCGGTAGGATTCTTTATGATTGCAATGCTGCTGATTTATAAGGGTAAACAGTACGGCCTGGCATTCTGTGCTGTTATGTTTCAATTCTTCTTTGCATTTTTCGGATACGGTGTTGGCCACCTGCCATACCTACTTTATCCATATTTGACGGTTTATGAAAATGCAACACATCAAACCATGGGGACAGCATTGATTATTGCATTTATCGCAGGTTTGTTTCTGCTTATTCCGTCATTACTTCTGTTAATGAAAATGTTTCTGTTCGACGCGGATTATGTAAAAGGAAAAAGATAAGGAGCATTCGTTCCACATCAGACAGCAGTGTGGTAGACTAAGGGAAAGTATGTGCATGATGGAGGAAAAGTTATGAAGCGAGAATTTGCTGTAATAGGTCTTGGCCGTTTCGGTGGAAGTATCTGCCGCGAATTGAGTATGGAAGGAATGCAAGTCCTCGCAGTGGACATGGACGAGGACAAAGTCAATGAATTTAAGAATATCGCCTCGCATGCTGTAATTGCAGATTCGACTGATGAAGCTACCCTTAAAGAACTTGGTATAAAGAATATCGATCATGTAATTGTGGCGATAGGTGACAATATACAGGCTAGTATATTAACAACAGTAGTGTTAACTGACTTGGGCATTAAGAAAATCACAGTTAAAGCGCAAAATGATTACCACGAAAAAATTCTCAATAAAATAGGTGCCGATCAGGTAGTCCATCCTGAACGGGATATGGGTAAGCGGATTGCCCACAACATCATTTCAAATAACATACTCGATTATCTTGAACTTTCCGATGATCATAGTATTGTCGAAGTCAAAGCCGGTAAGAAAATGAAAGGAAAGACATTAATTGAACTCGACATCCGGGCAAATTACGGTTGTAACGTGGTTGCAATCAAGCGTGGGAAAGATATCAATGTTTCCCCAAGCGCGGATGATGTACTTCGTGATGATGACATTCTCATTGTTATTGGAGCAGACAAAGATATTTCCAGATTTGAAAAACATCTGGTAATGGAAGATGACGACTGAAACCTGTACATTATGTGCAGGTTTTTTCTATGCCAATATAGGAAATAGGTAAGTATCATCAGAATGAAAGGTTGGATTTGTATGTCAACTAAACGAACAGGTGAAATATTGGCAGAACAACTTATCGAATGGGATATAAATCATATTTACGGAATGCCTGGAGATTCCATTAATGAATTTGCAGATGACTTACGAAAATATCAGGAACAAATAGACTTTATCCAGATCAGACATGAGGAGGTTGGCGCACTTGCAGCAAGCTCCTATGCTAAACTTACAGGGAAAATAGGGGTCTGTATGTCGATAGCCGGACCTGGAGCAATCCATACATTAAACGGGCTGTACGATGCCAATAAGGACGGTGTCCCGGTATTAGCTATTGTAGGACAGGTCTCAAGTACGATGGTTGGTACGAATGCATTTCAAGAAGTGAATCTGGAACAGCTGTTTGAAGATGTGGCTGTTTTTAACGAGCGCGCGCAAACTGCAGAACAATTGCCTGACCTTCTAAACCTGGCAATACGATCAGCCTATACCCAAAAGGGTGTCTCTGTACTTATTGTTCCAGATGATTTGTTTGCAGAACAACAGGAGGTAGGTAAAGAAAGACTTACAGCACCAGGGTATAGCATGCCACAAATCATGCCGGATGAGGATTCCATGAGCGAAGCTGCTGAATTACTAAGGAATGCAAAAAAACCCGTTATATTGGCAGGAAGGGGAGCGAAAAGTGCCAGCAGGGAACTTATTGATTTTGCTGAAACTATTAAAGCACCAGTAGTAGTAAGTCTCCTCGGTAAAGGGATTATTCCGGATTATCATGAATTAAATATGGGCCAGCATGGTCAGATTGGAACTAAGCCGGCGTTTGAGTCCATAATGGAAACCGATTTACTGTTGCTTGTCGGAACAACTTTTCCATACAGGGAATTCCTGCCTGATAATACTCAAGCTATTCAAATTGATACCGAAGCAAATAAGATTGGAAGTTTCTATCCGGTCACAGCTGGACTTTGTGGAGACGCTAAAAAAGTACTACCTAAATTAACCTCCATGGTACCTGAAAAAACTGAAAGTGATTTCCTCAAGAAATATCAAGAGAAGATGAAGAGATGGCATACTCGTATGCAGGAAGAGAAAAAGGAAGAAGGGACACCGATTCAGGCAGCCCAGGTTATGTATGCCCTTGAAAATTCGGTTGATAAAGATGCAGTTATTTCAGCAGACGTGGGAAATGTAACGGTATGGGTAACAAGGTATTTTCCATTTACCAGCCAAGAGTTTGTGATTTCCGGCAGACTTGCTACCATGGGTTCCGGACTTCCAGGGGCATTAGCAGGGCAGATTGCCAATCCAGACAAACAGGTAGTCGCTATTTGCGGTGATGGTGGCTTTTCCATGGTAATGCATGACTTTATCACTGCGGTTAAATACAACTTACCTGTGAAAATTGTAATTTTAAACAACAGTAAAATTGGGATGATAAAATACGAACAGCAGGAGATGGGACACCTTAATTATGCAACGGATATGGGTGAAATCGACTTCGCCAAGTTTGCTGAAGCGTGCGGGGGAGATGGTTACCGTGTGGAAGAGTTTGCTGAACTCTCCAACTCCATTGAACAGGCGTTAATATCCAATAAGCCTGCAATCATTGATGTTGCTGTTGAGGATAAAGCTCCACTGCCAGGAAAAATCACCTATGACCAGGCAGTAAGCTATGGGCAATTTCTGATTAAGCAATTCTTCTCAAATCAAAAAGTTGAAATTCCAGAGTTAAAAGAGTCTATAAGGAGAATGTAAAAGCATCAAAAAAGGATGACATTCGGTGAATGTCATCCTTTTTACTTTTCCAATCAAACTTCCATAATTATTGGAAGTACCATTGGACGCCGCTTTGTCTTCTCATAAAGGAATGGGGCAATGGTATCTGTAATTTCGTTTTTAATTTCTGACCATTGCGTTGTCCGTCGTTCCATTACCTTATTTAAATGTTTGGATACAAGTTTTTGTGCTTCATTTATTAGGTCCTCAGACTCCCGCATATATACAAATCCTCGGGAGATGATATCTGGGCCTGCAGCGATTTTGAATTCTTTCATATTAATACTTACGACAACCATTACCAATCCTTCTTCAGAAAGAATACGACGGTCACGCAGTACTATATTTCCGATATCTCCAATTCCGCTGCCGTCTACATAAATTGCGCCGGAAGGTATTTTTCCAGCAATCATAGCATTGTCTTTTCCAAGCGCCAATACATCGCCATTATCCATTACAAATGATTCGGTCGGATCAATTCCGCATGATTCGGCAAGCTTTATATGTTCTTTCAACATACGGTACTCACCGTGGATTGGCATAAAGTGTTTTGGCTGGATTAAGCGTAGCATAAGTTTCTGCTCTTCTTGACTACCATGCCCGGAAGTATGGATATCATTTAATTTACCATGGATGACGTCGGCACCGGCACGATAAAGTTTATTAATTATTCGGCTGACACTTACCGTATTTCCAGGGATTGGAGAGGACGAGAAAATGACAGTGTCGCCAGGGATAATCTGAATCTGTCGGTGAGTTCCATTGGCAATTCGTGACAGGGCTGCCATCGGTTCACCCTGCGAGCCAGTACAAAGGATTGTAACTTCATTAGCCGGAAGTCGATTAATCTGGTTGGCATCAATAAATGTTTCCTTAGGAGCCTGAATATAGCCAAGTTCCTGACCGATACGAATGGAGGATTCCATACTGCGACCAAAAACAGCAATTTTACGTTTGTACCGTACTGCTGCTTCTACTACTTGCTGCAGACGGTAGATATTTGACGCGAATGTCGCAAAAATCACCCGGCCGTCCACTCTGCCAAAAATTTCGTTAATACTGTCACCTACGACCCGTTCGGACATCGTAAAACCGGGAACTTCACTGTTGGTGCTGTCTGACAGCAGACAAAGGACTCCTTCTTTGCCGATCTCAGCCATTTTTGCAATATTGGCCGGTTCTCCAACTGGTGTGAAATCAAATTTAAAGTCACCTGTGTGAACGATATTACCTGGTGGTGTTTTAACAACCACCCCATAAGAATCAGGAATACTGTGTGTGGTACGGAAAAAGGAAACAGATGTTTTACGGAATTTAATCACATCGTCTTCCTGGATAGTGTTAAGCTTTGCATTACGTAATAAACCATGTTCATCCAATTTGTTTCTGATCAGGCCGATCGCTAGTTTGCCTGCATAAATAGGCACATTTATTTCCCGCAACAGGTAAGGGATTCCGCCGATGTGGTCCTCATGCCCGTGCGTAATAAACAATCCTTTGATTTTATCCTGATTTTGCACCAGGTAGGTATAGTCAGGGATAACATAATCGATACCGAGCAATTCATCTTCCGGGAATTTGATTCCGGCATCGATCAGAATAATCTCATCCTGAAATTGAACACCATATGTGTTCTTTCCAATTTCCCCAAGTCCACCTAATGCAAATACAGCTGTCTGGTCATTTTTCACAAACTTCATTGTGCATTCTCCAGTTTAAAGTGGTCGGATTGTTTTTCATAGTTTAAATGTGCCTCATTTAATGGGTGGATAAATTCTATATTATAGTTGCGATCAAATAGCTTGTTGCGTACTTCTTTTTCTGAGTCAGCCTCAATATATAGGCTTTGTGTTCTCTCACGGACAGGAACCTCTCCACGCTGTTCCTGATAAAATACTTTATAAATCATTTCATCTCTCCTTATTACTTCCTTATGCTTTTTTGTTTGAGTGTAAATAGTTTTTTCCGCACACATATCCTGGTTATTCTTATTTATAAATTTCATCAATTAATAACCTCCGGCACACCAACCGATGTTACTTCCGGTTGTGTGCCTGAAGCTATTAAAAATCTGTAATAGGTCCACAGCAATAACTGATTGGTCACCCGTGATGGCAGTCATTATTAAAAGTAGTTGGTACTTGTCCTTTGCCTAAAAATTCCTTCCAGCGTTTTCTTAGCTTTTCTTTTAGGCGCTTTAACATGAGATGTGCATCTCCTTTCTTGTAATTAAGAAAGCACCAAAAACGTTCAACCGATCCAATCCCTCTTAATACATAGTATAATACTGTTTAAGCTATTTTGGAAATGAAAATACAATATTTATTTAAAAAAAGGTGCTTTTTTCCATAATGGGATCGTTGTTTCAACACGTATTATATATGTATTATTTTCCGTCTGGAATGAATTCCTATACTAAAAATAAGCAGGGACACAAGAAATTAGGTCCCTGTTTGTTAGATAAGGCACAGGCCAGCTAAGTTCCCAGTAACAAGTAAGACAATCTTTGTCTGATGCTCCGGTTAACCGGTCGTTAGCTGTCGTAGAGGATTTGCCAGTACAGGCATTGGGCGTGGATAGGGCGAATTTAACCTGCACGGGTGTTTATTCTATCGATTTTGCATTTTCTTCTACTTGGAACGGGTTGTCTTTATTGATGTAATCATAAAACATAACCCCATTCAAGTGGTCAATCTCATGCTGGAAAACTATTGCTGCATAATCCCTTAGCCGCATTTTTAGTTCGTTGCCTTCTATGTCAGTAGCCTTTATGGTTATTCGCGCATATCTGGGGACATATCCTTCAACGTTTCGATCAACAGAAAGACAGCCCTCACCGGAAGGAAGATAGGCTTTCTCAACGGAATGACTCACTATTTTTGGATTGAAAAGACCATTACTGTATTGTTTTCCTTTCAAATCCTCAAAATGAACGGCAATCATTCTTTTATTTATTCCCAGTTGAGGGGCTGCTAAACCCACTCCAGGTCTTAATTTGTATTTAGCTGCGATTTCTTCATCTTGACTGTTTTTCAGAAAATCAAGCATATCTTTTAATAGCTGTTTTTCTTCATCCGATGGAGGAGTGGGTACCTCATCCGCCTTTGTTCGTAGTGATGGATGTCCTTCTCTGACGATCTCATCCATTGTAATCATGCTTTTACACTCCTTGCACTAAGTAGTGATAGTATTTTAACATATTATGAAGATTATCATCATAAATTTACTATAGGACAAGAGATTAAAATTAAATATCTACTCTATCATAGAGGAAAAATGTGTTATACTAAGATACAAATTTTGCATCTTAGATTGAAGTGAAGGAGGAAATGGTTGCGTGGTGTTTAAAAAGTCATTATCTATGCTATTATTAACCGCATTACTGCTCACTGCCTGCAGTGGCGCTTCGGCATCCCAGCAGATTTATAACCATCTGGAAGAGGCGGTAAAGCTTGAAGATACATTTGAAGAGCAGCAGAGTGAAATTGTAAAACTGGAAAAACAAGAACAGGAAATCTATAGTCAGATTATTGATCTTGGAATGGATAAGTTTGATAAAATCAAGGAATTGTCCAATCAGGCAATTGAGAGTATCGAAAAACGCAATGAGAAAATTGAGCTGGAAAAAGAAAGTATTCAGGCTTCAGAAGAAGAATTCAAGAAAACAGAAGACCTCATAAGTGAACTGGAGAAACAGGAAGTGAAAGAGAAAGCAGAAGAGCTTTACAGCGTTATGAGTGATCGTTATGATGCTTATGCGGAACTCAATAAAGCTTATACTGAATCATTGAGTATGGAAAAAGAATTGTATACGATGCTGCAGAATAAGGACCTTAAACAGGAAAAACTTACGGAGCATATTAAGAAACTGAATGATGCCTATGAAAAAGTACTGAAGGCCAACGAAAAATTCAACACCCTGACGGCTAAATACAATGAATTAAAGAAAGAGTTTTATAAGGCTGCAGGAATCGATGTGAAATACGAGGAAGAAGAGAAGGCCAGCGAAAAAAGTAATTCAAAATCAAACGAATAATTAATGTGCCAGACACAGGCATACGATATCAGAACCGGATCGGTGACACGACCGGTTCTTTTTATGTGCTTTATTAATACAGTTTTAAATTTTGATTATAACAGTAACAGTATTAATGTACCCAAAAACAGAGAAAGCGCTGTAATCCTTATTAAAAAAATAACAATTTGAATCAAAGTGATTGACCGAATCAGGATATATGAGCTAAACTTTAATTGTGTTATCACTTGTACTAGTCAATTTTGCCTTAAATATGTAACAGTTCTCTGCTTATTATAAAACAGTGATTAGTTTAACCTGAATGAGGGAACAGGAATAAGAGCAAAAATGTACAGATTTTTTTCCTATTTTGGGAAGGCTAGAAAAGAAAACATAAAAACAGGTTATAAAGAAAGGAAGAGGTGAACTATTTTGAAACACGTTTTAGAAAGTGTGGAAAGTCAGTTCGAGACGTTCCAGATTCTTAACGAAGATGGAGAGATAGTCAATAAAGAAGAAATGCCTGATCTTTCGGATGATGATCTGAAAGAATTAATGCGGAGAATGGTCTACACCCGAATCCTGGACCAACGTTCGATAGCCCTAAACCGTCAGGGTCGTCTTGGATTCTATGCTCCAACAGCAGGGCAGGAAGCTTCACAGCTGGGAAGCCAGTTCGCACTTGAGAAAGAAGATTTCTTACTTCCAGCATATCGGGACGTGCCACAGCTGATTTGGCAGGGATTGCCGCTTTACCAGGCATTTCTGTTCTCAAGAGGCCATTTCCATGGTAACCAGTTCCCTGATGAAATGAATGCATTAAGCCCACAGATTATCATTGGGGCTCAATATACACAGGCTGCTGGTGTTGCACTCGGAATTAAAAAACGGGGTAAAAAAGCAGTTGCTGTAACATATACAGGTGACGGTGGTACATCACAGGGTGATTTCTACGAAGGGATTAACTTTGCCGGTGCTTACAGTGCACCAGCTATTTTCTTTGTCCAGAATAACTACTTCGCTATTTCCGTACCTGTTGAGAAGCAGACTGCAGCCAAAACGCTTGCACAGAAGTCTGTTGCAGCCGGAATTGAAGGTATCCAGGTTGATGGTATGGACGTGCTAGCAGTTTATGCTGCAACTAAGCATGCACGTGAACGCGCAATTAATGGTGAAGGGCCAACACTTATCGAAACACTGACATACCGTTATGGTCCGCACACAATGGCTGGGGATGATCCAACACGTTACCGGACCGATGATTTGGATAATGAGTGGGAAAAGAAAGATCCGATTGTACGGTTACGTAAATTCTTAGAAGAAAAAAATCTCTGGTCTGAGGAAGAAGAGAATAAAGTGATTGAACAGGCCAAAGACGAAATAAAACAGGCAATTAAAAAGGCAGACGAGCAACCTAAGCAGACAGTGACAAATCTGATCGAAAACATGTTTGCTGAACTTCCAATTAATCTTAAGGAGCAATTGGAAGAATATAAAGAAAAGGAGTCGAAGTAAATCATGGCACAAATGACAATGATCCAAGCTATCACAGACGCAATGCGCACTGAACTTGAAAATGATGAAAATGTGCTTGTGTTTGGTGAGGACGTCGGTAAGAATGGCGGTGTCTTCCGTGCTACAGAAGGATTACAGGAGAAGTTTGGCGAAGAGCGTGTGTTTGACACACCACTTGCTGAATCCGGTATTGGCGGACTTTCCATTGGTCTTGCACTGCAGGGCTTCCGGCCGGTTCCTGAAATCCAGTTCTTCGGCTTCGTATATGAGGCGATGGATTCCATCAACGGACAAATGGCGCGTCTACGTTACCGTTCGGGCGGTACACAGGAAATGCCTATTACAATCCGGTCTCCATTTGGGGGTGGTGTTCATACACCTGAACTCCACGCGGACTCCTTGGAAGGCCTTATCGCACAGCAACCTGGAATCAGGGTTGTTATTCCATCAACACCATACGATGCAAAAGGGCTGCTGATTTCAGCAATCCGTAACAATGATCCGGTATTGTATCTTGAACATATGAAACTATATCGTTCTTTCCGTGGTGAAGTTCCAGAGGAAGAATATACAGTAGATTTGGATAAAGCTGATATTAAGCGGGAAGGTAATGACGTTACATTGGTTGCCTATGGTGCGATGGTTCATACAGCTTTAAAAGCAGCTGAAGAACTTGAAAAGGACAATATCGATGCGGAGGTAATTGACCTTCGTACCGTATCACCAATTGATATAGATACCATATTGGAGTCAGTTAAGAAGACAAATCGTGTAGTTATGTGTCAGGAAGCACAGCGTCAGGCTGGTGTTGGTGCGCATGTTATTTCGGAAATTCAGGAACGCGCAATTCTACATCTAGAAGCGCCTATCTTGCGAGTAACTGCTCCGGACACTGTCTATGCATTTTCACAAGCTGAAGAAGTATGGCTTCCAAATCATAAGGACATCGTAGAAAAAGTAAACGAGGTAATTAACTTTTAATCATTCATGATGGGAGGTAGTAATAGTGTCTTTTAATTTTAAAATGCCGGACATCGGTGAAGGTATACACGAAGGTGAAATCGTAAAATGGTTCGTTAAAGAAGGCGACGATATAAAAGAAGATGACGTGCTTTGTGAAGTTCAGAATGACAAAGCAGTTGTTGAAATTCCTTCTCCGGTAGAAGGTAAAGTTGAAAAAGTACATGTTGAAGAAGGAACTGTTGCAGTAGTAGGTGATACAATTATCACCTTTGATGCAGAAGGCTATGAATCAGACGATGAGGAAGAAGCCGAGGAAGAGGCTGAGGAACAACAGGATACATCTGAAGAAGCTGCTCCTAAGTCTGAGGACAAAGCTGATAAAGAACAGGCTGATCAGAAAGAAGATAAAAAGGATCAGGATACCGAAAAGAAAGACTCGGAGGATAAACGAGTCATCGCGATGCCTTCTGTACGGAAATATGCACGTGATAACGATGTATCTATCCAAGAAGTACAGGGTTCCGGTAAAAATGGACGTATTCTAAAAGAAGATATCGACAGCTACTTAAGTGGTGACCAAAAAGCTGAAGAATCCGCTGATACTTCAGAAGGTAAAGAAGAGAAAGCAGTTCCAAGCGCCGCGAAAGCACCTGAAGGAGAATATCCTGAAACCCGCGAAAAGATGAGCGGTATCCGTAAGTCTATCGCTAAGGCTATGGTTAATTCCAAGACCAAGGCACCGCACGTTACGTTAATGGACGAAGTAGATGTAACTGAGCTTGTTGCTCATCGCAAGAAGTTTAAGGCAGTTGCAGCTGAACAGGATATTAAACTGACATATCTTCCATATGTTGCAAAAGCATTAGTGTCTGCATCAAAGAAATTCCCAATTCTTAATGCTGCTGTGGATGATGAAACTGATGAAATCATTCACAAGCAATACTATAATATTGGAATTGCAGCAGATACGGATAAAGGATTACTGGTACCGGTAGTGAAAAACGCCGACCGAAAATCAATTTTCACCATATCAAAAGAAATCAATGAATTGGCAGAAAAAGCTCGTAGTGGTAAACTTGCATCTGAAGAGATGAAAGGTGCCTCCAATACGATCACTAATATTGGTTCTGCAGGTGGGCAATGGTTTACACCAGTATTAAACTATCCTGAAGCGATCATTCTTGGAATCGGACGTATTGCTGAGAAACCTATCGTTCGTGATGGGGAAATTGTAATTGCGCCTGTCCTTGCAGTATCATTAAGCTTTGATCATCGTATTGTTGATGGCGCTACAGCGCAACTTGCGTTGAATCAGATTAAGCGTTTGTTGAATGATCCACAATTAATTATGATGGAGGCGTAGATTATGGTAGTAGGAGATTTTCCAATTGAACTCGACACACTCGTAGTTGGAGCAGGACCAGGTGGCTATGTAGCTGCCATCCGTGCTGCCCAGACTGGACAAAAGGTTACGATTGTCGATAAAGGTAATTTAGGAGGAGTTTGTCTGAATGTTGGGTGTATCCCATCCAAGGCACTTATCCAAGCTGGTCATCTGACTCAATATGCACACGGAAGCGAAGATCTCGGTATCACAACTGAGAACGTTTCTGTCGACTTTTCCAAAGTTCAAGAGTGGAAAGGAAAGGTCGTTAATAAGTTAACTTCTGGTGTAGAGAGTCTATTAAAGGGAAACAAAGTTGATATTGTAAAAGGTGAAGTAT
Organism: Virgibacillus kekensis; assembly: GCF_042654125.1. Classification (NCBI taxonomy): domain Bacteria; kingdom Bacillati; phylum Bacillota; class Bacilli; order Caryophanales; family Bacillaceae; genus Virgibacillus; species Virgibacillus kekensis. The sequence continues at coordinate 107,846 of NZ_JBHSFU010000003.1, forward strand.
ACTTTGTAGACAAAAACACGGTTAAAGTTATGGACGAGAAAAACTCGCAAACGTATACATTCAATAACTGCATTATTGCTACAGGCTCTACGCCAGTTGAAATTCCAAGCTTCAAGTTCTCTGACCGTGTTCTTGATTCCACTGGTGCTCTAAATCTGAAAGAAATCCCGCAGAAAATGGTTGTTATTGGTGGGGGATATATCGGCACTGAACTTGGTACTGCATATGCGAACTTCGGTACTGAAGTAACAATCCTTGAAGGTACAAAAACACTTCTTGGTGGATTTGAAAAGCAGATGCAACAGCTTATTAAAAAAGGCCTCAAGAAAAAAGGTGTAACAGTTACAACTGAAGCAATGGCAAAAGGCGTTGAAGAATCTGAAGACGGTGTTAAAGTAACGTATGAAGTTAAAGGTAAAGAAGAAACAATCGAAGCGGACTATGTGCTTGTAACAGTTGGTCGTCGCCCGAATACACAGGAAATTGGCCTTGAACAGGTTGGAATTGATGTTGATGACAAAGGTCTAATTAAAATTGATAAACAATGCCGTACAAATATTGATAACATCTATGCAATTGGTGATATTGTGGAAGGCCCTCCACTTGCTCATAAGGCATCCTATGAAGGTAAAATTGCTGCAGAGGCAATCTCAGGCGAGAAATCCGAAATCGATTATCTTGCTATTCCAACGGTTGCATTTACTGACCCTGAACTTGCTACAGTTGGTCACACACAGGATAGTGCAAAAGAGGCTGGATACAAAGTAAAAGCATCCAAATTCCCGTTTGCAGCGAATGGTCGTGCGCTTTCACTTAATGATAGTGAAGGTTTCATGAAGCTGATCACTCGTGAGGAGGATGGTCTTGTAATCGGTGCACAGGTTGCCGGTCCTAACGCTAGTGAAGTAATTGCTGAGGTTGGTCTGGCTATTGAGGCAGGAATGACTGCTGAAGATATCGCCTTAACCATTCATAACCACCCAAGCCTTAGCGAAACAACTATGGAAGCTGCCGAGGTTGCAATGGGTATGCCAATCCATACCATGTAATTATATTACTTGATGATAAAAAAGGAAGCTGGAATCCAGCTTCCTTTTTTTATGTCAGAAATGATAAGTTGGTTGCTTTTTTGGGTAAGTGCAGCCAGGCTATCGATATAGGTAGTTCTAATTAAGGATGACAAAAAACCACTCATCACTTTGCTGTAAAGCCCGGTGGGGGGGTCCATTTTTTAAGAGAGAAAGTATAAAATTTTGGCTCTATAAAATTCTTTGTCAGCAAGAGTCACGTCCAGCTCCAGCGCCCATCACCTAGTGCCCTTCCGGTCTCTTCTTACGATAAAGTAGACTTGCCGATTGGTGTAACCAGAGGCATAGTCGCACTTATACCCTTGTGGTGAAAGTCAACATCAATTCGAAATGTAGGAAGGCCGACTAAAACCGGGCGTTGCGCCCAACGTCGGCACACCCCTATGATGGGGCGTGTTTCCTTTATCTCATAAAAGTAGATCGACTAACACCGCCACTTTGCGTGGCAACGTCGACCCACCCCGTTTGACGGGGCGCAGGGCATACGGTGATAAGCAGGGCGCTTGCGCTTTTGTTCTATGAGAGAAAATTTTCTAAGCTATAGGAAAAGGGCTGTTCCATAAGTGCAAGACTTTATGGAACAGCCCATTTTTTATTTCTTAGTAGTAGTTGTATCCTTTTGTCTTCTTTTTCTTAAGTCAAGCTCTTTACTTTCTTCTTTAAAGGCTTTAACTAGCGAGATTACCACCAATATCATTATAATGGTGAACGGGAAGGCCGCAATAATGGAGGCTGTCTGCAACGCTCCTAGTCCGCCTTGCCATAATAATACTGCAGCAGCACCTGATTGGAGAATACCCCATATGAACTTTACTATATTAGGTGGGTATAAACTTCCGCCAGTCGTTTGCATCCCTAGCACAAATGTTGCTGAGTCTGCTGATGTTATAAAGAATGTGCTAATCAGTAGGATAGCTATTATTGACATCACAGTGCCAAGCGGAAATTGTTCAAGGACCGCAAACAGTGCAACCTCTGTGCCACCGTATTCACTAATTAGTTGCTGAAGGCCAGCATCCTGGAAGTGCTCGAGGTTAAGTGCTGATCCACCAAATACGGAGAACCAAAGAGCACCAAAAATGGTTGGAACCAGCAGAACACCAAGAACAAATTCTCTTATTGTACGGCCTTTGGAAACACGGGCGATAAATGTACCAACAAATGGTGCCCATGCAATCCACCATGCCCAATAGAAGATCGTCCAGTCTTGGATCCAGCTATCTTCTGTATTGAACGGAGTCATTCTAAAACTCATACCCGGAAAGTTCTGTATATAGCTTCCAAAAGTGGTCGTGAACAAATTCATAATGTAGGTTGTTGGCCCGGTAAACAACAGGAATAACATTAATGCAATTGCAAGAACAATATTTGTGTTACTTAAATATTTAATCCCTTTGTTTAATCCTGTCATTGCAGATAACATATACAATACAGTGACAATTAGAATTATCACAAACTGGAGTGTGAATGTTGGATCGAAACCAAACACATATGAAAAACCACCAGCTATTTGGATTGCCCCAAATCCGAGTGAAGTTGCTACTCCAAATATGGTTGCAAATACAACGATGAAGTCGACTAGTGTACCCCAGCCACCTCTGATTTTCGGACCAAATAATGGTTTCAGTATCGAACTGACTAAACCGGGTGCCTGTCGTCTGAATTTAAAATATGCCAAGGCAAGTGCGATGGTTGCATATATTGCCCATGGATGCAGTCCCCAGTGGAAGAAGCTGTAACGTACTGCCGTTTTTGCTGCTTCTTCTGATCCTGGCTCCCCAAAAGGGGGTGTATGATAGTGGGATAGTGGCTCAGCCGCTCCCCAGAAAACAAGACCGATACCCATACCTGCACTGAATAACATTGCAAACCAGGTTAAATAGGAGTATTCCGGCTTTTCCCCAGGCTTTCCCAATTTTATATTACCGTATTTGGAAAATATGAGATAAATGGCAAATCCGAGAAACCCTGTCGCGCTGATTAAATAGAACCAGCCAAACTTCTCGACGATATAGCCTTGGATTGCGGTTGTCACAGTGTCAAGGTTCGCGTTAGGCCATACATCTGCAGGGATAAGTCCCCATAATACGAAAAGTATTGCAACGATTGATGAGATATAAAATACGCGTGTTACTTTTTTCATATAACTGCTCCTTTCTATGTATCAAAGTTAAGAATTCAGATTGTAATTAGCACAGTGTAATATTAAAACATAGACCTTTTTAAAGTTCAAATGATAAAATTTAGTGGTAATATTGTGTCCCTATAACCATTTATCATTCTCAATAAATCTCTTTCCCGCCAAAGATAAAACTAAACAATTATTTAAGAAGATATAGCCAACAAACCGTCTGATAGGATATAATGTAGTTGTCATATTATTACAACTGGGGGGACAGCATTGGGGAAAAATATATGGCTGTTAATACTGCTGGCAGTCTTTCTTACGGCATGCAATGTCGGAAATGCAGAGAAGAATACAGGAGAGTCGGACACAGAGCAAAAAAAGCCGGAAAACGACAGTGAACCGTTAGGACATGAAGATGAGAAAGAAAAGAAACTTTCTGATGAAAACGCAGTGGAGAAAGATGAACCAGAGGTCAGTGAACCTGAAAATAAAGAAAAAGCCTACAAAATTAATGATGAAACTTCATCAGTAATTCCGTTAAACGAGAAAGTATCTGAGAAGGTTGCTCTTCTTACAATTGACGATGCCCCACATACATACTCGCTGGAAATGGCAAAGACACTTAAAAGAATGAACGCGAATGCAATTTTCTTTGTTAATGGGCACTTTCTTGATACTCCAGAAGAAAAAGAAATTCTTAAACAAATCCACAATATGGGGTTTATGATTGGAAACCACACGTTTGACCATGCATTTCTTCCTGATTTATCAAAACAGGAACAGAAAGAGCAAATAGTCAGTCTAAGTGATAAAGTTGAAGAAATTATAGGCGAGCGTCCTGTTTTTTTTAGGGCCCCAAATGGCGCCAATACCGAATACTCTAAGCAGGTTGCTCGAGAAAACGGTATGGTAGTTATGAATTGGACTTATGGTTATGATTATTTTAAACCTTATATGAATGCTGAAAAACTTACCGAGGCCATGGTAACAGGGAAGGGACCTGAAGTAGGAGTTGGATACAGCCTGCTAAAACCAGGAGCCAACCTACTCATGCACGACAGGGAATGGACCGCCACCGCGCTAGATGACATTATAAATGGTCTTCGTGAGAGTGGCTACAGTATAGTCGATCCCAAACTTATTAAAACAATACAATAAGTACGTATTATCAATGCGGTCAGTTAATGATACTGGCCGTTTTCTTATGCACAAAATAACATTTAAATAAATATGTTATACTAATTAAGGGTTGTAATCTTTAATGTGATATACTATACTATTTTTACAGTAACATAATTTATCTTAAAGGAGTTGGATCATATGGGTACAATCATTTGTCAGGACTGTCAAAAAGTTGTAGAGCATTACGATGATGAAAAAGTGACCACTCTGTACGGAAAGTGTCCGACTTGCAATTCAAAATAATTTTACAGTGATACATTGAAAAAAGCTGCATAGCGTCCATGCAGCTTTTTTAATATATGAAAATAAATTTTTAGCAGTAATAGAGTTTTACCTAAAAGGCTTGTGTTCTTTTATAACATGGATAGTATTCAGCGTTTCATCTTGCAGCCCTTGAACAGGAAGTCCTGCCTGTAGATTTTTATAGATATAAGCAATATTTTCTTCCGTGATAATCTCACCCGGAATAAAGATTGGAATTCCAGGGGGATATACCATTATGGATTCAGCGCTGATCCTGCCAGCAGCCTTTCTAAACGGTATAACCTCCGTGTCCGCGTAAAAAGCATCACGAGGAATAAGCGCCAATAGAGGTATATCAGGAATGGTAACGTTAATTTCTTTTTTTGCGGCAAAAGACTTTTTCTCCTGTACAAGTGAACTTAATGCTGTCACTAGCTGTGAAATTGTCTGCTCATTATCTCCGGGAGTTACAATGCACAAAATGTTATACAGATCAGAAAGCTCAACCTCTATTCCAGCCTTCTCACGGAGCCATACTTCAGCGTCATAGCCGGAAATTCCTAGTTCTTTTACCGATATGATAAGTTTGGTTGGGTCGTAATCGAATGTTGCTTCACTTCGAATCACTTCTTCTCCGATACAATGGATATACTCTAGCGTATTAATCTTTTTACGGGCGGTATCTGAAAGGCAGATCGCTTTTTCCATCAACTGTTTTCCATGTATTGCAAGCTGTTTCCGAGCCACATCGAGGGAGGCGAGCAGGATATAGGATGTGGAAGTGGTTGTCAACATTGAAAGAACAGTCTGGACCCGTTCACTGGAAACTCTTCTCCCTTTTAAGTTGAGGACTGAACTCTGAGTGAGTGATCCGCCCAGTTTATGGACACTAGTTGCTGCTAGGTCAGCTCCAGCCTGCATAGCCGATAATGGCAGCCGTTCATGGAAGTGGATATGTACGCCATGTGCCTCATCCACCAGGACAGGAACATCATATTGGTGAGAGGTCTCCACAATTTTCTCAAGATCTCCGGCAACGCCGAAATACGTTGGGTTAATGACCAGAACTGCTTTTGCATCTGGATGTGCCTCCAACGCATGCTTCACAGCAGTAGGAGTAATACCATGTGAAATTCCCAGGTCTTCATCAAGTACTGGGTGAACAAAAACAGGTACGGCTCCAGCAAATATAATCGCAGAAGTTACTGATTTATGGACATTGCGCGGTACAATAATTTTTTCCCCAGGTGCACAGACACTTAATACCATTGTCATTATGGCACCGCTAGTCCCTTGTACAGAAAAAAATGTCTGGTCTGCCCCAAATGCTTCAGCGGCTAGTTCCTGTGCCTCTTTAATCATCCCGTGTGGGTGGTGAAGGTCATCAAGCGGCTCAATATTAATGAGGTCAATTGAAAATAAATTATCTCCAAGGAATTCACGGAACGCCGGATCTGCTGCTCGTCCTTGTTTATGGCCAGGTATATGAAACTGGGTTGGTTTCTTTTTGGCATGCTCAATCAACCCACTGAATAATGGTGTGCTATTTTGCGATTTCAAAAAATCACCTCGGTGTGGTATAGAGAATAACGACTGAATTATAGCAAATTTATATTTCCTAAGCTAGTTATTATATACGAAAGTAGCCATATACAGAGCGAAAGTGATACGATAAAAAGAAAAGGGGTGGAGCTGGTGAATTGGAAGACACGTGTTACTGAATTATTAAATATTGAATATCCAATCATACAGGGAGGGCTTGCTTATCTGGCGTATGCTGATCTTGCCGCCGCTGTTTCCAATGCGGGAGGGTTAGGACAGGTAACAGCTATGAGCCTGCCAGGACCGGACGAGCTGCGGAGTGAAATCAGGAAAGTGAAATCACTGACCGATAAGCCGTTTGGAGTGAATTTTGCAATAGGGCAGCATGGCAGACCATATGAACATATGGTTAAGGTCGCAGTTGAGGAAGAAGTACCAGTTATATCTGTTACGGGTGGTAATCCTAAGGGGGTTTTGGACTTAGTCAAGGACCATCCAATCAAGAAACTAGTACTTGTGGCTGCACGCAGACAAGCTGAGAAGGCTGAAGAACTGGGCGCCGATGCGGTCATGGTTGTTGGGCAAGAAGGCGGCGGACACCTTGGACGCGGGGACGTAGGAACATTTGTATTGACCCCGCAGGTAGTGGATTCGGTTTCCATACCAGTACTAGCATCAGGCGGAATCGTCGATGGTCGCAGTATGATGGCAGCCCTGGCGCTTGGTGCGGAAGGGATCGAAATGGGGACAAGGTTCATTGCCACCAAGGAATGTGTCGACGCCCATATGGATTATAAGCAGGCAATAGTGGATGCTGACGAAAATTCAACAGTAGTTATTAAAAGGTCACTTGGTACACCCGCCAGAGCGTTAAAAAATCCATGGACAGATAAAATTCTTCAGATTGAGGAACAGCAGGGAGGATATGAATCCCTTAAAACATACATAAGTGGGGAAGCTAACAAGAAATATATATATAAGGGCAGTGCGGATGAAGGATTCGGTTGGGCTGGCCAGGGGGCGGCAAGAATCAATAACATTCCCTCTGTTAAAGAACTGATCGGTGGAATGGTTAAAGAATGTTCTCAAATTGCGGGAAAATGGACAGAGTGAGGTGACAACGCACCATGAGTTATCATTATCCATTGGATGAAACTTGGTCAAAACAAGAAATTATAGATGTAGTGAACTTTTTTTCGACGGTTGAACGTGCATATGAACAACAGGTAAGCAGAAAGGACCTTTTGGCTGCCTATACAAGATTTAAGCAGATTGTTCCTTCGAAAAGCGAAGAGAAGGCATTGTTCGCAGAATTTAAAAATGCATCCGGCTATGCATGCTATCCGGTTGTAAAGAAAGCCAGAGAGCAAGATCAGGAAAAAATCAAGATGGATTAGAAAAAGACCTCAAGTGCGAGGTCTTTTTTCATTGGAATTTTAATAAAAGATTAGGGAATGTATGCAGGGCCATTGCTTCTTTCAGATAGGGACATAGGATTTCTTTTAATAAAAGTTGGTAAAAGTTAAAACCTTTTGGTTATTATTTCGTATAACTTAATAACTGGAGGTGATTGTGTGAAATGTTTTATGACTATCACTCGAATTATTACTATTTTACCGGTGTTAGGAGTATTTTTAGTCATTGTCGGTTGCACTTCGAACTACCCAGAGTCAAAGGATATGAACATAACTACATTAGAAACAGTATTAAAAAATACATTTACAGCAGGGCCGGATGACGAATTAACCAAACTACTAACGAAACGCGAAAATGCAACAATTATTGGTGAGGACCCTGAAATAAAACAACCACAAAAACCAACTGAACTGGATTTATTTCTAGAAGAAATGTATCGTACCCATTTCACTGAGTATATGTTTCATGAATATTTAACGATATATGCGACAAGCTTTCAGCCGCTTGGCGGAGAAAGGATAAAAGTTGAAAGTATTAATATCGAGCAGTTAGAGGATTATGAAAACAGATATGATTTCATTACAATAGTGGAGTTACAGAATAAGGGAAAAGTCTTCGAAATTAAAGGGGAAGCCAAGTTCACCGAGGGTGGTAAAATAAGTTTGTTTCAATTATTAACTGATAGTGGTTTATCGGACACCTTACAACTAAGATAATAAACCAGAGGACTTCCTAATAATGGAAGTCCTCTGTGGGAGTTAACGTGGTAGAAATTTATAACTTTCTCTCATGTATTCATGGAGACTTTATATAAAGGGGTTAACTTACTGTATGTTACTTTTACTTCTTTCAAAAAAGCATTCCCGTCTTTTAACAGTGGACTGTCCGGCTGTATGTGCCGGCCAACTAGAAATTCAGCCTTTTTAACATTCTTAAACCTGGTTAGCGCCTGTTCCAGGTCAACGTCCTTCATTTTTGTCGCCTCTTTCTTTGTATGATCCAGGGAGACCACGTAATCATCCGGAACTGACGCTTTAATGTCGTCCAGGTGGTTTAAAAACCTGCTAGCTATTTCTTGTTTTTCCGGAAGTTCATAGATATAAGCTAGCCAGATAAACAGGTGGTCATCAAACAACCCAATTTGGAAATGCGGGTGTTTTTTATAGCCGCGTTTATTATGACAGAAAGCCATCCAAGTATCCTTAGGAGGGTTCTTCGTTCTTCGCATATGCTGGGCAATATGTATATGCATCTCATTGCCAGTAAGCTCGGATATATCATCAGCAAGCGCGTCACCAATTGCTTTAAACTTAGGCTGGATTCTTTCTCTTATAGCGTCCATCCGCTGGTCCAGACCTTCTATTTCAAATGTTTTAAAGTCGTCTTCAGTAAACCCATTGAATTCCACATTACTCATCCCTTCTGCTGGTTCTGTATTAGATTATAATAATTATTATTAAGCAAATATACCAATCAGTCAAGCTATATCCCGTCAGAAAGGTTTAAAGCGACTTGGCATAGGGGAATGTAACAGTAAATAACTGATAAAGCACTATGAACAAAAAGGAATCTGGTGTCATATATATAATATAAGCCAACTGAAAGGTTGTGGAATCTATGAAATATGTAATGGAGGCGCTGCGACGAAAAGAAGCAAAGGAAAAACTTCCGGTTATTCGAATGGAGATTGACTATGAATTAATGACCTTATTCGATGCAATGCAGGCGAACGATAAAATTCAAAAGATAAAATCCAAAGAGCGCCTGGAACAATTACGTCTCCAGTTACAGGAAATCGAAAGTGAATAATACCGGATAATGACCCCAAGTTACATATGTCCAAAACATATGGACAAAATTTGGGGTCGTTATATTTTTGGTTTAACACAAAATCTATAAACTGCGACGTAACAGCACGGTTGATTTTCGCTTCAGGCAGTCGCTTTCCGCGGGCACGGCTTCAGTCTCCTCACGGAAAACCACCGCTGCGGGGTCTTCAGACTCGTGCTTTTCCCGCAGGAGTCGACTGCCTTACGCTCCAATCAACGTTAAGTTAGATAAGGAGATTCATGTAGAATTCAGTGAAAGCACGTTAGAAATACACTCAAACCCCTATAAGTAATGGACACCAAGCGTAAGCAATTCGCATAGACTCCTGTGGAACAACGAGCCTAAGAGACCCGGCAGTGAGCGGTCTATGCGAGCGAGGAGGCTCGTGGTGAGTCCAACGGCAAAGGAAACACTGTGAAAGCTTTAGCTTGAACAGATGTTGGACTTGCACCCGGAGTTGTGAAAGAGAAATGTATTGCTGAAGCGATTGCCTAACACGTCCGAAATTCACTACGTCGCATTTGATATCAATTACGTATGTCAGGAGCATCCGAATTTATGAACAAAGCTCGTGGGAATGTCTCATAAATGATTCTATCCTTTCCATTTGATATCATAGAAACAGTCAAGCAGAAAATGGAGGCCTACATATGAACCAGGAACAACGGGAAACAATATATAAACAGGCAAAGGAATGGGTCCTGGAAGCAGGAGCCACAATACGAGAAAAGATTAATGAGCCACTTGAGATAAACACAAAGTCGAATCCTAATGATCTAGTTACCACAATGGACAAGAATACAGAGGACTTTTTTGTTACTCGAATTAAAAAGAATTATCCTGAACATTATGTATTAAGTGAAGAAGGTTATGGTGACGAACTGGAATCGCTTGGAGGAACGGTATGGATTCTCGATCCGATTGACGGAACAATGAATTTTGTGCATCAAAAACGTAATTTTGCCATTTCTCTCGGCATTTATTATGACGGAATCGGCGAAATCGGCCTTATTTATGATGTTATGAACGATAACCTGTATACTGCTAAACGTGGAGCAGGTGCTTATAAAAATAATGTGAAGCTTGAGAATTTACAGGGAGAAAAGAAGTTGGAAGAGTCGATCGTAAGCCTTAATCATTTCTGGCTCTGTGAAAATCGTCTGGTTGATGAACAGGTAATGCAGGATTTCGTCAGGACAATCAGGGGAACACGGACTTATGGATCAGCGGCACTGGAGTTCTCTTTTCTTGCTGAAGGAATTATCGATGGATACTTAACGATGAGCTTGTCTCCATGGGATATAGCTGCCGGTATCATAATTGTCAATGAAGTCGGCGGTGTAACATCAACCATCCATGGTGACGAACTCAATCTGCTGGAAAAAAGTTCTGTATTGACATGTAATCCTTCACTTAAGGAACAAATTGTTAATGATTATATGGAAAAAGGAAAGAAGTGACTCTGTTTTTCAGAGTCACTTCTTTTTACGTTTGAGTGAAAGCCCGTATCCCATAAATGCAAATCCCAATATAATAAATAATAGAACAAACCAAACATTACGGAATGCAATGGCTATCCCAACTAGGATAAACATTAGGATTACCAGGGTTGCTAACAGCAACATGGGAATATTAATATTTTTCATTATGTACACCTCTTTTTTCCTGAACAAGTATATCGTAAATCTTCCTATTACACAAAGTTAAAATTCAATAGATGTTCAATGTTAAACTGGCATGTGCCGTGAAGTTTTAGTATGATAGATAGAGGATTTTTTATAAAAAGGAAAAACAGGTAATTTAGTTAACACACAGCAGTGGGGGAGTTTAACCAATGAATACGAATTTCAGTCCTATATACGAATTTTTAGTCAACAACTTTCATGGACATGAATTGGCAATTTTCTATTTCCTGAATTTTATTTTTGCATCAATTGCATATAAACTCGGTTTTGCTCGGGAACTACCTATTTTAAAATCAGTTGTCGTATACATATTGCTTGCATTTGGTTCTATCATTATAACTTTTTTCAGTATTGTCGGTTATCCTATCACAGAGAGCCTGATTGTGATATCTCTTGTGATGGGGGTTTATCGTTTCAGACTATATCAGGACAGGAAAAAGAAACGAGAAGCATGAAAAAACTCCCTAACCGGGAGTTTTTTTATATTAAATCTTTTTTCTTTTTGCGTTCCCGATATAGTTGAAAGTCACCGGTGGCATGTCTTTTCTTGGTATTACTATCAATACGGCTATAACATTCTTCGCAAAGATACATATTTATTTTTCTGTTTCTCAAACGCTTTGCCTGCAACGAGTAATCTTCTATATCTTCAATAACATCACAAAGTACGCATTTAACTTTCATTTTTTCACCTCTATCAATTAGGCTTATACCTAATAGTATAGCATGTAGTGAGCCCACATGAAAGTTCACGTTTCAGGGAAGAATAGGAAGGGAATATATAACACAAGTTCAAACTAGGGAAGGGTGATTAAATGAGAAAACGGTATATAGCATCAGCTATCGGTGCAACTGGAGCAGGGATTGCAGGATATTTACTGCGTAATGAAAACAATCGCAGTAAGCTAAAACAACGTGCAAAGTATTATTCAGATAAGGTCCGGAGTAAAAACAGCTCAGATCATACATTAGAAGAAGCAGGAATCCCTGATCAGATGAGTGAATATGATACAGAGCAGTTTGAGAACTCCAAAATGGTTTCCGAGGGATCCCAATTTGGTGTAGAGTACTATAATGAAGTGAAAAATAATAAAAAAGAGAATATGTAAGAGAAAAGGTGCTTCTCATATATAGTGGGAAGCACCTTTTCTCTTATTCCTTATTCTGATTGTTTGACTGGTCTTCTTCCAGCTGGTCTAGCTTATTCTCTTCTTGCTTAGGGATTACCTCTTTATTCTGATCCTGTTCCTGTGGTCGGTCTTCATTAATAGGGAAATCCGGTATATACCTGCCAACTATTGCTGCTAGTTCATCAATAAATCCTTGAACAGGGTGTCCCTGATCAGCTTTTTCACCCATGGTGCGAAGTCGCTCCACGACATCACCGTCAGCCACTACGACCGCAGTTTTCCCATATGGGTCATGCTGGAGTGCTTCAAGGACAGCGAATTTAATTGTACCTACACGAGATCGATCAAGATCCTTATCAACATCGATTCCCACAACAGCGTACGGCCCTGCAACGAAAGAAGCTGCATCATTTACATTGGGAACATCACTTGCAACATTAGCAAGGTGATCGGCAATTTGCTGATTTGAAAGCTCTTTTTGTTTACTTGGGTTGGAATCTTCCACTTGAATGAACTTGTTGTTTTCTTCTTCACTTGGCAGTGACTGTTCATTATTGTTTTCCTGACAGCCTACTATTATGGGTAAAAGCATAAAAGACAATATCCAAAACCGTTTAAACATGTGTACTCCTCCTTTGAAATGACAAAACGGATTACTGTCTTATTAGGTTGAGTGGAAAATCCCAAATTATACGGTTAAAAGTTTTTCTTCCATAAAAAGAAGCTGCCGATTTACCGGCAGCTTCAAAAAATTAATTAACAATTATTTTTTCAATCCCTTTGATCGGGTTATCTTTATTGGAGCCATCCTGAAAATATAGGTGTACAGGACCTTCTTCTTGTAAAGGTTTCCCATCAATAGCGAACAACAGATAACTGTTTTTTAAATTCTCCAGTGAAATTGTGGTTTCGCCCGAACCAGAAAGGAGGGTAACATCTTTCGCGTCATCTTTTATTTCGGCGTGATCTACAAACTCATTTATGGGCATTACATAGGAATTCTCAAGTATCTTATCACGCTCAAATCGAGAGATACTTTTGTTTACAGGAGGGTTGATTTTTTGCTGGTAAACCTCACGACTCCACCGCTGTGAAGCTTTTTCCAGTTCATCGCCCTCTTCTTGATTGTTAAGCTGGTCGGAGAAAGCTTCCTCTAAAAGGACCTTCCTGTCATCAAAAATCCAAACTGTCGGATCTAGTGTTATGCTATATGTAACATTTCCGGTTATTGGTACTATCATCTTACTACCACCTCTCCAATTTATCTCTAACAAGGATAGCAGACATGCAGAATTTTTTCACCATAAAAATATTATCTGTAAAATTCATTAAATTTATTTGCATTTTCACCGTTGAAACGATAATATTAAATAGAATAAAGTCTTTTAATCGGAGGGGATTCATTTTGATTCCTGAGGTGACCGAAACTCATCGTGAAAAAGCTTATGCCCTTCTAAAGGCTGATGCTGACAAGATACTTAAGTTAATAGAAGTTCAAATTGAAAACCTGATGATGCCACAATGTCCTCTGTATGAAGAGGTTTTGGATACACAAATGTTCGGTCTTTCAAGAGAGATTGATTTTGCTGTCCGATTGAACTTGATCAGCGAAAATGAAGGTAAAGCTCTATTGGAAAACTTGGAAAGGCAGCTCAATATATTGCATGAAGCAGCACAAAACTCTGTGTAACGTTACATGACAACCTAGTAAAAACTTTGCCTGTTTGGATAATGGCAAAGTTTTTTTATACTTTTGAATTGATAAAAGAGAAATATGTTACACTATTACATAATATGTGCTATACTATTTAAAAATTTCTCTTTATCACTATAAATTATTACATATGCTGAGGAGAAGTATAATGATTAAGAGATTAAAAGATTATGATTTTACGTTGATGTTTACACCACTGTTGCTTACTGCGTTCGGTATTGTCATGATCTACAGTGCAAGTATGGTACTTGCAGTGTATGAGGGTTATGAAAGCAACCACTATTTGATCAAGCAGATTCAATGGTTTGCTATCGCGCTGGTTGCATTTGTCTTAACCTGTAGTTTTCCCTACAAATATTATCAGAAGCTAATGAAACTTATTACTCTGATTGTAATTGGTCTACTTGTAGGTGTTCTTTTCCTTGGTACGGAGGCCAATGGAGCAAAGTCATGGTATGATTTCGGTTTCGCAAGCATGCAACCTGCTGAATTTGCAAAATTGGGACTGATTATTTATCTGGCATCAATCTATTCAAAAAAACAATCCTACATCAATGAATTCAACAAAGGCGTTTTACCGCCCTTAGTCCTGACGGCATTAGTACTTGGACTTATAATGATGCAGCCTGATGTTGGTACTGCAGCGATTATATTTATTATTGCGTGTTCCGTTATTTTCAGTTCAGGTATCCGTTTCAAGCACCTTTTTATGTTAGTGCTGCTTGGGGTTGCATTACTAGCTTTTGCAATTCCAAGTATGGTAACAGAAGAGCGTGTAGCCAGGTTTGCTGGTGCATACCAGCCATTTGAAGATCCCCAGGATGACGGTTACCACCTTATTCAGTCGTATCTGGCAATAGGTGTTGGTGGCCTGACTGGTGAAGGGCTTGGCGGAAGTGTACAAAAACTGGGATACTTACTGGAACCCCATACCGATTTCATTATGGCTGTTATAGCTGAAGAACTTGGGTTTGTAGGTGTGGTACTTGTAATAGGGATGTTGGCTATTATCGTACTCAGGGGTCTTTTTATTTCCAGAAAGTGCCGAGATAGTTTCGGGGCATTACTGGCAATCGGGATTTCTTCCATGATTGGGATTCAAGCCTTCATTAACCTTGGCGCAATAAGTGGAATATTGCCAATCACAGGTGTTCCACTTCCTTTTGTCAGTTACGGTGGATCATCACTGGTAATCATGCTGGCATCAATGGGGATTCTGAACAATGTTGCAAAAACCGTAAAACAGCAGGAACAGGAACCAGCTGTTCCTCACGAAAAAGATGAGGCAAAGGAATTCACTACTAAAGGAGGAAAAACATGGGTGAGGTAAAAAAGATTAATAAGGTTCTGGTTGCAAACCGGGGTGAAATAGCAATTCGTGTCTTCCGGGCTTGTACCGAACTGAATATCCGGACTGTTGCAGTTTATTCGAAAGAGGATACCGGCTCATATCATCGTTATAAAGCTGACGAGGCCTACTTGATTGGCGAAGGAAAGAAGCCGATTGATGCATATCTAGATATTGAAAGTCTGATTGAGCTTGCTAAGAATGTAGGGGTGGATGCGATTCATCCTGGTTATGGATTTCTCTCGGAAAATATTCATTTTGCCAGAAGGTGTGAGGAAGAGGGAATAATCTTCATTGGTCCTACCAGCGAACACCTGAATATGTTCGGTGACAAGGTTAAAGCAAGAAGTCAGGCGGTGAAAGCAGGAATTCCTGTAATACCGGGAAGTGATGGACCTGTAACGTCTGCTGAGGAAATAAAAGACTTTGGTAAAAAACACGGTTATCCGATTATCATTAAGGCATCTCTAGGAGGCGGAGGCCGCGGAATGCGTGTTGTCCGTAATGAGGATTCTTTAGACGAAGCCTACGATCGTGCAAGGTCGGAGGCAAGGGCCGCATTTGGCAGTGAAGAGGTCTACGTTGAAAAGCTGATTGAGAACCCGAAGCATATTGAAGTCCAAATTATTGGTGACCAGCATGGAAACACGGTTCATTTGTTTGAACGTGACTGCTCGGTCCAGCGTCGACATCAGAAGGTTGTTGAGATAGCCCCGAGTGTATCACTGCCGGATAACCTCCGGATGGAAATATGCGATGCAGCAGTTGATCTGATGAAGAATGTTAATTATGTAAATGCAGGTACGGTTGAATTCTTAGTAACTGATGACGCATTTTATTTTATAGAGGTTAATCCGCGTGTACAGGTGGAACATACCATTACTGAAATGATAACTGGTGTGGACATCGTCCAAACCCAAATCAAGATTGCAGAGGGTCAGAATATCCATGATGACTCGATTGGAATTCCCAAACAGAATCAGATTACTGTACATGGTTTTGCCATTCAGTCCAGGGTAACAACTGAAGATCCATTAAATAATTTTATGCCTGACTCTGGAAAAATCATGGCCTACCGAACAGGTGGGGGCTTTGGTGTCCGGTTGGATGCAGGTAATGGATTTCAGGGAGCCGTAATTTCACCACACTATGATTCTTTATTGGTCAAAGTTTCGACTTGGGCACTCACGTTTGAACAGGCCGCCAAAAAAATGGTGCGTAACTTAAAGGAATTCCGTATTCGTGGAATTAAAACAAATATACCGTTCCTTGAGAATGTAATATTACATGACCGTTTTTTATCCGGCGAATACAGTACCACTTTTATTGATGAAACACCAGAATTATTTGTTTTCCCTAAAAGAAAAGACCGCGGAACGAAGATGTTGACATATATAGGTCATACAACGATAAACGGGTTCGAAGGTATGGCAAAAAAGAAGAAACCGACTTTGTCTACGCCTATAATTCCGAAAATAGATAAGCTTCAGGAAACAGAAAAGGGAACGAAGCAAATCCTTGATGAGCATGGACCAGCGTATTTGGCCGATTGGATGAAAAACCAGAAGGATGTTCTACTGACTGATACAACATTCCGTGACGCACATCAGTCATTGCTTGCCACCCGGGTTCGCACAAAGGACCTGCTACAGATAGCAGAACCAACCTCAAAACTGCTTCCACAGTTATTTTCTGTGGAAATGTGGGGTGGGGCCACGTTCGATGTGGCATACCGTTTTCTTAAGGAGGACCCGTGGGAGCGGCTGCTTAAATTACGCGAGAAAATGCCGAATGTTCTTTTCCAGATGTTGCTTCGGGCCAGTAACGCGGTAGGATACAAGAATTATCCGGATAATTTAATCCGGGAATTTGTGGAGAAGAGTGCGACCGCTGGAATCGACGTTTTCCGGATATTTGACAGCTTAAACTGGGTGGAAGGAATGAGGCCGGCTATCCAGGCAGTCCGGGAAAGTAATAAAATTGCGGAAGCATCCATGTGTTACACCGGGGACATTCTAGATGTGGGGCGGACAAAATATGATTTGGATTACTATAAAAATTTAGCCAAACAGCTTGAACAAGAAGGTGCCCATATACTAGGAATCAAAGATATGGCAGGGTTGCTTAAACCGGAAGCAGCCTATCAGCTAATTTCTACATTGAAAGAATCGACTGATCTGCCGGTACACCTCCATACGCACGATACGAGTGGTAATGGTGTGTATATGTATGGAAGAGCGATTGATGCGGGAGTAGATGCTGTTGATGTGGCTTGTGGTCCAATGGCAGGTCTCACTTCCCAGCCTAGCGCACAAACGTTATATCATGCGTTGGAGGGGCGGGAGCGTCAGCCGAATATCAATATTGATTCGTATGAAAAACTTGCCCATTACTGGGAAGGCATCAGAGATTATTACCAGGATTTCGAGAGTGGTATGAAATCTCCGCATACGGAAATATATTTTCATGAAATGCCAGGCGGACAATACAGCAATCTTAAACAACAAGCTAAGGCGGTTGGACTGGAAGATCGCTGGAATGAAGTTAAAAAAATGTTCCGTCGTGTAAATGACATGTTCGGTGATCTTGTAAAAGTTACGCCTTCCTCGAAAGTGGTAGGGGATATGACACTGTTTATGGTTCAGAACGACCTTACAGAAGATGACATCTACGAACGCGGGGAATCAATCGACTTTCCGGATTCTGTCATCGAATTTGCTCAGGGTTATATCGGGCAGCCGTATCAAGGGTTCCCGCAGGAGCTGCAACGGATTATTTTAAAAGGAAAAGAACCAATTGGAGTTCGTCCTGGAGAATTGCTTGATCCGATTGATTTTCAGCAACAGAAGGAAGCACTGTTCAAAACCCTTGATCGTCAGGTAACCAGTTTCGATATCATATCGCACGCGCTTTATCCAAAAGTATTTATGGATTACCATCGTTTTTATGAGAAGTATGGGGATATGTCTGTCCTCGATACCCTTACGTTCTTTTATGGCATGAAGCTTGGTGAAGAAATTGAAGTGGAAATTGAGCAGGGTAAGACACTGTTTGTTAAACTAGTATCCATTTCTGAAGCCCGCTCTGACGGAACTAGGGTTGTCTATTTTGAACTTAACGGACAATCAAGAGAAGTGGTTGTACGTGATGATAATGTTAAATCCGATCTTGTAACACGACCTAAAATCGACCAGGGAAATGATAAGCAAATTGGGGCGACCATGCCAGGCACGGTTGTTAAAGTCCTTTGTGAAAAAGGTGAGAAAGTCAAAAAAGGTGATTATTTGCTGATAACCGAGGCGATGAAGATGGAGACAACTGTTCAGGCGCCATATGCAGGGGTAATTAAGGATATTCATGTAAAAGACGGAGAAGCTATCACGGTAAATGATCTGTTAATTGAATTTGAATAGAGAAAAAGGGTAACGGCATCGCCACCGTTACCCTTTTTCATATTTGGCACTTCGTGATGACAGTAACACAAAATAACTAAGCATTCCAAAATAGCAAGTAATTATCAGGGCATGTAATAGCGCAATACCCAGATTCAGCATTGTGAAGATAATCATCGCTCCAAGAAACACTTGTAATGAAATGAGGATCATAGTTGTTATCCATCCCCAAAACATTACTCTGTTTGACCGATAATTGCGTATTATTCGGATAAAAAGTAATAATGTCCATATAAACAAAATACCCGCAGCAAGTCTGTGTCCCATCTGAATCCACTGCTGAATACTGTAATCAGCGAATGCAAGGGGTGCGCTGTTTGTACAAAAAGGCCAATCTCCACATACCATACTGGAGTGGGCATGTCTTACCAAAGCTCCTGTATAAACTACCATTAAGGTGTATATGCTCAGTGCATATATTTCTATGCGGTGTTTCTTTTGGATAATCAATGACTTTGCATCGAATTTCTTATCTATTTCAAATATCAGCAGCATAAGCAGGAATAATGCTGCAAAGGATATGAGCGAAATACCAAAATGTGTCGCCAGCACAAAATCGGACTGGTTCCAAACTACAGCTGCTGCGCCAATTAGAGCCTGTAAAATCAGAAAGAATGAGGATAAAAAAGCCAGGAATTTTACTTCCCTTACATGGCCGATATATTTCCAGGCTAAAATAGAAAGTAACAACACAACTACCCCCATTATTCCTGAAACAAGCCGATGACTTAATTCAATAACAAGCTCGGGGGTTATCTCATCCGGTAGCACCTGTCCATGACATAATGGCCAACTGGCTCCGCAACCCATTCCTGATTCCGTCTTTGTTACCAGTGATCCTCCCATTAGAACAAATACCATTCCCAACACAGCAACTACAGAGAGCCACTTTAAAATTCTGATCATTATGACTGCCTCGCTTCTCGTAGGATATACATATAACACTTCTATCATAATAGTTAGTAATTCTATCAAGCAATTAAAAAGCAATAATACTGCAAAATACACACAAATGATATGTTATCACGATTTATTACCATTTTCACTATAAAAAAATAAAAAACGCTTGCATTGTCGAGCTTTGTTTGCTAGAAATAGTGTAGGGGATATTTGCTAAGCTTCATACCATTGTGTCTAATGCCATGGGAAAACTGCATATTTTTGTTTACATGATAAAGGCTGTGACAGCCTTTCGTTTTATTTTAAGGGCTTTTTTCACAAATCTGTCACATTTGATATGCCTGATCCTGATTAAGTGAACTAGGAATATGCAGTAAATAGAATGAATTACAATTCCGTGGTACAATTAGGATAATTATGGAGGATACTATTGGGAATACTTAGGTATGATAAGTAGTATGCTTCGTATTTAACATGTGCCTTTTTGTTGGAATCAGAAGGGGGGATATACTTAAATGAACAAAGTGGAGACAACTTCTTCTCCTTTAATAGGTAAAACGGCTGTAACTGATGGCAATGAGGCTGCAGATCCTGTAACTTCATCTAGTACTTCACTGCTGGCCGATTTAAAATCGCTGATTAAAGTGGGAATCGTAAATTCTAACCTGATTACAACATTTGCCGGATTTTGGCTAGCGCTTTACTTTACCAACACCTCATTTGCAGCTAACTGGGGAACATTTTTGCTGACAATGGGAGGTAGTGCGCTTGTCATTGCAGGTGGATGTATTCTTAATAACTGGTATGATGTGGATATTGACCCTATAATGACCAGAACCAAAACAAGGCCAACCGTAACTGGAAGAATCTCACTCAACAAAGTGCTGATAATGGGGATTGCCTCAACAGCAATCGGGTTAATTCTTCTGTTTATGACAACTGCTGCAGCTGCAGTTATCGCATTAGCAGGATGGTTTACATACGTGGTTCTGTACACGATGTGGTCAAAACGCAGATACACCCTTAATACTGCCATCGGAAGCGTTTCCGGTGCTGTTCCACCACTTATTGGATGGGCAGCTGTTGACCCGGGCCTTCATGTAATGGCTATCGTTCTGTTTCTGATCATGTTCATTTGGCAGACGCCTCACTTTCTTGCTCTCGCAATGAAGAAGGCTAAGGAATATAAGGCTGCGGGTATACCTATGCTCCCTGTCGTACATGGTTTTGAAATAACAAAAAGGCAGATAGTAGTATATATTGCATGTTTACTGCCGTTGCCATTCTATCTGGCACCTTTGGGAACTACCTTTTTAGTAATAGCTACACTTCTTAATGTTGGCTGGCTGATTATGGGCATCAGCGGATTTTTTATGAAGAACGATTTAAAATGGGCAAATATGATATTCATTTATTCCTTGAACTATTTAACCATCATATTTCTGATGATGGTTGTAGTAACCCTGGAATTGCCCCTAAGCTAAGCTTGTCCTTACTTATACACTTAATATATAAGGAAGTTACAAAGAGAAAGAGAGGTATGAATACATGAAAGGTTGGATGGGAAAATTTAAAGGATTGTTTCTGTTAGGTTCTTTAGCACTTGTTTTATCAGCTTGTGGACAGGAAAATTTAACAGCCCTGGAACCTAAAGGTTATGGTGCTGAAAAGGCCTTGGACCTAATCATTCTGACAACTGTTGTAATGCTGTTTGTTCTGGTTATTGTAATGCTTATTTATACTGCAGTATTACTGCGTTACCGTAAGAAAAAGGGACAGGAAAATTACATTCCGAAACAAGTTGAAGGAAACAAGGCCCTGGAAACAATATGGACAGTTATTCCAATTATTCTGCTGATTATTATTGCGGTACCAACAGTGACTGCAACTTTTGATCTTGCAGACGAAACAGGTGCCAGTGATCATTTGAACATTCAGGTGACAGGTAATCAGTACTGGTGGCACTTTAACTATGAAGGACAAGAAATTCAAACTAGTCAGGATCTTTATATTCCTGCTGGAGAGAAAGTGTACTTGAACATGAAATCATCAGATGTTATCCACTCATTTTGGGTTCCAAGTATTTCAGGTAAAATGGATGTTAACCCTGAAAATGAGAACACCATGTTCATTGAAGCTTATGAGGAAGGTGTTTACTGGGGTAAATGTGCTGAGCTTTGTGGACCGTCCCACTCACTCATGGACTTCAAAGTGGTCGTAGTAAGTCAGGAAGAGTTTGACCAGTGGGTAGAAGACATGAAGAATGTCGATCCTAAAGCCCAGCCACAGGATGCTGTAGCACAAGAAGGCCAGGCATTGTTCCAGGAGAACAACTGTATGGGCTGTCACGCAATCGGTTCATCACCGGCAGCGGTCGGACCTAACCTGACTAACTTTGGAAGCAGATCAAAAATTGCAGGTATTCTTGAGCCTACAAAGGAAAACCTGGTTAGATGGATTATGGATCCTGAGGAAATTAAACCTGGCAATAAAATGACCGGTAACTATCCTGATGTTTCAGAAGAAGAAGCGGACAAGATTGCTGAGTACCTGCTGCAGCTGGAGCCATCTGAAATTACACCGGAAGATGCAGGTAAGTAAGACTCGACATATATAAAAAGGGATGGAAGATGTTAAAGGGAGGTTTAAGTCATGAGTATAGCAGCTACTCAAAATAGAGGCTTCGGCGCTGTGCTATGGGATTACTTAACCACTGTGGATCATAAAAAGATTGCACATTTATATCTGTTCGGTGGTGGATTTTTCTTCTTGCTTGGCGGTTTAGAAGCCATGATAATTCGTATTCAACTGATGAAACCAGAAAATGATTTCGTCAGTGCAGGTTTTTATAATGAAGTATTAACAATGCATGGGACTACAATGATATTCCTTGCAGCCATGCCATTGATACTTAGCTTGATGAACGCGGTCGTTCCATTACAAATAGGTGCAAGGGACGTAGCATTTCCTTTTCTAAACTCACTCGGATTTTGGTTGTTCCTATTTGGCGGATTAATCCTTAACTGCAGTTGGTTCCTTGGAGGAGCACCTGATGCTGGATGGACAGCGTATGCTCCGTTATCAACCACTTCGCCTGGTCATGGGGTTGACTTTTATGTACTGGGACTGCAGATTTCGGGTGCTGGTACTTTAATTGCTGGTATCAACTTTCTGGTTACCATTATTAATATGCGTGCTCCAGGAATGACTTACATGCGGATGCCACTGTTTACTTGGACTACATTCGTAACAAGTACGTTGATTTTATTTGCTTTTCCAGCACTGACAATTGGACTTTTTCTTCTAATGTTTGATCGTCTGTTTGGATCAGCATTCTTTGATGTTTCACTTGGTGGTAACGCAATTATCTGGGAGCATATTTTTTGGATTTTTGGTCACCCTGAAGTTTATATCCTGATTTTGCCGGCATTTGGTATCTTCAGTGAGGTTATTGCAACATTTGCTAAAAAACGTTTATTCGGGTATACAGCAATGGTGTTTGCTACTATCCTAATCGCATTCCTTGGATTCATGGTATGGGCCCACCACATGTTTACCGTAGGGCTTGGTCCAGTTGCAAACTCTATCTTCGCGATAGCAACCATGGCAATTGCAGTACCGACGGGTATTAAGATATTTAACTGGCTGGCTACATTATGGGGTGGAAGTATTACAATCAACTCCGCGATGCTATGGTCACTTGGCTTCATTCCAACGTTTACTATCGGTGGTATGACAGGTGTTATGCTTGCATCGGTAGTTGCCGACTATCAGTATCACGATTCCTATTTTGTTGTAGCACACTTCCACTATGTAATCGTTGGTGGTACGCTGTTCGGTATACTTGCCGGTTTACACTACTGGTGGCCTAAGATGTTTGGTCGTATACTTGATGAAAAGCTTGGAAAAATTACATTTTGGATATTCTTGATCGGGTTCCATCTGACATTCTTCATCCAGCACTTCCTAGGACTGATGGGTATGCCACGTCGTTACTGGGTATTCCTGGAAGGTCAAGGATTGGATACAGGAAACCTTATCAGTACAATTGGTGCATTCCTAATGGCAATTGGGGTTATTCTTTTTCTTGCCAATGTTGTCATTACAGCGGTCAGAGGTGAAAAAGTTGAAGACGATCCATTCGATGGCCGTACATTGGAGTGGGCAACAGCTTCACCACCTGTACACTATAACTTTAAACAGACTCCGTTGATTCGCGGACTGGATCCATTGTGGATTGAGAAAACCGACGGAAACGGTAAGATAACTCCGGCTGAGCCAGTAGGGGATATTCATATGCCGAATGGATCATTCCTGCCGTTTATGATGTCTCTAGGGCTGTTTATTGCAGGATTTGGCTTCATTTATCAGGTTAACTATAACTGGGCCTATATCCTTCTATTCGGCGGTATGGGGATATTGCTGGCATGTATGCTAATCAGGTCAGTGAAAGATGACCTTGGTTATCACATTACTAAAGAAGAACTTGAAAGGGAGGCTGACTAATATGAGTCATGATCATTCCTTAAATCCTGAAACGATGCCACATGAACCTGAGAAAGCCACCCTTGAAGGTAAAAATAAGTTTTTAGGCTTCTGGTTTTTCCTTGGCGGTGAAACCGTATTGTTTGCATGTTTGTTTGGAACTTACCTGGCGTTGAGAAACTCAACCGCCGGGGGCCCTTCCACAAACGACTTGTTTGGACTGGAATTGGTATTTATCATGACGATTCTATTGCTGACCAGTTCACTGACAAGTGTTTATGCAATGTATCATATGAAGAATAACAACTTTAAAAAGATGCAGCTATGGCTTGGTATCACTGCACTTTTAGGCTTCTCATTTCTCGGTTGTGAAATTTATGAGTTCACGCATTATATTCATGAGTACGATTTTACATTCCGTTCATCTGCCCTTGGCTCTGCGTTCTATACACTCGTAGGCTTTCACGGTGGGCACGTAACTTTCGGCCTCCTTTGGCTGATTGCATTAATGGTACGTAATGCTAAACGTGGCTTGAATTTATACAATGCACCGAAATTTTACGTTTTCAGCTTGTACTGGCACTTTATTGATGTAGTATGGGTGTTTATCTTCACCGTTGTATACTTAATGGGAAAGGTGGGGTAATAAATGGCTGACAACACTAATTCCAAAGAGATTAATTCATTTCAGAAACGTAAGAATAAAATTGAAATGCAAAAACAGCTGATTACTTTCGCATTAATGATTTTATTTACCATTATTGCATTTGTAATCGTGGCAACTGGAACAATGGAGAAGATGTTTCTTATACCTGTCATCCTTGTTCTTGCAGTGATACAGGTTGCGTTTCAGTTCTATTACTTTATGCATATGAAAGATAAAGGCCATGAGACGCCTGCTTTAATGATTTACGGAGGTATATGGGCAGCAATCTTAACGATTGTAGGGTTGATGCTGCTAGTCTGGTGGTAAATGGTACGTGTAAAAGACCGGGATAAAATTCCCGGTCTTTTACTATTTTACTGGAAGGCCGTTGACTGCTAGGGTCCTCGGCTAGGAATGCCCATGTCCTGTGAATGGGTCCACGTCATTAAGCACAGTCTTCGGAAAGAACAGATATGAATTTGGCTTTTGTTTAAAATTTGTCACATTGGGATTATGTGATTCAATAGCAAATACGTTATAATGAAAGATAACAACGTTTTATGGAGTGAACTAGTTATGTGGCTGGAGTTACAGATTTTTGGTTTTCGAGCATTATGGAGCCCATACTTCTTTTTATTTGTATTGGGTCTTGCTATATTATATTTCCTTATTACTGGACCATACCGGCATAAATTTGGAGGTGGAGACAGACCGTCGAAAAAGCAGCAAATTACTTTCTATACAGCGTTAGTTCTACTGTACGCTGTCAAAGGATCTCCGATTGATTTGCTGACACATATTATGCTGACAACCCATATGATTCAGATGGCAGTGTATTTTCTTATTTTCCCAATTCTGATTATTAAAGGGTTGCCGAAATGGTTCTGGGAAAAGGTTGTCTTGAGGCCAGTAGTTGAACCTGCTCTCATGTTTCTTTCAAAACCGCTGATTTCTCTATTATTGTTTAATACCTTGTTTTCGCTTTATCATCTACCGGAAGTCTTTAATTTTGCCAAGTCTTCACAGGTTGCTCATACGTCAATTTCATTAGTTATCCTGTTTGCAGCCTTTATTGTATGGTGGCCAATCCTCACACCAATAAAGAAGTTTGACAGAATGCCGCCACTCGGTAAGATATTTTATATTTTTGCGAATGGAGTACTCATAACCCCCGCGTGTGTTCTGATAATTTTTTCTGATGTGCCATTATATGCCACGTACTCAGAGAGTGGTGAATGGATGCAAGCATTGGCTTTATGTGTGCCGAACGATGTGCTTCAGGGGCTTACTTATTCCATTTCTGGTCCAGAGATGTTCAGTCCAATGACAACTTTGGAGGACCAACAATTAGGCGGTATCATTATGAAACTTACGCAGGAGGTCACTTACGGTTTCATTTTGGCTAGAATTTTCTTCAGCTGGTTTAACCGGGAAAGCCTTCGCGTTGACCCAATACCGGCAGGAAATCAAAGCGAACAGTATTAAATAAGAAAAGTGAAACGAAAACATAGTTTAAAATCCGTGTTTTTGTTTCACTTTAATTTTGCTAGAGAAAGGAATTACATCAATATGCCACCAATTTTACCAACTATTAGTACCTTTTTTATAGTAGTCAGTGCAGTGCTCGTAGCATTTGGATGGAGATTTATAATGAAGGGTAACGCTCGAGCTCATAAGCGAACAATGATATCTGCAGCTATCAGTGCCCTAATATTTTTCATTATCTATGTGTCTAGGACGGTCTTTATTGGAAATACCAGCTTTGGAGGGCCTGAAGAGATTGAAGTGTATTACACCATATTTCTCATTTTTCATATCTTTCTCGCGACGACAGGGGCCATCTTTGGTGTCGTCACGCTCACATTAGGACTAAAGCGAAGAATCAGGGTTCACCGGAAAATTGGTCCTGTAACGAGTGTCATCTGGTTTTTCAGTGCCTTAACTGGAGTGATGGTCTATTTGTTACTATATATTATATACGAGGGCGGACAGACCACCAGTATGCTAAAGGCAATCCTCGGAGGTTAGAGATTCATATAAAAAGTGCAGGCGATTTAATTACGCCTGCACTTTTTATATTTTTACATTCCATTTAATTATTTCTGCTTCCCTTGCTGAGTTAAAGGCAATGAGAATAAGCGGTCCAAGAACGAAACCGATTATCCCAAACAACTTTACTCCCAGGAACATTGCTATCAATGTGGCGAGTGGGGAAAGGCCTATGTGATGCCCCATAACTTTAGGTTCAACTGTTCTTCTTATCGCAAGCAGAATAATGGCGAGAATTGAAAGCTGTATTCCAAGAGCGGTCTCACCTGCAAAGAACATAAACACTGCCCACGGCCCCAGAATAATGATTGATCCTATTAACGGAATAAAATCAACCAACCATATAACCATTGCCATAATGATGGCCACATCCGGGATGATCAGAAATAAACCTATCAACGAAACCAGAAAGATAACGACACTAACCAGAAATTGAGCCTTAAGAAAACCCAGCACAACATTTGAAAGTCGGTTGTTCATAAAACTTACCTTTTCAGCAGTCTCTTTGGTCATCAAATTGTACAGCTTTGCTTTCAGTAACGGTATTTCCAGCATAAACAGGAACAGGGCAATCAGATAGACAAGAAAACTGATCAGGTATTGAGGTATCTCAGCGAATATCTGCGCAATCCTATCAATTGTGATCTTTTCTTTAATTGCTGTACTTAATGTATTCAGCTGATCCTCTATACTTTGTGTAATCTGCCCATAAAATTCTTCTGGAAGGTTTTGCGTATACTTTTCAAAGTCATTTTCCCAATCCTTATAGGCACTATTTAACTGATTGAAATGGGATGGCACATCTTCGACAAAGGTAACAACCTGCGTTGCGGCCTTGGTGACAATAAACGAGCCAGCCAAACCTATGACCACAAGAAACAGAAGAAAGACAATAATTACGGCATTCTTCCTGCTAATCTTAATTTTTCGCTGCAAGAGTCTTATCAGCGGATTGAGCATCAAGGCGGTCACCAGTGCTACTATTAATGGCACAGAAATAGGAACGATAAAATAAAACAACAAAATCAGAAAAATGATTAAGAAAATTATTGTCCATTGACGCTTTGTAATAGATCGAAACAATGTAATCGGATGACCCCTTTCGCTTGAACGGTTCAGAGTTCAGTATGTATATATAAAATATAGCACTAATTTCCAACTATGAACAGTGCATATTGCCTGTCCTGTCACTAATCAATTAATAAAAAAACCAGTGGCCGGGTTGCTGGAGGGCCGCTGGTTTTCTGATAAACGTTATTTCTTATATTGTTCGATTTCTTCCTTTACACCGGCGAGAATCTTGGATGCGCGCTCCACAAGGTTCTTAGGGAAATTTTCCCCTTCGCCGTATTCAACTCCATGCGGATAGTAATGTTTACCGAGTAATGGTGTAGCCAGTTTAATGACAGCATTACCCCGATCCACATCTCCTTCGATAGCATATCCCTGAATCCGTATGTAATATGTAACATTCTTCTCTTTGGAATCAATTCTGTAATCGTATGTTACACGTTCATAATCCCACTGTCCTCCGCGGATAAAAGCATGTTTACCCAGCAAGTGGTCCAATGGTTTTACATCAACGATAGAATCCTCAATACCCGTATTGTCTATTCTCATTTAATCCACCTCACATAATTTTCCTCACACAATAATAATAGTACGAATCAGTTTAACTTGCAATCAAAAGGGAGGAAGCATCCCAAGTCTGTTTAAAATTGAATTATGCAGAGACCATAAAGTAGATTTAAAACCTTATTTCTATTACCATCATCCATGAAAAATAGAGCATCAATATTTAAATGAATTGGTATCTGAGCGGGGTTTTATATTGTATAATTGGATAATCGAACTAATAGTTATTTTATATTAATTTAAATAATAGAGCATGGAATGAGAGATTTGTTCATATAGTTAGATAAAAGAACAAATAGAAGGAGCATCAAATATGCGGCTGAGTAGACTGTTGGCATTACTATTGCTGGTTGTTATAAGCGGTTTTTATTTTCTGGAAAAGAATGATCTGACACCTGAACAGGCTGTTCAGAATATCAACACTGTCGTGGAGGAAAAGAAAAATGTCCTCAAAACCAAGGCAATGCCCGCGAAGCGATCTATTATCCCATTGGAAGGGGATTTGTACCGGTGGATAGGAAAGCCTGTTAAAGAACTGTCAGCGGTTTATGGGAAACCTGCAAAAGAATATGAAAGCCCCTATGGTTATCAATGGTTAGTCTATACACAAAGTGAAGGGCAGTACATTCAGTTTGGGGTCAAAGATAATAAAATAGCTTCAATTTATGCAATTGGTGACGAACTATCACTGGAGCCAATTCAAATCGGTCAGAGCTATGATTCACTAAAAGAAAATTTTTCTTTTACAAATGAAGTCACGTACAGTGAAGGGTTATCCTCGTACACATTCAAACTGAAAGATGAGGAATTACGTTCACGTCCACTGGTGAAAATAACGGACAATTATTTCATTCAGTTATATTTTGATTCGTTTACCGGAAAACTTTCCTCAGTCAGGGTTTTATCCGGTGACATCCTGTTGTTGCATCGACCGTACGGAATGGAATATCGTGGAAGCCTTCCTGAAAAGCCATCTTTCTCTGATAAGGAATGGAATAAAATAGAAGCTGATATGGAACAGCAGATTTTTGATATTACTAATATAATACGTTTCAACCACGGAAAACCTGCGCTGAAATGGGATGAAACGGTAAGTAATGTTGCATATTTGCACAGCAAAGATATGGCACAGAATAATTATTTTTCGCATTATGGACTTGACGGGGATGGCTTAAAAGAACGGCTAGCGGCGGAGGAAGTTTTCTATCGGTCTGCTGGTGAGAATATTGCCGCTCAATATCCGGATGCACCTTCAGCGATGCATGGCTGGCTGAATAGTAAAGGTCACCGTGAAGCTCTTCTCAAAGACGATTACACACACCTTGGTGTAGGGGTTTACCGATTTTACTACACTCAGAATTTCTTAAAAATACAGTAATTGAATGCATACCTGGAAAAAGCTTACCGGGTATGCTTTTTTTGTTGAATCAATACACGGCACAGTGTGTGTTTTCCCTACATAAAATAACTAGCAGAAAGACTTCTAAAGGAGGGATAGTATTGAGCGATGATAAACTCCATCCAAGTGTAAGAGAGTTCAAGGCCTTCATGAATAGACACCCAAAACTGGTGGAGGAAGTGAGGAAAAGCGGAAGAAGCTGGCAGGAGTATTACGAAAAGTGGGTACTGCTTGGAGAAGACGATTCATTTTGGGAGAAGTACAAGAAGCAAAATGGAAATGGAAAATCACGGAGTAAAGGCGGGGGACAGAAAGAGTTGCTTAATCAGCTGGTTAAACTTTCAGAGAGTATTGATCTGGATAAAGTGCAGTCGCAGGTTGGAAATTTAAACAGTGCTATTACTACCGTACAGGAGCTTTTAGGCCAATTCCAGTCTGACAAACCACAACAGACATTCAGGAGACCGTATCATCAAGATAACTGGTTCAAGGATTAGAGGTGATAGTATGCATCAAACCACGTACAGATATCTTACCAAACACCCGGAATTAATCAATTTTGTGCGTCACAATCCTGAATGGTACCGCTATTTGTCCAGAGATCCAGGCAGGATAGTTGAGATAGGAAAAGAGGCAAAGAAGTTTTATGGAAAAACTATTCCGCAGCAGGCAGAGAAGTTAAGCGGGAAAATTCAGATGGTCAGTATGCTGCTTCAAGTTGCCGGGTCGATGAAAGATTAAGTACAATAACATTTTCATACCCTGAATTAAATGATAAAATATAATTGGGGGTGAAATAATGATAGGAACAATGGAATATGCAGACATACTTGACCATTCAGAATTAGTCAGTCGGATGGTTTTAAAGTCGGACATAATGGAGAGTTACCAAAAGTCCTTAAGGGCATTAAATGAAGATGAAGAAGCTCAACGGCTTATAATGGCGTTTAAAGATATAAAGGTTCACTACGAGGATGTTCAGCGCTTTGGACGCTACCACCCGGATTACAGCGATATTATGAAAAAGGTTCGTGCAGCTAAGCGTGAAATGGACATGAATGATAAGGTTGCCGCATTTAAAATTGCTGAGCGCAACCTTCAGAAGTTATTGGATGAGATTAGTGAATATGTGGCTAAAAGTGTCAGTGATGATATTAAGGCCCCTAAAGATGGTGCAGCGTTAACAGATGGCGGCTGTGGCTGCGGAAGTGGTAGCAGTGGATGCGGCTGTAAGGCTTCCTAAATATATTGAAGAATGCGGCATATTCTGATAAACTTATCAGAAACATGATGTTAGAGAGGATATGCCGATGAGAACGAAACGTCAAGGCCTGATTGTCTGGTTTCAACATATGAAAAATCTAAAACAGATTAAGCGACATGGGCATTTGCTCTATGCGTCCCGCGAACTCAAGTATGCAGTTATATATGTGAACCAGGAAGATTTGGAAAGCATTGAAACTAAATTGCTGAAGCTTTCGTTTGTGACGAAAGTGGATCGATCTTATAAACCGTTTATTCGGACTGATTTTGAAAATGCCAAGCCCGATAAGGCAAAACAGTACGATTATAAAATGGGAATTTAACCTTTATGGATGCATTGCCACCATAAAGGTTTTATTTTTAGCGCTTTAGTTGGTGAGTAAGTTTATTCAGTGATAAAATTTGTTGAGAAGACTGCGGTGGAGAGAAATTTTGTCCTGTCTAATAACGTCTGCAGAACATAAAAAAACCTGCAGAAATAACTCTGCAGGTCCCTTTGTTTTCCTGTTAGAAAACAAAAAGGCAAAGGGAGAGGAGAAACCGGAGGAAGAACTTATGGGGAAGTGTAAGTCTTCTCCGTGTTCTGAAACAACCAACTAAGCTGTCTCATAATTGTATTATGGACGGGTGGAAAAATTATATACATATTTTTACTGTATTTTTCTTAGATACTTGCGCTTTTTTTCCTGAAAGATTAATATGTGTTATTGAGGTGGTTACATGCGGGTTATAGCGGGGGTACATAAAGGCAGGCAATTGAAAGCGGTGCCAGGTAAATCAACCAGGCCAACCACAGATAAAGTGAAAGAAGCAGTTTTTCAGATTCTTGGTCCTTTTTTTGACGGGGGTGCCTGTCTGGATCTTTTTGCAGGGAGCGGCTCCCTTGGTATTGAGGCACTCAGCAGAGGGATGGAAAATGGAGTTTTTGTTGATAAGCATCCCAAAGCGATACATACTATTTATGATAACCTTAAAACATTAAGGCTTGATAAAAATGCAGAAGTTTTTCGTGCTGAAGCATTTCGGGCGCTCGGAGCAGCAGCAAAACGAAGTCTCCAGTTTGACTTGATTTTGCTTGACCCTCCATATGGTAAGGTAAGCTATGAAAAACTTATTCATGAGATTCACAAGCTCCAACTTCTGAAGAACAACGGTATATTGTACTGTGAACACGACCCAGCAGAGAAACTACCTGATGAAGACGAAAATTTTTCTATTGTAAAGAAAGAAGATTATGGAGGAACTATTGGCATCACTATTTATCGAAAGAACCAGAGGGGGAATAGTTAATGACCAGGCGAGCAATTTGTCCAGGGAGCTTTGATCCGGTAACATTCGGGCACTTGGATATTATCCAGCGGGGTGCGAAAATCTTTGATGAAGTGATTGTTGCAGTGTTTAACAACCAGTCGAAATCCCCATTATTTACTGTGGAAGAGAGGTTGGAACTGCTGCGTGAAACCACTAAACATCTACCGAATGTGTCAGTGGACGACAGTAAAGGGCTGCTGATTGATTATGCAAGACAGCAGAAAGCAAGTGCTATACTTCGCGGCTTACGCGCTGTCAGTGACTTCGAATATGAAATGCAAATCACTTCGATGAACAGAAAACTTGATGAAGATATCGAAACATTTTTCATGATGACAAATAATCAATATTCCTTCCTAAGCTCCAGTATTGTAAAAGAAGTGGCCAAATATAAGGCTAACGTATCCGACCTAGTTCCGGATACGGTTGAAAGAGCTTTAAATGAAAAGTTCAGTTGAAAAAATGCTGTTCCATCAAAATGGGACAGCATTTTTTAGTTTATTCTGTGGATTATCCCCGGGTATAATGGCGACGAAGCAGGATAAAAACTCCGAGCAACAGAAACAGGAGGGTAACTAGTGGCCCGAATTCCTTCAATTGATAAAGGATATATACCCACGGTTCTGCCTGTGCTCCGCCTGAAACCGGCACCCCGTTGAAATTGAATGTTGTCCGGTTGAGATAAAGTGGTTTATACAGGATGACAGTAAGTAGACCTGCAATGATTCCGTGCAAAATACGGGCAAAGAAATAAGGCGCGAAACGGATGTCAGTTGGTGCTATAATGCTTGCGACCTGAGCCTGAATTGAAAAGCCGTTGAAGCCAAGGATAAAGCTGACAATAACCATTTTTGCGAGCAGACTGCTTGTTTCTGTCTGGGACACAGCTTTTGCACCTTGAGTAATTTCGAATAAACCGGAAAAAAGCGGCATCGCCAGATCGGCTGGCAGTCCGATTATTTGTAAAATAATTTTTATCCCCGCTGCAAAGAGAGGTGAGACACCAATTATAAACAGCAGCTTTGTGATTACTGAAAACAAAATGATAAATCCGCCAACCATTACCAGGGTTTGAATCGAGTTTAATATCGCATCACCGACAACTTTCCCGAACGGCCTGGTATCATTCATCCTTGCCCGGTGCATTTCCCGGAAGGCCTGAATAATGGAAGTTTTTTCTCGAGTTGTTTTTTCTACGTCCTTTTCCTGCCTTGTCCCATGGAACCGCATGCATATCCCTACAATTGCATTCCCGATATAATGGGAGGACGCAAGCAACATACCCAGTTTCACATCGTAAAAGAATCCTACCGATACAGCACCGAAAATAAAGAGAGGGCTTGAGGCGTTTGTGAAGGATACTAGGCGTTCTGCCTCAATCTGAGTAATTTGGTCATCCTCCCGCAGACGAGTAGATATTTTTGCGCCTGTCGGATAACCACTTGCCATTCCCATCGCCCATGCAAAACTTCCTGATCCGGGCACATTGAATAATGGACGCATAATCGGTTCAAAAAGGACACCTATAAATTTGACGACTCCGAATCCGATCAGCAGCTCGGCAGTTATAAAAAAAGGCAGTAATGAAGGGAATACAATTTCCCACCACATAGTAAGGCCACGGATACTAGCTTCAAACGATTGATCGGGATATTTTATTAGACAGAAAGCAATGAATACGGTGACACCTGAAAGCAGGATTGTTTTAAATTTCTGGATCAATATGAAGCCCCCTAGAGTATGAGCTAACTCTGTACTTCTATTTTTAATCGTAGTAGAATGAGTCTAGCCTGTGTTAATCGATAAGGTGTACAAAATGTACAAGTCTATATCAATATACGCACATACATCATGTAATTATGCCATACACTTTTTAATACTCAGAGAGAAGATGGCTCCCAGGCTGAAAGGGGATTTACGATGCAATTTAACAAAAAACATATACTATCATTATTAATTGTTGTCGCTTTGGCATTTTTCCTGTCAACATACCAGCTTCCATACTATATATATAAACCCGGAGGAGCTGACCCCCTTAACCCGATTGTCGAAGTACAGGGCGGCTATGAAAGTGAAGGAGATATGCACCTTGTGACTATTAGGGGTGGACAGGCGACACCTATCCAATATGTTCTCGCGAAAGCTATGCCTCATCAGGAAGTTCTGCCTCTTCGTGAAGTCAGGCAGGAAGGCGTATCAGAGAGCGAGTATTTTCATGCCCAACTGCAGATGATGGAAAGTTCACAGGAGGCAGCTAAAGTAGTTGCATACAAAGAAGCGGGAGAGGACATTAAAATTAATTATAATGGTGTCTATGTTGTTGCTGTGGTTGAAGGAATGCCTGCGGATGGAGAGTTAAAGGCTGGTGACCGGATTACAGGTATTAATGGTCAAGAGATAAAAGAGTCTAAAAATCTTATTCAGTTTGTGGAAGATAAACAGGCAGGAGACACAATTGCCCTGGAAGTTATGCGGGATGGTGAGCGGCTTACCAGAGAAATAACACTTGAACGGTTTGAAGAACTCGAAAATAAGGTAGGGATTGGCATTCGGCTGGTAACGGACAGAGAAGTAAGCGTTAAGCCGGAGGTGAAGTTCTCCAGTGGTAATATAGGCGGCCCAAGTGCCGGGCTAATGTTTTCGCTCGAGATCTATGACCAGCTGACAGAAGGTGACCTGACAAATGGTCAGGAGATTTGCGGAACAGGAGAAATCGATTATGACGGAAACGTATCCCGTATTGGTGGGATAGATAAAAAAGTTGTTGCGGCTGATGATGAAGGATGCAATATTTTCTTAGCTCCTAATGAAGATGGTGCAAAAGGGTCCAATTATGAAGTGGCTAAAAAGACCGTTGAAGAAATTGGATCGAACATGAAAGTGGTTCCGGTTGATACCTTTGACGAGGCAATTGAATATCTTCAGGGTATGGATGGCTAAAATAATAGAAACAGCGTGGCGCATGTTCGCCACGCTGTTTATTTTTCGATGATGATTGGAGGCTGAAGCTCCTGCCTGTGAAAAAGATTTCTTTTTTTCGGTGGCAGTATACTGTAATAAGCATTGGAAGCTCGCTCCTCAAGATGGAGCATGGAATCCATGGAACGGTTCAATCCGGAAATCAGCGGTACGTCCATTTGTTTCTTTTGTTTGTTTAAATAAGCTTGTCCTATTTTGGTCATACCTAGAAGCCGTACATATGGGACATGTGATATGTCTTTCGCATACATTACATCATTTTTGGTGGTATTGGTAAGGATATGAACAAAGGTGCGCTGTAATCGAGTCCAAGTGTAGCGCTTGGTCTTGAGTTTTTCCATCCACTCCTGAAATGTAGTCGCTTCCCGGGCAGTTTTCCGGATACGATGCTCCAATCCCTCGTCTACACCATGAATGGATGCTAACACATCTGCGGGCATAGTGAGTACCCTATATTGCAACAGGTCAAAATAGTATTCCCATGTATGCCAGGTAGATGCTGAGGTACGATATGTATTCAACTGGTGTATCGTTTCTTCGGGTAAAGCAGATTTTATCTCATCCGTTAGAGTTCCGGCAGCAAACAGTTTTTTCCGTATACTCGTGGCACTTGCAATCGACCCTGTAATGTCCTGGTCATGGTAGCCACTCTTAGTTCGTTTGATGGTTAATGGGTTGATCGGTAACTTATAGTCCAGGATCGTTTTAACGTAGCTGAATCCCAAAATGTTGTTCGGTTTTGACAAATCCATGTCAGCAGAAGTTAATCCGATTTTCTGATATGCATCCTTGCTTGCTTCAGGAAAAGATATACCCTCATCAAGATTGTTATGTAACGTTTCTTTATATATAATTTCTTTATCCCTGAATGTTTGGCAACTTCTGGTAAAATGGGAAATTTCTCCCGATTCGCTCCCAAAGCAAATCGATGAGACACCAATCCTGTTTAAAGTAAGAACCGAGCCTTTGGCAAACATATCACTGCTCTGAACTGCGTATGGGTACGGCAGTTCAACCACAATGTCTATTCCGGTCGCAAGTGCCGCTTTTGTACGATGAAACTTATCAATTATGGCTGGTTCGCCCCGCTGCAGAAAGGATCCGCTCATTACGGCAATCATACAGTCGGCACCCGATACTTTCTTTGCTTGCTGTAGATGGTAAACATGTCCATTATGAAATGGGTTGTACTCCACAATGAGACCACAGGCATCCATACATTCCACTCCCAGTAATTTAATGTAATAAGTGTAGCAGAAAACGCTTTCCGCTGCATTATTCAATTTTAAGGTTACGTACAATTCTAACGGGAATAATACCTATAAAGATGAAGAAGTTTCGATATTTTTTTACTGTAAAGAAAAAATGTTGACAAAACCTTATTTTCCTTTTAAAATAACTCTTGTTGCCTTGAGGTGATTATAATGAAATTTACGTTAGGTGAAATCAGAAAAAGAGCCTATCACGAACCATACAAGTTCGATGGTCAGGCGGATGTATCTGAGCTGGAAACCATGAATAATGATATTCGGGAAATTGGCTCAGTTCATGTACATGGTACAGCGAATGATCAGGGAGATGAAATCATATTTAACTTTACTATAAATGGTAAAATGATTTTGCCATGTGCCCGAACATTGGTTGATGTGCCGTATCCGTTTGAAATAGAAGCGGTTGAAGTGTTTTCCACTTCCCCATATGCGGGTGACGAGGATGATGAAGACGAAATTCATCCAATCAACGGAGAAGTACTTGACTTAACCCCGTATATAAAGGAAAATATTATATTGGAAGTTCCTTTTCGTGTTTTCTCCGATGATGAGAATGCGACAAGCCAGGCACCTTTTGAAGGTAATGGCTGGGAATTTGTCACAGAAGAAAAAAATGAAAAAAAGATTGACCCCCGTTTGAAAAAACTGGAGTCTTTACTTGATGATAAGAAAGAGAAATAAGAATGTAGATTCTGTTTTTGCTTTCGTATTTGAAGGAGGTGTAAGTCATGGCAGTACCAAAAAGAAGAACATCCAAAAAGGTTAAAAATCAACGTCGTACCCATAAAAAGCTTCACGTACCTGGCATGGTAGAATGCTCAAACTGTGGTGAACTGACAAAGCCACATCACGTTTGCAAATCATGCGGGCATTATGATGGAAAAGAAGTTGTAAACAATTAATCGTAATAATACTTTCAGTAAACAGATCACTCATTGAAGTGGTCTGTTTTTTTAATCTAAAAAATCCGTATGGTATTATAAATAATAGGTAGAAAACAGGGTAAAGAGGGGTAATTATGACGGATACAGTTGAATACAGTAGAAATAAAGCTGGGTACGGAAAAATCACAATTAACCGTCCTGAAAAGCGAAATGCCATTTCACAGGAAATGACTTCAGCGTTCAAAGATGCATTGAATCAGGCAAAACAGGATTCGATCAATTTCCTTATTATAACTGGGGCAGGCGAACGGATGTTTTGCGCAGGTGGGGATTTAAAGCATCTCCATGGGAGTTTAAGCCCTGATGAGGCATTCCAAAGTCTATATCCAATGAAAGAAGTACTTTATGATATTGTTTCATTTCCTGTCCCAACCTTGTGTCTGCTTAATGGGGATGCACTGGGAGGGGGCTGTGAAATTGCAACCGCATGTGACATCCGAATCGCGCGGGAAGGAACTAAGTTTGGTTTTGTTCAGTCAAATATAGGGATTTTGCCCGGTTGGGGAGGTGGCAGCCTACTATATGAAAAGGTTCATACCAGTTTTGCATTACAATGGTTGATGGAAGGGAAAGTTTATGAGGCACCATTTCTAGAAAGTAAAGGGTGGTTACATAGAATAGTATCTGAGCAAGAATGGGATGACCAGGAAAAAATACTGGAACCATATACCTCTAAGTCTCTTCACCAGATGCAAATCCTAAAGAATCAATATAAAAAGAAACTGACAACTATCGGATTTTCTGCGCTGATGGATGAAGACGTCAGAAATTGTGCATCACTCTGGGATTCACCTGCCCATAAAAAGGCTGTAGAGGATTTTTTAAGCCGCTCAAAAAGATAGATTAGCATGTTTTGCCGAAATAATTTATCGCATATTTATTCTATCACTCCTATCTTTTGCATACATTGATAGCAAAAGTGTAAGGAGGGATGTTATGAATGCAACACGTCAGGATGCTTGGACAAAAGACGAAGATATTATTCTAGCAGAAACTGTTTTACGGTATATCCGGGAAGGCAAAACACAGCTTGAAGCGTTTAAAGATGTCGCAGAACAGCTATCAAGAACTTCGGCTGCCTGTGGTTTTCGCTGGAATGCCTCCATTCGTAAGCAATACCAGGAGGCAATTGAGCTTGCCAAGGAGGAACGTAAACAAGGAGGGCGGCAAAAACTGGCAGGTCAAAGTGAGCCGGAAACCGTGGAAGAAAGTGACCCAATAGATACCGCCATCCAGTTGCTTGAGAAAATGAAAAAGACCTCATCAGGAAAAGGGCTTTTATTTCCGCTCAATGAAATAGAAGAAGTAAAACAGTTAAAGCAGGAAAATGAGGAACTGATCGCAAAGTTGGACCGCTATGAAGCAGCATGGAAGGAAATGGGGAAACTCTGGGACTGGGTAAAAGGCTAAAGGACATTGTACTATATATAATACTTAAAAAAGACATGAATGAAGTAATGTACCCATTCATGTCTTAATCTTTATATTCCTGTTTCGTAAAGTAGTAGTTGGGCTTGTTGTCCAATTTACTAACAAAACCTAGCTTCAACAAGCGATCCGGGTGTTTCAGCTTCTGTTGTTACTATACTTCTTTTTCTGTTACTCCTTCTGGCATCCAGATAAGCGGATTGTTTCCAAGGTCTCTCTCCATATCGTACTTTGCTTTTTGGAATCCCATCTTTTCCCAGAAACTGTGTGAATTGATTCTTGGATTAGTCTTAATTGGAAGATTATAGCTTTTTGCAAAGTCAACTAAGGCTTTTCCGTATCCTTGATCCCTGTAAGCGGGCAGGACTTCGAGTTTCCATAACTCCAGGTAATCCTGTGGTGGCTCAAAGAATTTGTCATACTTGGCTTTCACCGTGTAAAGACTCATACGTGCAACAAGGTTGTTGCCAAAATAAATACCGTAAAAAGGTGATTCACTGTCATTTTCCACAATATTATTCTGTAAATCCTCTAGCATGGATAGCTCTTGATTTCCGTATTCTTTGAAATACTTGAATTTCTCCAGTGTTTTATAATTGATTAGCAGCTTCTCTACTTTAGGTGTGGTCATTGTTGTTTGCCCCCTTAACATCAGAAGTATTTGGTTTTTCCCTATAATTATTATAATATAAAAATATTCAGATTGAAATGACAGAAACTGAGAATTACATAATTCATATAAAATAACCACTTTTTGTAGGGGTTCTTGCTGCTTAAATAAAAGATTACAGCTTTTATCCAACTATAAACTGCGACATAACAGCGAAGCTTCGCTCCGGAAATACACTTCGCTAACATGGCGTCTGATTGGAACGTAGGGCAGTCGACTCCTGGGGGAACAGCACGTGTCTGAAGACACCGCAGCGGTGGGTTTCCGCGAGGAGGCTGAAGCCGTACCCGGCGGCAAAGGAAACACTGTGAAAGCTTTAGCTTGAACAGATGTTGGAATTGCACCCGGAGTGGGATAAGCGACTGCCTGAAGCGGAAATCAACATAGCTAGATACTTCGCAGTTTATCTCAACAGAGAGGTAATGGAAAGAAAATATACTTAAAGAGCTGGATATAGAATACATAGAATCTAAAAAGAAGAGAAGGTCGAAAGCTATGAAGATTGGCATTATTGGTGGGGGATCAATTGGATTGTTGCTTGGAAGCTATTTGGCTGATAAGCATGACGTAACGATTTACATACGACGGGAAGAACAGTTAAATGCTTTGCAAGCTCATGGTATTATTCGGAGCAATGCGACTAGCAACTTCCATGTCGAATCAGCATTTCTAAACGAATTAAGTGATGAAGAGCTTCTGATAGTTTGTGTAAAGCAGCCGCACCTTTCGGCTGTCGCTAAGAATATTCGCAAGCTCAACACTAAGGGAACATTGGTTTTTCTGCAAAATGGTATGGGGCACGTCCCAGAGCTTCAGCAATTTTCCCAGCCGGTTTTACTTGGGGTTGTTGAACATGGTGCTTACAAGGAGAATGAGTATACAGTCAAACATACAGGTAAAGGCAAAATCAGGCTGGCAGCGTATAAAGCTGATGAAAACCTTCTTAACACGATTGTCACTCAGCTTTCCTTTCCAGATTTTCCAGTTGAACTTGTTAAGGACTGGGAGAGGCTTTTAAGTGAAAAGTTGGTTATTAATGCGGTAATCAATCCACTTACAGCTATTTTTGATATTAAAAATGGGGAAGTAATGACAAACTTTCATATACGAAATCTGGCTTTCCAATTATGTGAGGAAGCCTCCCAAGTTCTGGGGCTCAATCATGAAGAACAATGGATAAAAATTGGGAAAGTTGCCCATAACACCCGTGATAATATTTCTTCCATGCGAAAGGACTTAATAGAAAACAGACAGACCGAGATAGAGGCAATAAGCGGATATCTGCTCAGCGGGAAATTATACTCCATACCATACACATCTTTTGCTTATCATAGCATCAAGGCCATGGAAGAAAAGAAAGGGATTATGAAACAAAGATGATGAATTTAGTTAGCTATTTGATCGGTTTTATCCTTACCGCTCCAGTCATTGTAACGCTTTTGGTCTATTTCGCTGCCGGTAAACTATCAAAGAGCAGGTGGAGAGCTGTTCACAAGGCTGTAAATTGGACAACAGGTTTATATATAATATCGGTCTGTATCTTGCTTGAAGTGGTATTTAACAATTCTTATGTGGGAATCGTAATGGTGCTACTGCTTGGGACATTGGCGGCGATTGTAATCCTACAGTGGAAGATGTATACAGAGGTTATTTTCAAGAATGTATTTAAAATTTTCTGGCGGTTTAGCTTTCTTTTATTTGCTTTTCTTTATATATTCTTGGTGTTCTATGGAATAACTGAACAGCTATTTTTCATATAGCTGGTTACCGGAAACAGATTAAATGAAATTGATTATGGTTTTATGTACAATACGTAATGGAGAGATGTCATTACGTAAAGGAGCATGTAATCGATGCGGATCGACTCAATTAAACTGGACAATCAAAATGTATTAATAAATGATTATCGTAATAACCGGGAAAGTATCATGGAACACTTTGATTATGCTCCGTATTCTCAGTCTACATATGAAGATCGGGCCAGTGAGCTTAAATCCAGGAATTTTGGACGCGAGGAGCTTGTAGAGGTTCTTATTAAATTAAATAAACAATGGGATGCCCCTGATTCTACATATTTAAATATTGAGCGGCTTGAAAAGGATAATAGCATGGTGGTGATCGGCGGGCAACAAGCAGGATTACTTACGGGACCTATGTATACAATAAATAAAATAATTTCGATAATCCAATTTGCGAAAGAGCAGGAAGAAAAGCTAAACACCCCTGTTATTCCTGTTTTCTGGATAGCCGGAGAAGACCATGACTTTGATGAGGTTAATCATATTTTCCTTCCAGAAAAGGAATCAATGAAGAAATATAAATTGTTACAACGTGTGAAGGATAAGCAGCCTTTGTCAGATATTCCTGTTGATGAAACATATGCAAAACAGTGGGTCGACAGTTTGTTTGAACAGTTAAATGAAAGTCAATATACAAAGGATCTTTACCAGACAATTAAGAACTGCTTGAGTTTGTCTGATACTTACGTAGACTTCTTTGCCCGATTATTATTGAAACTGTTTAAAGATGAAGGGCTGGTATTGTTTGATTCTGGTAGTCCTGAAGCACGAAAAATCGAGAGTAACCATTTTCTTGGCTTAATAGAGAATCAGCACAGTATTTCACAAGGTGTATATACAACGCTACAGCAGGTGAAGCAAAAGGGTTATTCTGTTTCCCTTGAGGTTGATTATAATGATGGTCATTTGTTTTACCATAAGAATAAGGAACGTATTCTGCTGGTCCGTAATGAAGATGGAAGTTGGGCTGGTAAGCAAAATGAAGTTTTATTAAGTGAACAGGAGCTTACAGAAATTGCTAAAAGTAAACCAGAATTGCTTAGTAACAATGTGGTAACAAGACCTGTTATGCAGGATCTTCTTTTTCCCACGCTCGCATTTATTGGAGGGCCGGGAGAAGTAGGATACTGGTCAGCATTAAAGCCGGCGTTCCATACAGCCGGTATAAAAATGCCCCCGGTTATTCCTAGACTCTCGTTTACTTTTGTTGACCGAAATGCAGATAAAATACTTAACAGATTTGCGATTGACCCAAAAAGTGCGGTAAGTATTGGGGTAGACCAGCTGAAATCCAACTGGCTGGCAGCGCAGAATGATCCACCGGTTGAGCAAATTGCAAATGAAATAAAGTCGACTGTGGACAAGGTACATGAGCCTCTGCGGGATGTTGCGAGAAATATTCGTGCCGACCTAGGAGAATTAGCTGATAGGAATTTATATTATCTCCATTG
The DNA here is from genome assembly GCF_042654125.1 of Virgibacillus kekensis. Taxonomy (NCBI): domain Bacteria; kingdom Bacillati; phylum Bacillota; class Bacilli; order Caryophanales; family Bacillaceae; genus Virgibacillus; species Virgibacillus kekensis. The sequence continues at coordinate 150,834 of NZ_JBHSFU010000003.1, forward strand.
TGATATTGAGTATTTGGAAGACAGAATACAAAAGGCAATAAAAGAAAAATACCGAAAAGAACTGGCTGAATATAACCTGGTGGGGATCACCCTGCGTCCTAATAACGGACTTCAGGAGCGCGTATGGAACCCTCTGATTTGGATCAACGAATATGGTGCTGATTTTATCAGGGAACTCGTGAATTCTCCCTGTTCATTTAAAGAGGACCACTACGTTGTATATTTCTAGGTCAAACCCATCCACCACTCCCCACTTTATTCATTTTTTAGGTGGAATGGGTGTAATATTAAAAGAAAAACACTGTCGCACATTGATGTGACAGTGTTTTTTTGTGTTTCCTACATAGGTAAAAAAACACCGATAATATGTCCGGTTTATAAATAAATAGCCTCATTTTTTAATTTGCTATAAAAAATTTAAAAATTAAGTGGTGAATGGTGGGGGAATGTGGTAATATGTGAATATGAAAGTGGGGCGAACTATATGTTCATGGGTGAATTCCAGCACAATATAGATTCTAAAGGCAGAATCATTGTCCCTGCGAAATTCCGTGAGGGGCTTGGAGAAGCCTTCGTGGTAACCCGTGGACTGGATAAATGTTTGTTCGCTTATCCGATGGATGAATGGAAAACTCTTGAGGAAAAGCTGAAGAAACTCCCACTCACTAAGAAAGATGCACGTGCGTTTACACGGTTCTTTTTCTCCGGTGCGGTTGAATGCGAAGTGGACAAACAGGGAAGGATAAATATTCCTCAGCCACTGCGCAACTATGCATCACTCGATAAAGAATGCGTGGTAATCGGTGTATCAAACCGGATTGAATTCTGGGCTAACGAAAACTGGGAAGACTATTTCACAGATTCTGAGGAATCATTTGGTGAAATAGCTGAAAATCTAATGGACTTTGATATTTAACATTAATGAGTAACAGCAGGGAAAACTGGTCATACAGGGGGATACAGATTTTCCAGAAGTAGGTGTATTAATGTTTGACCACTATAGTGTATTAAAAGAAGAAACGCTCGAGGGATTGGCGATTAAGCCTGACGGTACATATGTTGATTGTACAGTTGGTGGGGGCGGACACTCAGAACAGATTGCTTCCCAATTGGGAAACAACGGATTACTGATTGCCTTCGACCAGGATAAGGATGCCCTTGAAGCAGCTAAAAAGAGGCTAGAAAAGTACCATGACCGAATTGTTTTTATTCATTCAAACTTCAGGAACCTGGAGGAAGAACTGACAAAACGGAACTATACCAATATTGATGGAATTCTTTTTGACCTAGGAGTGTCTTCACCGCAACTCGACCGTGGAGACAGGGGATTCAGCTATCAGCATGATGCAAAACTTGATATGCGGATGAATCAAGATCAAGAGCTTACAGCATATGAAATAGTCAATGCATGGTCGTACAACCAGCTCGTCCGTATTTTCTTTAAATACGGTGAAGAGAAGTTTTCCAAACAGATAGCGAGAAAGATAGAGGCTGTCAGGGAGGAAACTACAATCGAAACGACTCATCAGCTTGTCGAAATTATTAAAGATGCAATACCAGCACCAGCCAGAAGAAAAGGCGGTCATCCGGCTAAACGTATTTTCCAGGCGTTGCGGATAGCAGTTAATGATGAGCTGGAAGCCTTTAATGACGCCCTCCATCAGGCTGCACGTATGGTCGATGTAGGTGGGCGAGTTGTAGTTATTACCTTTCATTCCTTGGAGGACAGGCTTTGTAAACAAGCGTTTAAGAAGTGGAGTACAGCAAAGCAGGTTCCAAAAAACCTGCCGGTAATACCAGATGATCATAAAGCACCATTTAAATTGATAAACAGAAAACCGATAGTGGCAACAACTGACGAACTTGATGTCAATCGGAGGTCACGGTCCGCCAAGTTACGGGTGGCTGAAAAAACAGAGAAATGGAATGAAGAATTCAGATACGAGGAAGGGTGGAAAAAATAAATGAGTGTAAATCATGCGCGGAAATGGGAACAATCATACGCTCCCCAGTCCCCTCAACGGGAAAAGCAGGTTAAGGTCAAAGTTCATAAGAAAAGCTGGATATCAAAAGGCGAAAAAGTATTGTACTCTGTTATTGGTTTATGTCTGATAGCGGCATGTATTTATGTTGTTTCTTACTCTTCAACAAGCGATACGCTGAATCGCAAGCTGCAGTCACTTGAGCAGACAGTACAGCAGCAGGAAGTAAAAAATGAAAACCTCGTATATGAGAAAAAACAATTAAGCAGACCTGAGCGGATTACACGGATTGCTAAAGAAAACGGACTGGAAATTCAAAGTACGGAAGTGAAACAGGCTACAGCATTTAACCAATAAAATAAGGTGGATATGTCATGAAGAAAAATAAAACAACTCATTTCATGTCTTGGGTCCTTATTCTTTGCTTTGTTGGGATATTTTTACTTGTAGCCGGAAGGTTCCTGTACATTCAGGCAACGGGGGAAATCGATAACGTTTCACTCGATAAATGGGCCGAGGAAATGCGGACTGCTTCGTACACACTTGAGGCAGAGCGGGGAAAAATATATGATACCAATGGGATGACACTTGCATATAATCGTCCTACGTACCGAGTTCAGGCAATAGTTGACGAATCGTATACGCAGAATCCTGAGGAGCCAATGCATGTAAAAAACCCCGAAAAGACGGCGGAAGTGTTGGCTCCTTTATTAGATGCCGAGAAAAGGTTTTTGCTTGAACGAATAAAAAAAGGCATTGAAAAGGACCTCTTTCAGGTGGAATTCGGAAAGGTTGGAAGGGAACTTTCCCAACAAACAAAGAAAGAAATCGAATCGCTGGATCTGCCAGGCATCACATTTACTGAAGAAGCAATCCGCTATTATCCAAATGGCATGTTTGCTTCCCATATTCTTGGATTTGCACGTAAACAGGAAGGGCAGATTGTTGGACAGACTGGTATCGAAAAGGAAATGAATAAGCTTTTGGGCGGGGAAGATGGCCACATTTCGTATGAGCGAGACAATTACAATACGGAATTGCTAAATCCCAATGAGGTGATTAAGAAGCCCGAAGACGGGGAAGATGTTTACCTGACAATTGATCAGAAAATCCAGACACTGCTGGAAGATACGATGACGGAGATGTTTAAGAAGTATAATCCGGAGCGGATGACCGCCATTGTTATGGATCCCAAAACCGGTGAAGTGGTAGCGATGAGTAACCGGCCAAGTTATAACCCGAACGTCCTGGATAACGTGGAAAATTGGTATAATGATGCAATTTCCACGCCATTTGAACCTGGTTCTACGATGAAGATGTTTACATGGGCAGCAGCTATGGAAGAAGGGGTTTATAAAGGCGATGAGTGGTTCAAATCAGGTAAGTACCGGATAAGCGAAAAAATGCGACCAATTCATGATTGGGACGGTGATTGGGGTTCCATCACCTATGATGAAGGATTTGCACGGTCCTCCAATGTAGCCGCAGCCAAACTCGTCTGGGAGAAAATAGGACCTGAGAAGTTCCTTGATTACCTGAATGCTTTTGATTTTGATGAAAAAACAGGTATTGACCTTCCAGGTGAGGTTGTTGGAGAGATTTTGTATAACTGGCCGATCGAAAAACTGACCACTTCATATGGACAGGGAACGACTACTACGCCGATTCAGCTGATGAAGGCAGCCACAGCAATAGCGAATGACGGAAAAATGATGAAACCGTATGTAATTTCTAAGATTGTGGATTCCTCCACAGGTGATGTCATTAAGAAAAAGTCTCCCGAGGTAGTGGACACGCCAATTTCAGAAGAAACCTCAAAGCAAATGATGGATTTATTAGGTTCAGCTGTATCGGCTGAATATGGTACAGGGGACGACTACGCTTTAGAGGATTATTCTGTTGCCGGAAAGACTGGTACTGCGCAAATACCTGATCCGGATAACCCTGGTTATATGACTGGACATGAAAATTATATATTCTCTTTTCTGGGGATGGCTCCTAAAGATGATCCTGAGCTTATGATGTATGTATCCGTTAAACAACCTGAACTGGAAGGATACACTCCAGGTTCCAAGCCAATCTCATTCGTGTTCAGAAATGTAATGAGTAAAAGCCTGCATTATCTGAGTATTGATCCTGATAAAGAGTCTTCTAAACCTGTCGATTCCGTAACTGTACCGGAACTACTAGGACAGGATGTGAATGCGGTAAAAGGCTCGTTAACTGAAAAAGGTATCAATGTAACGGTAATCGGAAACGGAACTACTGTTCAAAAGGCTAGTGTGGAAAAAGGTGAAAAACTCCTGCCTACTGACAGGGTTATGCTTGTTACCGAAAAACCGGTTATGCCGGATATTACGGGATGGTCCATGCGGGAGGTATTGGAATTGGCCAGCTTACTAGACTTGAAGGTGGAGACTCTCGGAAATGGTTACGCTTTTTCTCAAAGTATAAAAGAGGGTTCACCAGTCAAGAAAAATGATTATCTAGGGGTCGAATTCACGCCGCCCGGGGTAACGCCTGAACAGGAACCACCACCGGAGGAAGGGCAGGAGCAAGACCCTGTTAGTGATGACAATACAACGGAAGAAGATACCGAAACCAGCGAAGATTCGGGATCTGGTTCTGATACAGAAGAACAGACATAGATAATAAGAGGTACAGTTGAATATTAACATGGACAAACAGTGTTCTATTCAGTTTTCTATACTCATATAGTTGATACAAGCCTACCTATGAAAAGGGGATGGAGAATGAAACGTGTATCTGCTGTAACAGTAAGAAAACGAATAGTCACTGTTTTTCTTTGCGGGCTGCTGTTTTTTACAGTGATTGATTTCAGGCTGGGATATGTTCAGTTTGTGATTGGTGATGAACTGATGAAACTGGCCAATGACTCATGGAGCAGGGACATCACTTTTGAGGCCGAGCGGGGAAATATTTTGGACAGGAACGGAGTAGTACTTGCAGAAAATGTGTCGGCGCCGTCTGTGATCGTTGTTCCCAAGCAAATTAAAAATCCACAGGAAACGGCCGGTAAGATAGCAGATATATTAAATATATCTGAAGAGAAGGCATACGAATATGTTACCAGAGATGCCGTTTATACCCGGATTCATCCTGCTGGCAGAAAAATAACGGAGCAACAGGAAAAGGCATTCAAGACACTAAATCTGGATGGTGTATACCTTGCTAAGGATTCTAAGCGGCACTACCCCTTCGGTGACGATCTATCGCATGTTCTGGGGTTCGCCGGCATAGATAACCAGGGGCTCATGGGACTCGAACTTTTTTATAATGAAAAACTAGACGGGGAAGAAGGCAGCCTGTCTTTTTACTCCGATGCAAAAGGGAAGAAACTTGAACAAATTGCAGATATCTATAAACCGCCCGAGGATGGCCTTAATCTGAAAACGACCATCAACTCTAAAATCCAAACAATCATGGAGCGGGAACTTGATCTTGCAGTTTCCAAGTATAATCCGGATGGAGCACTTGCCATTGCGGTGGATCCTGATACAGGCGGAATATTAGGTATGACCTCACGTCCGAATTTTAATCCGGAGAATTATCAAAACGTGGATGCAAAGGTATATAACCGTAACCTGCCAATTTGGAGTACGTATGAGCCTGGTTCTACGTTCAAAATTATTACGCTTGCTGCAGCCCTCGAAGAAGAGGTTGTAGATTTACAGAATGACCACTTTATGGATGATGGGGATATTTCGGTGGGAGGTACTGAGCTTCATTGCTGGAAAAGTGGTGGGCATGGAAGCCAGACATATCTTGAAGTCGTACAAAACTCGTGTAACCCAGGGTTTGTCAGTCTGGGGATGAAACTTGGCGAGGAAAGGCTTTTCAGCTATATCAGGGATTTTGGTTTTGGAAATAAAACTGGTATTGATTTAAATGGTGAGGCAAGTGGTATATTATTTAAGCCTGAACGAATCGGACCAGTCGAACTCGCCACCACTTCGTTCGGACAGGGGGTTTCTGTTACTCCAATTCAGCAGGTTATGGCGGTAGCCGCAGCTGTCAATGGCGGGCGACTGTATGAACCGCAAATTGCAAATGCATGGATTGACCCACGCACAAATAACGTTGTGGAAAAAATCGAACCTGAAATGAAAGAACGGGTGATTTCCGAGTCCACCTCAAAAGAAATACGAATGGCATTGGAAAGCGTAGTTGCAAAGGGAACTGGACGCCCAGCGTATGTGGAAGGTTACCGTGTTGGGGGTAAGACAGGTACGGCCCAAAAAGTCGGCCCGGACGGCAACTATATGAACAATAACTATATTCTTTCCTTTATTGGTGTAGCGCCTGCTGATGACCCGGAGATTGTTGTCTATGTAGCGATTGATAATCCAAAGAATACAGTCCAGTTTGGCGGGGTGGTAACAGCTCCAATTGTGGGGACTATTATAGAGGATAGTATGCATGTAATGGGAGTAGAGCCACGGGATAACGGTCTGTCCAAAGAATATACCTGGCCAGAGCAGCCAAAAGTGGAAGTTCCTGACCTTGTAGGTTTGAAAAAAGAGGAGTTAACCCAATATCTGACGAATTTATCTATAGAGACAAGTGGGAGTGGAAACTATATCGTTGATCAGGAACCTCATGCCGGGACTAAAGTGGAACAAGGTGATACAATCAGGATTTATCTGTCCAATAAAAATTAATCGTGAACATCCGATTTTTTTGCTATAATGAAAAACGAAAGTTTAAGCGACTCTTCAAAACAATGAATTATACAGGTGTAAAAACCTTGTGTAGTGGTAATTAAATAGGAGGGTGAAAAAGCACCCTCTTATTATCACATTTTATCTAAATATAGAAGTGGGATATTACTATAGAATAGGATGTTTTAAATGAGATTATCTGAAATTCTTGCTGCTTTACCATTCTATGAATCTGCGGTGGCATTCGATAGTGTAGAAATCAGTAATATAGAGGTGGATTCACGAAGGGTTACCAGAGGAAGTTTGTTTGTTTGTATCAATGGCTTTACCCTGGATGGCCATGATTTTGTGGATCAAGCTGTTGAGAACGGGGCAAGTGCTATTTTAGCTGAGCGGAAACTTGATGTTCCGGTTCCTACAATAATTGTTGCTGATTCGTCCAGAGCGATTGCTATGATTGCCGCAAAATTTTACGATTATCCAACAGCTAGCCTGCCGCTTATTGGTGTTACCGGCACAAATGGAAAAACTACAATTTCATATCTGCTGGAATCCATCTTCAATGAGTACGAGTTAAAGACCGGGGTGATCGGAACAATTCAGATGAAAATCGGCCAGGATGCATTTCCTGTAAATAATACTACGCCTGATGCGCTCTTCCTGCAACGGACTTTCCGTGAGATGATTGAAAAGGACGTTGATAAGGCAATTATGGAAGTCTCTTCGCACGCACTTGATATGGGGCGGGTATACGGCTGTGATTTTGATATTGCAATATTCACCAACCTGTCGCAGGATCATCTGGACTACCATAAGGACATGGATGATTACCTGCACGCAAAGAGTCTTTTGTTTGCCCAGTTGGGGAATACCTATAACAATAACAAGAAAAAATACGCCATTCTTAATGTGGATGACCCTAGCAGCAGAATAATTCAGCGCAGTACAGCCCAGCATATCGTCTCTTACGGGTGTGAAAATTCAGCACAGGTAATGGCAACTAATATTAAATTAGAAGTCAATAGAACTTCATTTACGATGGAGACACCAGTCGGCTCTATTGAGATAAGCAGCAGGCTAATCGGAAAGTTTAATGTCTATAATATGCTTGCCGCTAGTGCTGCAGCTATTTCTGCGGGTATACCCCTGGTTACTATCAAGAATGCTCTTAAACGAATAGGCGGTGTACGAGGTAGGTTTGAACCAGTGGATGGCAGCAAGCCCTATGCAGTTATAGTGGATTATGCGCACACACCGGATTCGCTTGAAAATGTACTGCAGACGATAAAAGGATTTGCTGAAAGGAAAGTATATGTTGTGGTTGGTTGTGGCGGAGACCGTGATCGCACAAAGCGCCCGTTAATGGCAGGGATTGCGATGCAGTATGCTGACCATGTCATTTTTACATCCGATAATCCGCGCACAGAGGATCCAACGTTAATTCTTGAAGATATGACCGGAGAACTGCAGGAGAATCATTATGAAGTAATCGAGGGAAGACGCGATGCTATTTTCCACGCAGTAAGCCTGGCGGAAAAAGATGATATTGTATTAATTGCTGGTAAGGGTCACGAAACCTATCAGGAAATCGGCCATCATCGTTATGATTTTGATGACCGTGAAGTTGCCAGAGAAGCTATCAAAGCTAAGGAGCAATCATAATGTTATTTCATACAGAGTGGCTTAAAACGATTTTTAACGAATATAAAGGAGCTGTCAGCCCAGGCATTCCGATAGATGAAGTAAGTACAGACAGCAGAAAAGAAACACATAAGTCATTGTTTGTACCAATTGTAGGGGAAAAGTTTAATGGACACGACTATTTCAAGCAAGCTTTCGATCAGGGGGCGATTGCAGCGCTCTGGCAGAAAGACAGGAAACTGCCTGGTTTCGTGCCGACTGACTTCCCTGTCTTTTTTGTGGAGGATACACTAAAGGCACTTCAGCAGCTTGCAAGTGCATACCGGGATAAAATTAATCCGGTTGTAATAGGAATAACCGGCTCAAATGGAAAAACAACCACGAAAGATATGATGGCCTCAGTTGTAGGCTCAGGTTACCGGACTCACCATACAAAAGGGAATCTCAATAATCATATTGGTTTGCCACTGACAATTTTATCTATGCCTGCAGATACAGAAGTCCTTGTAGTGGAAATGGGTATGAGTCAGGCCGGTGAAATTGAAACATTGTCAAAAATAGCCAAGCCTGATTATGCAGTAATCACCAATATTGGTGAGTCGCATATAGAGTATTTAGGTTCTCGAGAAGGAATAGCCGATGCTAAGCTGGAAATCAACAGTGGCTTAAAGGAAAATGGATTACTTGTTGTAGACGGGGACGAACCTTTACTAAACAAAATGCATAATCTTGATTATGTGATTACCTGCGGGTTTGAAATTGATAATGATGTGGTAGTTAATGATGTGGAACTAACTCATAATCAAACAACCTTTACATTATCAGATCAAACGGTATATGCTATTCCATTACTTGGCAGACATCATGCCCTTAATGCGGCGTTTGCACTTACAGTTGCCGACCATATCGGGGGTATATCAAAAACCGGAGCAGCTGATGCACTGATGGCTCTTCAGCACACGTCTATGCGATTTGAGTTGCTGACAGGCCGTAATGGTGTTTCAGTTATTAACGATGCCTATAACGCCTCACCGACTTCGATGAAAGCGGCAATAAACGTTGTTGGGCAAATGGATGGATTTGAACGGAAGGTGCTCGTTCTCGGTGATATTTTTGAACTAGGGGAAGCGTCCAGAGATTTTCACCGGTCGGTGGCTGACAGTGTCGATGCATCTATCCATGTATTATTTACATATGGAAAGGATGCAAAGGAAATTTCATCTGTTGTGTCCGATAGAAAGCAAAATATAGTATGTAGCCATTTTGGTTCGAAAGAGGAGCTTTTACAAGCCCTGGAAAGCTATTTATCCAAAGAGACACTGATACTTTTCAAGGCCTCGAGAGGCATGCAGTTTGAGCAGTTGGTTGAGAATGTGATTAATCCAGCTTAATGATGAATGGGACGGTCGCTGCAGAAGGAGGAGAAATAATGAATATAACCGTACTACTTATGACAATTGCAATAGCGTTCCTGATTACCGTCCTTCTGTCACCTATTTTCATTCCGTTTTTACGACGGTTGAAATTTGGGCAAAGTATACGAGAAGAAGGTCCACAGTCACACCAGAAAAAAACAGGAACACCTACAATGGGTGGAATTATGATTGTACTCAGCATTTTTGCCACCTCACTTATCATGGCAGGGAAATCCAGCGGAAACATAGGCTATGAGCTATGGCTGCTGATTTTTGTGCTGGTAGGGTATGGCCTGCTGGGATTTCTGGATGATTTTATCAAGGTAGCAATGAAACGTAATTTAGGTTTGACGTCCAAACAAAAAATGTTTGGACAGTTGATTATTGCACTTGTTTTTTATTTTATTTTGGAATATAACGATTTTGCCACTTATATTCAGATACCAGGCACATCAATTCAGTGGGAACTTGGATACGGATACGCCCTGCTGATTATTTTTATGCTCGTCGGATCTTCCAATGCCGTAAACCTGACGGATGGCCTTGATGGCCTATTGGCAGGTACCGCTGCAATAGCATTTGGTGCCTTTGGTGTTCTGGCATGGTATGGCTTTCCCCAAGGTGAAGTAACAATCTTTTCATTGGCGGTTGTCGGTGCGCTGCTCGGATTCCTGGTTTTCAACGCGCATCCCGCAAAAGTATTTATGGGGGATACCGGGTCATTGGCGCTAGGCGGATCAATCGCTGCAATTGCAATTCTGACAAAGCTTGAGATTATTTTAGTTGTCATCGGCGGCGTATTTGTAATTGAAACATTATCTGTCATCATTCAGGTAATATCCTTTAAAACTACAGGTAAGAGAGTATTTAAAATGAGTCCTCTTCACCATCACTATGAACTGCTTGGCTGGTCGGAATGGCGGGTTGTAACAACATTTTGGCTTGTTGGACTTATCTTTGCTGCTCTTGGCATATATATTGAGGTGTGGATAACTTGAAGAAACTGAAGAATTTTCCGTATACAAATATTCTGGTCCTGGGATTAGCTAAAAGCGGTACTGCAGCAGCAAGGCTTCTTCTTGAGAACGGAAGGAAGGTACGGGTCAATGATAAACAGGCTGATGAAAACGCCCAGTCTGTTAAGGACCTGAAACAGCTTGGTGCTGAAGTGATAACAGGTTCACATCCCTTATCTGTTCTGGAAGGTGTCGAGGTTATTGTGAAAAACCCGGGAATTCCTTACGACATACCGTTGCTTGTTGAGGCTGAGAACAGGGATATTCCGATTATAACTGAAATAGAAATTGCAGGGAATCTAGTGGAGACTTCCATTATTGGGATTACTGGGTCAAATGGAAAAACCACGACCACGACACTAACCACCGAGATGCTGGCCAAAAGCAATCAGCAGGTCCGGGTTGCTGGAAATATCGGATATGTGGCGACCGAAGTTGCGAATGAGCTGAAAAGTGATGAAAAAATGGTGCTTGAACTGTCATCTTTTCAGTTGATGGGTGTTAAAGCATTTAAACCGAAAGTTGCGGTTCTGCTAAATATTTATGAAGCTCACCTGGATTATCATAAAACGTTTGAAAACTACCGGGAAGCTAAGTGCAATATTTTTCGCAATCAGTCAGAAGAGGATTTTTTAATCTATAATGCAGACAATTCCACAGTTGTAGAATCTATTGAACAGGCAAAAGCATCCAAAATCCCTTTCTCACTTAAACAGAAATATGAGAATGGTGCCTGGGCTGATGAAAAGGGTGTTTACTTTCAGGGTGAAAAAGTGATCGACAGGCAAGATATCGTGCTTGTAGGGGATCACAACCTGGAAAACATACTTGCGGCTGTCTGTGCGGCTAAGCTCAGCGGTGCAACGAATGAAGGAATTCAGGAAGTGCTCACCACATTCTCGGCGGTTAAACACCGGATGCAGTTTGTGGAAAATATCCAGGGAAGATTTTTCTATAACGATTCCAAAGCGACAAATACGCTTGCGACTCAAAAGGCGTTATCCTCGTTTAGGCAGCCTACTGTTCTGCTTGCTGGAGGACTGGATCGTGGGAACGACTTTGATGACCTGATTCCTTACCTCGAAAATGTTAAGGGAATGGTTCTTTTTGGGGAAACATCCGAAAAACTAAGAAGTACCGCGGAAAAAGCAGGTATAGATATCATCAGGTCAGCAGACACCATGGAAGATGCGGTCCGAAACGCATATGAGATTTCAGAACCTGATAATGTGATTCTCCTGTCACCTGCATGTGCCAGTTGGGACCAGTACAGGACTTTTGAAGAAAGAGGAGACATGTTTATACAAGCCGTGCATACATTAAAGTAGGGGCTTGTATTAAAAAAGACATAATAAGAATAACTCTACGCCCCTGTTAACGAAACTGAAAACGGGGTGTTTTTTTTGTTCCGAAATCTGCTGAAAACTAAGTATGCACCAGATTATACGTTGCTCACCGTTATTTTCATGCTGCTTATTGTGGGAATCGTAATGGTCTATAGTTCTTCGTATGTCTGGGCGGAATATAAATATGCTGATCAATTCTTTTACCTTAAACGCCAGCTGCTGTTTTGTAGCGCTGGTGTGGTTGCAATGTTTTTTATTATGTCTGTGCCGTATGGGAATTGGAGAAAATACAGCAAGATCCTGCTGTTAATATGTTTCTTTTTGCTCCTGGTTGTACTCATTCCCGGGATTGGTATGAAGCGGGGTGGAGCCCAGAGTTGGATTGGTGTAGGGGCGTTCAGCATTCAGCCATCCGAGTTTATGAAACTGGGGTTAATCATATACTTGGCTGTGTTTTTATCGGCCCAGCAAAAGTATATCACTTCTTTTAAAAAAGGCTTCTTCCCATCTATGATTCTAGTATTTGCAGCGTTCGGTCTGATCATGCTGCAGCCGGACCTTGGGACAGGCGTTGTACTTGTTCTCACATGTATGGCCATGATTTACTCAGCTGGCGCACGGCTTTTACATTTTTTTGGACTGGGGTTAATTGGGGTGGTAGGGTTTGTCCTGCTGATAGCTTCTGCCCCGTACCGGATAAACCGAATTACGGCATTTTTGAACCCATGGCAGGATCCGCTTGGAGATGGATTTCAGATCATCCAGTCTCTATATGCTATCGGTCCCGGTGGGTTAATGGGTCTTGGGCTTGGCGAGAGTCTGCAAAAATACTTTTACCTGCCAGAACCCCAAAACGATTTTATTTTTGCGATACTCGCAGAGGAACTCGGTTTTCTTGGTGGTACGTTTGTAATCATATTATTCATGATTCTTTTTTGGCGCGGAATTAAAATAGCTTTGGAAGCACCTGATTCATATGGGAGGTTTCTGGCACTTGGGATTGTGGCCATGCTTACAATTCAGGTGATGATCAACATCAGTGTGGTAATCGGGCTTATTCCGGTAACTGGGATTACGTTGCCATTTCTCAGTTACGGGGGCTCTTCCCTGACACTTACGCTTTGTTCGGTCGGAATCCTGCTGAATATCAGTAAGTATTCGAAAATGTAGGCAAACCCTGAAAATAGTATGAAAAATCAAGTAAACTGGGAAAAGTTTACTACATACTTAAATACATTATGTGATATAATTCATGTAACAGATGGAAGCGGCATTGTAAAGTGCCGTTTTATTCTTTCTAAAACAAGTAAATTAATAGTTTTGGCAGTTTTTTGTTTAAACTCTCTGAAAAAGGAAGAGAAATATAAATGGAGAAAAAGAATGTCGTTTCGATTGAGGACCGCATTCCAAAACTGAAACAGGAGCGGAAAAAGAAGGCAAACCGCCGGCTGATTTTTTATCTTTCCGTCTTTTTTGTTTTGATTGCGATTATTGTGTATCTCCAGTCTCCATTAAGTCATGTGCGTACTGTAAAGGTCACAGGAAACTCCATGGTCTCTGACGAGGAAGTCATTAAGCAGACAAGCCTTAACCAGGATACCAATATTTGGATGATTAACGATGCACAAATTGTGAAATCAGTAAGTGAGAATCCCGCTGTAGAATCTGCAGAGGTCACTAGAAAGCTCCCCTGGACTGTTCATATAAAGCTGAATGAATACGAACATGTCGGCTATATAAAAAATAAAGGAAATTTTTTTCCGATTTTGGGCAACAGTGAGGTTTTAACAGAAGTCAAACAGGAAACAATTAACGGGGACGCTCCATTGATTCTGGGATTCTCCGATAAAGACTATTTAAAGGAAATGACACAGGAACTTGAGAAACTTCCAGTAAGCATACTCCGCTTAATCTCTGAAGTACACTGGGATCCGGAAGACGGTAACCAAAATAAAATTAAGCTGTACATGAATGAAGGGTACATAGTTGATGGTACGATCCGAAATTTTGCCGAAAAAATGAAAGTCTATCCTTCGATTGTCTCGCAGCTTGACCCAGATAAGAAAGGGATTATCCATATAGGTGTAGGGGCTTATTTTGAAGAATTCAACAAACCTGTAGAAGAAGAGGCTGCCAGTGATGAGGAGATAAATGACACGGAAAATTAGGCATGTTATAATATCGCCTGGTCAGCCGAAATTCTTTTTTTCTGTCTGAGAAAAAAATATTAAATTATTGTGGAAAGTCATATATACCAAATGTTTTCCGAAAGGCTCTAGCGTAATTCATGCAAAAATCGATTCTTCTTCAAAAAAACATTAAAAACATTTAGAAAATAGAAGGATTTCAGCGATTTTTATTGAATTAATCAATATATATTTTCTTTTCCACAGTATTCCTTTAAAATAGTAGATTATAGTATAAAAATAAAAGAAAAACGGAATATGAGAAACCATCTGATAATCCCAACGGCTCTATTTAAGGGTCGTAATACTAACAAACTTGGAATTCCCAACAAAACTACGGGATACATGTCATAATCAGATGCTTCTGAAATCAGGAGGTGCCTTTCTTTGAACAACAGTGACGTACTAGTGAGTCTTGACATAGGTACATCAAAAATCAAAGTAATTATCGGAGAAGTATTAAATGATTCCCTGAATATCATTGGAGTAGGAACCGCAAAGTCAAATGGCATGAAAAAAGGGGCAATTGTGGACATCGACCAGACAGTCCATTCCATCCGGAACGCTGTTGAACAGGCAGAACGAATGGTTGGAATGCAGATTGACAGAGTAGTAGTCGGGGTCAATGGTAACCACATACAGCTGCAGCCGTGCCATGGAGTAGTGGCCGTTCAAAGTGAGAACCGTGAAATCGGTGATGAAGATATTACCCGTGTCATTGACGGGGCGCAGGTTGTATCCATCCCACCGGAAAGAGAGATCATTGATGTAATACCGAAACAGTTCATCGTGGACGGGTTGGATGAGATAACCGATCCCCGTGGAATGATCGGTGTAAGGCTGGAAATGGAAGGAACAATTATTACTTGTTCTAAAACAGTTTTACATAACATTTTAAAATGTGTGGAACGAGCCAATCTGGAAGTGTCAGATATTTGTCTGCAGCCTCTAGCAGCTGGAACTGTGGCGCTATCCAAAGATGAAAAGAACATTGGCGTAACACTTATTGAAGTAGGCGGCGGTTGTTCTACCGTTTCTATTTTTGAAAATGATCATCTGGTGTCTACAAGTGTGGTGCCACTGGGTGGAGACAACATTACCAAGGACCTATCAATTGGTCTGCGGACTTCCACCGAAGAAGCAGAGGATATTAAGCTTAATTATGGACATGCCTATTTCAATGATGCTAAAGAGGATGAAACTTTTGAGGCTTCTGTAATTGGAAGCAATAATAAGCAGATGTACAACCAGCTTCAGATAGCGGATATGATTGAAGCGCGTCTGGAAGAAATTTTTGCTTATGCGGAACGTGAAATCAGACGAATGGGTTACCAGCAATTACCTGGTGGTTACGTGCTGACAGGTGGTACAATGAAAATGCCGGGTGTACTTGAACTGGCACAAGAACTTTTCCAGTCAAATGTACGGATTGCAATCCCTGATTACATTGGTGTACGTGAACCTCAATTTACTGCAGGGGTTGGAATCTTGCAATTTGCCTATCGCAATGCGAAAATACAAGGAAAAGACTTATATCCATCCGTTGTGATGAATCAAAATGAAGCGAAGCCGAAACGAGCTAAAAAACCGGCTAAAACAGAAGAATCTTCTGAACCTAAGAAAAAAGAATCAGGATTCGCTAATTTATTCAAATACTTTTTTGATTAATCTGGTGTTCCTTGAGAAAACAAATTTTTGTTCAGCAGTGTACGGACAGGACTTTACCTGTCTGTATGGCATAACTGAACAGGGCTTTGCTGCTGTTTATTTAAAAGAATGTAAATAGCTGCAGTCCCAGAAGAAAGAAAGCTTCCAGGACTCTCGCAATTTTACATATTAGGAGGAACGAATATATGTTAGAGTTTGATACGAATATGGATCAATTGGCAACTATAAAAGTTATTGGCGTTGGCGGTGGCGGCAGCAACGCAGTAAATCGCATGATAGAGCACGGTGTAGAAGGTGTTGAATTCATCGCTGTAAACACGGATGCTCAAGCTCTTAATCTATCAAAAGCAGAAACAAAACTGCAGATTGGCGGTAAACTTACCCGCGGACTTGGTGCAGGTGCTAATCCTGAAGTAGGTAAAAAGGCTGCTGAAGAGAATAAAGAGCAGCTCGAAGAAGTACTTCAAGGAGCAGATATGATTTTCGTAACTGCTGGAATGGGTGGAGGTACCGGTACAGGAGCTGCTCCGGTTATCGCACAGATTGCCAAAGAACTTGGAGCTCTTACTGTAGGAGTTGTAACCCGGCCGTTCACTTTTGAAGGTAAAAGAAGGTCTACACAGGCTGTTACAGGAATTGATTCACTTAAAAGCAGCGTGGATACTTTAATTGTAATCCCGAATGACCGTCTTCTCGAAATCGTTGATAAGAATACACCAATGCTTGAAGCATTCCGTGAAGCGGATAATGTGCTGCGTCAGGGTGTACAAGGTATTTCTGACCTGATCGCAAAACCAGGGCTGATTAATGTGGACTTTGCTGACGTAAAAACAATTATGTTTGATAAAGGGTCCGCATTAATGGGGATTGGTGTGGCCACAGGAGAAAACCGTGCAACCGAAGCTGCCAAAAAGGCTATTTCCTCACCATTGCTCGAGACATCAATCGATGGAGCGCATGGTATTCTGATGAATATAACTGGTGGAGCTAACCTTAGTCTTTACGAGGTACAGGAAGCTGCAGATCTGGTTACTTCCGCGGCAGATAATGAAGTTAACGTTATCTTCGGTTCGGTAATTAATGAAAATCTTAAAGATGAAATTGTAGTAACTGTAATCGCGACTGGCTTTGATGAAACTCAAAAAATTAACCCTCAGCCAAAACAGCGTCCGGTGATCAATCATCGTGAACAGGCTGCAACCCGACAAAATGATGATACACCAAGAGAACAGGGGCAACCGCAACATCAGCAGCACCGTTCCATTAATCAGGATGAGGAACTTGATATCCCAACCTTCCTGAGAAACCGTAATAGAAACCGATAAATCAGTTTAATAGATTAGAGATAAAGCAATCAGACCAAATCTGGTTGCTTTTTTCTTTGTTTAGGAAGAAAATAATCGTGTCGATTAAGGAGACCGTCTCGATGAGCGGTGTTAGCAAGAAATCTCGACTTGTTCGACCGCTCATCAGATGGATGAGCGGCGTTTTGCAAGGTTTCCGCTTCCTTCGACCTCTCATCAAGCCGATGAGCGGCATTAGGCAAGAGTTTCCGCTTCCTTCGACCTCTCATCAAGCCGATGAGAGGCATTTGACAAGGATTCCCGTTTCGTTCAACCTCTAATTACTTGGAAGGTGCTTACATTTTATGAAGTTTTTTTTGATGAGTAAAAGTATGACCTAGGTCGGGTTATGAACGTATCGATTTGCATAAGCATCTTGGAAAACTGCAGTCTCTTAAAAATTCACTTTCCTCTGATTAGACTCTTAAGAAATCTTATCTGACAAAGTCCCCGATAAGTTGTTAAAATTAGCTCCTTTTACCATACAAGAAGTGACAGACTTTGCTTTCTAAACAAACTATACTTTCTATAAGGTATTTTTAAGATGAAAGGAAGAAGGACGTGACCATTTATCTTGACGCTGTCTGGCTGCTGAATTTCTTTTTGGATATGATGCTCCTTATGCTTACACAGGCGCTCGCCAAGGACAGCACACACAAGATAAGAATTATTTTTGGCGCGTTTGTTGCTTCGTTACTAGTCCCATTGACTATTTTTTATCCGGGATCTTTTTTATCAGGTATGACAGGAAAGTTAATCTATTCGGTTTTGATTATTGTTAGCGCTTTCGGCTGGCAGTCTGTTCACCGGGTGTTAAAACTGCTTTTCCTGTTTTACTTTATTACTTTTGCGATAGGGGGAGGTTTGATAGCCGTTCACTTTTTATCCCAAAGTTCTGTTGGGGTAGCTAGTGGGAGTATTCTCACTTACAACGGCGGGTATGGCGATCCAATCAGCTGGCTGTTTGTGATTGTAGGATTTCCGCTTTCCTGGTGGTTTACGAAAAAACGTATGGACAAGCACGCTACTGAAAAAATCCGCTATGACCAACTCAGTGAGGTTTCCATACAGATTGCTGGTGTTAGTAAGTCGACAACCGGCTACATTGACAGCGGAAACCAGCTCGTTGATCCCTTGACTAAGAAACCTGTGATAATTTGCGATGAATACTTTTTATCACAATGGTTTACTAGGGAAGAGTGGAAAATGCTTGAGAATGCACATGAGAATCTAGATTTTGAAAAACTACCGGAAAAATGGGAGAAACGGATTCATATTATTCCTTTCCAGGGCGTAGAGGGAAAGCGCACGTTCATGCTGGCTCTTAAGCCTGACAATCTGGAAATTTATTATGGAGACGAGAAGATAGTTACACGTAAAACGTTAATTGGAATTCAGTTTGCTGAATTAACAAAAGATCAGTCTTATCACTGTTTACTGCATCCACAGATTATAAAAATGGCAACTGTCAATTCTGCATAACGCATTTTTGACAGCAATAGTGTGGCAGATGTGCTGATTATTGCGGAATAACTGCTGAAAAGGGGCGACTTAATAGTGAAACATTGGAAGCTGCGTTTACGTTTACAGTGGTATAAGCTCTTGTTCAAACTTGGCCTAAAAACGGATGAGATTTATTATATAGGCGGAAGTGAGGCATTACCGCCGCCACTATCAAAAGAAGAAGAACGTGAATTGCTTGAATTATTACCTAAGGGTGATAAATCAGCCAGAGCGATGCTAATTGAACGAAATTTACGACTCGTTGTATACATCGCCAGAAAGTTTGAAAATACGGGGATAAATATTGAGGATTTGATCAGTATAGGAACGATTGGACTTATTAAAGCGGTCAATACGTTTAATCCCGAAAAGAAAATCAAGTTGGCTACATATGCATCCAGGTGCATTGAGAATGAAATCCTGATGTATTTGCGAAGAAACAACAAGCTAAAGTCTGAAATATCGTTTGATGAACCGCTTAATATTGACTGGGATGGCAATGAGCTCCTGTTATCTGATGTTATGGGAACCGATGAGGATATCATTACCAAGGACATCGAAACTAATGTAGATAAAGCACTGTTAAAAGATGCACTTTCCCAGTTAAATAATCGTGAAAAGCAAATTATGGAGCTTCGTTTCGGTCTGGTTGGTCAGGAAGAGAAAACACAAAAAGATGTAGCCGATATGCTGGGCATTTCCCAGTCCTATATTTCACGGCTTGAGAAAAAAATAATCAGACGTCTCCAAAAAGAATTAAATAAAATGGTATGACTTATAGCATAGGCATTCAGAGCTTTTTTTGACCCTTTTTAGCAACCAGGGGTCTGCATAAAAATTCCTCCACGGGGAGATACTGTCCATGAACAGCATCTCCAACCGGGAGGGTAGAAAGAATGACCAGACATAAAGTTGAAATTTGTGGTGTGGATACATCCAAATTACCTGTACTTAAAAATGATGAAATGCGTGAGTTATTTAAACAAATGCAACAAGGTGATTTATCAGCAAGAGAAAAACTGGTAAACGGAAATTTACGGCTGGTTTTAAGTGTAATCCAGCGATTCAATAATCGTGGGGAGTACGTAGATGATCTTTTCCAGGTAGGCTGTATTGGGCTCATGAAATCAATTGACAATTTTGATTTAGGCCATAATGTAAGATTTTCGACGTATGCAGTTCCGATGATTATAGGTGAAATCAGACGTTATTTACGTGATAATAACCCTATTCGGGTGTCCAGATCATTAAGAGACATTGCCTATAAAGCTTTACAGGTTAGAGAGAAACTGATAAGTAAAACCTCAAAAGAGCCTACACCAGCAGAAATAGCCGAAGAAATGGGAGTTCCCCATTCAGATATTGTATTTGCTATGGACGCTATCCAGGATCCGGTATCGCTTTTTGAGCCGATTTATAATGATGGTGGGGATCCGATTTATGTAATGGACCAGCTCAGTGATGATTCAGAGAAAGACTCAACATGGGTCGATAAATTATCGTTAAAAGAGGGTATGTATCGTTTGAACGAACGAGATAAAATGATTTTGAATAAGCGATTTTTTCAGGGCAAAACTCAAATGGAAGTTGCCGATGAAATAGGCATTTCCCAGGCCCAGGTATCACGGCTAGAGAAAGCAGCAATATCCCAGATGAACAAGCAAATGTTTGAATAATGTTGAAACGCGCACGAAGAAATGTGAAGGGGGAAACTTATTAAGCTAATAAGCACTACAATAACATAATACAACTATTAAAACGTCATCTATATGGTGGCGTTTTTTACATTTAATTGATTGTTACAATTTCCACTTCGAAGTTTTTTTTATCAGATGGCTGCATATATATTTTAAATAAGGCAGGTGATGATCATGGTTAAATTATCTGAACTACAAATTAAAGAGGTTATTGTGATAGAGGACGGCCGCCGGCTTGGGCATATATCCGACCTTGAGATTGACGGTGACAATGGAAATATTACTGCCCTGGTTATTATTGTTAAAGACAAGAAAAATGGTTTATTTGGTAAAGCAGGCGAGATGGTAATTCCCTGGCATCATATTGAAACTATCGGTTCGGATGTAATCCTTGTGCGGGACGTAGGAAAACCGGCTCTTTATCCTGATCAGCAGCATTTTATCGAAAAATAAACAAAATATGATAAAATAGTACAAGTAGACATCGAAGGAGGGGCTGATATGATAGAACCGTTTCAGCAATCAGGTCAATTAAAATTGGAGATAACCAGATGGAAGAAACTGAACAGCAGACTTCGGGCTGGCTTTTCCACGAGAAACGGCGGTGTAAGCACAG
Source organism: Virgibacillus kekensis (assembly GCF_042654125.1). Classification (NCBI taxonomy): domain Bacteria; kingdom Bacillati; phylum Bacillota; class Bacilli; order Caryophanales; family Bacillaceae; genus Virgibacillus; species Virgibacillus kekensis. The sequence goes on from NZ_JBHSFU010000003.1 coordinate 171,929, forward strand.
AGCCGTTTCACACATTGAATCTGGGCCTCCACGTTCCAGATAATCAGGACAATGTTGTTGCAAACAGGAAGAAACTGGCTGAGGATATCGAAATTAACCTTACATCATGGGTTGCCGGGGAACAAATCCATAAGACAAATGTTCAAGTAGTCGAGAATGATGACCAAGGAAAGGGAGCAGAGCACTACGAAACATCCGTACAGGGAACTGACGGACTGATAACAAATCAGAATGGCGTATTATGTATCGCGGCATACGCTGATTGTGTTCCACTGTTCTTCTTTGATCCCAGCACTGGATATACAGGTATAGCGCATGCCGGCTGGAAGGGAACTGTTCATCAGATTGGAAAAGAACTGACGGATACGTTTAAGAAGCTCGGAACCGATGTGGCTGAATTACTAGTGGTAATCGGACCATGTATTTCCAGGGACCATTATGAAGTCGATGAAAATGTTATTAAACATATTCCAAAACGATATTTTGATAAGGTGGCCACCCCTAAAGCGAATAATCACTATTTACTTGATTTAAAGCAACTAAATGTCGAAATTCTTTTGGAACAGGGTATATTACCTGAGAACATCGATGTAACAGGATATTGCACTTTTACTGACGAATCCTTATTTTTCTCCCACAGGCGGGATAACGGCAGGACAGGCAGAATGCTCGGATATATTGGATATACTGACTGATTATACTTTGGAGGCATTGGTAATAATGGATGTAACAGCGAATCTGGAAGAAATAAACCATAATATCAGACAGGCTTGTGAAAAAAGTGGTCGCAATCCTCACGAAATAACCATAATCGGCGTTACAAAATATGTTACAATAGAACGAACAAAGGAAACTTTGCAGGCTGGAGTTAAAAATCTTGGCGAAAACAGGCTGGAAGGATTTCTCGAAAAGTATGATTACATACAGGATCAGGCATCATGGCATTTTATTGGTACATTACAGTCGCGAAAAGTAAAAGACGTTATTGATAAGGTAGATGCCATTCATTCGCTTGACAGAAAATCACTGGCAAAAGAAATAAATAAGCGTGCAGATAAACCGGTTGACTGTTTTGTCCAGGTGAATGTAAGTGGTGAAGAATCTAAACATGGATTGGCGCCTGAGGATGTACTTCCGTTCATCCACGGGCTTGAAATCTATGAGAATGTTCATGTTGCTGGGCTAATGACGATGGCGCCGCATACAGATGATGAAGAAAGCATCCGTTCCGTTTTCAAAAAGCTGGCGGCACTGCGAGACACTGTAAAAGATGAACAACTGGGACATGCCCCTTGTGAGTATTTGTCAATGGGGATGAGCAATGATTATCAGATCGCTATTGAAGAGGGAGCAACCCATATTCGGATTGGCTCAAAACTAGTCGGATCCTAAATGAGTGAGGTGGAACGATGAGTATTAAAAACAAAATCAAGACTTTTTTCACTATGGATGATGAGTACGAGTATATTGAAGAAGAGCAGGAAATTGAACAGCATGATGCGAGTGGCGGACAGAAACGACGGAGTGAAAATGTTGTGAGTCTGACCAGTATGCAGCAACCAACTTCAAAAGTTGTATTATGTGAACCGCGGAATTACGATGAGGCACAGGAAATTGCTGATAATGTTGTGAACAGACGTGCAGTTGTCATCAATCTGCAGCGTGTTGATCACAATCAGGCAAAACGCATTGTTGATTTCCTTAGTGGAACTGTATACGCCGTAAAAGGTGATATTCAGAAACTGGGCTCACAGACATTTTTATGTACACCAGACAATGTGGATGTCTCAGGCTCTATTACGGAATCATATGTAGAGGAAGACGAATTTGAAAAAGGATGGTAGTAACTGATGGAAGCACTATTTTTGATTTTATTTTACGGGCTTGAGATATACAGTTTTGCATTGATTATATACATTTTTATGTCCTGGTTCCCTGGAGCGCGCGAGTCTGCTTTCGGGAGTTTCCTGGCTAAAATAACGGAACCATATCTGGAGCCATTCAGAAAAATTGTCCCTCCGCTTGGAATGATTGATTTGTCACCGATTGTAGCAATTTTTGTACTTTATTTCGCCAGGGCATATGGACTTCCGGCCCTGTTTGATTTACTATATAACTGGTTCTGATTTAATTGGATATCTATCAGCATTTCCGAAAAGAAGAGCAGTCATTTATCGACAATGTCCTTTCCTGGATTGATCAGGTTGAGAAGACTTTTACAAGTAAAGTTACTGATTTTCTTGATCCTCGGGAACAACAGATTGTCGATATGCTAGCCGGGACAAGTCAGGAAGATTTAAACGTATACAAACACGGTGGTAATGATGCATCTGAACGAAAACGCATGGTGATTGCTCCATTTTATGAAGAAGTGACCGAGGTATCATTTCAGTTAAACTTATTGCAGGGCAATTATCATGAAAAATTTGTTTCTCTTTCGCACCGTGATGTTATGGGGGCATTTCTTTCGCTTGGCATTAAGCGAAAAAAGCTTGGGGATATATTCGCGGGAAACGGAATTATTCAAATTGTTGCAGCCGACGAAATTACACCATACGTACTGGCAAACCTAACATCAATCAAAAATGCCAAAATTAAACTGGAGGAAAAGCCTCTCTCCATGCTGATCGAAACGGAGAAGAAATGGCTGGAAACTGACCAGACTGTTTCGTCACTTCGACTGGATGCCGTATTAAAAACGATATATTCATTATCTCGTAAGGACGCCACTGAATATGTGACCAAGGGACTGGTCAAGGTTAATTTTCGGGTAGTGGATGATCCTAAGTTCCAGCTTGAAGAAGGTGACATTCTTTCAATGCGTGGCAAGGGTCGCAGTAAGTTGGTAAGTATAAATGGGACGACCAAGAAAGATAAATGCAGAATAACAACTGCTGTTTTAAAATAATTTTAATTCTAAGCAGGAATTTTACTTTTTATGTCGAATCAAAACGTAATATAGGAATTATTGCGTTTATTATTTTTTCTGGATAAATTTTGAGGAGGTGACCTGTGTGCCATTAACACCACTAGATATTCATAACAAAGAGTTTACACGAGGATTTCGTGGATATGATGAAGATGAGGTCAATGAGTTTTTGGATCAGGTAATTAAGGATTATGAAATCGTAATCCGGGAGAAGAAGGAACTTCAGGAAAAGGTCGAAACTCTGAATGAGAAGCTTGGACACTTTACCAATATTGAAACGACACTGAATAAGTCAATTCTGATTGCCCAGGAAACTGCGGATGAGGTAAAGGGAAATGCATCAAAAGAATCTAAGCTAATTATTAAGGAAGCGGAAAAGAACGCTGACCGGATCATCAACGAGGCGCTAAACAAGTCACGACGCATCGAAATGGATGTAGAGGAACTGAAAAAGCAGGCTAAAGTGTTCCGGACAAGACTGAAAATGCTTGTGGAAGCGCAGCTTGAAATGATTGGAACCGATGACTGGGAAGAATTGTTTGACGCGGATTTCGGCAGCGAACTGGAAGTAGCGGCCGATAAAGAGGCTTAAGCCTTGACGTTATCTGGAATTTTACATATAATTCATTACACAGAAAATGAAAATAAAATGTAAACTACAATGACGGAGACCAGTATGAAAGAGTCAGCTGTTCAGCGAGCCAGGGTAGGTGGAAGCCTGGTACAGTGATACTTTCAGAAAATCACTCCCGAGTATTCATTCCGAACCTGAGTAGGGATGAACGTCTGTTCACGTTACGAATATCGAGTGAATTTAAAATAGATGGCTATTTTAGATTTATAAGGGTGGTACCGCGAGTCTTCTCGTCCCTTTGTGGGATGCAGAGGGCTTTTTTTAATTTATAGAACGATTAGGAGGAAAAGTTGTGGATTATAAAGAAACGTTATTAATGCCTAAGACGGATTTCCCGATGCGTGGCAATCTTCCCAATAAAGAGCCAAAACGGCAGGAACAATGGGATGAAAATAAATTGTATGAAAAGTCACAGGAGCGTACCAAGGGCCGTCCATTATTTATCCTGCATGATGGTCCTCCGTATGCAAACGGTGACCTTCATATCGGCCATGCGCTGAATAAAGTGCTGAAAGACTTCATTACCCGGTATAAATCTATGACCGGTTATCATGCGCCATATGTTCCTGGGTGGGATACACACGGTTTGCCTGTTGAGACTGCACTCACTAAAAAGAAAAAAGTTAACCGCAAGAAAATGAGTATTGCGGAGTTCAGACAGAAGTGTGCTGAGTATGCTCTCGGACAGCTTGATAATCAGCGTACACAGTTCAAGCAGCTGGGCGTGCGCGGTGATTGGGATAATCCTTATATCACGCTAACCAAGGATTATGAAGCTGCACAGATCCGTGTATTCGGTGAAATGGCTAAAAAGGGATATATCTATAAAGGTTTGAAACCTGTCTATTGGTCGCCATCGTCTGAATCTGCACTTGCAGAAGCGGAAATCGAATATCATGATAAGCGTTCACCGTCTATTTATGTTGGATTCGAGGTAACAGATGGAAAAGATGTGCTTGATGGCGGTGAGAAAATTGTCATCTGGACAACAACCCCTTGGACAATTCCAGCCAATCTGGGTATCTCACTTCATCCTGATCTGGAGTATGTTGTCGTTTCTGCAAATAATGATAAATTTGTTGTTGCACAGGATTTGCTTGAAGATGTTGCAAATGAACTGGAATGGGAAAACCCAGAAGTAGTCAAAACGATTAAAGGGTCTGATGCTGATCGTGTAGTAACAAAACATCCGTTTTATGACCGTGATTCAATTGTAATGCTTGGTGAACATGTTACGACAGATGCTGGTACCGGCTGTGTTCATACCGCACCAGGTCATGGTGAAGATGACTTCTACGTTGGTAAAAAATATGGTCTTGAAGCACTGTCACCAGTTGACGATAAAGGGGTATTCACAAGTGAAGCGCCAGGCTTTGAAGGGTTATTTTATGATGAGGCAAACAAGTCAATCACTGAGAAATTGGATGAATCAGGCGCATTGCTGAAACTGTCATTCATTACTCACTCGTACCCGCATGATTGGCGTACGAAGAAGCCGACAATTTTCCGTGCGACGTCCCAGTGGTTTGCATCCATCAAGAACTTCCGTCAGAACATCCTGGACGAAATCAACCGGGTTAACTGGTATCCTGCGTGGGGTGAAACACGTCTTTATAACATGGTCCGCGACCGGGAAGATTGGTGTATTTCCAGGCAGCGAACATGGGGCGTGCCAATTCCGGTATTTTACGCTGAAGATAATACGCCAATCATTACGGATGAAACGATCGAGCATGTATCACAGCTTTTCGCTGAGCATGGATCGAATATCTGGTTTGAGTGGGATGCTAAAGAGCTTCTCCCTGAAGGATTCACATCTGAAAACAGTCCTAACGGAAAGTTCACCAAAGAAACGGACATTATGGATGTATGGTTTGACTCTGGTTCTTCACATGAAGCAGTACTGCTTGGCCGTGAAGACCACCAACGCCCTGCCGATGTTTACCTGGAAGGCAGTGACCAATATCGCGGATGGTTTAACTCATCCCTGTCAACTGCGGTTGCAGTGACTGGCAAAGCGCCATATAAGAATATCATCAGTCATGGATTTGTGCTTGATGGAAACGGCCGCAAGATGAGTAAATCACTAGGTAATGTTATGGTTCCTTCCAAGGTGCAGAAACAGCTGGGTGCCGATATTCTTCGTCTTTGGGTATCTTCGGTTGATTACCAGGCCGATGTACGGATCTCCCAGGAAATTTTGAAACAGATTTCCGAAGCATACCGTAAAATCCGTAACACTTTCCGTTTCATGCTGGCAAACCTGTCTGATTTTGATCCGAAGACAGATTCTGTACCAGAAAGTGAAATGGCAGAGGTGGATCGCTATATGCTACATCGCTTGCAGAAATTGAATGCTAGCGTACGTGAAAGCTATGAGAAATATGAGTATTCACCGATTTACTCACAGATTCACAATTTCTGTACCGTGGACTTAAGCTCATTCTATCTGGATTTTGCCAAAGATGTATTATATATCGAGGCAAAAGATAATCATCGTCGCCGCAGTATCCAGACTGGTTACTATGAAATCCTGACAACACTTGTCAAGCTGCTGACACCGATTATTCCGCATACAACAGATGAGGTGTGGGAATACATCCCTGGTGTAGAAGCGGAAAGCGTCCAGCTTACCGATATTCCGGAACCAAGGAAAATCACTGACTTCGAAAATGCCCAAGAAAAATGGGATCATTTCATGAAAGTCCGTGATGACGTTCTTAAGGCACTTGAAGAAGCACGTAATGAGAAAGTGATTGGTAAGTCACTTGAAGCGAAAATCACTTTGGTTCCAAAAGATGAAAAGACCAAAGAAGTACTTCAAGGGATTCCAAACCTTCATCAGCTTCTGATCGTTTCTGGAGCAGACGTTGCAGATCAGGCTGATAGTGCCCGTGAATATCGCTATGTTGATGTTGCTGTTGAGCAGCATCCTGGTGAAAAATGTGAACGCTGCTGGACTGCTTCTGAAACAGTAGGCGAGGATCCGGACCATCCGGAACTGTGCACCCGCTGTGCAGACGTGGTAAAAGAACATTATAGTGCATAAAGTTGTTAATAGAAAAGCGCCTCTCCTGTCAGTAACATGACAATGAGAGGCGCTTTTTTAATGTTATATTCTAAATGACTGCTGTTTTGACTTGAGAATTATAAACTGCGAGGATTACAGAACAAGAAAAACTCACGAGAAAAGAGCCTTTTTTAAAAAACTGTGATAAAATGCAAAAGGAGTAGTCTGAGAAGAAAGCGGAGGAAAGCGAATGTTCTGGTATTACATACTGGCACTGGTCGTCACAATTATCGACCAGGCATCAAAGTGGATTATTATTAAAACAATGGACATCGGGGAACAGATAACACTAATCGAAGGCTTTTTCTATCTAACCTCACACCGGAATAGTGGTGCAGCATGGGGTATCCTACAGGGACAAATGATGTTCTTCTATATTGTAACGCTCATCGTGATTGCTGGAATTATTTTTTACATGCAGAAGTATGGAAAAGACAGCAGATTGCTTGCTGTTTCACTTGGATTGATTCTTGGTGGGGCAATAGGAAACTTTATTGACCGTTTGTTTCGCAAAGAAGTAGTGGATTTTTTTGATTTTATTATTTTCGGGTATGACTTTCCAATTTTCAATGTAGCAGATTCTGCATTGGTGGTAGGCGTGATCCTTGTCTTAATCGTTACTTTCCTGGATGAGCGGAAGAAAGGAAAATCAACAAAATGAATTCTAACCAATACACAGTAACTGAAACAGAAAATAAAACACGAATCGATAAACTGCTGTCAACGGTAGTAGCCGATACTTCCCGTTCACAGATTCAGTCATGGATTGCGGATGACTATGTACGCGTTAACGGGGAGTCGGTTAAACCGAACTATAAATGTCAGACAGGCGATGAAATTAGCTGGGCAGTTCCCGACCCAGAAGAACTCGATGTAGTGGCAGAGGATATACCGCTTGAAATCGTCTATGAGGATAGTGACCTGCTTGTTGTTAATAAACCAAGAGGCATGGTGGTACATCCGTCTGCTGGTCATCAGACTGGGACACTGGTAAATGCTCTGTTGTATCATTGTGATGATCTGTCAGGCATTAATGGAACGGAGCGACCTGGCATTGTCCACCGGATTGATAAGGATACAAGCGGACTCCTTGTCGTCGCTAAAAATGATAAAGCTCATGCTGGTTTATCTGAACAGATGGCTGAGAAATATATCGAACGTAAATATGAAGCGGTCGTTCATGGAGTCATTGAACATGAGACAGGGCTGATTGATGCCCCGATTGGCAGAGATAAAAATGACCGCCAGAAGATGGGGATTGTAGAGAATGGCAAATCGGCTGTCACCCATTTCCGGGTAATTGAGCGGTTTGAAGGTTATACGCATGTGGAATGTCAGCTGGAAACCGGCAGGACGCATCAGATTCGCGTTCATATGCGATATATTGGATTTCCTCTAGTAGGCGATCCAAAGTACGGTCGCCGGAAGACATTCGATATCGGCGGACAGGCTCTGCATGCCAGGTCACTTGGCTTCGAACATCCGCGGACCGGTGAGCGACTTTATTTTGAAGAAGAGCCACCAGCATATTTCCAGGATCTTCTGGCGCAAATCCGCAAAATGTATTGACAGGCGTACTCGAGTCTGTAATAATGAAACAAATGAATAAAGATCCTTTAACAACGTCCAGTGAGGCGAAGAAGGAAGCGGAATATGGATTGTATTGCTATACGTCTATCCAAATCCCTTTTTTCCTCATGGAGAAAAGGGATTTTTTATTGGGGGTCTGACCGTGAACAAGAAAACAACTGTACTAGATCAGGCAGCAATGGGAAGAGCACTTACTAGAATCGCCCATGAAATAGTAGAAAAAAATAAAGGCGGCGAGGACCTGTTGCTGGTCGGGATTAAGACCAGAGGAGTTCCACTTACCAAACGTCTACAGGAAAAAATCCGCCAAATTGAAGGTATCAATGTTCCAACTGGTGAGCTTGATATCACGCTTTACAGGGACGATTTGGAGAAGACAACAGAGCATGAGGATCCAGAACTGAAGGATACCAAGATTGACGCTGATTTTGACGGAAAAAAAGTTATCTTAATTGATGACGTATTGTTCACAGGGCGAACAGTCCGAGCAGCAATGGATGCGGTGATGGATATTGGAAGACCATCACAGATTCAGCTGGCTGTCCTGATTGACCGAGGACACAGGGAGCTGCCAATCCGGGCTGACTATGTCGGAAAAAACATTCCAACGTCAGATAAAGAGATTATCGTGGTTAATCTGCAGGAGACGGATGAACTTGAGGAAGTAAGTATTTACGAAAAATAAACAGGAGACCTTTAATTAAATCCAGCGAGATTTAAAAGGTTGCCAGGGATATACGTGTATTTTCTGCACGTTTACCTCTTTGCGACCTTTCGCAAAGAGGTTTTTTTATGGCAGGCAGGTAAGAAAGTATAAATACTTTTTTACTGCATAAGTGCAATTAAGGCTATTAAATCTTGGCGATAAGCCAAGATTGCTAAAAGAAAACTAAACGGGAGGAATTTATATGAGTAAAACAAACGCAGCTTTGGAAGTAAATGAGGTACCAAAACCACAGAAATGGATCGTGTTAAGTCTGCAGCATTTATTCGCCATGTTTGGAGCAACCATTCTTGTTCCTTTCCTGACCGGTCTGTCACCGGCAATTGCTCTTGTTTCAAGTGGACTTGGAACTCTGGCATATCTGCTGATAACCAAAGGCAGAATCCCGGCATATCTGGGATCAAGTTTTGCCTTCATTGCACCAATTATAGGGGCAACTGCCTCAGGTGGAGCAGCAGGTGCAATGATAGGGAGCTTTCTGGCCGGACTTGTTTATGGTGTAGTTTCAGTCCTGATACGACTGCTCGGTGTCGGGTGGCTAATGCGGATTCTGCCGCCAATCGTGGTAGGACCTGTGATAATTGTAATCGGACTTGGACTTGCCTCAACAGCAATTGACATGGCGATGTATGTACCAGGGCTTGATGAACAGGTATACAGCAGCACGCACTTTACTGTAGCGCTCGTAACATTGGCAATCACCATTATCGCAACTATCTTTTTCCGGGGATTCTTTGCACTTATTCCGATTCTGATTGGGATTGTCAGCGGGTATGTGTTCGCAATGACTCAGGGAATCGTCGACACGTCCGAAATTGCGGCTGAGTGGGCAGGCATAACATCAGCTGGTTCAGTTGGAGCGTTCTTCGCAGCAGTATTTCAGAACCCTGAATTTCTCGTACCGTTCGTAACATACTCACCGTTTGAAGTGTTCAGCTGGGAAATTGTCCTCTTGATGGTACCTGTTGCACTGGTTACAATTGCTGAACATACTGGCGACCAGATGGTTCTTTCAAAAGTGGTGGAAAAGAACTTCCTGAAAAACCCGGGACTGCATCGTTCCATTATGGGTGACGGAGTTGCAACCATGATTGCATCCTTCCTTGGAGGACCACCAAATACAACGTACGGTGAAAACATCGGTGTCCTTGCAATCACCCGGGTATTCAGTGTGTTTGTAATCGGAGGAGCTGCTGTCCTGGCAATATTCTTCGGCTTCATCGGGATTGTGACTGCAGTAATCGGCTCCATTCCGTCTGCCGTAATGGGCGGAGTTTCCATCCTGCTCTTTGGGATAATTGCATCAAACGGTCTGCGGATGCTGATTGACAATCATATCGATTTAAGTGACAAACGGAATCTTATTATCTCGTCTGTCATTCTGGTACTCGGAATAGGCGGAGCGTTTATCCAGCTTTCCGATAACCTGCAAATTGCCGGCATGGCGCTGTCCGCATTAGTTGGGGTATTTCTAAACCTTGTACTGCCAAACAAAGAGAGCGGATATGGCAATGGCACGATATTAGATGATAGAGAGGTGGCAGATGACAATGAAGGCGCTGCTTGAAAAGGAAAGTGATAAAACAATGATTCCAAGACACTTTCTCTCGACCTGTTACATGTCTCGTGCAGAAATATTGGATATTTTGAACGTAGCTGAAAAACTACGTAAAGAGAATCATCGATTTACACGCCAGCTGTTTGTAGCCAACCTTTTTTTCGAGCCAAGCACAAGGACAAAGATGAGCTTCCAGGTTGCTGAAAAAAAGCTGGGCCTCGAATCGCTTGATTTCCATATGGACTTATCGAGTGTCACAAAAGGAGAGTCACTCTATGATACTGCTAAAACGTATGAAGCGATTGGAGCAGATATGCTGGTGGTTCGCCATCAGGATGACAATTGGTATGAGAAGCTTCAATCCGGCATTTCGATTCCCATTATTAACGCTGGGGCAGGGAAGAGTGAGCATCCGACCCAGTGCATGCTTGACCTTCTGACAATCTATCAGGAGTTTGGAGCATTCGATGGGCTGAACGTGGTGATTGCAGGGGATATTAGGCATAGCCGGGTTGCCCGGTCAAATGCAGCAGCACTTACCACAATGGGTGCGAATGTTTATCTGGCTGCGGCACCAGGATTTGAAGATCTGCAGCTGAATTATCCGTATGTGTCCATGGATGAAGCTACTGAAATGTGTGATGTACTGATGCTTCTCAGAATTCAGCACGAACGTCATGAGCATGTTGCTAGTAATTTATCAATCTATCTGAAAGAATATGGTCTAACCAATCAGCGGGAGGCTACGATGAAAGACCATGCAATCATTATGCATCCCGCTCCTGTTAACCGCGGGGTAGAGATTGAGGATGAACTGGTTGAGTGTAAACGCTCGAGGATTTTTAAACAAATGGAAAATGGCGTGTATGCGCGAATGGCTATCATTACAAAATTACTGAAGGAATGGGGGAACGCATAATGAAAACATTACTTAAAAACGGAAAACTCTTAACAGGAGATAACACATCAGAAGCGTGCGAAATTCTAATAGAGGACGGGAAAATAACCAAGATAGCTTCCGAAATTTCCGATGCAACTGATGAAGTGCTGGATTGCGGAAACAATTATATTTTCCCCGGCTTCATTGATGTGCATATCCATTTGCGCGAGCCTGGTGGTGAGCATAAGGAAACGATTAAAACCGGTACCGAAGCGGCTGCCCGCGGTGGATTCACCACTGTTTGTTCGATGCCAAACACTTCACCGGTCCCTGATTCAACTGTCCAGGTTGACAATCTTTTAAGAAAAGTAGACACCGATGCAGCGGTAAGAGTATTGCCATACGCGGCTATTACCAAAGGCTTGAAAGGCGAAGAACTGGTTGATTTTCAGCAACTGGCAGAGCAAGAGATTTTTGCATTCACCGATGATGGAGTTGGCATTCAGACTGCAGACATGATGCTTCAGGCCATGACCAAGGCTGCGGCAGCAGGGAAATCCATTGTAGCGCATTGTGAAGATAACTCAATCGTATACGGCGGCGTTGTCCATAAAGGAAATGTAAGTGGAGCTATGAATCTGCCGGGAATTCCTTCTCTGAGCGAATCCGTACAAATTGCCCGTGATGTCCTATTGGCAGAGGCCACCGGTTGCCATTACCATGTCTGCCATGTGAGTACAAAAGAATCTGTCCGGGTTATCCGGGACGCCAAAAAGGCAGGAATCAACGTGACTGCCGAAGTTACTCCGCACCATCTGTTACTGAATGAATCTGCAATTCAGGATGATGATGCCAATTACAAAATGAATCCCCCTCTACGGAGCGAAGAAGACCAGCAGGCGTTATTTGAAGGATTGCTAGATGGAACAATCGATTTTATTGCAACCGATCACGCGCCGCACGCTGAATCTGAAAAGTCACCAGGCTTTTTGAAAGCTCCATTTGGAATTGTCGGTCTCGAGACTGCATTTCCACTTCTTTACACATATCTGGTGAAAACCGGAAAAATCACATTAAAACAATTGGTCGACTGGCTGACCGTAAAACCGGCTGACGTCTTTAACCTGCCATTTGGCGAATTAAAGGTTAATGCACCAGCAGATATTACGATCGTCGACCTTTATACTAAAACACATATCGACAAAAACGCATTTTTATCTAAGGGTAAAAATACCCCATTCCATGGCTGGAAAGTTCAGGGTACACCTGTCATGACACTTGCAGAAGGAAAGCTTGTACACAAGGAGGTAGCTTATGTCTAAACGTCAGCTGATACTTGAAGATGGAACAGTTTTTACCGGAGAAGGTTTTGGCAGTGATACCACCGTAACTGGTGAGGTAGTATTCAACACTGGGATGACCGGTTATCAGGAAATTATTTCAGACCCATCGTACTGTGGGCAGATTGTGATGATGACATATCCCCTTGTCGGAAATTATGGAATCAATCGGGATGACTTTGAAACCGTAACACCATTCATTCACGGGTTTCTGGTAAAAGAATTATGCGACCATCCATCAAACTTCAGAAGTGATGAAACACTGAGTGACTATCTGAAGGCACATAATATTCCGGGGATTTCCGGAATTGATACCCGGAAACTGACTAAGATTATCCGGAAACACGGAACAATGAAAGCAATCATCACGGATGTAATAGACGACACTGAAGTATTGGCTGACCAGGTACGGAGTCAGCCGTATCAGACCAATCAGGTTGAACAGACATCAACTGTTAAGCCATACGTGGTACCTGGCCGGGGATTGCGTATCGTTCTTGTCGATTTTGGAATGAAGCATGGAATCCTACGTGAGCTGACCAAGCGCGACTGCCATGTGACAGTTGTTCCTTATAATTATGGAGCAGCTAATATTCTACGGTTAAAGCCTGACGGAATTATGCTCACAAATGGACCGGGGAATCCTAAGAACATACCGGAATCAATCGAGATGGTAGCTGAAGTAACCGGCAAGATACCTCTTTTCGGAATTTGTCTGGGCCATCAACTGCTGGCGCTCGCTTGCGGGGCAGATACAGAAAAAATGAAGTTCGGCCATCGCGGATCCAATCATCCGGTAAAAGACCTGGAGAGAAATAAAACATACATGACTTCGCAGAACCACAGCTATGCGGTAAGGAACGATTCACTGAATCAAACAGACCTCGTACTAACCCAGCGGGCATTGAACGACGGAACAGTGGAAGGAATCCGGCATAAAAACTATCCGGCATTTTCGGTTCAGTATCACCCAGAGAGTTCACCAGGACCGGAAGACACGAACCACCTGTTTGATGAATTTCTCAATATGATTAAGCAATCAAAAACTACAAGTGAGGTGGTAACACATGCCTAAGAATACCAACATCGAAAAAATACTTGTAATCGGTTCAGGTCCTATTGTAATCGGACAGGCAGCAGAATTTGACTACTCCGGAACGCAGGCATGTCAGTCATTGCGTGAAGAAGGGTATACCGTTATCCTTGCTAACTCGAATCCGGCTACGATCATGACCGACCACACCGTAGCTGATAAAGTGTACATGGAACCACTTACTACTGAATTTTTGATTAAGATTATCCGGAAAGAACAGCCTGATGCACTCCTGCCAACACTCGGCGGGCAGACGGGACTAAACCTGGCAATTGCACTTGAGAAAACCGGAATTCTTTCCGAGTACAATGTTGAATTACTTGGATCGTCTTTGGATGCAATTGAGCAAGCGGAGGACCGGGAGAAATTTCGTACGCTTATGGGAGAACTAAACGAGCCGGTGGCAGAAAGTGAAATTGTCACAACAGTTGACGAAGCACTCGCTTTCGCTGAGAAAATCGGCTATCCGGTAATCGTCCGCCCGGCATATACACTCGGCGGAACTGGGGGCGGCATGTGTTACAGTGAACCGGAACTTAGGGAAGTGGCTCGAAACGGTCTGTCACTTTCACCGGTTAGCCAATGTTTGATTGAGAAAAACATCGCCGGCTTTAAAGAAATTGAATATGAAGTAATGCGCGATAAAAATGATCAGGCAATTGTTGTGTGTAACATGGAAAACGTCGACCCGGTCGGAATCCATACTGGGGACTCGATTGTTGTGGCACCATCCCAGACTCTTAGTGACCGTGAATACCAGCTACTAAGGAATGCATCACTGAAAATAATTCGTGCGCTTGAAATTGAGGGAGGTTGTAATGTTCAGCTGGCCTTAGACCCGGACAGTTTCAATTACTATATCATCGAGGTTAACCCGCGCGTCAGCCGGTCATCAGCGCTTGCTTCGAAGGCAACCGGATATCCAATCGCGAAAATTGCAGCGAAGATTGCAGTCGGACTTACGCTTGATGAAATCATGAACCCAATTACCGGAACGACATATGCATGCTTTGAGCCTGCACTCGACTATGTTGTGACAAAGCTGCCAAGATTCCCGTTTGATAAGTTTGTAAACGGCGACCGTCGCCTTGGAACTCAAATGAAGGCGACCGGTGAAATTATGTCAATCGGGCGAAACTTTGAGGAATCGTTCCTGAAAGGTGTTCGCTCATTGGACAGCGGGTCAGGTGAATTCTTTTTAAACAGTCTTATAGATGTGACAATGGATGAGTTGAAAGTACGACTACAAAAACCTGACGATGAGCGTCTGTTTGTCCTGGCTGAGGTAATCCGCAGAGGGATAGATACGGAAGAAATATTCGAGCTGACTAAAATAGATAGATTTTATTTAATCAAACTTAAGCGTCTGATCGATTTGGAGACTGAACTTGCTGAACATAAAACTTCCGCTGACCTGCTTAAGACTGCAAAAGAATTAGGATTTTCTGATGGGCATATCGCACGGTTATGGAACATGACGGAAGACGATGTTTATACCTTGCGAATGGACCAGAAGATTGAGCCGGTTTATAAAATGGTTGATACATGTGCGGCTGAGTTTGAGTCGGAAACACCGTATTTTTACAGCACCTTCGAGGACGAAAACGAATCTATTCAGTCGGACCGGAAAAAAATCCTGGTTCTAGGCTCAGGGCCGATTCGGATTGGTCAGGGTATTGAGTTTGACTATGCGACCGTTCATTCTGTTCTGGCAATCAAGGAAATGGGCTATGAAGCTATTATTATGAATAATAATCCTGAAACAGTTTCTACCGACTTCAGTATTTCCGATAAGCTATATTTTGAACCACTGACACTTGAGGATGTCATGCATGTAATTAACCTTGAGCAGCCAGAGGGCGTTATTGTCCAGTTTGGCGGTCAAACCGCTATCAATCTGGCAGACGGGCTCGAGCGCCGCGGGGTAAAAATTCTTGGAACCGATCTTGAAGCAATCGATCAGGCAGAGGACCGGGATAAATTTGAACTCCTGCTCGATGACCTGGATTTACTGCGTCCGAAGGGTAAATCGGTACTGAAACTAGATCGGGCACGTGAAGTAGCAAGCGAGCTTGGCTACCCGGTACTTGTACGTCCGTCGTATGTAATCGGCGGCAGCCGGATGGAAATTGTATACGATGACGACGAATTAAACGCATATCTGGCTAAATCGAATGGTATCGATGACCAGCACCCAATTCTTATCGATAAATATATCACCGGGATCGAAATTGAAGTTGACGCTATCAGTGATGGTCAGACGGTTATTGTTCCGGGAATCATGGAACATATCGAGCGCTCAGGTGTACACTCAGGAGACTCAATTGCAGTGTATCCGCCACAGCGGCTCAGCGACTCAGTCAAACAGAAAACGATGGATGCAACGATTAAAATTGCTCAGGCACTTGGAGTGAAAGGGCTGGTCAATATTCAGTTCATTATCCGTGAAGAAGAGGTATACGTCCTGGAAGTTAATCCAAGGGCAAGCCGAACTATTCCGTTCTTAAGTAAAATAACCGGAGTTACGATGGCTAACCTGGCGACACGCTGTATCTTAGGTGAATCACTGTTATCAATGGGATATTCTTCCGGGATTCTGCCTGAACAGGAAGCAGTTTCTGTCAAAGTTCCAGTGTTCTCGTTTGAAAAACTTCGCAGTGTTGATACCATTCTTGGACCTGAGATGAAATCGACCGGGGAAGCAATCGGCCATGATAAAACGCTTGAAAAGGCATTGTATAAAGGGCTCGTAGCATCAGGACTGACTGTACCGCAGGAAGGGGCAGTTCTTTTAACGGTAGCGGATAAAGACAAACAGGAAACGATCGATATCGCACGGCGCTTCCACCAGCTTGGTTTCCAGCTATACGCTACCACAGGAACCGCGAAATATGTTGCAGCGTTTAATCTGCCGGTAACTGAAGTTGGTAAAGTGGATACTGACGAGCCAAACGTTCTATCAATCATCGAAAGCGGCAAGGTACAGTTTGTAGTCAATACCCTTACATCAGGAAAAAAACCACGTTCGGATGGTTTCCGGATTCGTCGTCAGGCCGTTGAGCATGGAATTGCATGCCTGACCAACCTTGATACGGCAAACGCAATCCTGAGTGTTATAGATTCGACTACCTTCAGTGCACAGCCGCTTACAGGCAAAGAGGTCGTATGGTCATGAAACAACGGGTCGAGATGATTGTTGAAGCAGTGGAAAAGATTGCACTCGACACAGTGGAAATGAAATTATCCAATGATCATGTTGCAAAAAATGCGGTGCCGGGACAGTTTCTGCACCTCCAAGTGGAAGGGCACTCACTACGCCGTCCAATCTCGATTGCCGATGTAGACGCTGAAAAAGGAATTACCACTATTCTTTTTAAAGAATTGGGGGAAGGAACAAAGCGACTGGGAGCATATCAGCCTGGAATGCGAATTAATGCGCTGGGTCCCAGTGGCTGCGGCTTCCCGTATCAGGATAAATCAATTCAAAAAGCCCTTTTAATAGGCGGAGGGATTGGGGTCCCGCCTTTATATAACCTCGGAAAAGAACTTTCAAACCATGGGATTGAGGTCATTTCCGTTTTAGGCTTTCAGACGAAAGACAGTGTTTTTTATGAAGCGGAATTCAGTCAGCTGGGTGAAACACATATTGTCACCGATGACGGTAGTTACGGTCATAAAGGTTTTGTAACAAATGTGCTCGGTTCAATTGATGGATATGATTATTATTTTACCTGCGGACCGATACCAATGTTGAAGGCAGTAAAAGAGAAACTGGCCGATAAACCAGGTTACATTTCGCTTGAGGAGCGGATGGGATGTGGGGTTGGCGCATGCTTTGCGTGTGTCATCCCTGCAGATAATGAGAGTGGATACAGGAAAATATGTAAGGACGGACCGGTATTTCCTGCAAATGAGGTGATTTTATGATGGATCTATCGGTGAATTTGCCTGGTCTCAAGCTGAAGAACCCGGTAATGCCTGCATCAGGATGTTTTGGTTTTGGACGCGAATACAGTGAGTTTTATGATTTAGGTAAACTTGGTGCTGTGATTATGAAGGCAGCAACAGGTGAAGGCCGTTATGGGAATACTACACCACGTGTTGCAGAGACATCATCAGGCATGCTAAACGCGATTGGCCTGCAGAACCCCGGTGTCGAGAAAATTATCGCTAATGAAGTTCCTTTTCTGGCAGGTTATGACGTTCCGATTATAGCTAATGTTGCAGGTAGCACACTTGAAGAGTATGTGAAAGTTGCATCTGCATTTAACAAGACGAAAGATGTCCATGCACTGGAACTTAACATCTCGTGTCCGAACGTTAAGGAAGGTGGTATCCAGTTTGGTACCGAACCGGAGATGGCCGCAACGGTAACTAAAAAGGTGAAAGAAGCCAGTAATCTTCCTGTCTATGTAAAGCTATCGCCAAACGTGGGAAACATAGTAGCGATGGCTAAAGCAGTTGAACAAGCTGGAGCTGATGGTCTATCGATGATCAATACATTGACCGGAATGCAGATACATCTTGGATCCAAGCGTCCGCTCTTGGCAAATAAAACCGGCGGACTTTCCGGACAAGCGATCAAGCCAGTTGCCATCCGGATGATTTATGAGGTGAAGCAGCATGTTTCCATTCCGATTATCGGTATGGGTGGTATTTCTTCAGCTGAAGATGTATTGGAGTTTCTCTTGGCCGGTGCCAGTGCGGTAGCGGTTGGAACGGCAAATTTCCAGAATCCGTTTGCCTGCCCGGATATTATAGCCGCTTTACCTGAAGTGCTTCATAAATATGGATTCCATTCGGTAGAAGTTGCAATCGGAAAGGGGCATGAGGCATGAAAGGAAATACATATCTAGCACTCGACTTTACATCGTGGGACGAGGCAGAGCATTTTCTAAAGGAAAATGATTTACATGGCGTTCCGGTAAAAGTGGGAATGGAGTTATTTTACCGAGAAGGTCCCCGGATTATAGAAAAACTCAAAGCGAATGACCACGGAATTTTCCTTGATTTAAAACTTCATGACATTCCGACCACCGTCATGAAAGCAATGAAGAATCTAGCCAGACTGGAAGTTGATATGGTTAATGTCCATGCGCTTGGTGGAAGCGAGATGATTAATAGGGCTAAGGAAGGATTGCTGTCCGGAAGTCCGGCCAGTCATGATACTAAACTAATTGCAGTTACCGTTCTTACCTCGATGGATGAAACGGCACTTAATAATGAGTTGAAGATTCCCGGGTCGGTAGCGGATAATGCCACGCACTTTGCTGGATTTGCAGCGGAGAATGGAGCAGATGGTGTTGTGTGTTCCGTTCATGAAGCTAGCCGGGTCAAAGCTGCTTGCGGAAGTTTTTTTCTGACGGTTACACCAGGAATTCGTCTGCAGGAGACAGATGTAAACGATCAACGACGGGTGGCAACTCCGGTATTTGCGAAAGAAAACGGAGCGGATATATTAGTAGTCGGCCGTACGGTAACACAGGCTAAGGACCCAAAAACAGCATACTTACAAGTACAGGAGGAGTGGGGACATGGAAGCACGCCATGAATTAGCACAGGAATTATTGAACATAAAAGCAGTTCAAATGAGGACAGAAAATTATTTTACCTGGACATCAGGAATCAAATCACCAATTTACTGTGACAACCGGCTGACCATGTCCTATCCTGAAGTGCGCAGGAAAGTGGCCGAGGCATTTGTCGAGCTCATTAACGAAATGGAAGTGAAGCCGGATATCATTGCAGGATGCGCCACTGCAGGTATTCCCCATGCTGCGTGGATTGCTGAACAGCTTGATTTGCCCATGGTCTATGTACGATCAAAGCCTAAAGGTCATGGAAAAGGAAATCAGATTGAAGGTCATATTCTTGAAGGCCAGAAAGCTGTTGTGATAGAGGATTTAATTTCAACAGGAGGTTCTTCAATTGAAGCGACCGAGGCACTGAAGCAAAAGGGCGTTGAGGTACTTGAGGTACTTGCTATTTTTACATATGGATTGAAAAAAGCAGCTAATAACTTCGATGCTGCTGGGTTGAAATGCAGAACGATTACTGATTATGATACAGTTCTATCATTACTTGCGAGCAATGGACAGATTAATGAATCCGAAAAGGTTACTTTGGAGAAATGGCGGGATGATTTATAGGATTCAGTGTAACCAGTAGAACATCTGATAATAAAAATTAGGCAAAAACAAACGGTCACCTTGTGGTGGCCGTTTATTTTTTGGGATAATGTGGGGTTTTGTTATTCGTCTTCCAGGTCGGTCCACTCTTTTCTAAGATCATCAATCTCCTGGGTTTTCTCATCCGTCTGTTCATTATCCAATAAATATTCCAGAGAACAATCGAGTGTCCCCGCTATCTTAACCACGAACTGTAATGATGGGTTGGACTTCATTTCTCTCCAGATAACTCAGGTATGTCTTGGAAACTCCTGCATCCCTCGCAATCCTCGTTAGAGAACATTCCTTTTCCTACCTAAGCTTCTTTAAGTTCTCACCTATCATAGGAATAATCTTCTTCAATTATTTATATACCCTATTACATTTCTTTGTATTTGCATTATAAAGAACAAAATACAATTTATAAAGTTTTAAAAATGAATGAAAATAAGCGTATGAGCGAGATAACGCACGATGATTGTTCGTTATAACATTTAAATGGCTTAATATGAGGTTTTTCAATATGTTCGTTATATAATATACTCCAGATTATAAGGTTCTTAATGAAGAACAAATTGATTACATAGTCTTAAAGCCTTGTTCGTTAAATATTAGACCGAAAAGGGTGAAGGAAATGAGAAGTACACGTTTAAAAAAATATAAAAAGCGGCGGGGATTTGTGATAATAACTCAACTGGCTGCAATCTGGTACATAGGTATTATCGGTGCTATTACTCTAACCTCGGGAACTGGGGCTTACTTTAATGATGTTGAACAGATTCCCAACACAATTAGAGCAGGCTATCCGCCAGACAATGGAGTTTGGGAGAAAAGTTCCCTTAAAGAGGTGAGCATGGGGGGGAGCTGTGAAACAGAATTTTATGCCCGTTTTACTAATACGGGAGAAAGCGTAGATCAGGAGCTAACAAAATATGAGGTTTACTGGTTAGCACCAGGTGCAAATGGTAGTGCGAAGAATGGAGTAGTAGTGGAAACGGGGACTTTTCCTATACCAAATAAAGGCGAGTACTACGATATTTATTATCAGCCTGAAAAAGACGGCATATACAAAATCAAAGCCTATCATGAAACAGGGCATGCAAAAAGCGATAATAATACTGGAAGCGGACCATGGAGTGAAGATATATCCTGTGGCCCAGAACCTGATAGTGAAACGGAAATAGACAGAGAACAAGAAGAAACTGAAACACAACCTGATATTCAGAAATCAACTGAAGAGACAATGCCAAATGGTGACAGTGATTCAAAGGAAAATTCGAACCCTGAAAGAAAACAAACCAAAGAAGATAAAGCTGAAGTGGATTCCGCAGATATAAAAGAAAAGGATAATAATGAGGCGGAGGATGAAACTGAATCAGATACCTCTGAATCTACTAGTGACCAAAATATAGATAGTCCTGAAGAAGATGTAACCACAGAAGAAAATAGCACCACAGAAACTAATAATGGAACCGAGAAAGAGGAAAGCGATAGTTCTCAGAATAATTCCGAATCTGAGAGCAGTGAGAGTAAGAAGTCAACAGAATCAACAATGAAGTAGCAAGTGATGAATAACAATTACTAGGTGGTGTATTAAGTGACAAAAAGAAAGATAAAAAAGATTGTTAGTATGTCAATAACTATAGTTCTATCAGTAACTCTACTCTTTATGATTTTTGTGGTAATTTCCTCTAAGGCATCTGGAGGAGAGCCTAACTTTCTTGGCTACCAATTGAAAACGGTATTATCAGGTTCCATGGAACCGACGTTTTCCACAGGAGCAGTCATAGCTGTAAAGCCACTGGTTAACACAGAAAACCTACAAAAGGGTGACGTAATTACCTTCTTGAAAAGCCATAATGAAATTGTTACGCACAGGATTTCGGAGGTAGTTAAACAGGGTGGTAATGTAATGTACCAAACAAAAGGTGATAACAACGAAGAAGCCGATACCAATATGGTCCCTTCAATGAATGTTATTGGAAAGTATACAGGCATGACTATTCCGTTTCTGGGTTATTTTATAGAGTTTGCCCAATCAAATAAAGGAACAGCAATGTTGCTAATTATACCGGGTGTTCTACTGTTAATCTACTCGGGTGTCACTATCTGGAGAGCTCTGAAAGAAATTGAGCAGCCAGCCAACAAAAAAGATGTTAAAGAAACAGCTTAATTCTGATTGTGCCTCTCTATGGCAAAAGTCATAGGAGTTCAATAAATCTTACATACCTCGGATAGAGGGAAAACAAGGAGGAAAAGGAATGAGTATTAAGAAGAAAGTAGGAATGGGTGTAGCATCTGCAGCACTGGGGTTATCACTAGTAGGGGGAGGAACATGGGCAGCTTTTAACGATACAGCAACAATTAATAATGCATTTGCAGCTGGAACCCTAGATTTAATTATCAAAGAGAATTCAGAAACCGAACCTATCAACTTTGATCTATCTAACATGAAGCCTGGAGATAGTGTGGAAAGAGTGTTTAAACTTACAAATGGTGGGTCCTTAGCTATAAAAGAAGTACTATTAAGTGCAGGCGCCACCTTCGCCCAAGGTAATGGAGAGAATGACAGTGAAGCCGAATTTTTAAAACAGTTTACCATCGATTTCTTTAGGGTTGATCAAGAGAACCATGTATATCCTGATAACAAAGTATCAGTATTTGGTTCTAATGGACCTATATCTTTATACCAACTGGTGAATTTATCATATGATACGAATAAAATTAAAGACGTTTATGAGGCAACTGATGGTTCTAAACGGATTAACTTAGCTCCTCTTTCAAACGTAGTGGTTGATGAAAATAGAGGTATTCCTACTAACGGAGATATAGATGAGGTTCATGTTAAGATCACATTTAAAAACGATACTGAAAGAATTAATGGTGATTACTCAGAATTTGTCCAAAACAAATTTATGGGCAATAGTGCAACCTTCCAGTTTAACCTTGAAGCAACTCAGTGGGGTGGTGTAGAGGTTAGAACAAATGATGCAAATGGTGAAGTGAATAACGGCGTTCAAGGTTCTGCTGATGATACAACTAATCCAACGACTCAACCAGATTCAAGAACTACCGGTACAGAAACTATTAATGAAGAAGATGTAGTGGAGGATTAAATCCTAAATTAATATATAAAAAAGGTGGGTTACCACCTTTTTTATATATTATATATGTTGAATTTTTAATTTGAGGAGTATAGTTCATGAGAATAATAACGTTGGTTATAATATTATTATTTAGTATGTTACAACCTATTTATGCTCAAAACAAAACAACCACAGTAAATCTTTCAGTAGAGCCAGGAAATGTGCTATTTGACTTGAGTAATATCAAGCCAGGTGATTCTGTTACAAGGTTTCTAACTTTGGATAATAATGGAACTGAAAGTTTTGACTACAATATTTCAAACAAATTCACAGGCGGATCAAAAGCTTTTTATAATAAGTTAGAGCTCAAGTTAAAGAGTAGTCAAGGTACTTTATATGAAGGGAAGTTAAAAGACTTTACTGAATTAAGGGCTGGGCGAATAGATAGTCAGACAAAAGAAAAACTGACATTTTTTGTGAAAGTTCCTAAGGAATTAACTAATGAATTTCAGGGTTTAACCTCTTATTTCCAGTTCAAAATTTACGTCGAAGGCACCCTAGGCGGCGTACTTTCAGTCGACAACAGACTCCCAGACACGGCGACCAACATGTTCAACTATCTAATTCTTGGCGTAGCTCTAACTGCTGGTGGGGGAGCAATGTACATTTATCAACGGCGCAAAAAGCTTAATAGTAAGAAAGAATACTAACTGGCCTCGATTGCATTATAAATTAAAATCTAGGCCAGTTTTATTTTATTGTTTCTTACATAACACCATCAACTCATCGATTGCGAAAGAAGTAATTTGATCGGATTCTATTTTGACTTGAAAATATTCCTTTGTATCCACATCTGCATTCCATATATAATCCCTAACCTTCTTAATCTCATCTTCATCATCCAAGGTCCTAGTCACCCACTCCTGATAAGGCAATGTCTTCTTTTTGGTTTTATCCTTCTGTACGTGCAGTTTTTCCTGCCCTAATAGATTTTCCCACTCCGATATCCTCAACGATCGGCCATGGCTGTAATCCCGCATTTTTTCTAGAGTATTGACAAACTTATCAAGCGCTGGATCTTCAGGTGCCACATTATCAATAAACAGAAATTTACCACCAGGTTTAAGCACCCGTGCTACTTCCTTAACAAACTTTTTGGGCTGAGGAAAGTGATGCGCAGCAATCCGGCAAGTTATGATATCAAACGAATTATCCTCGTATGGTAAGTCCCCTGCATCGGCAACCTCATAACTAATATTTTTATACTCTTTTAAATGCTTTGCCGTATTTTCTAGCATTTCTTTAGTTAAATCTGTTGCAACTAATTTCCCGACGTGTGGTGAAAGTTTTTTTGCTACATGCCCGCCACCAGTTGCGATATCAAGCACTGTTTTGTCCAGTCCCAGACTCAGCCATTCAACCATTAACTCCAAGTCGCTGCCTGTTGAATGTGTGGAGCTTGTTACATACGATTCCTTATTCTTGGAGAAAACCTGTTTCACATGGTCCTTTTCATTCATAATGAGACCCTCCCGTCTTTAGTTAAATATATCATACACTTAATGATGCAATAAGGATAATACTGGTTTATAATTAAAAGTAATAATAAATACTTATCAAAGAAGGCGTCAAAATCATGAAGATAGAAGACTACGAATTACTGCTTAAATTAAATGAAATCGGAACAATCCGGGGGACTGCCAAGGCTGTGCTTATCTCACAGCCGGCCGTTACCCAGCGACTCAAGTATATAGAGGGTTATTTTGAGCAACCGATTTTTATTCGGACCTCCAAAAGTCTTGTACTTACCCCAGCCGGTGAGCTGATTCTAAAACATGCTGAAAAGGTAATGGAAGGTGAACGTGATTTGATGAACTCGCTGGCTGAATCAAGTAAGGAAGTGCAGGGTACGTTATCAATTGCATGTTCATCGCTGGTCAGTCAACGGTATCTACCATCAATTCTGGCAGAATACACGAAAGAATATCCGAAAGTGGCGATAGATCTTGTCACAGGAATCAGTGAGGATATTAAGAAGGATCACAAAAATTATCATGTATGTATAATTCGTGGAGAGAAATTGAAAGAAAGCGTATCTGAACGGTTGTTTGAGGATCCATTATATATATTTGATACCGAGCCGTTTCCGAAAAACAAATTAAAGGAACGACCACTTATTTCATTCAAAAGTGATGACAGTATGCATGAGCTGGTCGATAACTGGTTGTATTATCATCAGAGTCAACTAAAGCCCGAGAAGACAATCAGGGTAGATCAAATAGAGACATGCAAACAGTTCATGAAGCAAGGTCTAGGTATGGCGGTATTGCCGAAAAGTGTCTCTGATTCAATGATGGATGAATATCCGAATATTTCATTGAAACTGGAAGGTAAGCCGGTAACCAGGGATACGTGGCTATGTTACCAGGAAGGGGTACGGAAGCTGCCGCAGGTTGATAAATTTATAACTGAATTGTTAAGGCAGGAATTCATCTAGAGGTTTAACTTATCAATTAAAATGGAATAGTATACGTATATCCAGAAAAGGAGCGTATTCCAATGAGTAATGTAATATTTACATCAACGGCAACCGCCAGAAATGGACGAGAAGGTCACGTTAAGTCTGATGATGGATTAATTGATTTAAAACTGGTAAACCCAGCACAAGATAAAGATGCTAAAGGGAAAGGTTCTAACCCGGAGCAGTTATTTGCGGCGGCATATTCCGCATGCTTTGATGGGGCCTTAAATCTGGTAGCAGATAAGCAGGGTAAAAAAATAGAATCGACTACTACTGCGGAGGTTAGTTTCTGTAAAGACCCAGAAGATGATGGTTTTAAGATTGCAGTCACATTAACCGTAGAGGTTCAGGGTGCAAGTCCTGAGGAAGCTGAGGAACTGGTGGAGGATGCTCATGAAGTTTGCCCGTATTCCAAAGCAACCAGAGGTAATGTTGAAGTAACTTTAAATCCTAAAGCTGTAGAATAAGAGAAAACGGATAATCCCGCGGGATTATCCGTTTTTAAGTTTCTCCACTGTATTTTTATCTGGTGTCACGAAAATGGTTTTTTGATTATCATACGTTACATATCCAGGTTTTGCTCCGTTCGGCTTTTTCACGTGACGAATTTTAGTATAGTCTACAGGAACGGAGGAAGATTGCTTTGACTTGCTGAAAAAGGCGGCAAGCTGTGCAGCTTCCAGTAATGTATCCTCATTTGGTTCTTTTGCCCGGATGATTACGTGGGAGCCGGGGATATCCTTGGTGTGCAGCCAAATGTCATCCCGGTGGGCAAGCTTCATGGTTACATATTCGTTCTGCTTATTATTTTTCCCCACTAATATTGGTGTGCCGTCACTTGCTGTATATTTTTCCGGTTCTGGTTTAATCGGTTTCTTCTTTTTACCTTGCTTTTGTTTTTTCAAATAGCCTTCTTCCCGGAGTTCATCACGGATTTCCTCGATGTCAGCTTCCCGGGCGGAATCAATTTGCTGAAGCAGCTGGTCCAGGTAAGAGATTTCATCGTGTGTCTTCCGTATTTCTTGGTTTACTTTCTCTTTCGATGTTTTCAGTTTCTGATAGGTCTTAAAGAAGGCCTGTGCGTTTTCACTAGGTGTTTTATTCGGGTTAATTTCAATTGTAATTTCTTTTTGATCAGGATCGTAATAATCAACCACCTGAACCGATTCGTCACCCTGCTTGACCATGTGCATATTGGCCGTCAGCAGCTCACCTAGCCGCTGATATTTTTCAGCATCATCGGCTTTCTTAAGGGTCTTATCATGTTTTTTCAGTTTACGTTCATTTTTATCTTTTTCATTTTTAATGAATTGATATAAGTCCTTTGCCTGTTGCTTAACTCGGTCTCGTTCTGCTTTGCCGGAATAAAAAGCATCCAGCATATGATTGACATCTGAAAAATATTTCGTCTCACCGTCAAGAAAAGTAATGGGGAGGACATGGAAGTCTTCTTTTTTATGAAGATAGATAGCCGACGTATAGTCATGTTGTTGGACTTTACGCTGTACTTCTTCAAATACATGCTGATAGGTTTCGGTTGATCCGAGACGAGCCTGGTGAACGATTTCCTTTGCAACCAATGGTGATACACCCATAAGCGTCTGGACAATCTGCATATCCAGCTTACCTGCATTAAAATCGAGTTTACGAATCAGCGTCTCACTATCAATCTCGAGCGGATTTAATTTGTCCTGGCTTGGCGGGAGTTTATACTGCTGTCCCGGCAGGATTGTACGATACCTGCTCTGTGTGATGGAAACGTGCTTCAAACTGTCGAGGATATGCCCTTTTTCTCCGTCGACAAGCATAACATTACTATGTTTTCCCATTAATTCTATGATCAGTTTTTTGGTTGTAAGATCCCCGATTTCATTCCGCGTCTGGATGGTGAAGGTGACAATCCGTTCCATATCATACTGGTCGATGGAATCGATAATTGCCCCGGCAAGATGCTTGCGGAGCAGCATGCAGAACATCGGCGGCTCTTTAGGGTTCCGATATGTATCCTCAGTTAGATGCAGCCGTGCGTATACAGGGTGAATCGATAACAAGAGCGTATAATTCGTTCCTTGGCTCCTGATTGTAAAAACAAGTTCTGTATCTGTTGGCTGATAGATTTTTGTAATTTTTCCGGGTATAATTTTTGAATTTAGTTCGTTCGTTACTGCGCGTGTGACAATTCCATCAAACGGCATCCAATCACCTCTAGTTCTCTAAAAATAAAGCTCTATTATATTTATTCGCTTACCTGCGCTTTTACGCAATTATAGCATTTTTTGGGACAGGTCTGCATAGATATCGGTATAAAGGCTACGTTCTTATTAGTCCAAGTAGATGAATTTGGAGGAATGCAGTGTGAAATGGTATCAGTCCGATGTAGATATTGTCGAGCAAAAACTACAGGTCACGACGAAGCGGGGATTATCGGAGAAACAGGTAGAGAAGCGCAGGAAGCAGTTTGGACCCAATACTCTTGAATCAGAGAAGAAAACATCCAAATGGCTGATCTTTCTGAAACAATTTCAGGATTTCATGGTGCTTGTTCTCCTTGCGGCCACGTTAATCGCCGGCCTTTTGGGTGAGTATGTTGATGCAATTGCTATTATGGTTATCGTTCTTGTAAACGGTTTTCTTGGTTTTTTTCAGGAACAAAAAGCAGAAAATTCGTTGGCCAAGCTTAAAGAAATGTCGGCACCGGTTGCAAATGTCATGCGGGATGGCCGGTGGGAGAAGGTTCCTTCAAGTGAAGTGGTTGTCGGTGATGTTGTTCGGGTTAAAAGTGGAGACCGAATCCCGGCAGATATCCGGATAACCAAATCGAATGGTCTGGAAACAGAAGAGTCTGCACTTACCGGTGAATCGCTTCCGGTTGCCAAGCATGCCTCAGCGATTACGAGGGACGCACTCGACCCGCAGGATCAGGTGAACATGGGATTCATGGGAACACTGGCCACCCGGGGTTCTGGCGTTGGTATTGTAGTTGCAACGGGGATGGATACGGTCATGGGGCAGATTGCCTCGTTGATGGTTAATACGAAAAAAACTACAACACCGCTTGAGCATAAGCTTGCCGAACTGGGGAAGATTCTGATCGTTATAGCACTTCTTCTTACGGCACTGGTGGTTGTAGTAGGGGTTTATCAGGGGCATCCAATCTATAACATGTTCCTTGCCGGTGTTTCACTTGCAGTGGCAGCAATTCCAGAAGGGCTTCCGGCAATTGTAACAGTTGCATTGTCGCTCGGCGTGCAGCGGATGATCAGGAAGAAAGCGCTGGTCCGCAAACTGTCAGCGGTCGAGACACTTGGGTGTGCGTCTGTCATTTGTTCGGACAAGACCGGAACCATGACGGAAAATCAAATGACGGTGAAAGAGGTATTCATTAATGGAAAAAATCTGTATGTCACTGGTGACGGCTATGACGTGCAGGGTAATTATTTTTTAAATGATAAAAAGCTCGACCCGGATTATCCGAATCTGGAATCAATGCTTCTGTATGGAGCGATTTGTAATAATGCAGCCCTTCAGGTTAAACAGGGGAAATATCTTGTGGACGGGGATCCAACCGACGGAGCGCTTTTGGTAGCAGCCAGAAAAATCGGAATCTCTCCACAGCGCCATGAGAATTTCAAGATTGTAAAAGAATTTCCATTTGATTCAGATCGTAAACGGATGAGCATGGTCGTGGAAGATGAAAATAACTTACGGTTTCTGATTACAAAAGGGGCACCGGATGTACTGCTGCCAAGATCAACCTTTTTCCTCGATGAAAATGGACGTAAAATGCTGCGTACAGAGGATAAGGATAAAATAGATGATGCGATTAATGGCATGGCACAAAAAGCGTTACGTACAATAGCAGTTGCGATGCGGCCGATTTCAAAAGATACCGAGCTGAACGCCGCTATCCTTGAAAGAGATTTGACATTTATCGGATTGTGCGGGCTTATGGACCCACCACGAAAAGAAGTAAAAGCAGCGATTACCGAGTGCCGACAAGCTGGAATCAAGACAGTAATGATTACCGGGGACCATGTAAAAACAGCACGCGCAATCGCCCAGAACCTGGACCTCTTGCCTGAAGATGGTCTTGTGTTGGACGGGCAGCAACTGAACCAAATGTCGGTTTCCGAGCTTGAGGAAATAATCGATCAGGTTTATGTATTTGCACGGGTTACACCCGAACATAAACTGAAAATCGTAAAAGCGTTTCAGGAAAAGGGCCACATTGTTGCGATGACCGGGGACGGGGTAAATGACGCGCCGGCTATTAAAGCGAGTGATATCGGGATCAGTATGGGCAGAAGTGGAACTGATGTAACGAAAGAGGCTTCCTCTCTTGTATTGATGGATGATAACTTTGCAACGATTAAAGCAGCGATTAACGAAGGCCGTAATATCTATGAAAATATCCGGAAGTTTATCCGGTACTTACTCGCATCGAACGTCGGTGAGATTCTTGTTATGCTGTTTGCGATGGTTCTGGCGCTTCCATTACCCCTCGTTCCGGTACAAATTCTCTGGGTTAACTTGGTTACAGATGGATTGCCTGCCATGGCACTTGGGCTCGACCAGCCTGAAGAGGACGTCATGCGCCGTGGACCGCGTAACCCAAGGGAAGGGGTATTTGCCAGGGGGCTGGGCTTTAAAATCATCAGCCGTGGTATCATAATAGGTGTTGTGACAATTATAGCGTTTATGCTGACATACCAGGGAAATCCCGACAATCTGGTTTACGGGCAGACTATTGCGTTCACAACTTTGGTAATGGCGCAGCTGATTCATGTTTTTGACTGCCGAAGTGAAAACTCGGTATTCGCGAGAAATCCATTTGAAAATATGTATCTGGTGCTGGCGGTTATTTCTTCCCTATTATTATTGTTAGTAGTTATTTACTGGGAACCGCTCCAGCCAATTTTTCATACAACATTCTTAGGTGTTAGAGACTGGATGCTGATTCTCGTTTTAAGTTCACTACCCACAGTACTGTTTGGATTTACGAAAAAATAAACAGTTTAAGGTCATTGATAACTGGCACTGGGCAAATGGCTATATTAGAAATAGCATGGGAATTTCTCAAAGTTCCCATGCTATTTTTTAATGGGATTTATTTAGGTGAACTCGCTGGTTACTCATCAAGGCTATGAGATCCCGAGCGAGCATGGTAATCGTGAAAAGGGTCACTCATTAAGGCTATGAGATCCCGAATGAGCGCGGTAATGGTGAAAAGGGTCACTCATCAAGGTTATGAGATCCCGAGCGAGCATGGTAATCGTGAAAAGGGTCACTCATCAAGGCTATGAGATCCCGAGCGAGTGTGGTAATCGTGAAAAGGGTCACTCATCAAGGCTATGAGATCCCGAATGAGCGCGGTAATGGTGAAAAGGGTCACTCATCAAGGCTATGAGATCCCGAGCGAGCATGGTAATCGTGAAAAGGGTCACTCATGAAGGCTATGAGAGCCCGAGCAAGCGTGGTAATGGTGAACTCGCGGATCACTCATCAAGGTTATGAGATCCCGAATGAGCGTGGTAATCGTGAAAAGGGTCACACATACGGTAGATTCTTGCACTTTCTTTTTTTGGACTGCTATAATTGATTAGGCTTATTTTTAGTGGGAAGTGATGAAATGGCAAGAAGTATGACGGGTTATGGGCGGGATACTGCTGTTTTTGGCGACACAACCATTACAATCGAAATTCGCAGTGTTAACCACCGTTTTATTGATTTCACAGCAAAGGTACCGCATTCTTTTATGTTTCTGGAAGATAAACTGAAACGGATTATAAAGTCTTATTTCCACCGCGGAAAAGTGGATATCTATATTAATGTAGAAGGAAGTGGACTGGTCCGGAAAAAGCTGGTTCCGGACTGGGAGCTGATGGATCAGTACATAAAGCAGATGGAGAACGTTAAAATGCGCTATCAGCTTGAGGGTGATATAAGTGCCGCAGCTCTGGTAACCAATCCGGATATGATGAGTGTTCATGAAGTGGAAGAGCAGCCGGATGATCTGGAGGAGGTTATTATCTCCAGCGCAAAACGATCTTGTGAACAAGTCCTGAATATGCGGGATGAAGAAGGAAGTTACCTGCTGAAAGATTTGACAAATATCATGCAGAAGATTGAATCAACTGCAGAAAAAATCAGCAGCCGGCGTGATCAAGTTATTGAAGAATATAGAGACCGAATTAGGGCACGTATTGACGACTATACCGGTAATCATGATATCATTGACCAGGCGCGTATGCATCAGGAAATTGCCCTGATGGCGGAAAAAGGGGATATTACGGAAGAAATCACCCGTTTGAGCAGTCATATCAAGCATTTTTTTGAAACAGTCGAAGGTGAAGGACCTGTTGGCCGAAAACTTGATTTTATTATTCAGGAGATGCACCGGGAAGCAAATACAATTGGCTCTAAGTCAAACGACTCAAAAATCGGAGTCTGGATTGTTACGCTAAAAAGTGATATTGAAAAAGTAAAGGAACAGATACAAAATATAGAGTAAACATTTGTATTATGCATTCCTTTTTCCTTATAATAATCGTATTATAGGTATAACAGATTGTTTTCAAAAAGAGATTGAAAAGGACATGCCATTCGGAATACTTTAGGGGGAATCGTTTTGAGTTTACGTTTAATAAACATAGGGTTTGGCAATGTTGTTTCAGCCAATCGGATTATTTCGATTGTGTCGCCTGAATCAGCACCAATCAAACGCATTATAACTGTGGCCCGTGATACCAATAAATTAGTGGATGCTACATATGGACGACGCACACGAGCAGTAATCATCACAGACAGCGACCATGTGGTACTATCTGCTGTTCAGCCTGAAACTGTTGGACAACGTGTTTTGAGTCATGAAGAAATATCGGATGAATAACTAGGAGGAACTGATTTGATTGAAGAGAAAGGAATTTTATTTGTTCTTTCCGGTCCATCAGGGGTAGGAAAAGGAACGGTTCGGCGTGAACTGTTTGAACAGGACAACGAACTGAAGTACTCGATTTCCATGACCACACGAGATAGGCGTGAAGGCGAGACTGAGGGAGTTGACTATTTTTATAAAAGCAGGGAAGAGTTTGAACAACTGATTGAGGATAAGCAGCTGTTAGAATATGCTCAATTTGTCAATAATTATTATGGGACACCTAGGAAGTACG
This sequence comes from Virgibacillus kekensis, assembly GCF_042654125.1. NCBI lineage: Bacteria > Bacillati > Bacillota > Bacilli > Caryophanales > Bacillaceae > Virgibacillus > Virgibacillus kekensis. The sequence goes on from NZ_JBHSFU010000003.1 coordinate 204,690, forward strand.
TGGAAGAAACACTGGCTGCCGGTCATGACGTATTTCTAGAGATAGAGGTTCAGGGTGCACTTCAGGTGAAGGAAAACTTTCCCGAAGGCGTGTTTATCTTTCTTTTCCCGCCGAGCCTGGAGGAGCTGAAAACCAGGATTGTCAGTCGTGGCACTGAATCACAGGATCTGGTTCTGAAACGGCTGCGTGAAGCCCGAAATGAAATTGAAATGATGGATGCGTATGATTATGTAGTGGTGAATGACCGGGTGGAGTCCGCTGTTGAAAAAATTCAGTCGATCATTCAAAGTGAACACTGCAAGCGTGACCGGATTGCCAAACAGTATAAAAAGTTATTGGAGGATGAGATGTAATGATTTTAGAACCGTCAATTGACTCATTGCAGAGAAAAATCAGATCAAAGTATACATTGGTAACATTATCAGCACGCAGAGCCCGGCAGATGCTGGAAACAAATCAGGTTTTTGCGGAGAATTCAAAATCTCATAAATTTGTCGGCAAGGCCCTTGAAGAGGTACTTCAAGATAAATTGTATGTAAAAGAAGATAGTAAGTAAGCCAGAAGACCCTCGCTGTTTAATATTTCGCGGGGGTCTTGTTTGCATCCGGATATGTCATCATACGTTGAACTGCTTACAGTAAGGGGGAAGTAACATGCAGAACAAAAATATAGTCCTTGGGGTGTCAGGTGGAATCGCGGCGTATAAAGCTTGTGCATTGACCAGCAAACTTACGCAGCAGGGGGCAAATGTCAAAGTAATTATGACCGAAAACGCAACGGAATTTGTTTCCCCGCTTACATTCCAGGCTTTGTCGCGGAATCCGGTTTATACCGATACATTTGATGAAAAGGATCCCGAAAAAATTGCGCATATTGATTTGGCGGACTGGGCTGACATTCTGGTTATAGCACCAGCAACCGCTAATATCATTGGAAAAATCGCTGGTGGAATTGCTGATGATATGTTGTCTACCACTTTACTTGCCACCGAAGCAACTGTATATATTGCACCTGCTATGAATGTGCACATGTATGCCCATCCAGCGGTAATCAAAAATATGAAACAGCTGGAAGCCTGGGGATACCATTTCATCGAACCGGGAGCAGGTTATTTGGCATGTGGTTATGTCGGAAAAGGACGGCTCGAGGAACCAGAAAGTATTATTAACACAATCAACGCACATCAGAAAGCTAACTTATTACTTGCGGGCAAACGCGTACTAGTGTCTGCAGGTCCGACACAGGAAAAGATTGACCCAGTACGCTTTTTTACCAACCGTTCATCAGGAAAAATGGGGTTTGCAATTGCTGAGGCTGCTGCTGATATGGGAGCGGACGTGACCCTTGTTGCCGGTCCGGTTGCTCTTGATACATCCAATCCGCGCATTGAGAGGATTGATGTTACGACAGCAGAGCAAATGTATGAGGAAATGCATGCTCATTTTTCTAACCAGGACATCGTCATAAAGGCTGCTGCTGTAGCCGACTACCGGCCAAAGTCAGTTTATAACGAGAAACTAAAGAAACAGCCCAATGACTGGAATGTTGAAATGGAACGTACCAAGGACATTCTCCTTTCCCTTGGGGAGAAAAAACTGGATCAGTTTCTAATTGGCTTTGCTGCGGAAACGACCAATCCGGAAGAATATGGAATGAACAAGCTGAAAAAGAAAAACCTGGATGCAATTGTAGTCAATAATGTCGCATCAGATGGCGCTGGATTTGGGGTTGACACCAATATCGTGACCTATATTAACCGGAATCAAAAGGTTGATAAAATACCACTTGCTTCCAAAAGGGAAATCGCTGAAAAAATTCTGGAACTGGCGCTACGTGATCAGAAGGAAGATAAAGCATGAATATCGCTAAAGTAATTGTTGACGTACCTGCCAGCTCCATCAACCAGACGTTTGATTACAAAATACCTGAACGTTTCCAGGAAATTCTAAATGTCGGGATGCGCGTAATCGTCCCTTTTGGACCAAGAAAAATCATGGGGTTCGTCGTTGGCCGGACAGACGAGTCCTCTTTCGATAAACTGAAAGAAATAAGTGACATACTCGATATAACACCTGTGTTGACTGATGAGCTGCTTGGCCTTGGGAAATGGCTTGCCGATGAAACACTAAGCATGTATATAACAGTGTTCCAGGCGATGCTCCCGCAGGTTCTGAAAGCGCAATATAGAAAAGAGCTGGTACGAATGACGGAAGATTCACTTCCGGAAGACCTCGAGAATTTTTTTGCCGGGCGTGATTTTGTCGTTTACGAAGAGTTCGAGGCTGCAAAAATCAGCTTTTACCAGCTTCAAAAGGCAATTCAGGACGGGGATATATCCGTCAACTACCAGGTAAAGTCTAAAATTACCAAAAAACATATTACGGTAGTGGAACCCAGGATTGAACCACACAGCCTAGAAGAAGAAATCCTCGATTTGCCTAAAATAGCCAAAAAACAGAAAGAACTTCTCGCATATTTTATTGACCATCCCGAACCAATTGACCAAAAGATACTGGTGCAAAAATGCAATACATCTAAAAGTACAATTAAAGCGTTGGTTGATAAAGGACTGCTTGTCACTTTCAAGCAGGAGGTTTACCGAAATCCGTATGATGACAATGCTTATGCCCGAACCGTAGCACTTGAACTGACTGAACAGCAGCAGGAAGCAATTGCTCCAATTAAACAACATATCAGGGAAGAGACGCACGATACCTTCCTGCTTCACGGGGTAACCGGGAGTGGTAAGACAGAAGTTTATCTGCAGGCGATCCAGGATGTTATCGATAACGGAAAAGAAGCAATCGTTCTTGTTCCTGAAATTTCGTTAACTCCGCAAATGGTCCGCAGGTTTAAAGGCAGGTTCGGGTCGAATGTAGCTGTAATGCATAGTGGCCTTTCGAGCGGTGAAAAGTATGATGAGTGGCGCCGAATCCACCGTAAGGAAGTCCAGGTGGTCGTAGGAGCAAGGTCGGCTATTTTTGCTCCATTTGAAAAAATCGGCATCATTATTATCGACGAAGAACATGAAAACAGCTATAAACAGGAAGATCAGCCGCGTTATCATGCACGCGATGTAGCTATATACCGCGGAAGGAATCATAACTGTCCGGTCATTCTTGGCAGCGCGACACCGACACTTGAGTCATATGCGCGGGCCCAGAAAGGTGTCTATCAGCTTGCTACACTGACAAAGCGGACTAACAACAGCGAAATGCCGGACGTTGAAATAGTGGATATGCGAGATGAACTTCATGCCGGTAACAGGTCGATGTTCTCACGGAAGCTTAAAGAAAGTATTGAAGCGTGCATCAGCAGGGGTGAACAGGCGGTACTGCTGCTGAACCGGCGTGGCTATTCCACGTTTGTAATGTGCAGGGATTGTGGACATGTAAAAGAATGTCCGCACTGTGATATTGCCCTTACTTATCACAAGAACAGCAACAGACTTAAGTGCCACTATTGCTCCTATGAAGAGCCCATGCCAAAAATATGTCCGGAATGCAATAGTGACTTGATCCGTTTTTTTGGTACAGGAACCCAGCGCATTGAGGAAAATCTGACACAATTAATTCCAGAAGCAAGAGTAATCCGAATGGATGTGGATACAACCAGACGTAAAGGGTCACACGAGAAGCTGCTTACACAGTTTGCCAATAAAGAAGCTGACATTCTTTTGGGAACCCAAATGATTGCCAAGGGGCTTGATTTTGAAAATGTTACACTGGTTGGGGTTCTGACTGCTGACTCGATGCTCCATTTACCTGATTTCCGTTCTTCCGAGAAAACATTTCAGCTGCTTACACAGGTAAGTGGACGGGCGGGGCGTCATGAACTTCCGGGGGAAGTCATTGTGCAGACGTATACACCGGATCATTACAGTATTCAGCTTGCGAGCAATTATGATTATACTACTTTTTTTCAGAATGAAATGCGGACACGGAAGGCGTTTCAATATCCGCCATACGTTTTTCTTTCCCTAATTACTGTTTCCCACCCCAACCATGTCTCAGCGGTTCAGGCAACCCAAAAAATTGTCCAGCTGCTAATGAAAAATGTCGGTGAAGACACAGTAGTGCTGGGGCCGACGCCATCACCGATTGCTCGGATGAAAGATAGATATCGCTACCAATGCATGGTAAAATATAAGAATGAACCAAACTTGCGGACACTGATTCGAAAAATCATTCGTCAGTTTGATGAAGAAGTACGGAAGAATGATTTGCTGATAACCGTAGACATGCAACCATACCAACTGATGTAGAAAGGAACTGAGTAATGAAACGAATTGTTTTTATGGGTACACCCGATTTTTCAGTACCTGTTCTCCAGAAACTGACAAAGACAGAATATGAAGTAGTCCTGGTTGTCACACAGCCTGATCGCCCAAAAGGACGGAAAAAGGTTATTACCCCGCCACCCGTGAAAGTGGAGGCTGAAAAACAGGGTATTCCGGTTTTTCAGCCGGAAAAACTAAGAGATGAGTATCAGAAAATCCTAGCCTATGAGCCTGATTTGATTGTCACTGCAGCATATGGACAACTTCTGCCGAATGCCTTGCTTGAGGCTCCGCAGTTTGGCTGTATCAATGTCCATGCCTCTCTCTTGCCGGAGCTACGCGGAGGAGCACCCATTCACTACGCAATTATGCAGGGTAAAAAAGAAACTGGTATAACTATTATGTATATGGTTGAAAAACTGGACGCAGGAGATATACTGACACAGCGTAACGTTGCAATCTCGGATGATGATCATGTAGGAACACTGCATGATAAGTTGTCAGAAGCAGGTGCCGAACTACTGACTGATACACTGCCAGCTTTATTCAGCCGTAATATTACTCCTGTCAAACAGGATGATTCCAAAGCTACATTCGCGTCAAATATTAAACGTGAGCAGGAAAGAATCGACTGGAATAACAGTAATGAAGCAGTCTATAATCATATTAGAGGACTTAATCCCTGGCCTGTTGCATTTACTACATACGAAGGCAAAAACATGAAAATCTGGTGGGCGGAAATAGAAAATTCAACGTACAAAGGGGCTCCCGGGGAAATTGTTAAGATTGTTAATAACGAAGCTTTTATCGCGGTTTGTGGGGACCAGAAGGGACTTCGTGTAACTGAAATCCAGCCCGCAGGCAAAAAGCGGATGACCGTAAAGGAATACCTGCAAGGAGCATCCGATCGAATTAATACAGGGGTTAAATTAGGTGATTAAATGAGTAATTATCAGGTAAGAGAAGCAATTGTTGATTTGCTGGTGCGAATTGAGCAGGACAGCGGCTACAGCCATCTGCTGATCGACCACGAAATCAAATCAAGGAAGATTCCACCCAGAGACGAGGCACTATTGACAGAGATCGTTTATGGCACGATTCAGCGCAAAATGACGCTGGACTATTATCTGGATTCTTTTGTAGATAAGAAGAAAAAGATCAAGCCATGGGTTCGGATGCTTCTAAGAATGTCAGTTTACCAAATGGTTTTTCTAGATAAAATACCCGACCATGCAATCATTCATGAAGCAGTAGAGATCGGTAAACATAAGGGGCATAAGGGAATCGCCTCATTTGTTAATGGTGTTTTAAGAAGCATTCAGCGAAAAGGTATTCCGGACACTAGTGCAATTGAAAGTGAGTCCAAACGAATCTCTATTGAGACAAGCCACCCGGAGTGGATGGTGAAACGCTGGATTTCCATGTATGGTGTGGAGGTAACGCATGACATGTGTCAGGCTAACCTGGAGAGAAAAGTTTCCTCCGTACGCGTCCAACCGCTGAAGATTACCCGTAAGGACGTGATGGATGAACTTAATAGTCTTGGGTTTGAAACAAGACCCTCCGAGTTTTCTGATCAGGGTATTATTATTGATAAAGGAAACGTGCTGAAAACAAGACTTTTTGCTGAGGGTTATCTGTCGATTCAGGACCAGAGCTCGATGCTCGTCGCTGAGATGCTTGACGTTGAACCGGAAATGGCTGTATTGGATGCCTGCAGTGCTCCCGGGGGCAAGGTGACACATATAGCGGAGAAAATGCAGGATAAGGGAACAATTCAGGCTTACGATCTGCATAAGAAAAAGGCAAAACTGATTGACAGAAAAGCTGAGCTGCTGAATTTGTCGATAATTGACGCTGCTGAAGGGGATGCACGGAAGCTTCAGGAACGCCATCAGCCAGAAAGTTTTGACCGGATTTTGGTAGATGCACCGTGTTCAGGACTAGGAGTAATCCGTGGAAAACCCGATATCAAGTATAATAAGGATGAAGAGGATATAGAACGCCTTGCCAAAATTCAGCTGGACATCCTGAATCATGTTGCACCTTTGTTAAAAACCAATGGACTACTGGTATACAGTACCTGTACAGTAGACAAAGAGGAAAATAATGAGGTTGTAAAGGCATTTTTAAACAGCAATCCTGATTTCAGCCTTGATGAATCCTTTATGGAAGAGCTGCCTGAATCCATAAAAAAATCTCCAGGAGTAACGGAGGCGGGGGTGCAGTTATTTCCACAGACGTTTTATACGGATGGTTTTTTTCTGACACGTTTTATAAAGAGGTAATTTGCTATTAATTTTGGTAGCACTTCATTTACGAGGTGATAGGATGGAAGAGAAGTTTCTTACTGATCAAGGGAAGATAAGAACGCATAACGAGGATGCCGGCGGTGTTTTCTACAATGGGAGCGGGCAATTGCTTGCAATTGTTGCTGACGGAATGGGTGGACATAAGGCAGGAGACGTTGCAAGCCAGATGGCAACCACCATTATTCAGCAAAAATGGCAGGATAGTCCCGAATTGACTTTACCTGAAGACACCGAAGCATGGCTCGCTGAATCGCTCCAAGAGGTAAATAATGCAATATTTGAAAAAGCCGACAGCAAGGAAGAATGCCGTGGAATGGGGACGACGGTTGTTATTGCTGTATGTGCAAAAGACTTTGTCACCGTTACCCATATAGGCGACAGCCGCTGTTATATTCTGAATGAATCAGGATTTAAACAAATAACGGAAGATCATTCGCTGGTTAATGAGCTCGTCCGGTCGGGGCAAATAAGCCGTGATGATGCCGAACAGCACCCTCGAAAGAATGTACTTCTGAAGGCACTGGGTACCGAGGAAAATGTTGTGGCCGATGTTCAGTCTATCGGCTGGGAAACCGGTGACAGATTGCTCCTTTGTTCAGATGGATTGACGAACAAGGTAACAGATGAAGAATTGCACAATTATGTTGTGGCCGGAACGGATGCAGAATCCACCGGAAAGGAACTGATTTACCTGGCGAATGAACGGGGCGGCGAGGATAACATAACTCTTATAATCATACACCACGAACTACCAGTGAAAGAGGGTGAGTCCTAGTGCTGAATGGTCACCTGTTAAATGATCGCTACCGGATCAAAGAAACAATTGGTGGCGGCGGTATGGCAAATGTGTATCTTGCTACCGATATTATTTTAAACCGGGATGTTGCAATAAAAGTTTTACGGCTCGATTATGCCAACGACCAGGAGTTCATCGCACGGTTTGACCGAGAAGCCCAATCAGCAACAAGTCTGTCACATCCTAATATCGTCAATATTTATGATGTTGGGGAAGAGGACCATATTCTGTATATGGTTATGGAGTATGTAGATGGAATGACGCTGAAGGAATATATTCAGCGGTATGGACCGATTGATGTTCAGGAAGCTTTGGATATCATGAAGCAAATTACTGCGGCTATTTCACATGCTCATGCGAATGATATTGTCCACCGGGACATTAAACCGCAAAATATACTGATTGATACATATGGACAAGTAAAGGTTACTGATTTCGGTATCGCCGTTGCGCTGAGTGCTACTTCTCTTACGCAGACGAATTCCATTCTGGGATCTGTTCATTATCTCTCACCGGAGCAGGCGCGTGGAGGAATGGCAACGAAGAAATCGGACATTTATTCACTGGGAATAGTACTTTTTGAACTTCTGACAGGCCGTCTGCCGTTTTCTGGACAGTCACCTGTTTCAATTGCACTTAAACATCTGCAAAATGATACACCCTCGGTAAAGCGGTTTAACCCTGGGGTTCCGCAAAGTGTGGAGAACATCGTTTTAAAAGCAACGGCAAAGGATCCTTTTCATCGCTATGAAACAGTTTATGAGATGGAGGATGGGCTGGAAACAGCACTTGATCCCGATCGTGCTGACGAGGAAAAGTATATTCCGCCTGTAGAAGCAGGGGAAGAAACCCGTGCTATTCCTATAATTACCGATAGTCAGTTGAAACCTGATACTAATGGGGATACGATCGTACACTCCACCAATAATGGAACAAAAACATATAGTACGGACGAGGAACCTGCCAAACCTGCGCCAAAGCCAAAGAAGAAAAAGAGCAAAAAGAAAAAATGGACGATTTTTTTCATTGTGCTGTTTACATTAATTGGTGCTGGATTGGCTGCCTTATTCCTTATACCTGGACTGCTGCAACCAGATGATGTCGATATCCCAGATGTAACCAATATGGAATATGAAGAAGCGTGGTCCGAACTGCAGGAACTTAATCTTAACCCGGAGCGGGAACAAATGTACTCAGAAGATGTGGAAGAGGGATATGTTATTAAAACAAATCCAAAGGCTGGTGAAACGGTTAAAGAAGAGTCAAAAGTTACACTTTTTGTCAGTCAGGGAAAAGAAAAAGTGGAGTTCGGTGACTATGTGGGCCAGGATTTCAGTCAGGTAAAACGTTTACTTGAAGAGAAAGGCTATGAAGTAATTGACTATAAGCAAACGTCTGATAAGCCAGCGGGAGAGATTATTGGTCAAATTCAGCCATCTCCTGGAACTGAAGTTGTTCCCAGTGAGACCCGTGTAATATTTGATGTCAGCAAGGGTCCGGAGCTTATTTCCGTTTATAACCTTCAAGGAATGACCGAGCAGCAGGCAATTACTGCACTTGAAGAGCAAGGTTTGTCGGCGAAAATTGAAGAGGAATCGTCTGAGGATACTCCAGAGGGTGAAGTTATTCGGCAGGACCCTGCGCCATATACAGAGATGGAAGAAGGCGAGACGGTTACCCTCTACATTTCTACTGGTCCTAAAGAAAAGCCGCCTAAAAATGTTACGGAAACATTTACTGTTTCCTATAACCCGGAAAGTGGTCCAGGCAACGGGGATAATCCAGGCAATGGGAACGGAAATGGAAATGGTAACGGAAACGGGAATAATCCTTCTGAACAAACCGTTACAATCTATGTGGAAGATGCAAACAATAACATTACAGATGTTTTTAAAGAGGATAAGATAACGCAGGATAAGGAATATTCCATCACATTTACCATTGAGCCTGACAGTGTTGCGCGCTACAAGGTAATCCGTGATGATGAGGTTGTTATCGATAAATCAATTCCATATGAAGAGGGTGAATAAATGGCAGAAGGCAGAATTGTTAAGGCAATCAGCGGATTCTATTATGTTAAGTCTGACGGTGAAGTTCACCAATGCCGAGGGAGAGGTGTGTTTCGCAAACAAAAAATCACCCCTCTTGTAGGTGACTTTGTGGAGTATGACATAAACACACCGGATGAAGGCTACGTGACAGATGTCAAGCCACGTAAAAACGAACTGATACGTCCACCGATTGCTAACATTGACCAGGCGGTTATTGTGAGTTCTGCTGCTAAACCGGATTTCAATCCTTTATTGCTGGACCGGTTTCTGGTGCTGATCGAGTCGAAGGGTATAAGGCCGATTATATTCATCACTAAGAAAGATCTCGTACCAGATTCCCAACTTGAAAAAATAAAAAAAATCAGGGAGATATATAGAGAAATCGGGTATCCAGTTGAACTGATATCGACAAAGAGTGAGGCGAATGAAGTAAATAAGCTCGAAGGATATTTCTCTGATAAGGTTTCCGTTTTTGCAGGTCAGTCGGGTGTGGGTAAGTCATCATTGCTTAACGCAATTAACCCTTCATTGGAACTTAAAACAGATGATATTTCAAAAAGCCTTGGACGAGGTAAACATACCACCCGGCATGTGGAGCTTATTGAAATGGGCGGTGGTTTGGTTGCGGACACCCCAGGATTCAGCGCGCTCGATTTTAATGAGCTTGAAGCTAGTGAACTAGGAGATTGTTTCCCGGAAATCGAGGAACGAAGCATAGATTGTAAATTCAGAGGTTGTTTGCATAATAAAGAACCTAAATGTGCGGTAAAAGAAGCAGTCGCTTCAGGAGAGATAACAGAGCTGCGCTATGAGCACTATCTGAGTTTTTTAGATGAAATTTATTCAAGGAAGCCGAGGTATTAAAAGTTATGGTAAAAATTGCACCTTCTATTTTATCAGCAGATTTTGCAAAACTTGGAGAAGAGATAAAGGATGTAGCCGAAGGAGGCGCTGATTATATTCATGTGGATGTAATGGACGGACATTTTGTACCGAATATCACAATAGGGCCATTAATTACGGAGGCAATAAAACCTGTGACGGAATTGCCGCTTGATGTTCATTTGATGATTGAAAACCCAGATAACTATATATCCATGTTTGCCGACGCAGGAGCATCCATAATTTCCGTTCACCAGGAGGCGAGCCCACATCTGCACCGGACGATTCAGTTAATAAAAGACAAGGGTGTTAAAGCAGGTGTCGTCATCAACCCTGCTACACCTGCCGAAATGATTAGAGAAATTCTTCATGAGGTTGACTTAGTCCTCGTCATGACAGTGAATCCGGGATTTGGTGGCCAGTCATTCATTCATCATGCAGTACAAAAGATTAAGCAAATCGCTGCCTGGAGAGAGGAACTGAATCTTTCTTTTGAAATTGAAGTGGATGGTGGCGTTAACGTGGAGACGGCGAAACTATGTACCGACGCAGGAGCTGATGTCCTGGTTGCAGGAAGCGCAGTATTCAATAAGCATGATCGCCGACAGGCAATAAATGCCATCCTGGAGGCAACCGGGAAAGCAGATCAGCGATGAAACGGATTGCTATTGTGGGGAATGGACCAAGAAAGCTTATTCCGGATCTAAGACAATATGCGTCCTTTACAGATACCTGGATCGGAGCTGATCGGGGTGCATTGACTGTAATTGAAAACGGAATCTCCCCGGCCTTCGCGGTAGGGGATTTCGATTCAATAAATGAGAGGGAGAAAGAAGTCGTCAGAAGTAATGCAGACTCGTTCACCACATATCCTTCTGAAAAAGATCAGACAGATTTAGAGATTGCATTGGATAAAGCTATAAGCATGGATCCTCAGGAGATTTATTTATTCGGTGTAACCGGGGGACGGCTTGACCACGCCATGACAAATATCCAACTATTATATCTGTTGCTGAAAAAGAATGTTAAGGGAATCATTATCGATACTCAGAATAGGATGGAACTGACTGAACCGGGTAGTCATGAGGTCTCTCGCAGTGAAACATTTCCTTATATTTCTTTTGTCCCACTTTCCAAAAACGTTGAAGGGCTAACGCTTCAGGGCTTTTACTACCCTCTGAATGATCAGTCCATCATGTGGGGATCAACACTCTGTATTTCAAATAAGCTTATTTCAAATTATGGTACTTTTTCGTACAGAGAAGGCATACTATTACTAATAAAGAGTCGTGATGCTGTGTCTCATACGATTCCAGTGTAAGCTTTGTTTGTAAACAGAGGAGGCGGAGAACTCATGAAATTTTATACTATTAAACTCCCAAGGTTTATCGGCGGATTTGTTCGAGTTGTCATCGGCATGTTTAATAAAGAGAAATGAGGAGAAATAGCTTTTGTCAATAATCATTGGCAAAAGCTCATTTTTTTTGGACAAGATACGAAAAAGCTAAGACAGAACAGGGGGGGCACGGATAAGCAAGCGACAAGAGCCACGGCTGGTTTTGATGTTTGGCATGTCAATTGCTCGTGGTAGAATCTTAGGAGCCGCAGCTAGATTGCAAAAGAGCTCCAACGTGAAAAAGCATCCATCAAATGGATGCTTTCCGGTCATTAACTAATGCTGGTTCTTATTTGCGGTATATTTATACGCGCTCTACTTTACCAGATTTCAAGGCACGAGCAGATACGTAAACACGTTTAGGTTTGCCATCTACCATAATACGAACTTTTTGCACATTAGCTTTCCAGTTACGTTTGTTGGAATTCATCGCGTGTGAACGCTGGTTTCCACTACGGGTTTTACGTCCGGTTACAACACACTTTCTTGCCATGGTAATCCCTCCTACTCTGACAAGTTTCATTTCATACTTTATAAATTTATCATATGTCCCATTAGAATGCAATCGTTATTAATAATTGTATAAAGAAAAATATCTTGACACTATTGTTAATTTCGTCCATTGTTATAAGGGGTATGGAATAGCATACCATACTTTTAAATTGCGTATGCTTGTAGTAAAATATTCTTATAATGTGCGGGTATTAAAGGAGGATAATAATGTCCATTGAACTTAATACAAATGATGGCCACGTTACAATTACGAATGAAGTGATTTCCACTATAGCCGGCGGTGCAGCTGTAGAATGCTATGGTATAGTTGGCATGGCATCAAAGAGCCAGATCAGGGATGGAATCGCTGAAATCCTAAGGAAAGAGAACTTTTCCAAAGGAGTCGTGGTTCGTCAGGAAGATAACCATCTTCATATTGACATGTATATAATTGTGAGTTACGGAACCAAAATTTCTGCAGTGGCACATAATGTGCAGTCACAGGTTAAATATACATTAAACAAATCTTTGGGATTGGCAATAGACTCAGTTAATATCTATATTCAAGGTGTAAGAGTATCAAAAGATTAACAAACTGAATCAGCACACATTAACAAGACGGCGTCTTATTACGGTGGCTATTTACGGTAGGGCGTCTTACGCTTTTGTTTACAGGGAGAAGGTGTTGTGCTTTCCTCCCTGGATAAGCGCAACTGAGACTTATCGATTCATGAACACAGGATAAGTCAGGTTTTTAATGAGGAGGAAGAATTGTGACGCTACAAACGTTGGATGGCGTAGATTTCTCGAAAATGGTTCTCTCCGGAGCACACCATTTGACGAACAACGCCCAGAAAATTGATGCTTTAAATGTATTTCCTGTTCCCGACGGCGATACAGGAACTAATATGAATCTCTCCATGACATCTGGTTCCAATGAGGTAAAGAAACTGGACAGTAATAATGTAGCTGAGGTGACCAATGCTTTTGCCAAAGGGCTTTTGATGGGTGCTAGGGGTAATTCCGGTGTAATTCTCTCTCAGCTATTTCGCGGATTTTCCAGAGGGCTTGAGAATAAAAAGGATGCGACATCAAAAGATCTTGCTAATGCATTTGACAATGGCGTGAAAACTGCCTATAAAGCTGTCATGAAACCAGTGGAAGGCACTATACTTACTGTGGCCAAAGATGCTGCACAAGTAGCCATGGATACAGCCAAAACGGAAAAAGATGTAATCGCTTTAATGGAAAAAGTGGTTAAGGAAGCAAAAGCTTCGCTGAAACGTACACCGGATTTATTGCCGGTTTTAAAAGAAGTGGGAGTAGTTGACTCGGGTGGACAAGGTCTGCTGACTATTTATGAGGGCTTTCTCGCAGCGTTGAAAGGTGAAGAACTTCCGGAACAGACAGCCGATGAAGCAGAGATGGAAGAAATGGTGAATGCAGAGCACCATAAAATTGCCCAGGACTTCATGGATACCTCAGAAATCGAATTTGGCTATTGTACAGAGTTCATGGTTAAATTTGAAGAGGACAAGCTTAATGAAAACCCGTTTGACGAGCAGGTATTCCGAAATGAGCTCAGTGAACATGGGGATTCTTTGCTTGTTGTTTCAGATGATGAAATCGTGAAGGTTCATGTTCATGCGGAATATCCGGGAACAGTCCTTACACTTGGACAGCGATTTGGCAGCCTGATCAATATGAAAATAGAAAATATGCGTGAACAACATACTGCCATAGTTGGTGATAAAGAAGCGAAACCAGTGCCTAAAGAACAGGCGGAATATGGTATCGTTACTGTAGTAATGGGTTCCGGACTAAAAACCTTATTTGAGAGCCTGGGTGCCAGTGTGGTTATTGAAGGCGGCCAGACAATGAATCCTAGTACACAGGATATTGCCGATGCCATTGAGGAAGCTAATGCGAAGAATGTAATAATCCTGCCTAATAACAAAAATATCGTGATGGCAGCTGAGCAGGCAGCAGAACTCGCAGAAGTGGCTGCTGCAGTTGTACCGACCAAAACTATTCCACAGGGGATCAGCGCATTACTGGCGTTTCATCCAGAAGCAGAGCTGGCCGAGAATAGTGAAGCTATGAAAGATGCGAGCAAGCAGGTGAAAACTGGGCAGGTTACATATGCTGTCCGTGATACTCAGATTGATGGTATTACTATTGAGAAGGGCCATTTCATGGGAATTGCTGATGGGGAAATCAAGGGATCCAATCAGGATAAGATTGAGACGGTTAAGCAACTTCTCAATGAGATGATCACGGAAGATGATGAAATTCTGACTATCCTTAAAGGTGAGGATGCAACCGATAAGGAAGCAGAAGAAATTGAAAAATTCTTAGAGGATACGTACGAAGATATTGAAATTGAAGTTCATGACGGTAAACAGCCAATCTATTCGTTTATATTTTCAGTAGAATAATTGTTAAGCAAAAATCCGCCTTCAGGAGATGAAGGCGGATTTTTTAGATTCCAAAGATTCTCAGCATAAAATCTAACAGGAATAATACGGATATGATGATAAGTGGCAAGGATAATTCTTTTTGTTTACCCATCGCCATTTTTACAATTGGATAAGCAATAAAACCAAACGCCATCCCATCGGCAATACTGTACGTAAAAGGAATTGTTGCAACGACCAGAAAAGCCGGTAACGCCTCGGACATATCATCCAGTGGAACATGGCGGATATTCTGGGCCATCAACACACCAACAATAATCAGGATTGGACTTATCGCGGTATTCGGAATCATAGAGATCCATGGAATAATGAAAATCGTTGCGAGGAAAAGTAATCCTGCAGTTAATGCTGCTGTCCTTGATTTACCTTCAGATGCGATTACGGCAGCATTTTCAGCTGCGGATACAGTAGGCGATGTACCGAAAAATGCGCAGGTTAACGAAGAAAATGCAGTAACCTGGTATGCCCGGCCATAACTGTTATCCCGCTTCAGCATATGCAGCTGTCCATGCAACAGACCCATGTTCTCAAAAATAAGAATCATGGCTAGCGGAAATATCGCTAACCAGAAAGAAATTTCATCAATTGCAGAAAAGGACGGTATAAATACAACATCATTTATACTGATTGCCGTAGTACTTTTTTCCATGTCCAATATTCCATAGAAATATGCCAGCAATGTGCCTCCAATCATTGTAATAAGGAAGTTGGCTGGGATACCTTTCATAAACATGAATATTGCAAAGAACAGCGTAAGCAAACTGACAATCACTGTCGGCGAAGTAAAATCACCGATAGCTACAATAGTATGTTCACCACTGACAACTAATCCACTCTTCTGCAGCCCGATAAGGATTAAAAAGAATCCAAGTCCTACAGTAATTGCATGCTTTAGGGACTCGGGAATTGCTTGTTTCAAGATAATCCCGAGTTTACTGAAGGCCGTAATTAAAAACAGCAGTGAAGCAATAAGTACGACTGCCAGTCCTTCTTGAAATGCCAGACCGGTTCCTTCAACAATCGAATATGCGAATAACGCATTGATGCCCATCCCAGGAATCAGGATTAATGGCAGCTTTGCGTAGAGCCCCATAAGGATGGTACCTGCAAAACTGGCAAGAATCGTTGCAACCATACCACTTTCGAGTGATATGCCTGCTTCACTGAGAATAGATCCGTTCACTGCCACTATATATACAGTGGTCAGATAACCAATAAGCCCGGCAATTATTTCAGTCCGCCATTTGGTCATGACTTTTCCTGGACTGGAATTACTGTTATAAGGCATATTATCTCCTCATATTTTTGCGTCCCTCTCCCACCCGATTATTAATAGATTGTTCAATAATAAATTGAATAAACCTTTATTAAATAATCCACAAGAAGTAATTATATGGCTCGGGAATAGAAATGTCAAAATACACATTAGCCGTATATCTGTGTCCGCTCTTTCTGACTGATAGGTTCAAATTGATCAATTTCAACGTCAGGTGACTGGTTCGTTACCTGAGCGAACCTGTTTTTTCTGTACGTACGGACCTTAGTATCCTTAATCAATACCTGCTTCATTCCTTCTATCATATAATTAAGGGCCAGAATTGTAAGTGCAAAAGCCCCTAACGGCACTAATGGAAGCCACGGAAACACATCAAAATACTTATAGGAATACCCTATAAGGCCAGCCCAATCCCCTGTTAGCGATTGGAAGCCATTGGACATCAGGTGGTGAGGGATTGTCCCTCCCAGGAACAGGTTAAGCAGGCCTAAATGAACAAGCAGAATAAGGACTTGAACCACCTGCTGACCGAAATTCACCCATAGTTTTGGTGCCAAGTGAGGAAGCACATGTGTCTTTAGTAAATGCCACCGTCCTGCACCGATTACTTTCGAACCTGTTACAAATTCTTTTTTCAGGATGAGTGATGTTTCATTGCCAATCAGGGTAGCTATCATCGGAAGGGCAATCAGTACAAAAATAAGTAACTCAAAAATAATCCGTTCCCAGAATCCTGCTGAAAAGGTGCGGGTAAATTCATCCTGCATTAGAACAGGTCGGAGAATAAAGTATGCGATTAACGCGGTCGGTAAATATTGAAAAGCTTCAGAGATGCCTGTTAGTAGCCGGCTCACTCTTGGAAATAAAAATGCGTAACATAACCCCACGACTGTTGAAACGACCATCCTTAGTGCTGCCGCTGCCAGTGCAAACCCAATTGTAACGATCCCGCCTTTCAGCAACAAGTACAGATAGTCAGACCCAAAGCGGTCAGACCCGAATGGCGGTAATAGGGAAGGCGGATGCGGAGATGCACTTACAAGTTTCCCATCTTTATACAATAGGTTCGTTGTTGGTACCTGCGCATCAAAAAAAATCCAGTGTATCGCACTTGCTGCCATTACTATAGCAATGAACGAGAAACCAATAACAAATAAGGGATTTTTAAATAAATTCTTAACCATGATTAAAGCACCACCTTTTGAGAAGTGGCTTTTTCAATAATGAATTGGCCGATAGCCAAGACCGCAAATATCGGAACGAAAAATAACAGGATCCCTAAAGTGAAAATCTCTGGTGTAGGTGAAGTGTACATAAACTGAATTAGCCCATTAATACCGAAGACAAGTTCAGCTACAAGTAGATTGGAAAGCATTACCCAAAGAATGAATCGGGTATGAAGAAACATTCCCATTATGGCGTTTCTTAGAATGTGTTTCCATAAGATAAGGTAATTTTTTAATCCTTTAGCGGTAGCCATCTCGACATATGGTTGGTCTGCCTGCTCCTCAAAATCCAAAATAAAAATACGGAACAGAAATATTGTCGGTAAAATACTTAAAGCAATGATAGGGAGGGTATACGGCTGGTGGCCACCATACTCAACCACGTAAAACAATCGTTCCCCAGTCTGCATATGTATCCATATTGCACCAGTCTGAAACAGAATCATAACTAGAACATCTGGTACGGATTCTAAGGAAAACAAAATGAATTTTACAATTTTAATTAGTTTTCTGGGCAATAGAAAAGTGAAAAATGCTAATGCCATTGCCACCAAAAATGCAACGGAAAATGCTCCTAATAGTAGTGTCATTGAATAACCCCACGGATCCAGGATTCGTGGAAATAACGGCCGTTCAAATCCCCCAATCATTTGGGACATCTCCCAAGGTCGGATGATTTCAGGCAGTGTTGCTGTCAGTTGTGCTATATAAGAGCCTAAATTCATACTTACCCCATTAAATAAAGATGGAAGTGCACCAATCAGAAAGATGCCAACCAATCCTAGAATAAACTTTCCAGATATGCGTGATACAAAACTATCCAATTGACTCCCTCACTTTTTAATAAATTTCTTTTTCTCTGTATAGGCAATATTATCACGACTTTTCACATAAAAGTAGACTTTTTTACCATTATTCTGAATAGCCGCACATGCCGAAAGATGAATAGTAGAATAGAGCGTTCACCTCGATCAAATACGGTGTATTCCTTTTAGGATGGGTGATTATTGGTCGGCTTTTTGTTATAATGATAGATAATGAAAATAAATATTCGGGTACAGGCGGTGTTACTTTATGAAATATAATTCAGTTTTTGATATTATTGGACCGGTTATGATCGGTCCGTCGAGTTCACATACAGCTGGAGCAGCTAGGATTGGGAAAGCTGCACGAAATCTATTTGGAAAAGAGCCGAAATGGGCACGCATTCATCTTTATGAATCTTTTGCGAAGACGTATAAAGGTCATGGAACTGATTTTGCTTTAATTGGAGGCTTGCTGGGGTATGAGACGGATGATCTCCGAATGAGCAAATCACTTGATGCGGCCAAGGAAAAAAATATTGACTTCGAATTTATTGAAGATAGCGCAAAAATGAGTCATCCAAATACTGCCCGTTTAATAATAGGCGATGAGAAGGACCAGCTTGAACTCGTTGGTATTTCAATCGGTGGCGGGAAAGTGGAGATTACCGAACTGAACGGATTTGAGCTACGCTTGTCCGGAAACCATCCTGCTTTACTGATTATGCATAATGACCGGTTTGGAGCCATTGCTTCCGTTACAAAGATACTTGCGAAATATGAAATTAATATTGGTCATATGGAAGTTAACCGGAAGGATGTCGGAAAAGAAGCACTGATGGTCATTGAAGTGGACCAAAATGTCGAGGATACTGTTTTAAAAGAATTGGAAAATGCCGATCATATTATTCGGATTTCCAAAATAGTTTCATAGATTCTCAAAAGCACCCGGAGAGGAGTTTTATTATGTTTCGTAATGTTGCAGAGCTTGTTGAAATAGCTGAAAAAGAAAATATATTGATATCTGAAGTTATGATTCGTCAGGAAATGGACGTAAAAGATAAATCAAGAGAAGAAGTTTTTTCTGATATGGAGAAAAATCTTGATGTAATGGAGAAAGCTATAGAGGATAGTCTTAAGGGTGTTGAGTCGGTCACCGGTTTAACCGGAGGCGATGCAGTCAAAATCCAAAACTATATGAAAGAAAAGACACCGCTATCAGGGAATTTAATGATGGATGCTGTAAGTAAAGCAATGGGAACCAATGAAGTTAACGCAGCAATGGGAACAATTTGTGCTACACCTACCGCTGGGAGTGCCGGGTGTGTTCCTGGAACTTTGTTTGCGGTCAAAAATCAGCTGAACCCGACGCGCGAGCAAATGGTTCGTTACCTGTTCACATCAGGTGCCTTTGGCTTTGTCGTTGCCAATAATTCGTTTATTTCGGGGGCGGCAGGTGGCTGCCAGGCTGAGGTTGGATCTGCAGGTGCAATGGCATCCGCAGCAATTGTCGAAATGGCAGGCGGGACACCACAGCAATCGGCAGAAGCTTTTGCTATGACGCTTAAGAACATGCTTGGTCTTGTGTGCGATCCGGTTGCAGGTCTTGTGGAAGTACCGTGTGTTAAACGGAATGCAGGCGGATCATCGCTCGCAATTGTTTCAGCCGATATGGCACTTGCAGGAGTAACCAGCCGGATTCCGTGTGATGAGGTTATAGGAGCTATGTACCGAATTGGTAAGCAGATGCCATCCAGCTTGCGTGAGACAGGCGAGGGCGGACTTGCTGATACACCGACAGGAAGGCTTTTAAAAGAAAAGATATTCGGAATGTCAGTTTAGAAAGAGTGATATGACATGCTAAATGAACCAGTAACGCAGCTGAAAGGAGTAGGGGATAAATTTGCCGAAAGCCTGGCAGATATGAATATTCACACTGTTGAGGATTTGCTGTTTTATTTTCCCTACCGTTTCGATGTATTTGAAATCAAACCGCTCAGCGAACTAATTCATGATGATAAAGTTACCATCGAGGGAAGGATTGTCCATGAGCCTTCTCTCACTTTTTTTGGGAAGAAAAAATCCCGGCTTACCTTTAATCTGGAAGTGGAAAATGTCGCGATTAAAGCAGTTATGTTCAACCGGGCCTTTGCAAAAAAACAAATAAACGCAGGGGACACGATTACATTAACAGGGAAGTGGGATGCACACCGTTTGCAAATTACGGTGAGCAATTACCAAAAAGGTCCTGCTGCCGATCAGGCGGAAATCCAGCCGCAGTATTCCCTGAAAGGTGATGTAACGAATTACAAACTTAAAAAGCTTGTACAGACAGCAGTAAAAGAATACGGCAATCAAATAGACGAGATTCTGCCCGAACATTATCTCCATACATATAAACTACCCAATCGGAGAGAAGCAGTGGCTACCATGCATTTCCCTGAATCCAGGGTAGCGCTTAAGCATGCTCGAAGACGTTTTACATATGAAGAGTTTCTGCTATTTCAGCTAAAAATGCAGCTTTTACGGAAAATAAAGCGGGAATCAACAACAGGGAATGCCCAGCATTATGATAAACAAAAGGTTGATGGTTTTATTGGTGATTTCCCATTTAAGCTTACCAATGCACAGGAGAAATCGCTGATTCAGATTCTCCGGGATATGGAATCACCTTACAGAATGAACCGACTCCTGCAGGGAGATGTTGGCTCTGGAAAAACAGCCGTTGCGGCAATCTGTCTTTTTGCGGCGTTAACTGCAGGAAAGCAGGGAGCATTAATGGTTCCAACAGAAATCCTTGCGGAGCAGCATTACCAATCACTGACCGAGCTTTTTGGTGAACGTGCAAATATTGTTCTCTTAACCGGATCGGTTAAAGGTAAAAGGCGCAGGGAAATGACCGTTGCAATCGAGGACCATAGCATTGATATTGTAATTGGGACACATGCACTGATTCAGGATGACGTGAGCTTTGCTGATCTTGGATTTGTGATTGTAGATGAACAGCACCGGTTCGGTGTGGAGCAACGCCGTATTTTACGGGATAAAGGCCTTAATCCGGATGTTCTCTTTATGACAGCTACCCCAATCCCCCGTACACTTGCCATAACAGCCTTTGGCGATATGGATGTATCGGTTATCGATGAAATGCCATCAGGCCGTAAAGAAGTTGAAACATACTGGGCCAAAGAAAACACGATTGAACGCATTTTTAATTTTATCGGCAAGCGGGTTGAAGAGGGTGAGCAGGCGTATATCATTTGTCCTCTAATAGAAGAATCCGATAAAATGGACATTCAAAATGCCGTGGATTTGTATCATCAACTTGAGGAATACTATGCAGACAGCGTTGAAGTGGGTCTGATGCATGGACGGTTGTCAACTGATGAAAAAGATGGAATCATGAAGGACTTTGCTGCCAATAAAGTACAAGTTTTGGTCTCGACCACCGTTGTTGAGGTAGGTGTAAATGTCCCAAACGCTACTATTATGGTTATTTATGATGCAGAACGGTTTGGTCTTTCCCAGTTGCACCAGCTGAGGGGGAGGGTTGGCCGTGGCGACAAGCAGAGTTACTGCATACTTATTGCGGATCCAAAAGGTGAAATTGGTAAAGAACGTATGCGTATTATGACGGAAACTGCTAATGGTTTCGAACTATCTGAAGAGGATCTGAAACTGCGCGGACCTGGTGATTTTTTTGGCAAAAAGCAAAGTGGTCTGCCTGACTTTAAAGTGGGCGATATGATACACGACTACCGGGCGCTTGAGACAGCCAGACAGGATGCGCAGGAAATTGTGGAAAAAAATTTGCTGGAAGAAAACGCGTCATTTTACCCATTGCGGATAATGCTGGAAAATGACACATTTCTTCATGATAAACTTGATTAATAGATAGCTTGCATATTTAACGGTGGTACTATATATTACTATTAGTACCAAGTCATAAAACATAATCTATAAGTGCAACTCCAGCTAAATGAAATGCAAAGTTTTTAAATTCGGACGGTGCGGATGATGAAAATCAGTAAAATGGAACGGCAGCGATTATTAAAGGAAACGATAGAGAGCACGCCATTCATCACGGATGAAGAGCTTGCGAAAAAGTTTAATGTCAGTATTCAGACAATCCGGCTCGACCGGATGGAACTGTCCATTCCGGAGTTGCGTGAACGGATTAAATCAGTTGCAACTTATCAGTGGAACGAAACAGTTAAAGCCCTTCCGATCGATGAGGTAATAGGTGAACTGATCGATCTGGAGCTGGATAACAGGGCAATTTCCATGCTAATCATAAAGCGGGAGCATGTTTTTTCGCGCAACAAAATAGCACGGGGTCACCATCTGTTTGCACAGGCAAATTCTCTTGCTGTCGCGGTTATTAATGATGAACTGGCGCTTACTGCCAAGTCGGAAATAAAGTTCACCCGACAAGTAAAAGAGGGAGAACGGGTTGTGGCGAAAGCCTTTGTTGAAGGTGAAACTGATAAAGGATTGACAGTAGTCAGAGTGAACAGCTTTGTAGGTAATGAAAAAGTATTCACCGGATTGTTTTACATGTATCGCTCGAACGATTGAGAGGGGGATCTCCGGCATGAAAATAGTGATTGATGCCATGGGTGGAGACAATGCACCGAAAGAAATTGTGCTTGGTGCGATGGAAGCTGTCAGTCAGCATAAAGACCTGAATATCACCCTGGTCGGCAACGAAAAAGAAATTAAAAAATACTTAACAGAATCTGCGAATATTGATATTATCCACACTGAAGAGGTTATCACTTCTGAGGACGAGCCTGTACGCGCAGTGCGGCGAAAGAAGAACTCTTCGCTTGTCCTTATGGCAAAAGAAGTGAAGGAAAACCGAGCCGATGCATGTATATCAGCAGGGAATACCGGCGCCTTAATGAGTGCGGGACTTTTTGTGGTGGGAAGAACTCCAGGAATTGACCGTCCAGCGCTAAGTCCGACACTCCCTACTGTCGATGGGAAAGGCTTTCTATTGCTCGATGTTGGTGCAAATGTTGATGCGAAAGCGCACCATTTGGTCCAGTATGCAATTATGGGGTCCATTTATACCGAAAAGGTCCGGTCGATCAATAATCCGACTGTTGGGCTTTTGAATGTGGGTACGGAAGATGGTAAAGGAAACGACCTTGCCAAAAAAGCGTTTACCCAGCTAAAAGAAGCACCAGTTAATTTCATTGGCAATGTGGAGGCTCGTGATATCCTTTCAGGGGCTGCGGATGTGGTGGTTACGGATGGTTTCAGCGGCAACATTGCATTGAAGACAATTGAAGGTACAGCGATGACGATGTTTTCCATGCTAAAGGAAACTTTTATGTCGTCATTGAAGACCAAAGTCGCGGCTGGAATGGTTAAAAGTGATTTGAAAGGATTAAAAAGCAAGCTTGACTATTCCGAATATGGTGGTGCAGGATTGTTTGGATTAGCTGCACCTGTTATCAAAGCACATGGGTCATCGAATCGTCGTGCAGTCTATAATGCAATCAGGCAGGCATCCCATATGGTAGAGCATAATGTAATTGATACGATTGAAACAACAATGGAGACAATTGAATTGGACAAGGGGGAAAACGAATGAAACGAATAGCGTTTATGTTCCCTGGTCAAGGCTCGCAGGCAGTAGGCATGGGGAAAGCTTTTTATGAAGAATACGCGGAAATAAAAGAATTATTCAATGAGGCGGACGAACTATTAGAACCAAATATTTCTCAAATCATGTTTGAAGGACCAAAAGATAGGCTGACTGAAACCGAAAACGCTCAGCCTGCACTGTTGCTTTCCAGTGTTGCTGTACATACTCTTCTTCTAAAAGAGAAAATTCAGCCGGTCATGGCAGTCGGCCACAGTCTTGGTGAATATAGTGCACTGGTGGCATCAGGTGCAATTTCATTTAAAGAGGCTCTTCCACTTGTAGCTACACGAGGCAGGTTAATGGAGGAAGCTTTCCCTAAAGGAAAGGGTGCCATGGCGGCAGTGCTGGGGATGTCACAGGAAGACATCGTACAAGCGCTTGAAGAACTTGGTGATGACGAGGTCGTTGATATCGCTAACCTTAATTGCCCTGGACAGATTGTTATTTCAGGTTCCAAAGAAGGAATCGATCATGCCAGCACACTTCTTAAAGAAAAAGGCGCCAAGCGGGTGCTACCGTTAAATGTAAGTGGTCCATTTCATTCCCGGCTGATGGAAGCGGCTAATGAACAGTTTTCCAAGGAATTGAATAAGGTTGAGTTCAACAATGCTAGCATCCCTGTGTATGCAAATGTTACAGCAGAGCCAGTAACCGATAAAGATGAGGTTAAGGAACTTTTAATCAGACAATTATATTCTCCGGTAAGGTTTGAAGAATCAATCCGGAATATGATTGATCAGGGTGTAGATGCATTTGTAGAAGTAGGTAATGGTAAAGTGCTGAGTGGTCTTGTGAAAAAAATCGACCGTAAAATAAAGACGTTTGCAGTGCAGGATTCTGAGTCGCTGAACGACTTTATTTCATGGTACAGGGAGGAATCCTAAATGCTCGAAGGTAAGAGTGCACTTGTAACTGGTGCGTCCCGTGGAATAGGCCGGTCCATTGCCCTGGAACTTGCTAGACAGGGTGCCAATGTAGCGGTGAATTTTGCTGGAAATGAAGCAAAAGCACAATCTGTAGTTGAGGAAATAGAACAACTCGGTGTAAAATCTATTAAGATACAGGCTGATGTGGCTAACGCTGATGACGTTAAGGCTATGATAAAAGAAGTAACAGGAACATTCGGCAGTCTGGATATACTTGTTAATAATGCAGGCATTACCCGTGATAACCTGTTGATGCGCATGAAAGAAGACGAGTTTGATCAGGTTATTAATACCAATCTTAAAGGTGTGTTCCAGTGTACCAAGGCAGTTTCACGACAGATGATGAAGCAAAAGAGTGGAAGAATCATCAACGTGGCATCAATTGTTGGGGTGAGTGGCAATCCAGGACAGGCTAATTATGTTGCTGCTAAAGCAGGGGTTATTGGTCTGACTAAATCCACTGCCAAGGAATTTGCATCACGCAATATACTGGTCAATGCAGTAGCACCAGGTTTTATCTCAACAGATATGACTGACGCACTTACCGAAGAACAGAAAGAAAGTATGCTTGGAATGATTCCACTTGGAAAACTTGGGCAACCGGAAGATGTAGCAAAAGTCGTACGCTTCCTAGCATCAGAGGATTCCAATTATATGACTGGCCAAACCCTTCACATCGACGGCGGAATGGTGATGTAAGAATAAAAGCGTTCGGGCTTGAACGGCGACGACATGCATAAGCAAGATAATTACTCATTGAAAGGGGGTGAAGGATCGTGGCAGACGTATTTGATCGCGTAAAAGAAATTATCGTTGAACGTCTTGACGTTGAAGAATCGAAAGTAACAATGGAAGCATCGTTTAAAGATGACCTGGAAGCAGACTCACTTGACGTTGTGGAACTTGTAATGGAACTTGAAGATGAATTTGATATGGAAATTGCTGATGAAGAAGCAGAAAAAATTAATACAGTAGGTGATGCTGTTAATTACATAAACAGTACTCAGTCCTAATTCATGAAAGTCCCGTTCCGCGGGACTTTCCGTATATTTACAATTCAGTCTGTCTTCGGTAAAATGGACCTAACTATATGTACAGAGTGGTGATCAAGCAGATGAATGCTGAAGTGTTGCAGAAGCAACTTGATATAACATTTAACGACCATGATTTAATGAGACAGGCCTTTATCCATTCATCTTATGTGAATGAGCATCGGGGAGAAACATTTTCGGATAACGAACGTCTGGAGTTTCTTGGCGACGCTGTTTTGGAACTGGGAGTCTCCCAGTACTTATTCCGTACAAAAGAGCGGATGGCAGAGGGGGAGCTGACAAAGCTCCGGGCATCGATTGTCTGTGAGCCATCACTTGTAAACTTTGCCCGGGAATTGAATTTTGGGGAACACATTTTACTAGGAAAAGGGGAAGAACAGACAGGCGGCAGAGACCGTCCTGCACTACTCGCGGATGTTTTTGAAGCGTTTCTGGGAGCTCTTTACCTTGACCAAGGATATGATGTAGCTATACAGTTCCTTGAAAAGTATGTCTTTCCGAAAATCAAAACAGGTGCTTTTTCGCATGCGATGGATTATAAAAGCCAGCTGCAGGAACTCGTCCAGCAGCACCGTAATCAAAGTATAGAGTATGTGATAGTTGAGGAAAAAGGGCCATCCCACAATAAAGAGTTTGTCGCCCAGGTATTGATCAAAGGTGAGGTTGCCGGGGTGGGAGTAGGCCGAACAAAAAAAGAAGCTGAACAACGTGCAGCTAAAAATGGACTAGATACATTTAATGATTAAACTCAAAAATGAGTAAACCGGTTGCTGAAAATGCCGATTTACTCATTTTCTTTTTAACTTTGCTTCCTATGAGGCTATTTTCATAAATTTTGTTGCCCTAAAAGCTCCGAAATTCATGTAAACTGCGACATAACTTGAGCTTCGCTCTGGAAATACATTCCGCTTTCACCACTCCGGGTGCAAGGTCAACATCTGTTCAAGCTAAAGCTTTCACAGTGTTTCCTTTGCCGCCGGGCAACGCTTCAACTTCCTCGGAAGAAAACCACTTCCTGCGGGATTTTCAGCTGTTGCTTTTCCCGCAGGAGTCTCCATGTATTTCCCTCGCTGGATTGAAGTTGATTCATACGTATATAGTTTGCCCTCTTAAACTATGATTTTCTAACAGTCCGCAGTTCGTCAATAAAGGCTTGTGTTTCAGAAGCACTGAGCTGACCCTTTTGCTTTACCATTTCATACATAAACTTTATATCATCATATTTATCCAGGTCATAGTCTTCCACGTCCATAATGGAGCGATTTACTACACTCAACCGTTCAGCAATCTCATTAAGCATAAATTCCATATTTTCTTTAGAAGGATTTTCCAGATTCATGCAATCACCTCATTCCATTATTCAGCAACAAAAGCAATAATTCCTTGTATGTATCCGTTACATCTTCTTTTGTTCCTTTCTTTATGATAAAATAAATGCGGTAAAAAGCCAAACGGAATAGGGTACATAATGTTTTTATCCCGATGTTAAATAGGAGAATGTATATGTATTTAAAGCGATTGGAAAGTGTGGGTTTCAAGTCATTCGCCGAGCGAATCAACGTAGATTTTGTTCCTGGATTGACAGCGGTTGTTGGCCCAAACGGAAGCGGAAAAAGTAATATTACCGATGCAATCAGATGGGTCCTGGGTGAACAGTCTGCCAGGTCTCTTCGTGGTTCCAAAATGGAGGATATTATTTTTCAGGGAAGCGATACCAGAAGACCGCTCAATGTTGCTGAAGTTACACTGGTAATGGACAACACTGATAAGAAACTCCCACTGGACTATGAAGAAGTGAGTGTCACCAGGCGTGTATACAGGTCAGGGGAAAGTGAGTTTTATATCAATAAGCAGTCCTGTCGTCTGAAAGACATTGTTGAATTATTTATGGATTCAGGTCTCGGCCGTGAAGCATTCTCCATTATCAGTCAGGGTAAAGTCGAAGAAATTCTCAGTTCTAAAGCAGAAGAGCGCCGCACCATTTTTGAGGAAGCTGCAGGTGTACTTAAGTATAAACAGCGTAAAAAAAAGGCAGAGTATAAATTAGCAGAAACCCAGGAGAATCTAAACAGGGTGGAAGATATTATACATGAGATTGAACAGCAGATAGATCCCCTTCAAGAGCAGGCTGAAACTGCCAAGAAATACCTCGAGAAAAAGGAGCAGCTGAAACAGCAGGAGATTTCACTGCTTGTTACAGAAATTGAAGATCTGCATGGCAAATGGCAGAGTTTACTTGATGAACTAGATAAAGAGAAACTGAAAGAGATAAATCTTAAAACAGAAATTCAACGAAAAGAAGCCAAACTGGAAGAAGAGCGCCAATTAGTAGAAAAGCTTGACGGGGAGATTGAACACTATCAGGCAAAATTACTGACAGCAACCCAGAAACTTGAGCAGTTTGAGGGTAAAAAGCAAGTGTTTAACGAACGGACCAAACACTTTGCTGAGAATAAAGAGAATCTCGAAACACAACGAGAAGAAACAAAGGCAAGACTGAACAAGCTACAGGCGGAACTTGCTGAAGAAAATGAAAAACTGGCATCACTGCAGCAGACCAGACGTGAAACTAAACAGCAGGTTCAGGAACTGGAAGATAAGTTAACTTCAGGCCAGGAAAGTATAGCCAATCAAATTGAAGAAATGAAATCGGACTATATCGAGCTGCTTAATAAGCAGGCGGCAAAACGAAATGAGAAGCAATCAGTGGATCGGCAGCTTAAACAGATTTCAGGAAAGAAAGATAAGCAGGCTGAACGCTTTGAGGATCTTCTTGCGCAAAGAAAGACCCTTACATCAAAGCGGGATGAACTGGCCTCAAGCCTTTCAGAAATAGAAAAAACATACGAAGATAAAGTCAGTCATGTTCAGCAACTTAAAGAAGAAATAAGCAGTAAAAGGAATTCTTTTCAGGAAGCACAGACTAAACTGTATCAGGGATTCCAGCATATCGAGAAGATGAAGTCGAAAAAAGAAATGCTTGAAGACATGAAAGAGGATTTTCAAGGATTCTATTATGGCGTAAAAGCTGTACTTAAGGCCCGGGAAGAACAAAAGCTTCACGGGATTCACGGTGCTGTAATTGAACTTGTTGATGTCCCTAAAAAATATATTACAGCAATTGAAACTGTACTTGGTGGACAAGCACAGCATGTTGTGGTCAACGACGACCAGGCGGCGCGGAATGCAATCAGCTGGCTGAAAAAAACAAATAATGGACGGGCAACATTCCTGCCGCTTGCATCCATCCAGCCACGTTTCGTCCCTAAGGACATGCTTGCTAAAGTAGAGAATCATCCAGGGTTTGTAGGAATTGCCGCAAACCTGGTATCCACTAGCAATGAATTCGAGAAAGCTGTAAATCATTTAATGGGACACGTAATTATCGCAAAGACTCTAAAAGACGCAAATGATATTGCCAAAACGGTTATACGAAGGTATCGAGTTGTAACACTTGAGGGCGACGTTGTTAACCCTGGGGGTTCAATGTCAGGAGGAGCACAGAAAAAATCAAACCAATCCTTGTTCACCCGGGAAAAAGACCTTCAGGAAGTAACTGAAAAACTGAGTGAGTTTCAAAAGAAAGCTGCATTGTTCGAACAGAAAGTTGCCGAGCAGAAACAGGATATAGCAGATCTCGAAAGCCGGCTATTGTCCGAAGAAAAAACTGTATCGGAGGAGCAGCAAAGTCTTCAGGAAATCCGTTCGGCATTCAAAGAAACTGAAATGAAGCTTGCTACACTAAATGATAATCTTGCCCTTTATGATCAGGATAAACAACAATTTGATCAGGACAGTGATTCGCTTAAAAAACGTGACAGGGAGCTTAATGGTGAACTGGAAGAAATCTCAGGCAAGATAGAAGATATACAGAATGAGATTGAGCGTCTAACCGAGCAGGAGGCTGAGCTGAGGGAAAACCAGGATCATCTGCAGGAAACATTGCAGACTAAACGGGTTGAACTTGCTGAGCAGGACGAACGACTTAAGAGCCAACGGGAAAAAGCCAATGGACTAAAGGAACAAGTAGCTGAGTATACAGACCGACATGAGCGTTATGCTACAGAGCTGGATGAACTGCTAGAAATGCATAATGGTAATGAGACAGAAGAAGAGATAGATCAGCAAATCCTTGCAGCAAAAGAAGATAAACAGACAATAACAGCAAGAATTCAGGATATGCGCGCTGAACGTGGAAAGCGTACACAAATTATGCAGGATCAGGAAAATGAACTGAAAGAGGAAAATAAAAAGCACCAGGTATTTATAAAGTCAATTCAGGATAAAGAAGTGAAAGCTAATCGTCTTGATGTTGAACTGGAAAACCGGATTTCCAAGCTTCAGACCGAATACACGATTACTTTTGAAAAGGCGAAACAGGTTTATGATAAGACAGAAGATCTGGAAGCCACCAGGTCAACTGTCCAACAGATCAAACAGGCTATTGACCGTCTTGGTACGGTCAACCTGGGAGCGATTGACGAATACGAGCGTATTTCTGAACGGTACGAATTTCTGTCTGAACAGCGCAATGATTTGGTTGAGGCCAAACAAACAATGTACAGTGTTATTTCTGAGATGGATGAGGAAATGCAGAAACGATTCGGTGAGACGTTCGGCCAAATCAGGGATGAATTCGCATTGGTATTCAAGCAGCTGTTTGGCGGCGGACGGGCTGAATTGAAGTTAACCGACCCGAAAAACCTCTTGGACACTGGAGTGGATATTATTGCTCAACCACCTGGAAAAAAACTGCAGCATCTAGGACTTCTTTCTGGAGGGGAACGTGCATTAACAGCGATTGCCCTGTTATTTGCAATACTGAGGGTACGGCCTGTTCCTTTCTGTGTGCTTGATGAAGTGGAGGCAGCACTTGATGAGGCCAATGTAGCCCGCTTTGCCAAGTACGTTAATCAATATAGTAAAAATACCCAGTTTATTGTTATTACACACCGTAAAGGCACTATGGAAGAAGCTAATGTTCTATACGGTGTAACCATGCAGGAGTCTGGGGTGTCTCGTTTGGTTTCAGTCCAACTTGAGGATACAAAAGAACTGGTTAAGTCATAAGGAGGGCATTGTATAATGAGTTTTATGCAAAAGCTGAAAAATAAATTTTCACAGAATGAAGAGACTGAAGAAGTCTCAACGAAATATAAAAAAGGCATGGAGAAGACACGAAGCTCTTTCTCCGGTAAAATTAACGATCTGATTGCCCGTTATCGTAAAGTGGATGAGGACTTTTTTGAGGAGCTAGAAGAAGTCCTAATATCTGCAGATGTCGGTGTAATGACGGTAATGGATTTAATTGACGAGCTTAAGATGGAGGTCAAACGGCAAAACATCAAAGACACCAAGGAAGTCCGGGATGTTATATCAGAAAAGCTGGTTGAAATCTATTATGGTGAGGATGACGAAGAAATTGAAGAACTGAAAATCCAGGACGGAGAGCTTTCGGTTATTCTAGTTGTTGGTGTCAATGGTGTCGGGAAAACGACGTCTATTGGTAAACTTGCCCACAAGCTGAAACAGAATGGGAAAAAAGTTGTTCTGGCAGCAGGGGATACCTTCCGCGCTGGTGCAATAGAACAGCTAGATGTCTGGGGTGAGCGAGCTGGCGTTGATGTAATAAAACAGGGAGCGGGGAGTGACCCGGCCGCAGTTATTTTTGATGGATTAAAAGCGGCGAAATCACGTAATGCTGATGTTCTAATTTGTGATACTGCAGGACGTTTGCAGAATAAAGTTAATCTGATGAATGAACTTTCGAAAGTGAAACGGATAATTGAACGTGAGATTCCCGGTGCCCCGCATGAAGTCCTGTTGGTGCTTGATGCAACAACCGGTCAGAATGCAATGAGCCAGGCAAAAACATTCTCCGAGGCAACCGACGTCTCCGGGATTGTCCTGACGAAACTGGATGGCACCGCAAAAGGCGGGATTGTTCTTGCAATCCGTAATGAACTGAATATCCCGGTAAAGTATGTGGGATTGGGTGAGAAAGTCGAGGATCTCCAGGAGTTCGATGCAAATGCATTTGTCTATGGCTTGTTTGCTGATCTTCTTGAAGACAACGAGGAATAATGTTAAGCTTTTTGTAAAGGGATTTCACTTAACATGGGGTGATGAGTTTGCTTGAGAAAACAACACGAATCAATTATCTGTTTGATTTCTATCAGACACTGCTGACCCCAAAACAACGTAATTATATGGAGATGTACTATCTCGAAGATTACTCACTGGGTGAAATCTCAGAGCTTTTGGAGGTTTCGCGGCAGGCTGTATATGATAATATCAGGCGTACCGAAACAATGCTTGAAAACTATGAAGAAAAGCTTAGACTCTACGATAAATTTCAACAGCGGTCCGCTATCATCACTCAACTTGAGAAAGCTGCCGGTGATGACAGCAACTTGCAGGAACTGATTAAACAATTACAAGAACTGGATTAGGGGGACACCTTCTATGGCATTTGAAGGACTGGCCGACCGTTTACAGGGAACGATTAAAAAAATCACTGGTAAAGGGAAGGTCTCCGAACAAGATGTTAAGGAAATGACACGCGAAGTCCGTCTTGCTCTTTTGGAAGCTGACGTTAACTTCAAAGTTGTTAAAGATTTGATAAAGCGAATAAAAGAGCGTGCTGTTGATCAGGAGGTTATGGAAAGCCTGACACCAGGACAACAGGTTATTAAAGTGGTAAAAGAAGAACTGACTGCATTAATGGGCGGAGAGCAAAGCAAGATTGCTGTTGCAGAACGTCCGCCAACGGTGATTATGATGGTCGGACTCCAGGGTGCTGGTAAAACAACCACAACTGGTAAGCTTGCCAACCATCTGCGGAAAAACCATAACCGGTCACCATTGCTTGTTGCCTGTGACGTGTACCGTCCAGCAGCGATCAACCAACTGGAAACACTTGGCCAACAGCTCAGCATGCCTGTGTTTTCCAAAGGTACCGACGCCAACCCAGTCGATATCGCCAAAGAAGCGATTGAGCAAGCTAAAGCAGAGCATAACGATTACGTAATTATTGATACCGCAGGACGGCTCCATGTTGATACTGACCTTATGGACGAACTCGAGCAAATTAAAGCAACTGTGAAACCGGACGAAATTTTCCTGGTTGTTGATGCCATGACTGGCCAGGATGCGGTTAATGTAGCGGAAAGTTTTAATGAGCAGCTTGATATTTCAGGTGTAGTTCTGACCAAGCTTGACGGCGATACTCGGGGTGGGGCAGCACTTTCTATTAAGGCTGTTACCGATAAACCTGTTAAGTTTGCGGGTATGGGAGAAAAATTGGATGCACTTGAACCATTCCACCCGGAACGCATGGCCTCCCGGATTCTCGGTATGGGGGATGTGCTTTCTCTTATTGAAAAAGCACAGACCAATGTGGATGAGAAACAGGCAAAAGAGCTGGAAGAGAAAATGCGGACAGCTTCCTTCACATTTGATGACTTCCTCGAACAAATGGGGCAGGTCAGAAATATGGGACCGCTTGAAGATCTGATGGCAATGATTCCTGGTGCTAACAAGATGAAAGGGCTGAAGAACGCTCAGATTGATGAGAAGCAGCTTTCCCACGTGGAAGCAATCATCCAGTCCATGACAAAGATAGAACGTCAAGACCCGAGCGTGATGAACGCAAGCCGTAAAAAGCGGATTGCCAAAGGGTCAGGCACGTCTGTTTCACAGGTGAATCGCCTGCTTAAGCAGTTTGAGGAAATGAAAAAAATGATGAAGCAAATGACAAACATGCAAAAGGGCAAAAAAGGAAAAGGCGGCATGAAGTTTCCGTTTATGTAAATGAAAAATTATATTAATTTTAGATTTGTTTTAAACATTTTTTACGTTGTAATGTAAAAACACTTTACAGACATTAGTCTTTCTGTTAGAATTTAAAATTGTGTAAAACATATTTATTGGAGGTGCAAGAACATGGCTGTTAAAATTCGTTTAAAGCGTATGGGGTCTAAAAGAAATCCATTTTATCGTGTCGTTGTAGCTGATTCACGTTCTCCACGTGATGGCCGCTTGATCGAACAAATTGGAACATATAATCCTGTAGTGAATCCGGTTGAAGTTAAAATAGATGAAGAAAAAGCTCTTGATTGGATGACTAAAGGCGCGAAACCAAGTGATACAGTTCGTAACCTTTTCTCAAAAGAAGGCATCATGAAAAAATTTCACGAACAGAAAAATCAATAGTAAAGTAGTGTGATATCATGAAGGCCCTAATCGAATCGATTGTTACACCTCTGGTTGACCACCCGGAAGATATTGTGGTTACAGAAACAGAAGAGGAAACAAAGATTGTCTATCATCTTACTGTTAATCAGAAAGATGTTGGTAAGATTATCGGCAAGAATGGACGTATCGCAAAAGCTGTCCGGACTGTTGTCTATGCAGCAAAATCGGATGCTGACAAACGTATTTATCTGGATATTATGTAGTAAAGGGAGAGGGGATACCTTTCCCTTTTTCAGCATCTAATTCTAGTTTAACGTCCACATTCCTAAGATCGTTTAGAGAGCGGTGAACAGTAGTGCAAATTATTAAGAAAGTACTTATTAAGCAGGTTGTCACCGAAAAGAGTAAAGCGAAACTGCATAAAAACTTCTCTGACCATAAAATGCGGCTTGAACAAGAGTGTCAACAACTGCTGTTTGAACAACGGAAACTGCAGAATAAGGCCGGCATTTCAAGACAGGATCTGTCCCAGCGATTTCAGCAGGAAATTAAAAACCGTAAAGAAAAAATAAAACTAGCGGAATTTAAAATTGAACAGCTGGATATGCTGGAGATTGGAAGTGAAATAACGGAGAAGGAAGTTGAAGCTCTTGTTGAAGTGAAGGAAGGTTCGCATTGGGATGAGCTTATGAAAGAAGCTAAAATCGTCATTAAAGATGATATTGTAATCCGGATAGATGAATAGGTGATAAAATGACTGACAGACTGTTTGAAGTTGGAAAAATTGTAAACACACATGGGATTAAAGGAGAAGTAAAGGTACTCCGGATCAGTGATTTTGAAGAACGTTTCAAACCGGGTAACATCTTGTATCTTACTCAGGGGAATAAGCAGATTGTTGAGCTGGAGGTAGCATCACACCGGCAGCATAAAGGGTTTGATCTTCTTCAATTTAAAGGCTACGAGAATATTAATGATGTAGAACATTTTAAAGGTGATTTGTTGAATATAAAAGAAGAGCAGCTCACTGATCTGGACGAAGATGAGTTCTATTACCATGAAATTATTGGATGCGAGGTATATCTCGATAATGGAGAAAAACTGGGCACTATTAAAGAAATTCTTTCACCTGGCGCAAATGATGTGTGGGTGGTTAAGCAACAAAAGGGAAAAGACATCCTTGTTCCTTATATTGAGGATGTAGTGAAAGAAGTGGAACCAGAGGACGGGAAAGTAATCATAAAACCAATGGAAGGACTGCTGGACTGATGCATGCAGATATTTTAACGTTATTTCCCGAAATGTTCACAGGGGTTTTTGACGCTTCCATTTTAAAAAAAGCTTATGAAAAAGAGAAGTTCAGTTATAATCTGGTAAACTTCCGTGACTATACTGAAAACAAACACAATAAAGTGGATGACTATCCTTACGGTGGGGGTGCAGGAATGGTGCTAACACCGCAACCGGTTTTTGATGCCGTAGAGGATGTCACTAAGAAAAGTAAGGCTAAGCCGCGGGTTATTCTGATGTGTCCTCAAGGCGAACCGTATACACAGAAAAAGGCAGAAGAACTGGCTGAAGAAGAGCATCTCATATTTATCTGTGGACACTACGAGGGGTATGATGAACGGATACGGGAACACCTTGTGACTGATGAAATATCTATCGGGGATTATGTGCTTACCGGTGGTGAACTGGGGGCAATGGTCGTAATCGACAGTGTGGTTCGCTTGCTTCCTGATGTGCTTGGAAATAAGGAATCAGCACCGGAGGATTCTTTCTCAACTGGTCTGCTTGAACATCCGCACTACACTCGACCGGCTGATTTCCGCGGTATGAGGGTGCCCGATATCCTGCTGTCGGGTGATCATGCAAAAATAGATGCATGGCGCAGGAAGGAATCACTTAAACGGACATCGGAACGGCGTCGGGATCTTATCAATGAAGACGCCTTGTCAGAAGAAGAGCGTAAAATACTGAATGAACTATACAATGGATAGAATTATGGTTGAACTTAATGAATCACTATGGTATATTTATTGTTGTGCTTAAGTACTATACTTAGGTCGTATAAACGATGTTCCGCTGTCCCCATACGAGATATGAGCATTGGTTTGGAAGGAGTGAAACAGGATGCAAAAATTGATTGAAGACATCACAAAGGATCAGCTTCGTACTGATCATCCTGATTTCCGCGCAGGTGATACTGTTAAAGTTCATGTTAAAGTTGTTGAAGGAACACGTGAACGAATTCAGGTATTCGAAGGCGTTGTAATCAAACGTCAAAACGGTGGAATCAGCGAGACATTTACAGTAAGAAAGATATCTTATGGTGTTGGTGTTGAACGTACTTTCCCAGTACATTCACCTCGTATTGCGAAAATTGAAGTTTCCCGTCGTGGTATCGTACGTCGTGCTAAACTATACTATCTTCGTAACCTTCGTGGTAAAGCCGCACGTATTAAAGAACGCAGATAGTACTAGAGGTTTAAGAACTACTGATATGGTTCTGAAACCTGGTAATATAGTGTTATCGGAAAGGAGCTTGGCCCATGTGCAAGCTCCTTTTTACATTCTACGGAGAAAAAAATACTCATGGAATCAAGCGTAAAAGCGCAGGGTATTCCCAAAGAGATATTTTACAAGGTAGTCTTTGGGTGAAAAACAACCATTTTTATAACAGTCTTTGACATACATATAACAAGTTTTGCATGATATAGTGAAAGAAACCTAAAATACGATAAGGTGTAAAAAAGTTTTTCGGAGGGGAATACATGGCTAAACGGAAAAGTGAATGGTTTGAATGGGTAAAGGCATTATTGATCGCTTTTGCGTTGGCCTTTATCGTAAGGACCTTTTTTTTCGCCCCGATTGTGGTTGATGGCCCATCAATGATGCCTACACTGCATGATGGGGATCAGATGATTGTAAATAAATTCTTATATGATATTCAGGAACCAGAACGGTTTGACGTAGTAGTTTTCCACGCGTCAGATAAAAAAGATTTTATTAAACGGATTATCGGTCTGCCGGGAGAGCATGTTGCTGTGGAGAATAATGTACTGTATATTGATGGAAAAAAGGTTAAAGAACCATTTTTAGCCGAAGCTAAGAAAGAAATGATGTCCTACCAACCGTATACGGAAGATTTTCAGCTTGAAGATCTGCCCGGCGGACATGAGACAATCCCGGAAGACCATGTATTGGTACTGGGAGATAACCGAAATAATTCGACGGATAGCCGAATACTTGGTTTAGTGTCATTGGAACAGATTGTTGGCAAAACGAGTCTTATTTACTGGCCGTTTGAGCGGATGCAGATTTTAGAAGAGTAGGTGATAAATATGACTATACAATGGTTTCCTGGCCATATGGCAAAAGCGCGGCGGGAAGTGGAGGAGAAGCTCAAACTGGTTGATTTCGTTATGGAGCTTGTAGATGCACGGGCTCCTTTATCATCTCAAAACCCGATGCTTCACCAGGTTCTTCAGAACAAACCAAAAATGATTATTTTAATGAAGAAAGACCTGGCGGATAACCGGGTTACGGATCAGTGGACAGCATATTTTAAAGAGAGGGATATCCCTTCCATTGCCATTAATGTTAACGATAAAGCTGATATTAAGCGTATCATTCAACTTGGAAAAGAAATGGGTCAGAAAAAGATGGATCAGCTAGCCAAAAAAGGCATCCAGCCTCGTCCTGCCCGTGCAATGATTATTGGGATCCCCAATGTAGGCAAATCTACACTCATTAACCGTCTTGCCAATAAGAAGATTGCCAAAACAGGGGACAAGCCTGGTGTAACAAAGCAGCAGTTATGGATTAAAGTCAAGAAAGACTTTGAGCTCCTGGATACACCGGGTATACTTTGGCCGAAGTTTGAGGATGAACTGGTGGGATACCGTCTCGCGGCCATCGGTACAATCAAAGACCAACTTCTTTCCATGCAGGATATTGTGGCTTTTGTTATAACCTATATGCAACGAAATTACCCTGAACGACTAGTGGAGCGATACAACATCGAACAAGATATGGAAGATATGTGGGAAATATTCGTAGCGATAGGTAAACAGCGTGGCGCACTGGAGAGTGGCGGAAATGTTAACTTCGATAAGGTTTCAGACCTTGTCATTCGTGATGTAAGAACGGGCAAACTCGGTAGAATTACACTTGAAACGCCTGAAGACTGAGTGGCATACATCTCTTGATGGATGTCACTTTTAGTTTTATCCTTTTTTGCCGATATAAAGAGAGATAGGGTGATTATGTGGAGAAAATTTCAATAAATGAACTAAAAAATTTACTGGAAAGTAATAAGATAGATGAGCAGTTAATAGAACAAATGAAACTCGATGAACGGAAAGGTGTTCAGCAGCTGCTTCGCCGGTATGAAAAGCAAAAATTGAAAGAAAAGGGTCTGGAAAAGAACTTCACCCAGATGATGCGTTATGAAAATGCTTGTTACGAGAATGGCCGTCAGTATATCGCCGGCATGGACGAAGCTGGGCGAGGACCATTAGCCGGCCCAGTAGTTGCTGCTGCAGTCATTTTACCGCAAGGGTTTAAGTTACTTGGTTTAAATGACTCGAAACAACTTAGCGAATCAATGCGAAATGATTTTTTTGAAATCATTAAGAGTCAAGCTGTGAGTTATGGGATTTCCATCATCGATAACACCAAAATCGATGAGGTTAATATCTATGAGGCTACAAAACTGGCAATGGTAGATGCGGTCGAACAGTTAAATCCTTCGCCAGATCACGTGTTAGTTGACGCAGTAAGACTTGATGGTCTTCCCTGTCCAACGCAGGCAATCGTAAAAGGCGATCAGCAAAGTGTCTCCATTGCGGCTGCAAGTATACTCGCAAAGGTAACTCGTGATAATTTAATGAAACAGTTACATAAAAAATACCCTCTATATGGTTTTGAATCCAATATGGGATACGGGACTAAACATCATATGACAATGCTAGAGGAACACGGAATTTCCCCTTACCATCGCAAGTCGTTTGCGCCGGTAAGAAATACAGCCAAATAAGTAAGGAGGATGGCTTAATTGAGTATCCATAACGTGACCAGTCAACAAAGAATCAGTGGTACCAAGGTATCTGTAAATCCGCAGCAGCTAAAACCCGGGCAGATTGTTCAGGGAAAAATAATTAAAATATATCCTGGGAATAAAGCACAAATTCAGCTGGGAACGCAAAAAATGGTTGCTCAACTTGAAGCATCTCTGACAATTGGCGAAAGGTATCATTTTCAGGTTCAGGCCTCCAAAGAAGTAATCCAATTAAAAGTGATTGGTGATCAGCTGAAGAATGAGGCAAGGGCGAATATAATGAGTTTAATGCAGCAGCTCGGGTTGAAAGCAACAAAATCAAATATAGCTTTTATGCAGGCATTGGTCAAAGAGGGAATCCCATTTACCAAAGATCAACTACGCAAGGCATTTCAATTGCTTGACCAGGCAAAAAACAAATCCCAGGCATACACCGTATTAAAAAATATGATAGCTGCGAGACTGCCTGTAACAGATTCTGTATTCCAAGCGCTTATCGTTAAAAAAGAAAGTGGGTTTGGTGAACAAATTACAAACCTTACAGAACAGTTGCGTCAAGCATCTGATTCCTCGTCAAACCGCTTGCTTAATCGGTTGCACCAGGTTTCCGGAATATCAACTACAATACCTAACATCTTAGGTCAGGTTATTGGCCAAGATGAATCGGTTTTCAATGCCATGAAGCTTGCCGGCACAATTGACCCAGATGTGGACTTTTCTTCGTGGAAAAAAGAACAGCCATTAGTAGCCCAAAAGAACAGTAGTACCTCAAACGCAGACAATGTTACCCAGCTTGAGCACCTGCGAAGTAATAGAGCACTTATTCAAACGACAGTAAAGGCTTTTTTACAGAAATGGGGAACCGTTCTAAATTCTGTCGACACCTCATTAACTGGTCAGCAATTTTCTCAAATGGAACAGCAGATAACAAGGAACCTTATGCCTCTCTTATCCACAGAACAACAGCAGAATTTATCCAAGCTGCTGTATAACCAACCTCAGCAAATGAGACAGCTGTTGTATGCGTTTCAAGGTTTAGGCAGTGATCAGCTCTATGTGTCTTCTGAACAACTTGTAAGTGCTTATAAGTCATCAGATGCTTTTCTGCAGTTGCCGCCAAAAGAGCAGTTCCTTCACCACCTCCAGCAGGTAATGAAGGTAACCGGGCTTACTTATGAAAATATGATTGCGGAAGGTTCAGGCAACCAGCAGTCCAACACTATAAAATCCCTGCTGATTCAGATGATTCAGTATGGCGAAGGTAGAGTGCCGGATCAAGCGCAACAGCTTCTTCATTATATAAATGGAATGCAGGTTCAGTCTGTAAATGAATCGGCGGATTTTCTTCAGGCAAGTCTGCAGCTTCCAGCAGAGAAGCTCGGGTTGGCAGGTGATATCCAGCTTGACTTTGAAGGGAAGAAAAATGAGGATGGAAAAATCAACCCTGATTTTTGTCGGATTTTATTCTATCTGGATTTGGCAAATCTGAAAGAAACAATCATTGATATGAGCATACAAAAACGGAGTGTCACAGTGACGGTTTATAATGATCACGGGCTAACAAACTCGATGGTTGCATCACTTAAGCCTATGGTGAAAGAGGGGTTGGATAAATTGGACTATCAGCTTTCAACAGTGCTGGTAAAGCCTATCCATGAAACGAAATCAGGTAATAATGCAAGCCATACCTACCAACAATCATATCAGGGGGTGGATTACCGGATATGAAGCAGAAGCGAAATAAAGCGGTAGCACTGAGGTATGACCAGGACAGTGGACAGGCGCCAAAAGTGACGGCAACAGGAAAAGGTATAGTAGCAGATAACATATTGGAAAAGGCCAGAGAGAGTAATGTACCCATCCAGGAGGACTCCTCACTAGTCGAACTCCTGGCTGAGTTAAATATTAATGAAACCATCCCGGAGGAATTATACAAGGCGGTTGCTGAAGTATTTGCTTTCATCTACCAGGCAGACCGGAACTTCGGTGACTAATAATTTGCAAGAGAAAGTACCAGCAAACGTAAGTGGTTTGCTGGTACTTTCTGTATATTTGTAACGCAACGTTCTCAAAGATTGATAGTTTAGTAGTATGTGCCTGATTTGACAGGAAAATCGGTAAAATGCGTGACATATCCCTTATTCTTGTGAAATTTGTTGTTTTTTAATACAATAGGAATGCAGTGAATTTTGATGGGAGGATGAAAGATGAACATTCATGAGTATCAAGGCAAAGAGATTTTGCGAAGCTATGGTGTAAGTGTTCCTAATGGGCATGTTGCATATACGGTGGATGAAGCAGTTGAAGCTGCAAAGAAACTGGACAGTTCCGTAAAAGTAGTTAAAGCACAAATCCACGCCGGTGGTCGCGGTAAAGCTGGTGGCGTAAAGATTGCTAAAAACTTGGATGAAGTGCGTACATACGCAGATGAAATCCTGGGTAAAACCCTGGTTACGCATCAAACAGGTCCTGAAGGTAAGGAAGTAAAGCGTTTGCTTATTGAAGAAGGCTGCGATATTAAAAAAGAATATTATGTAGGTCTTGTACTTGACCGTGCAACTTCTCGTGTTGTCATGATGGCATCCGAAGAAGGCGGTACAGAGATTGAAGAAGTAGCCGCAGAGACTCCTGAAAAGATTTTCAAGGAAGTTATCGACCCTGTTGTTGGACTTTCCGGTTACCAGGCTAGAAGACTAGCATTTAACATTAACATTCCAGATGAGCTGATTGGAAAAGCTGTTAAGTTCATGACAAGTCTTTATACCGCATTTGTCGAAAAAGATTGCTCCATTGCGGAGATTAATCCACTTGTGACTACTGGTGATGGAGAAGTGCTTGCACTGGATTCCAAACTGAACTTTGATGATAACGCATTGTTCCGTCAAAAAGATGTAATGGAACTACGTGATCTTGACGAAGAAGATGAAAAAGAAATTGAAGCTTCCAAATATGATCTTAGCTATATTTCACTAGATGGTAACATTGGTTGTATGGTTAACGGTGCCGGACTTGCTATGTCCACTATGGATATTATCAAGCATTATGGCGGAGATCCGGCTAATTTCCTTGATGTTGGGGGCGGTGCTACAGCCGAAAAAGTTACCGAAGCATTTAAAATCATTTTGTCCGATTCCAATGTAAAAGGTATATTTGTCAACATCTTTGGTGGTATTATGAAATGTGATGTCATTGCTGAAGGTGTCGTGGAAGCAACTAAGCAAGTAGGATTAGAAATTCCACTTGTTGTACGTCTGGAAGGTACTAATGTTGAATTAGGCAAGAAAATCCTTGATGAATCAGGCCTGAACATTACTTCAGCTGGTTCAATGGCAGACGGCGCAGAAAAAATCGTTTCCATGGTTAAATAATTTCAAAAGCCAAGATGGTTTAATTTTTACAAATAACGAACGTATTTTGTGAAGAAAGGACGGACGAACATGAGTGTATATGTAAATAAAGATACAAAAGTAATTGTCCAAGG
Organism: Virgibacillus kekensis; assembly: GCF_042654125.1. NCBI lineage: Bacteria > Bacillati > Bacillota > Bacilli > Caryophanales > Bacillaceae > Virgibacillus > Virgibacillus kekensis. The sequence goes on from NZ_JBHSFU010000003.1 coordinate 247,053, forward strand.
TATTACCGGTGGCACAGCTAAATTCCATACAAAACAAATGCTTGAGTATGGCACCAAAATTGTTGGTGGCGTGACACCTAAAAAAGGTGGTACTGAAGTCGAAGGAGTACCTGTATTCAATACGGTACAGGAAGCAGTTGAAAAGACAGGTGCAACTGCATCTGTAATTTATGTGCCTGCACCATTCGCAGCAGATGCAATTCTTGAAGCGGTGGATGCGGAGCTTGACCTGGCAATCTGTATTACAGAGCATATTCCTGTTATGGACATGGTAAAAGTAAAACGTTATATGGAAGGCAAGAAAACTCGTCTTGTTGGACCAAACTGCCCTGGTGTTATTACACCGGAAGAATGTAAAATCGGTATCATGCCTGGCTACATTCATAAAAAAGGTCACATTGGTGTTGTTTCCCGTTCCGGTACATTAACATATGAAGCGGTTCATCAGCTTTCTGAAGCTGGATACGGCCAATCTACAGCAGTAGGTATCGGCGGTGACCCAGTAAACGGTACTGACTTTATAGATGTATTGTCAGCATTCAATGAAGATGATGATACAGAAGCAGTCATCATGATTGGTGAAATTGGTGGAACTGCCGAGGAAGAAGCTGCTGAATGGGTTAAAGCGAACATGACGAAACCTGTTGTTGGCTTCATTGGTGGCGCCACTGCACCTCCAGGAAAACGCATGGGCCATGCTGGTGCGATTATTTCTGGTGGTAAAGGAACTGCTGACGAAAAAATCCGCGTTATGAATGAATGTGGAATTAAAGTTGCAGAAACACCAGCTGTTATGGGTGAAACCATGATCAGTGTCCTTAAAGAAAACAATCTGCAGGATAAATGTAAAACTCACTAATTATGAAAGCTGGAATGCCCGTTAAGCGACGTGCTGGCTGCGACTCTTTCCGTAGGAGATAAAGAAAACATGCCCTTTCACAGGGGTATGCCAACGTTGGACGCAAAGCCCGGTTTTAGTCGGCCTTCCTTAAGTGTCGAACTGATGTTAACTTATCGGACGGGGGTAAGGGAAGTCACGCTACTCGTTGGGCACAATGGCTATACAATTAAATAGCCAATAGAACCCACTGGCTTAATGTCAGTGGGTCTCTTCCTATAAAAGGACGTGATAAATTGAACAGACTACGTATTCGTTTGATTCATATTCACCAGTGTCGTGGAATAACACGGCGAACCATCCGTAAATTTATACGGTATGATCCCACTTTAGAGAGCATATATAAACTTTCCTCAACTCAAATCAGTCAACTCTTTTCTATCACCACCCGAAATGCATCCTTATTCTACAACGACCTCCACCAGCAGGATAATACCCAATTCAAGGATAATTTGAAAACATATAAAATAATAACCGTAGTTGACGATTGCTATCCTTATGTGTTAAAAACTATAAAAGACGCGCCCCTGGTACTTTATGCCATGGGTAATACTGATTTGCTTAATAAAATTCCAACAATAAGTGTCATTGGGACACGGAAACCATCCCAGGATGCAGCGTTAAAAATGGTTAAATATGTTTTACCGCTAATTAAGCGGGAATGGGTGATCGTCAGCGGAATGGCAACTGGTATTGACAGTCTTGCCCATCAGCTTGCTTTGAAAAATAATGGGAAAACAATAGCTGTACTGGGGAGTGGATTTAAACATATATACCCTAAACATAATACCCATTTGTCTCATCAAATTGTTCAACATGGGTTAGTGCTATCTGAATATCCGCCCGACACACCACCGGAAAGGTACCGTTTCCCTGAGCGTAACCGGCTTATAAGCGGATTAAGCTTCGGTACACTTGTAATCGAGGCAACTGAAAAGAGTGGTACCTTGATAACAGTGGATCAGGCACTTGACCAGGGTAGAGAAGTATATGCAGTCCCAGGTTCTCCGCTAATCCCACAGACCAGGGGCTGCCACAAGATGATACAGGATGGTGCAAAACTTGTTTTGGACGTAGAAGATATCCTGGAAGACTGGGACATACTATCATCAAACTGGTGCATATGAATAAAGTATTTATAATATGATTTTTGTAACATGTTTGACAAATGAGTAGTAACTATTTAATATTAGTGAAGATTTCCAATTATTTCGGCTGGACCTCAATTTGGGAGGAAAATAAATGTCAGATTATCTAGTGATCGTAGAGTCGCCAGCCAAGGCGAAGACGATCGAACGCTATTTAGGAAAAAAATATAAGGTTAAAGCATCCATGGGCCATGTCATAGATTTGCCTAAAAGCCAAATGGGTGTCGATATAGAAGATGAATATAAACCAAAATACATCACCGTACGAGGTAAAGGTGATATCCTGAAAGAATTAAGATCAGCTGCTAAAAAAGCGAAGAAAGTTTATCTTGCAGCCGACCCCGACAGAGAAGGGGAAGCAATTGCCTGGCACCTCGCCCACGCGCTGAAGGTGGATGAAAACTCAGATTGCCGTGTGGTTTTCAATGAAATTACCAAGGACGCGATCAAAGAATCATTCAAACACCCGCGGTCAATTAATCATGATTTGGTGGATGCCCAACAGGCAAGACGTATTCTTGACCGACTCGTTGGATATAACATAAGTCCTTTACTATGGAAGAAAGTCAAAAAAGGACTTAGCGCTGGACGAGTACAATCTGTTGCCGTCAAAATGATTATTGACAGGGAGAAAGAGATTGAGAATTTCAAGCCGGAAGAATACTGGTCAATTGATGCCAGTTTCAAAAAAGGCAAAAAAGAATTTGAAGGTTCTTTTTACGGTGTGGATGGTAAAAAACAGAAATTGCAGTCAGAAGATGATGTAAAATCAATTACTGCCAAAATGGAAGGTAAAACCTTCTCTATCGATAAAGTGAACAAGCGGGAGCGAAAACGAAATCCTGCCAAGCCGTTTACTACATCCTCGCTGCAGCAGGAAGCAGCCCGGAAGCTTAACTTCAGGGCAAAGAAAACAATGATGGTTGCACAGCAGCTGTACGAAGGTATTGACCTTGGTAAAAAATCAGGCGGGATTACCGGTTTGATAACGTACATGCGTACGGATTCCACCCGAATCTCTGAAACTGCAAAACAGGAAGCCAAAAGTTATATTGAAGGAGAATTTGGTAAGGAATATCTCGGTTATACTGGAAAAGGGAAAAAGCAGGAAGGTGCACAGGATGCACACGAAGCGGTACGTCCGACTTCGGTTATGAGACATCCACAATCGCTGAAAGATGTACTTTCAAGAGACCAACTCCGCCTTTATAAACTTATTTGGGAACGATTCCTGGCAAGTCAGATGGCTCCGGCTGTGATGGATACCATGACTGTGCACCTTCTTAATAATGGAATAGAGTTCCGTGCTACTGGATCTAAAATAAAATTTAAAGGATTTATGCGTGTATACGTGGAAGGCACGGACGATAACAAGAAAGATGAGAACAAAATTCTTCCGGATTTGAAAGAGGGAGAAACTGTGGATGCGCAAGAGATTACACCAAATCAGCACTTCACACAGCCACCTCCTCGCTATACGGAAGCTCGGTTGGTACGCACTATGGAAGAACAAGGGATCGGAAGACCATCAACATTTGCTCCTACCCTTGACACCATTCAGCGTCGCGGATATGTAAGCATAGACAACAAACGATTTATACCAACAGAACTTGGTAAGATTGTAACAAGTATACTCGAAGAATTTTTCCCTGAAATTATCGATGTTGAATTTACCGTTAATATGGAAGGTAACCTTGACTCGATCGAAGAAGGAAAAACCGAATGGGTACGCATTATTGACACGTTTTATTCCGATTTCCGTGTTCGGCTTGAAAAAGCGGAAGAAGAGATGGAAAAAATCGAGATACGTGATGAGCCAGCCGGTATCGATTGTGAAAAGTGCGGGCATGAGATGGTTTACAAGATGGGCAGATATGGAAAGTTCCTTGCATGTTCGAATTTTCCTGACTGCAGAAATACAAAACCGATCCTAAAAGAAATTGGTGTTAAATGTCCGAAGTGTGAGGAAGGAAACGTGGTCGAACGAAAATCGAAAAAGAAACGCACGTTTTATGGATGCGATCGTTTTCCGGATTGTGACTTCGTTTCATGGGATAAACCTATCTCTAGACCGTGTCCCAAATGCGAATCCTTGCTAGTTGAGAAGAAAAATAAAAAAGAAACACGTATAACATGTACCAATTGTGATTATAAAGAGAGTATACAGAGCTGACTACCCTCAAAAAGGGTAGTCTTTTCTTTTCCGTCCTCCACGCAAATGTTTTTAAGTCAAAAAATGAGGGAATGTGGCCTATGTAAAAGGAGGTTATCTTCATGATTGAACGTAAAAGTTATTTCGTTACCGTGGACACGGAGGATATACGCGAGTTTTCCGTGCCAGAAAGCGGGATTGAATATGAAATAATTGCAACTCCTCAGGAAGTAAAAGAAATCCAAGAACTATTTATTGAAAAAGACAAGGATGGCAGAAATGCAGTTAAGTACCTGAAGAAACCATTTGATGAGTGGGGAGCAGATGACACCAGAAATCGGTATAGTGACCACCTCATAGAAATATACCGCCGATTATATAAACTGGGAACTGCGGAAACAAAAGAGAAAATCAGTCAATTGGGGCTGTTTTAACTGAATAGAAATCACTATTTAGATAATTCAATTGTTTAGCGTTGACTATTTGTAATGTAGGAGATATAATTACGCATTGGAAAGCCAATTTACTTGACAGTAGCTGGTTACCCGAAGAAACATTGATGGTAACTTTACTCATTTTATAAAAATAATTGAGTTCATTTCAGAATGTTGTTACAATTTAGTTAAGTTTATTGCTTTTCAGAGTTTTCTGTGTTATGATTTACTCGCTGTTTTAACGGGGTGGAGAGTTGAACCATTATAAAGAGTTAAGTGAAGCTTTTACAGAGTATTTACGTCTTGAAAAGAACGCTTCGCCATATACCGTCAAATATTATAAAGATGATCTTGAAACGTTCTTTGTGTTTCTGAATAAGGAGCACATTGATCGGTTAGAGAAAGTTGATTTCCAGATAGTTAGGCTATTTCTCACTACTCTTTACAATCAGAAACTAAGCCGAAGGTCCGTATCCAGGAAGATTTCCAGTCTGCGAACTTTTTACAGATTTCTGGAACGGACCGGAAAAGTTGATGGAAATCCTTTCATTCATCTTACGCTTCCCAAAGCTGCCAAGCCCATTCCCGGTTTTTTATATATGGAGGAACTGGAAAAGTTATTCGAGGTGAATGATTTGTCGGATCCTGTGGGCCAGCGCAATCAGGCAATTATTGAAACCTTGTATGCAACAGGTGTACGGGTAAGTGAGTGTCAGGGTCTTTTGTTGGAGGATATTGACTTTACGATTGGCACCATGTTGATAAGAGGTAAAGGGAGAAAAGAGAGGTATATTCCGTTTGGCCGTTTTGCAGAAGATTCCCTGCAAACCTACATAAATGATGGAAGGGAAAAGCTTCTTGCAAAAGGGAAAACATCTACCAATTCTGTTTTTCTCAATGCTAGAGGCAATCCTTTAACGGCACGAGGGTTCAGACTTGTACTGAATAAGATTGTAGAAAAGGCAGCACTGACTGTTCATGTACATCCCCACAAATTAAGGCATACCTTTGCAACTCACATGCTGAATGAGGGTGCTGATTTGCGGACAGTTCAGGAATTATTGGGTCATGAAAATTTATCCTCTACTCAAGTATACACCCACGTAACAAAAGATCGTTTACGCAGTGTATATATGAACAGCCATCCGAGGGCGAGTGATAAATAAGCTCCACTGAGAGGTGATTTTATGACAAGTGAAATGCACGCCACCACCATTTTTGCTATTAAGCATAATGGTCAGTGTGCAATGAGTGGTGATGGGCAGGTTACGCTTGGAAATGCTGTGGTTATGAAGCATAAGGCCAAGAAGGTACGGACCTTATTCAATGGCCGTGTTCTTGCCGGTTTTGCCGGATCTGTCGCTGATGCGTTTACTCTGTTTGAGAAGTTTGAGGGTAAACTGGAAACTTTCGATGGAAATCTGGCGCGGGCATCTGTTGAACTTGCCAAAGAATGGCGCAGTGATAAGGTTCTTCGTAAGCTGGAGGCAATGCTTATTGTTATGAATAAGGATGACATGTTCCTTGTTTCCGGTACTGGAGAGGTAATCGAACCGGATGATGGCATTCTTGCTATAGGTTCCGGCGGTAACTATGCGCTGAGTGCAGGGCGGGCTTTAGCGCGCCATTCAGATAATCTCTCGGCTAAAGAGATTGCCCGCAGTGCACTGGAAATTGCGGGTGAAATATGTGTCTATACAAATGACCATATTACGTTAGAGGTACTTGAATAATAAGGAGGCCTTCAATGACAATGAGCACTGATTATACTCCACGGCAAATTGTGGGTCAGCTGGACCGGTATATAATCGGTCAGAATGATGCCAAAAAGTCAGTAGCGGTAGCCTTAAGGAATCGTTATCGCCGCATGAAACTTGATGAGACACTTAAAGATGAAGTAGTCCCGAAGAACATTCTGATGATTGGCCCGACTGGGGTGGGGAAAACCGAAATAGCACGGCGGCTTGCAAAGCTTGTTGGAGCCCCTTTCGTGAAAGTGGAAGCTACCAAGTTTACCGAAGTTGGTTATGTTGGTCGGGATGTAGAATCCATGGTCCGTGATCTGGTGGAAATGTCTCTTAGGATGGTTAAAGAAGAAAAGATGGAAGAAGTACGGGACCGCGCTGAGCAGGAGGCAAACAAAAAGCTTGTTCAGTTATTGGTCCCCCAGGCCCAGAAACAGAACAACATGAAAAATCCGTTTGAAATGTTGTTTTCTACTCAGGAAGAAGACGATGATGATCAAACTGCACCTAGAGATGAGGAAATACGCAGCAAGAGAAAACGAGTGGAACACCAACTGGCGCTGGGCGAGCTGGAGGATACACTGGTAACAGTGGAAATCGAAGAGGTGCCACCTTCCATGTTCGATATGCTCCAGGGTTCTGGAATGGAACAGATGGGGATGAACATGCAGGATGCCTTTGGCCAGTTCATGCCGAAGAAAAAAAAGAAACGAAACCTTCCTGTTTCAGAGGCGAGAAAATTACTAACGCAGCAGGAAGCACAAAAACTGGTTGACATGGAAGAGGCCTCACAAGAAGCAATTTTCCGTGCAGAACAATCAGGAATACTTTTCATCGACGAGATTGATAAGGTTGCCGGGAAACAAGATAATACAGCAAATGTATCCCGGGAGGGTGTGCAACGCGATATTCTACCCATAGTGGAAGGATCAACCGTTGTAACAAAGCACGGACCTGTGAAAACAGATCATATGCTGTTTATCGCTGCTGGCGCTTTTCATATGTCCAAACCTTCTGATTTAATCCCCGAGCTTCAGGGTAGATTCCCTATAAGGGTAGAACTTGAAAAATTATCCGTGGAAGATTTCAAACGTATTTTAAAAGAACCTTCCAATGCCCTTTTAAAACAATATGAGGCTTTAATTAAAACAGAAGGTATAAATGTTGTTTTTACAGACGAAGCTATAAGTAGACTGGCAGAAATTGCCTATCAGGTTAACCAGGAGACAGACAATATTGGGGCAAGGCGGCTTCACACCATACTGGAGAAACTGTTGGAGGACCTATCGTTTGAAGCTCCGGATATTAATCTGGAAACTGTGGAAATAACGGAGGACTATGTTGACAAGAAATTAAAGAACATAGCAAAGAATAAGGATTTAAGCCAATTTATTCTATAAATCGAATTAGTGAAATGGAGGATTATTATGAAACTTTTAGATCGCGCAAGAAAAATTAACGCTATGCTGCAGAAGGCAACAGGAAAATCAGTAAACTTTAACGAAATGTCAGGATCCCTGAGGGACGTTATTCGCGGGAATGTATTTATTCTCAGTCGTCGTGGCAAGCTGTTGGGCTTTGCTATTAATCAGGAAATTGAAAATGACCGTATGAAATCTATGTTGGAAGAAAGACAGTTTCCGGAAGAATATACCCAAGGGTTATTCAACATTCACGAAACAACAGCTAACCTGGATATTGACAGTCCGTATACCGCTTTCCCTGTTGAGAACCGGGAGCTTTTCCAAAACGGTCTGACTACCATCGTACCAATCATCGGCGGTGGTGAACGACTAGGTACGCTGATTCTGAGCAGACTGACTGACAGCTTCAATGATGATGATTTGTTATTAGCCGAATACGGCGCAACTGTGGTTGGAATGGAAATCCTTCACGAGAAAACAGAGGAAATTGAACTTGAAGCAAGAAGTAAAGCTGTTGTGCAAATGGCGATCAGCTCTTTATCCTACAGCGAGCTGGAAGCAATTGACCACATCTTTGAAGAACTAAATGGTAATGAGGGGCTGCTTGTTGCAAGTAAAATTGCAGACAGGGTTGGCATTACACGTTCAGTAATTGTTAACGCCCTTAGAAAACTTGAGAGTGCAGGAGTAATCGAATCACGTTCCCTTGGAATGAAAGGTACCTATATTAAAGTACTGAACAGTAAATTTCTCGTCGAACTTGAAAAGCTTCGCTCAAGATAAGTAACCTGAAGACTGGTTAAATTAAAAGATAATAAAAAAAGCACATGGATTTTCTAAATGAAAATTCCATGTGCTTTTCTTTTGGTAAAAATATCAATATGGTGATTTACCGCTTAATATCCATCAAAAATGTACATTTTATGCAAGTTATTTACAAATAATGTAATTTTTTAGAGGAAATAGTCCTGGTTAATATTAACTAAATAGTTTGCCCAAGTGGAAAAGTGTCGAAATATGATAGACTTTGCACGTTAGATAAATTACAATGTTCGTAGATGCAGAGCAGTTTATGTCGGTCATTTTATAAGAAAATTGGAGGGGATGCTATGGATTTATTTGGCAGTACCATTCAACAACTTGAAAGGTCTCTTAATTATTCATCGGCTAAGAACAGAGTAATTTCAAGTAATATCGCAAATATTGATACACCAAATTATAAAGCAAAAGACGTTGTGTTCAAAAATGTCCTGAATGATACTATGGATTCGCCTTTGACCGCCAAGCGGACCCACCCAAGACACATACCATTCAATGGTGGAGAATTAACTTCTTTTCAAACAGTGACTAGAAAAAATACAATGTACAACCATAATGGTAATAACGTGGATGTTGACAAAGAGATGGCTGAACTCGCAAAAAACCAAATCTATTATCAGAGTTTGGTTGATCGGATAAATGGTAAATTCAGCAGTCTGCAAACTGTAATAAGAGGAGGAAGATAAAATGTCAATTTTTAATGCAATAAATACAAGTGCCAGTGCTTTGACGGCACAAAGACTACGGATGGACGTTGTCTCCTCCAACATTGCAAATGCGCAGTCAACTCGAGCAACAGTTAATGAAAATGGTGAATATACACCCTACAGACGCAAGATGGTCGTCATGGAACCAGAAAACCAAAGTTTTAAATCCTATTTACATAACGCTGCCAACACCTCTTCCAGTCAGAATACAGGGGTGAAGGTTAAAAGTATTATAGAGGACGAGTCTCCGTTTAAGATGGTCTTTAATCCCAATCATCCGGATGCCAACGAAGCTGGTTATGTAGAAATGCCGAATGTGGATCCATTAAAAGAAATGGTTGATCTTATGAGTGCAACTCGCTCCTATGAAGCGAACGTCACCACACTTAATGCTAGTAAGAGTATGCTCTTAAAGGCGTTGGAGATTGGCAGATAATAATTTTATGTAACAATCTCTATAAATGAAGTGATTCTAATTGTAAATTAAAGGAGTAAACTAAATGAATCCATTGGTAAATGGGATTTCTCAAACGACATTCCCTAAAACTATACAAACTAAACCTGAAATTTCACCAGGTGAAGCACAAAGTAAATTTGCCGATACATTAAAGTCGGCTATTGAGGGTGTTAATAACACTCAGATTACTTCTGATAAAATGACGCAGGCACTAGCTAATGGTCAGGCAGAAGATTTACATAATGTTATGATCACAGCACAAAAGGCAAGCGTAACACTTGAAACTTCCGTACAGATTCAACGGAAAGTTATAGATGCGTACAACGAAATTATGCGTATGCAAATTTAAAACTAAAAGGGTTTTCACCAAAAGTACTTAAAATAAAAGTTTATTTAGACGAGGTCCTAATAGTTGCTATAAAAATGATACCTTAAGGTGAAAAGAATCGAAGGATTTGGCGGGGGAATATATGAAAGAGAGACTACTAAAACTAAAAGAAGATGCTAAATCTTTTTGGACCAGGCGAACAAAGAGTCAAAAAGGTATTTTTATAGGTTCTATCGCAATAGTTGCAGCCATCATCGCAGCAGTTATTCTATTTTCGTCCAATTCTCGGCTTGTACCCCTTTATAATGATTTGTCACTGCAGGAAGTCGGCCAGATAAAAGCTGAACTGGATGCACGGGGGATAACCTATGAAATTGATGGGGGAGGTAAAACTATATTAGTGCCGGATACCCATGTTGATTCTTTGCTTGTTGATCTAGCAAGTCAGGGAATCCCGGATACTGGAAATATAGATTATTCTTTTTTTAGTGAAAATGCATCATGGGGAATAACTGACAATGAGTTCAATATGATTAAGCTTGATGCCATGCAAACAGAATTAGCTACTCTTATTGAGGGAGTTGACGGAATTAACGAGGCAAAAGTCATGATTAACATGCCAAAGGAACCGGTTTTTGTAAGTGAAACATCACAACCGGCCAGTGCTTCAATTGTCTTGACTACCCAACCTGGATATGAATTCAAAGGGAACCAAATAGATACGCTTTATCGCCTTGTTTCGAAAGCAGTACCGAATTTGCCTGCTGAAAATATTGTAATTATGAATCAGTACTTTGAATATTTCGATCGTAATCAGCAAAATGGACCAGGAACCCAGGATGTATACACTTACCAGCAGAATGTTAAAAAGGATATTGAACGGGATATCAGACGCAGACTACAACAGATGATTGGTGCTATAGTAGAAAGCCCCTATAAAATCAGAGACTTGGGTATCCAGGTTGCAGTTAATGAAGTCAAGGGCCGTGATGGTCAAGAAGTACAGTACCTGACAGCACAGGAACAGGATACAGTACAAGCTGGGATTGCATCGATTCTCAATTCAATTATTAATACATCAGTTGATGCAGAATATGGAGAAGTACAGCCTGAAGATAAGATTTCAATCGTCTTTCAGGAATTCTCAGAAAGTGTGGGCACACCACAACCAGCTGCACCTGTAATTCCTCTATGGGTATACATTGCTGGGGGGATATTGCTCCTTCTGATTATAGTTCTGATTGTGATTCTTCTGCGTAACAGGAAAACAACTGAAGAGGAATTTGAGGAATCAATTCCTGCAAGACCAGATCCTGAAATACCGGAGATGCCAGAGAGCAATGATTCAGAGGCCGTTGTTCGGAGAAAGCAATTGGAAAAAATGGCAAAAGACAAACCGGAAGAATTCGCCAAGCTTTTGAAAAGCTGGATATCGGATGATTAAGGAGGGAAACCAGCGATGGCTAGGCAGACAACGTTAACTGGAAAACAAAAAGCAGCTATTCTGCTAATTTCCCTGGGGCCGGATGTTTCGGCACAAGTTTATAAGCACTTATCAGAAGAAGAGATTGAAAAGCTGAGCCTGGAAATTTCTTCAGTCAAAAAAGTGGAGTCCAATATGAAAGAGGATGTTCTTGAACAGTTTCACCAAATTGCACTTGCGCAGGACTATATATCCCAGGGCGGCATTGGTTATGCAAAGACAGTACTTGAGAAAGCGTTTGGCCAGCAGGAGGCAAGCAATATTATTGATAGATTGACCTCCTCCCTGCAGGTAAGACCGTTCGATTTCGCACGTAAAGCCGATGCGCAACAGGTATTGAATTTTATTCAGAACGAACACCCGCAAACAATTGCCTTGGTTTTATCCTATCTTGACCCTGAGCAGTCGGGTCAGATTTTATCGGCTTTGCCCCAAGAAATGCAGGCGGAAATAGCAAAACGGATAGCAACCATGGATTCTACCTCACCTGAGATTATTAGCCAGGTGGAACAGGTGCTTGAACGCAAATTGTCATCTTCACTAACTGAGGACTATACACAGACAGGTGGTATTCAAGCGGTGGTGGAAGTTTTGAATGGTGTAGACCGAAGTACTGAGCGAACTATTCTTGATGCCCTTGAAATACAGGATCCAGAATTGGCAGAAGAGATTAAGAAACGGATGTTTGTCTTCGAAGATATTGTCGTTCTTGATAACCGGTCAATTCAGCGGGTTATCCGGGAAGTTGAAAATGAAGACCTACGTCTGTCGCTTAAAGTGGCCAGTGATGAAGTGAAAGATATTGTCTTCAAAAACATGTCCCAACGGATGGCCGAAACCTTTAAAGAGGAAATGGAATATATGGGACCTGTCAGATTGAGAGATGTTGAGGAAGCTCAGACTAGAATTGTAGGTGCTATCCGACGACTTGAAGAAATAGGCGAGATCGTTATTGCACGGGGTGGAGGTGACGATATCATTGTCTAATTACCATTATTATCATTCTGACCAGGCGAAAGAAAAAGTTATCAAAATCAGAAAAATACACAGCAATACTCCGGAGTCTAGGGATACTGCGCTTGAAGATGAGCAGAGTAACCTACAGTCCAAGGTAGAAGCTACTTATAGGGAATTGGAAGAGATTAAGACACAACAGCAGAATCTTATTGAAGCGACTAATAACGAAGTAGCTGCCGCAAAGGAGTCCTGGAAGCAGGAGAAAGTGAAGCTTGTACAACAGGCTCACCAGGAAGGTTATGATAATGGTTTTTCTTTAGGTAAAGAGGAAAGTATTGAGCAATATAGAGGCCTCCTTGAAAAAGCCAATCGAATAATTGAGTCTGCAACAGCTGACTATCACGCCACCATTGAGCAAAGTGAGGAGAGCATACTCGAATTGTCCATTCGAATTTCTGAGAAGATTATTAAGTGCGAGCTGGATGAAAAGCCGGAGTTGTATACATCAATCGTAAAGGCTGCCATTAAGGAAATAAAAGATCAGTCAAACTTGTCTTTATATGTACATCCAGACAGTTATGAGTTGGTCAGCCAGCAAAAAGAAGAAATTGCAAGTCTGGTAGACAGGGATGTAAACCTATCTGTGTATGTCAAAGAAGATTTAAGCGAAGGAAGTTGTCTTATTGAACACCCATTTGGTCGGATTGATGCTGGGATTGATGCCCAGTTGGAGGAAATCCGGTCTGCACTACATGATATCAGTTTGGAGAACCATTGATGAATATCCAACAATATTTGGACGCAGTTGATCGGATAGACACTTATAAACGATATGGAAAGGTGTTGCGGATTGTTGGACTGATGATTGAATCACAAGGTCCGGAAGCAAATATCGGCGAGGTATGCTTGATACATAGTTCAGCAGATAAAAAGCCCGTGAAGGCGGAAGTTGTCGGATTTAACCACGAAAAAATCATTCTTATGCCGTATACGCAGGTTGCTGAGATAGGACCCGGGTGTCTGGTTGAAGCAACCGGTGAGGCATTGTCGGTTAAAATTGGCCGGGGGTTAATTGGTAAGGTAGTTGATTCGCTTGGGATGGCACTTGATGAATCGAAACTTCCTAAAGGACTCGCTAATTATCCAACAGAACAATCACCACCTAATCCGATGACAAGAAAAAAGATATCAGAGCCTGTTCAGGTAGGTGTCAAATCGATTGATTCGTTACTGACTGTTGGCAAAGGACAGCGAATAGGAATCTTTGCCGGTAGTGGTGTCGGTAAAAGTACATTAATGGGAATGATTGCGAGAAACAGCAGTGCGGATATTAACGTAATTGCATTAATAGGCGAACGAGGCCGTGAAGTCCGAGAATTCATCGAGCATGACCTTGGCGAGGAAGGACTGAAAAAGTCAATTGTCGTTGTAGCTACATCCGATCAGCCGGCACTTATGCGAATTAAGGGAGCGTACACCGCCACTGCGATAAGTGAATATTTTCGTGACCAGGGGTTTGAAGTCAATCTGATGATGGACTCCGTAACCAGGGTAGCAATGGCACAGCGGGAGGTTGGCCTTGCCACAGGGGAGCCACCGACCACAAAGGGATATACCCCTTCCGTGTTTGCAGTGTTGCCTAAATTGCTTGAGCGGACCGGGACGAGTAAAGATGGATCAATTACAGCGTTTTACACTGTGTTGGTTGATGGGGATGACATGAATGAACCGATCGCCGATACGGTTCGTGGGATTCTGGATGGACATTTTATTTTGGACCGGAAACTAGCCGAACAAGGACAGTTTCCTGCGCTCAATGTCTTGAAATCAATCAGCAGGGTTATGAACAAGGTTGCGGACAAAGAACATCAGGAATCAGCCCAGGAGCTTAGAAGACTGATGGCAGTATACGAAGAGAACAGTGAACTTATCCAAATTGGGGCGTACAAGCGAGGGACTAATCAGGAGATCGATAAGGCAATCGCATACCATCCTAAAATACAGTCCTTTCTGCGTCAGGATGTTAATGAATATCGGTCACTTGATGAATCAATAAAGCTGATGAAGGAATTGCTTAAAGGGGGAGTTTGATGGCAGGAACAGTCGCACTATCGAAGATTTTGCATGTACGGGAAAATGAGAAACAGGATGCCCAGAAAGCTTACCAGCTGGCAGTGGACTCATTTGAAGATACAGCAACTAAACTTTATAACCTCCTGCGTAAAAAAGAGGCGGTAGAAGAGCTGTATGAAAACTCACTGCACAAGCCCACTTCTATTGAAACTATAAGGGAACAGGCAGGATACATGGATATGTTAAACGCTCAGGTTAACATACTTCAGGTAGATGTCCAGCATGCCAGAGGTAAAATGGAAAGTAAGCATGAAGAGCTAAAAACGGCACATGTGGAAGTTAAAAAGTTTGAAAAAATTATTGAACATAGAGATACAGACCGAATACAGCTCATGAAGAAAAACGAGGCTGTTTCAATGGATGAAATTTCTGTTCAGCAGTATTTAAGCCGAAAAATCAGGTGAAACAAATGGCAAAAGATAAGACAAAACAAAAAGAAAAACTTAATCCGCTTTTATGGTTCTTTTTTGCAATTGTTATTCCATTGGCGGTTGCAGTTACGCTTACTGTTATCATCTTTTCTGCGGCAGGGGTAGATGCAATTGGATGGATGAAAAATACCGCAAACAATGTACCTGTTCTAGCAAAAGTAGTTAAAACCGATCAGGAGAAGGACCAGCAGCGTACGGAAGAAAAGCTGAAAGATGCCATCGCCAGTAAGGATGAAAAAATCTCTTCGTTAACACAGGAGGTCTCAAATTTAGAGTCCACCATCGATGATCTGGAACAGGAAATTATTAAACTGGAGAACAGCAACAAGAAAAAAAACGAAACAGAGATTCAAAATGATGAACAAAACGAACGAAAACCGGTCGAGACAATCTCCTCATCCTTTAAGGATATGGATTCTGAACAAGCTGCCCAAATTCTTGAAAATATGAAAGCAGAACTCGCTGTTTCCATTCTCAAAAATTTGAAAGACGATGTACGAGGAAGCATTTTTGAAGCCATGGATGCACAAAAGGCAGCTGATCTCACCCAGCTCTATATAGAATCTGGTCAATAGTTTTTTATAAAACGTTTTAATTGAAGGGGGGTGAAAAAAATGAACATGACCAATATGGTATTGCAGCAATCTTCACAGCCGGCCATCAAAACGTCGGCAGGAAATAAAACAGGAAAAACCACTGCAGGAAGTGATATGGCTTTCCAGAGTTTGCTTGTAAAAGCTGACCCTTCTTTATCCAATATCCTTGGCGAAGCTGGAGCATCGCAGGGAAAGGATCAGAAGACCTTACTGAGCATTCTTATGGGTCTAGCCCAAAAGGAAATGGAAGGATCCGAAATTAAACCGAGTGAAGCAATTGATCGAACTGCACAGGAGCTGATCGGAAAACTGATCGAAAAGTCTTCTGATTTAAGTGGTGAAGCAACTGATGTTTCTATAAGTCAGATTTTTCCGGGCATGGTTAGTCCTGATAAGGCAATTGGTGTGAAAACAGAGGAACTTATCAAACAATTAGAAGCAATACTCAGTAAGGCAGAAACTGTATTAGCAAAATTGACTGACCAAGCAAGTATCAGTAAGGCCGCACCAGCTGTTCTGAGTCTGCTGGAACAGTGGACAGCACTTGACAAAAGTAACAGGATTGCTTCTCCGATGGTTTTGGAGCAGACGAAAAATACAAGTAAAGAAATGACCAGTTGGAAGGAACTTGTTCAGGCGTTCCAGAAAAGAAATCAGTTTGCCGCAAAACAACAGTATAACGCAGACGCAAAAGTTACTACATCTGACGTAGTTAAATGGCTTCAGCATGCTGTGAGAAATCAGCAGCAACTTGATAGAACTGTTGTCCAGCCGCAGGTTTCAATTAATTCGGCTGCGCCAATGTCAAAAGTTGAGCAGTTTATCATTCATATGAACACAAATACAAATTCAGCCCCTGCTGAAAATCAGTTGATTGAACAGTTTCAAAAGGTTATTAAAACAAGCAGATTCCTATCTGCTACCAATGGAACTTCACAACTTTCCATTACTTTACGGCCCGAGAATCTTGGCGAAATGATGGTAAAGCTGACCCAAATTAATGGTGAAATGACTGTGAAGATTATGGTAACATCCCAAGCAGCCAAAGAAATGCTCGAATCTAACATGCATCAACTGAAAAATATGTTTACACCGCAACAGGTAGTTGTTGAAAAGCAGGAATTATCAGCACAGCAAGCTGGACAAGCATATCAGAAGGAACATGACCAACAATCAGCTGGTGAAAATCCAAACGATGAATCTGAACATTCGCATCAGCAAAGTGATCAGTCAGATGAAAATGATTTTCAGTCACAGTTTGAAGAAGCGCTGAATGAAAATTTGGAGGTGATTACATGACAAGGATAGATCCATCACTTTATTTACAGAGCCAGAAAACCGAGCGTACTCCTAGTCCTGAGCTAGGTAAAGATGACTTTCTCAAAATTCTAATGACCCAGCTGCAGAATCAGGATCCTAGTAACCCGATGAAAGATACAGAATTTATTTCTCAGATGTCTAACTTCTCATCATTGGAACAAATGATGAATATGACCAGTTCAATCGATAAGTTGATTCAGAATCAGAGTGTTTCTCCAATTCTTCAGTATAGTCACATGATCGGTAAAGAAGTTTCTTACCAGGTGACCGATGAAGAAACAGGCGAAAAACTTGATGGGAAAGAAAGCAATGTAGTTGCAGTCAGTCAGAGTCAGGGAAGAGCGGTCTTGGAACTTCAAAACGGTGAAAGAATATTTGCAGATGCTATTACAAAGGTGAGTCAGCCTGATAATGTCACTGAAGGAAGTGCGTAGCATGAGTCATCACATCCATCAGGTACAACAGCATCACATCATGCAGCCTACTGTTAAAAAAACACCCGCCAGACAGAACACAGAAAGTTTCAAGGATGTACTAGCCGGTGTCCAAGAACTGAAAGTCAGTAAACATGCTAAGGAGCGATTGAGTCAACGAAATATCACGATCAGTGATAATCAATGGCAAAGTATTTCAGAAAAGATGAGTGAAGCCAAACAAAAAGGTGTAACGGATTCACTTGTTTTAACAAATAAAGCAGCATTACTTGTCAGTACGAAAAATAATACAGTAGTTACAGCGATGAATAAAGAAGAAGCAGCTAGCAAAATTTTCACCAATATCAATGGAACAATATTAATTAATGATTAGGCTGGACCCAGTTGGGAGGCCGACGGTTGTTGACCGAACGAGACAGCCGGACTTCAAGCAAGTCACAAAAAACCAATAAAGGGGATTACTTAAATGTTACGTTCAATGTATGCAGGGATTTCTGGAATGAAAGGTTTTCAAACAAAGTTAGACGTGATTGGTAACAATATCGCCAATGTAAATACAGCAGGTTTTAAAAAAGGTCGTGTAACTTTCCAAGATATGATGAGTCAGATGTCGTCAGGAGCACAAGGTCCGACAGCCACACGCGGTGGGGTAAACGCAGCACAGATTGGTCTTGGTGCCCAAACAGGCTCAATTGATAATATCCATACACAGGGGTTCCGCCAAACCACAAACAACCCGCTTGATTTTGCACTGGAAGGTGACGGTATGTTTGTTGTGGCAAGTGATATCGTAAGAAATGACCCACAAGGTGATGTCTTTAATCCTAGTAACCCAGTTGAGATTGATTCTATTAATTTAGATGAATCAAATGTTTCTTATACAAGGGCAGGGAATTTCTACCTTGACACCAATGGCAACATAGTAAACTCTGAAGGTTTATATTTAATGGGATTTGCGGGAGGCGATACTAATAATATTACTGCGCTTAACATCCCGGAAGACGCTCAAAGCTTCAGCGTTCAGTCAAATGGAACCGTTAATTATATTGATGCACAGGGGAACACCCAGGTAGCTGGCCAGGTTGCACTTGCTAACTTCTCCAATCCAGCAGGTCTACAGAAAGCTGGCAGCAGTCTGTTTCTGAACACGGAAAACGCCGGATTTACGGGTCTTGCCGAGCCTGAAACAGATGGAGTAGCTTCTATTGTCAGTGGATCACTCGAAATGTCAAACGTTGATCTGGCGTCAGCTTTTACCGAAATGATTACAGCGCAACGTGGATTCCAGGCTAACACGAGAATTATCACTACTTCAGATGAAATTCTTCAGGAACTAGTAAACTTAAAACGATAAATGCAGGGAGGTAGGGGGCGTCAATAAGGCGTTCCCGCCATAATAATGATTCAACTTACCAGGTTAAACGGAGAACTTTTTTCATTAAATGCAATCATGATTGAACAGATTCAATCGTATCCGGACACTACGATCACCTTAATGAATGGAAAAAAGATCGTGGTGCGCAATTCGGAAAAGGATGTTGTACAGGAAGTGACAAACTATTACGAGAAAATCGGTGTAAATGGCTGGTTCAAAAAGGCGGGTGAGACAGATGATTAGTAAACTCGGAAAAACAATGGCAACATCATTGATCGTTTTATTATTACTCGGAGTAGTAGCCTTAGTAATCGTATTAAATGTCACAGGTGAAAAAGCAAATGGCAGTGCGCAATCATTAGATGAAATTATTGAAAATTCCTATCAGACATCTGACATCACCACGGATTTACAGGATGGTAGTTTTGTAAGAATTCAGTTTCAGATTATAACAGACAGTAAGGACGCCAAAGAAGAAGTAAAAATGCGGGAGTTCCAATTAAAAAATATACTTATAAAAGAACTTGCAAAAATGAATGAAGAAGATTTCAAGACAGGGTTGTCCAATCTGGAAGATTCTATCAAATTAAAATTAAACCAGGTAATGTCTGAAGGTAAAATAACCGACGTTTATACAATTAATAAAATATTGCAGTAACGTGGTGAATTCACCGATTAAGGGGGTGGGGTTGTTCGTGGAAGAAGTACTATCACAGAATGAGATTGATGCACTGCTATCCGCTATATCGTCCGGAGAAATGGATGCAGATGAACTAAAGCAAGAGAAAAAAGAGCAAAAGGTAAGAGTCTATGATTTTAAGCGTGCATTAAGGTTTTCAAAAGATCAGATACGCAGCTTATCAAGAATCCATGAAAACTACGCCCGGTTGCTGACGACCTATTTTTCAGCGCAGTTACGGACACACGTGAGTATATCAGTAGCATCGGTGGACCAGATACCATATGAAGAATTTATAAGATCAGTCCCTAAAATGACTGTATTAAATATTTATAGTTTACAGCCACTTGATGGCAGGATTCTGATGGAGGTAAACCCAAACATTGCTTATGGTATGCTCGACAGAATCCTGGGTGGAAAAGGAAATAGTGTCAATAAGGTTGAGAATCTAACAGAGATTGAAACAATCCTGATGTCACAGCTGTTTGAAAAAGCTGCTGTTAATTTACAGGAGGCTTGGGAATCGCTGATAGAAATTGATCCGATACTTGAGGACTTTGAGGTTAATCCGCAGTTTTTGCAGATGGTTTCACCGAATGAAACTGTTGTGGTGGTGTCGCTGAATACTACTATTGGAGAGGCGAGCGGCATGATTAATATTTGTATTCCACATATTGTGCTTGAACCTATCATTCCTAAGTTATCAGCTCACTACTGGATGCAGAGTGTACCGAAGAAACGGGATACCGAGTCATATGAAAAGCTGACAAAGAATATTCAGCAGGCACGAGTAGATGTGAAAACATTACTTGGCGAGGCAGCAATCAGTGTAGAACAATTACTTAATATCAAAAAGGACGATATTATAGCGTTAAATCAACAAATTGACCAGCCATTAGAGCTGACTGTAAATGATGAACCCAAGTTTTATGTACAACCTGGCAAATCCAGAAATAAAATGTCAGTTCAGGTACTTGAAGAAATTAGAGGGGGGAACGAGAATGAATGACGGCATGCTATCCCAGGACGAGATTGATGCTCTTCTGAAGGTTGGAGAGGAAGAGGATGAGCTGGATAACCAGCAGACGGCAAATGTTGCTGATTTCTTATCCACTATTGAAGAAGACACGCTGGGGGAAATAGGAAATATCTCTTTTGGGAGTTCCGCCACTACTCTATCCACATTACTTAACCAGAAGGTGGATATTACTACCCCAGAAGTATCCATTATAACAAAAGAAGATCTCAGTGATCAATTTAGGTTTGATCACGTCAGTATAAAAGTCAATTATGTTGAAGGGTTTCATGGAGAGAATGTTCTCGTTATGAAATCAGAAGACGCAGCAGTTATATCAGACATTATGCTTGGTGGAGATGGAACTTCACCAGATGGAGATTTGAATGAAATTCATTTGAGCGCTGTACAGGAAGCAATGAACCAGATGATGGGCACTGCTGCAACTAGCATGTCAACTGTATTTCAAAAGCGAGTTGATATTTCGCCGCCATCTATTGCATTAGAAAAGACTGGTGAAAAAGAAAATACAGAAGTTATCTCGGAAGAATTCTTAGTAAAGGTTTCTTTTCAACTTAAAGTTGGCGAGCTGATTGATTCAAATATTATGCAGTTAATTCCAATTGAATTTGCCAAACAACTGGTGGAACAATTAATAAACGCCTCATCTAGCCCTGCCCAGGAAGAAGCAGCAGTCACTAAAGAGGCGGAAGTTACGGAGAAGAAGGTCCACGAGCAGCCTGTAAAACAGCAAGAGGATTCAGATTCGGAGGAACCACAATATCTGGGTGATAATATTAACCACTCCAATGCAACGATCCATCAAGCCACTTTTTCGAATTTTGACCAGATGGAACTTAACAGAAATGAACAGCGCAACCTGGATATGCTTCTTGATATTCCACTTCGCGTGTCAGTTGAATTGGGACGAACCAAACGGACTATAAAAGATATTCTTGAGTTGTCAACAGGTTCAGTTATCGAACTGGATAAACTGGCTGGAGAACCTGTAGACATACTGGTTAACGAAAAGTTAATTGCTAAAGGCGAGGTAGTAGTAATTGATGAGAATTTCGGCGTCCGTGTTACGGATATTATCAGCAGGTCGGACAGATTAATGAAACTTAAATAAACAATATGGGGGAAACATGAATGGGACAACGTATCTTGGTAGTAGATGATGCAGCTTTTATGCGAATGATGATTAAGGATATTTTAAATAAAAATGGCTTTGAAGTAGTTGGTGAAGCGCAGGATGGAGCTCAAGCAGTTGAGAAGTATAAGGAACTGGAACCAGACCTTGTAACACTTGATATTACCATGCCTGAGATGGACGGACTGGCAGCATTAAAAGAAATAAAACAACACGACTCTAAGGCAAACGTTATAATGTGTTCCGCAATGGGGCAGCAGGCAATGGTGATTGATGCAATTCAAGCTGGCGCAAAAGACTTTATTGTAAAGCCATTTCAGGCAGAGCGGGTAGTGGAAGCGATTCAGAAAGCGCTGGGATAGAAGTGAGTGGGTAAAATGTTAGAAAAGAGATTAATAGGTATTGGCTTGATCATATTCCTGGCAGCATTTTTTGCTTGGTCTGATGTTGCAGTTGCTTCGCCGAATGTTTCAGATTGTCTTGAAGGAAAAAAAGAGTGTACCGAGGCAGACCAGCAGGAATCCGGGAATGCCGGTGACGAAGAAAGAGTAGCAGGCGCCAGTACTGGATCATTGATATTTAACCTTGTAAAAATGGCATTCGCACTGTTACTGGTTCTGGGTCTAATTTACCTGCTCCTCAAGTTTTTAAACAAACGGAATAAACTTTTCCAGCAAGTAAAGGCGCTCGAAAACCTGGGAGGAATTTCAGTAGGGCCAAATAAGTCAGTACAGCTTGTCCGAATCGGTACAAAAGTGTACTTGATAGGTGTTGGCGAA
Source organism: Virgibacillus kekensis (assembly GCF_042654125.1). Taxonomy (NCBI): domain Bacteria; kingdom Bacillati; phylum Bacillota; class Bacilli; order Caryophanales; family Bacillaceae; genus Virgibacillus; species Virgibacillus kekensis. The sequence goes on from NZ_JBHSFU010000003.1 coordinate 269,520, forward strand.
AACGTGGAAATGCTACAGGAAATTGAAGATGAAGAACTGAAGAATGATATCTTACATAATGGGGGAACAGAATCAGTCGAACCAAAGGCTATGCTAAACTCGTTCTTTCAGCAAAAACAAACTTCCGGGACGCAAAGTAAGTCTGGCACAGATTTCAAAAAAATGTTCTCCAGTGAACTAACAAAGCTGAAGCAAAGTCGGGAAAAGTTAATCAATAGGCAAAAGGAAGATAAAGATGAATGAATTTGTTGATATGTTTTCCGGCTCTGACCCAGCGTCCATATCCACATCAGTAAAGCTGTTATTGCTGCTGACTGTATTGTCACTGGCACCAAGCATTCTAATATTAATGACAAGCTTTACTAGAATTATTATTGTTCTTTCGTTTGTCAGAACGGCTCTTGCCACACAGCAAATGCCGCCAAACCAGGTCCTTATAGGTCTGGCGCTGTTTCTGACATTCTTTATAATGGCACCGACTTTTAATGAAGTGTATGATGAAGCACTTCAGCCGTTGTTTGAAGAAGAAATAACGCTTGATGAAGCCTATGACCGGGCAAGTGCGCCGATGAAGGATTTCATGGCGAAACATACTCGGCAAAAGGATCTGGCATTATTTATCAACTATGCAGAGCTTGATAAACCGGAATCAGTTCAGGAGATTCCATTGACCACCCTGGTTCCTGCTTTTGCTATAAGTGAACTAAAAACCGCTTTTCAGATGGGATTCATGATTTTTGTACCGTTTTTGATTATAGATATGGCTGTAGCCAGCGTCTTAATGTCTATGGGGATGATGATGCTCCCTCCGGTAATGATTTCGTTACCTTTTAAAATATTGCTGTTTGTACTTGTGGATGGATGGTATTTAATCACCCAGTCACTGTTACAGGGCTTCTAGGGCAGGTGTTCTATATTGGATAGTGAATTTGTACTTACATTAGCTGAAAAAGGCGTTTATATTATTTTGCTTATTTCCGGTCCATTACTGATTCTGGCACTGGCTGTGGGTCTCCTGGTGAGTATATTCCAGGCTACCACACAGATACAGGAACAGACACTTGCCTTCATTCCCAAAATTGTAGCAGTACTGGTCGGGTTGATATTTTTCGGTCCATGGATGCTGACAAAGATGGTCGAATTTACAGCCGATCTCTATCAGAACCTGAATCAGTTTGTAGGGTAGAATATGACTGAGCTTATTAATCTATCAAGTATTCCAATATTTCTTCTGGTTTTTGTTCGCGTGGCGGCTTTCTTTATGACTGTTCCATTATTTTCGTACCGTACTATCCCGACACCTTTTAAAATCGGTTTTACATTTTTTCTGTCGCTGATTATGTATTATACGGTTGATGGATCACAGATCACAATTGATGATATGTATCTGTTCTTACTTATTAAGGAAGCGTTAGTTGGCCTTCTGATTGGACTGCTTGCTTATATAATGCTTTCAGCAATCCAGATTGCCGGTGGGTTCATAGATTTCCAAATGGGGTTTGCAATCGCCAACGTTATTGACCCGCAAACGGGCGCGCAAAGCCCTTTGACAGGGCAATACTTTTATATTATCGCCCTTCTTTTTCTATTATCGGTCAATGGTCATCATTTATTAATAGATGGAATTTTTTTCAGTTATGAATTTATACCTATTGATGCCTTTATACCGTTTCAGGATGGAAGTCTGGCAGATTTTATTATTACAACGTTTAATAAGATGTTTTTAATCGCATTCCAGATGGCAATCCCTATCGTCGGTTGTTTATTCTTGGTTGATGTGGCACTTGGAATTATTGCCAGAACTGTTCCACAACTGAATGTTTTTGTAGTTGGATTACCGTTGAAAATATTTGTCAGCTTTGTAGCTATTCTATTTTTTCTTAGTTTATATGTCGTATTAGTTGAGAATTTATTTTCAGTCACATTTGAAGCAATGCGCAGTTTAATGCAACTTTTTGGGGGTGGGTAGTTTGAAACTGAAATTGGATCTGCAGTTCTTTGCAGGAGCCGATGAAAAAACGGAAAAAGCTTCCCCAAAAAAGCGGCAGGATGAGCGTAAAAAAGGAAAAGTAGCCAAGAGTCAGGATATCAATACTGCATTTCTTTTATTCTTTTGTTTTATGATCCTGATGGTATTTGGCGGCTCGATGAAAGACAGTATGACAACGATGTTCCGCTACTCTTTTACCGAGTATATCAGTTGGGATGTGACAGTGGAATCAGTGAATCAGGTTTTCCTGGAAACAATGATTGAGATGGGAAAGATGCTTGCTCCCATCATGCTGATTGCCATGGTTGCCGGGTTGGCAGCAAATCTTACCCAAATCGGTTTTCTGTTTACAACCGATCCGCTAAAAATGGACCTTAAAAAGCTGGATCCCATTCAGGGTGCTAAGCGTATTTTTTCAGCAAGGGCGCTTGTGGAATTGCTCAAATCATTGCTTAAAATTGTATTTATCGGCGTAATCACTTTTTTCATTATCTGGATTTACAGAGAAGATATGATGATGCTTGCGTTTAAAAATGCAGAAAATGCAATAGGTTTCTTTGGTGAAATTACCATCATGATGGGTCTCGCTGCAGCATTCACGCTCTTGTTTCTATCCGTATTCGATTACACATATCAGAAATATGACTTTGAAAAGAATATACGGATGTCAAAGAAGGACCAGAAGGACGAGCATAAGAACATCGAAGGAGACCCTTTAATTAAATCCAAGATTAAAGAAAAGCAGCGTCAGATGGCGACTAGAAGAATGATGAGTGAGGTTCCCCAGGCTGATGTTGTCATCACAAACCCGACGCATTTTGCGATTGCAATCAGGTATGATGAGAACAAAGCGGATGCACCGTATGTTGTGGCAAAAGGTGTAGACCATACAGCCCTAAGAATTCGGGAAGTTGCAAAAGCACATAATGTAGCCACGGTTGAAAACAGACCGCTTGCCAGGTCATTATACGATTTTATTGAGATAGGGGATATAATTCCCGAACAGTTTTATCAGGCAGTTGCCGAAGTTCTTGCATATGTATACCGACTAGAGAAAAAAGCTGGGAAATAAGGAGAGACACCACCCATGAAAGCACGTGACTTATCAGTCCTATTAGGAGTTATTTTAATTATTGTTATGCTGGTTGTCCCATTGCCGGGATGGCTGTTAAGTATTCTTATCTTACTTAACATATCACTGGCCCTTATTGTTATCCTTGTTTCCATGAATACACAGGAGGCACTGCAGTTCTCCATTTTCCCTGCTCTCTTGCTGTTACTAACATTGTTCAGACTGGCACTGAATGTGTCAACAACAAGATCGATTTTGTCTGAAGCCGAGGCTGGCGGCGTGGTTGCCACTTTTGGATCCTTTGTAATTGGAGGTAACCCGCTGGTAGGTTTTGTCGTCTTTGTAATTTTAGTTATTATTCAATTTTTGGTTATTACAAAGGGTGCGGAAAGAGTATCGGAAGTTGCAGCACGTTTTACTTTGGATGCTATGCCGGGAAAGCAAATGAGTATTGATGCAGATTTAAACGCTGGACTAATAACCGAACAGCAGGCAAAAGAACGTCGCGAAAAAGTGGAAAATGAAGCTGACTTCCACGGCGCGATGGACGGTGCCAGTAAATTCGTTAAAGGCGATGCGATAGCAGGTATCATAATTGTCCTTATAAATATTGTGTTTGGATTAATCATTGGTATGGTGCAGATGGACTTTACTTTCCAGGAAGCAATAAATACATACATGCGTCTTACTGTAGGGGACGGGCTTGTCAGTCAAATTCCTGCACTGTTAATTGCAACTGCGACAGGGATTGTTGTAACCCGTACCACTTCAACTGGAAACTTGGGGAGCGATGTAACTGGTCAGTTACTTCAATATCCAAATTTGTTGATAATTGCTGCCGGTGCCATTTTTCTGCTGGGACTGACACCCATAAACTTCTTTCTTACGACTGCAATTTCCGCCATTCTTATCATTGGTGCCCTGGCGTTAAAGCGTCAGGAAAAAGAAATCGCAGAACCGGACACCGAGGAAGAGGAACAGGCTGAGTCATCAGCGATGAAGTCACCTGAAAGTGTCGTGAGCCTGCTGAATCATGATCCTATTGAATTTGAGTTTGGTTATGCGCTGATTCCATTGGTTGATGCCAGTCAAGGCGGGGATTTGCTTGACCGAGTAGTTATGATTCGCAGACAGCTGGCAATTGAGCTGGGTATTGTCGTACCTGTTGTACGTATCCGCGATAATATACAGTTAGGCCCAAATGAATACAGGCTTAAAATTAAAGGCAATGAAGTCGCTGCCGGAGAACTGCTGCTTGATCACTATCTGGCAATGACCCCGGATTTTGAGGATGAGGACATCGAAGGAATCGATACAAAGGAACCTGCTTTTGGACTTCCGGCTAAATGGATTAGTGAAGAACATAAAGACGATGCTGAACTTTCCGGGTATACTGTTGTTGACCCACCATCTGTTGTGTCTACGCACATTACCGAAGTAATTAAGCAAAATGCACATACACTTCTTGGACGGCAGGAGACAAAACAGCTGATTGACCATCTGAAAGAAAGCTATCCCATCCTGGTGGAAGAGGTGACCCCCGAACCACTGGCGGTCGGCGATGTACAGAAGGTCTTGGCAAAGCTGCTCAGAGAGAATATATCCATCCGTAATCTTCCGGTTATCTTTGAAACGCTGGCCGATTTTTCCCGAATGACAAATGATACGGAATTGCTTGGCGAGTATGTTCGACAATCATTGTCTTCACAGATAACCAAACAGTATGCATCCGATGATATGTCACTTAAAGTGGTAACAGTGTCAGGCAAAGTGGAAAAAATGATTGCTGAAAATATTCAACAGACGGAGCACGGTAACTATTTGGCGCTGGACCCTGAATCGCAGCAGCTTATCGTCCGAACGCTTCACGAAGAAGTCGAGAAACTTACTCTCCAGGAGGAAACGGCAATTGTTCTTTGTTCACCGGCTATCAGAATGTATTTAAAACAGCTGCTTGAGCGTTTCATGCCGCAAGTTGTAGTCTTATCGTATAATGAGCTGGATCCGAATATTGAAGTACAAAGTGTAGGGGTGGTGAATGTAGCATGAAGGTGAAAAAATTTGTGGCACCAACAATGCCGGAAGCAATGAACCGAATACGGAAAGAGTTGGGGTCGGAAGCAGTGATTCTTAATTCAAAGGAAATATATCAAGGTGGGTTCCTTGGTATGTTTAAAAAACGCAATATAGAAGTTATTGCAGCGTTGGATCCGCAACCGGGTCCGCCGCCGGCAAAGCAGGAACCGGTAAAAACCCAAGTTCCAGCAAAAAACCCCGGCAATGACGACAACCAGCATATTTTGAATGAAATCAGACAGCTTAAGCAGGTAGTTGAGCTGCAGTCCAAGCAAAACCCGACCGGTTATTCTGCTGATTTCCAGGTAATGTACAATTATCTTACCAGTCAAGAAGTAGACGAAGGACTAGCGAGAGATTTGATTGATTCAATTTCTGAGGATAGGGACTCTCCCAAGCCAGAGGGGAATTTGCTTGCAGGTGTAAAAAACGAATTGAAAAAGCGATTGGCTGAATTACCGTTCCAGGGAGTGACCTATGACAAACAAATTCTTCAATTTGTCGGTCCTACCGGTGTGGGAAAAACAACAACAATTGCTAAAGTAGCTGCTGAAAGCATGCTAAAAGATAACAAAAAAGTTGCTTTCATCACTGCTGACACATACAGAATCGCTGCAATTGAGCAACTAAAAACGTATTCAAAAATACTGGATGTACCACTGGAAGTGGCATACAGTATTGAAGATTACAAATCAGCTGTTAAAAAATTTGAATCATACGACCTTATCCTGGTAGATACGGCAGGGCGTAATTTTCGCGACGAGCGTTATATCAAGGAATTGCAGGAAAGTATATCGTTTCATAACGATATTGAGACATATTTGGTACTTTCGCTTACTGCCAAGCCAAAAGATATTCTGGATATCTATGAACAATTTCAACATTTGGATATCAGAGAAGTTATTTTTACCAAGACCGATGAAACTACACAATATGGAAGTATATTAAATATCACGCTTCTCAAAAATGTCGGAGTGGCCTACATGACTAACGGACAGGATGTTCCAGATGATATCATCCATCCTTCACCGGAGATTATTACAGATTATATAGTAGGTGAATATAGTGGTTCGTGATCAGGCTTCGAGTCTCAGACGCCGGTTGGAAATATCCAAAAGCCCTAGACAGGCAAAGACCATTGCCATTGTAAGTGGTAAGGGTGGTGTTGGGAAATCCAATGTAGCTTTGAATTTCTCCCTGGAACTGTTGAAACAGGAGAAGAAAGTACTTTTATTTGATTTGGATGTTGGTATGGGAAATATCGATATTCTGCTTGGATTACAAGCTAAGAAATCAATTGTCGATATGTTTCAGGAACATTTACCGGTTCACGACATTATTGAGACGGGACCGCGTGGACTTGCCTATGTTTCTGCAGGTTCAGCACTATCTGACTTTTTCGCTTTAAATTATGAGAATAGAGAGTACTTTTTAAGCGAGTATGAGAAGCTTATAGAAATCTATGACTATATTATCTTTGATATGGGAGCAGGTGCGACATCAGACTCTCTCTCAATTATCATTGCTGCTGATGAATGTATTGTTGTCACTACACCCGAGCCAACTGCCATTACTGATGCATACGGCATGATTAAATATATATTAAGTAATAGGTCCACCATGCCAATTTCGGTGATTATGAACCGTTCAGCTTCCACTAAAAGCGGGAGGAAGGCACTGGACAGGTTTCACCAGGTAGTGTTCAAGTTTTTAGATTCCGAAATTAACAAACTTGGTATTCTGCCTGATGATAAAACAGTATCGACTGCAGTTATCCGTCAGATACCATACGTACTTCTGAATGAAAAAGCTCCAGTTTCAAAGGCAGTTAATGAAATAGCCACCAATTATGTAATGGACAGGCAGGAAGACCTGGTAATTAAACGGAAATCTTCTTCCTTTGTTCAAAAGTTAAAGCAATTGATGATAGAGAGGTAAAAATGTGGAACCGACACGTGTCCTAGTGGTCGATGACTCGGCCTTCATGCGTAAAATGCTTACAGAAATTATTTCAGGAGATTCCAGATTTGAAGTGGTGGCGACTGCTAGAAATGGTTTAGATGGCCTGCAGAAAATCAAAGACTATCATCCTGATGTGGTTACTCTAGACGTTGAAATGCCTGTGATGGATGGGATTACCGCATTAAAAAAGATTATGGAAACTATGCCCCTACCGGTAGTCATGCTGTCAAGCCTGACTGGTAGAGGTACAGTGAAGACCATAGAAGCGGTCTCGAGTGGGGCGGTTGATTTCATCACTAAGCCTTCCGGGCCAATATCTCTGGATATCGATAGAATTGAGCAGGAAATACTTACAAAGGTTTTTGAAGCAGCTAACTCAAATATTTCCTTTTCACCCATTGCCTCTGTTGCAAGCAAGGTGAATACAAACTCTTGGCACGGACAGAAAAAGACAGTAATAGGGATTGGCGCTTCAACTGGTGGACCACGTGCCCTGCAACAGGTCCTAACAAGTCTGCCGGCAAATTTCCCGGCGCCTGTACTGATTGTCCAGCATATGCCGGCCGGGTTTACCAAATCGCTCGCTGATCGTCTGAATTCCCTTGCTGATATACATATAAAAGAAGCGGAACATGGAGAAATTCTACAAAGAGGCACAGCATATATTGCACCAGGCAATCAGCATATGAAAGTTATTAATGTGGGAACTGCTCTTTCAATTGAACTCAACAGTGATATCCAACGAAAAGGGCACAGACCATCAGTTGATATATTGTTTGAATCGATTGCAGACCTGAACCGGGTACGGAAAGTGGCTATCGTCCTGACCGGTATGGGAAGTGATGGGGCTGAGGGGATCATCCGCTTAAAGACGAGTGATCACAACAGTCATATAATAGCTGAAGCAGAACAATCAGCTGTTGTTTACGGCATGCCGAAAGCGGCAGTAAATACAGATCATGTCAATCAAATTATACCTATGCAACAAGTAGGACAGGTTTTAACCGGAATTGTAAACAGTTAAGGGGGGAATTAAATGGATACAGCACAATATTTAGGGGTTTTTATTGATGAGAGTAATGAGCATCTTGAAGTTTTGTCCAATCAGTTGCTGGAACTGGAAAAACGACCGGAAGATAAAACGGTTATTGAGGAGATATTCCGTGCTGCCCATACACTTAAAGGTATGTCGGCAACTATGGGTTTTAGTGATATTGCTGATCTTACTCATAAACTTGAAAATGTCTTTGATGGAATCAGGTATGATAAATTAACTGTTCAGCCGAATATGATGGATATTCTGTTTGATACAGTTGATTCCCTGAGTCTCATGGTGGAAGATATTAGTAACGGTGGCGATGGGAAACGGGATGTCGGAAGTATCGTTATGTCACTGGAACGGTTAGAGCGCGGAGAAGTGGATGTAAGCATGGAATCTGCAGAACCTGTCAGTACGAGGGAAACGGCACTTACGCTCGATGAGTTTGAGCTGTCAATTTTAAAAGCATCAAATGAGCAGGGTTTTTTCAACTATGAAATTACGGTTCAGCTTAGGGAAGATTGTCTTCTGAAAGGTGCCCGTGTTTTTATGGTATTCGAAACCATAGAAAAAATCGGTGAAGTTATAAAGTCGGAACCTTCTGTCAGTGATCTGGAGGAGGAGAAGTTTGATAGTTCTTTTACCGTTATCCTGGTTTCTCAATCGGAACCTGAAGAAATTAAGTCTAGTATTATGAAAGTATCAGAAATTGAACGTGTGACTGTTGAGTCATTTTCAGTCGATGTATTTAATAAGCAACAACAGGCTAAACATGCACAGGAAGAAGCTGCATCTTCTTCAGAGCAATCGACACAGATGTCCGGCGAAGTCCCTGCAGGTGGCCGGACGAAATCTAGTAAAACAATTCGTGTCAATATCGACAGACTTGATATTCTGATGAATCTGTTTGAAGAAATGGTAATTGATCGTGGCCGTCTGGAACAAATCTCCGGAGAACTTGGCAACCAGGATCTTCAGGAGACAGTAGAGCGGATAACCAGAATTTCCGGTGATTTGCAGGATATTATCCTGACCATGCGGATGGTTCCAATCGACCAGGTATTCAGCCGTTTTCCACGAATGGTAAGGCAGCTGGCACGGGATCTTAATAAAAACGTCAACCTTGAAATTGAAGGAGCTGACACAGAACTTGACCGAACAGTCATAGACGAAATCGGTGATCCTCTGGTTCATCTAATCAGAAATGCACTGGATCACGGAATTGAAACACCAGAAAGCCGTGTCAGTCAGGGGAAACCTGAACAGGGAACTATTCATCTTCAGGCATATCACAGCGGAAATCATGTATTCATTGAGATATCAGATGATGGGGCAGGAATTAACCGACAGAAAGTACTTGATAAAGCGATATCCAACGGAGTGATTGACAGTACACAAGCAGAGACACTATCAGACAGACAGGTAAATGAATTAATTATGGCGAGTGGTTTTTCCACCGCAGATACCATTTCTGATATATCAGGACGGGGTGTTGGGCTGGATGTTGTAAAAAACACGATTGAATCTCTAGGTGGAACGATAGCGATTGAGGCAGAACCCCACAGAGGGACAAAATTTTCGATTCAATTGCCTTTGACACTTTCAATTATTTCCGTATTACTTGTTAAATTACAGGCTGAAACGTACGCTGTTCCGCTTTCTTCTATTATTGAAACAGCAAAAATACATAGAGACCAGATTCTGCAGGCACACAATAAGCGTGTAATTGATTTTCGCGGGAAAGTTGTCCCGTTGGTGTTTATGAATGATGTTTTTCAGGTACCTGGTAAATACCAACTCCACCAGGAAAACCTGTCAGTTGTCATTGTCCGTAAAGGAGAACGTATGGCAGGTCTTGTGGTAGATTCGTTTATCGGTCAGCAGGAGGTAGTGCTAAAGTCACTTGGGAACTATTTGTCAGATACCTTTGCAGTATCCGGTGCTACCATCTTGGGAGACGGAGAAGTTGCTTTAATAATAGACAGTAACGCACTAATAAAATAATCATTCGGGAGGGTTTTAGGTGAGTAATGAGTCGGTAAAAGAACGGAAAGTAATCGTATTTCAGTTAAATAACGAAGAATATGCTGTTTCTATACAGCAGGTAGGATCCATTGAGCGTTATCAATCTATTACACGTGTTCCGCAGACAGCTGAATTCGTAAAAGGTGTAATCAATCTTCGAGGGATAGTCATTCCTGTAATCGATTTACGGACCCGCGTGGGACTTAATGAAATCGAGGCTACAGAGTCAACCCGAATAATTATTGTTTATATGGAAGATATGGAAATCGGACTGATTGTGGATGCTGCCAACGATGTCATCGATATTCCAGAATCAGCAATTGAGCCTCCACCGGAAGTTGTTGGTTCAGTTGACGTTGATTATATTGACGGGGTTGCGAAACTGGATAGCCGGTTACTGATCCTATTGAATCTGCAAAAGGTACTAACAGAAGAAGAAGTCGATGAACTTAAAACAGTGGAAGGTTAGGGAGGATGGAAGAAAAAAATCCTTTTTCACTAGTTCAAATAGATGTATTAAAAGAAATTGGTAATATCGGAGCAGGCAATGCTGCTACATCGATGTCCAGGCTGATCAATAAAAAAGTAGATATGCAGGTGCCTTCGGTGAAAATCATTACTTTTGATGAAGTTATGGAACTGGTGGGCGGAGCAGAAACCCCCGTAGCAGCGGTAATGATAAATATAGAAGGTGAGGCTCCTGGAAAGGTATATTTCATACTAACCATCGAGGAAGCAAAATCGCTAATAACGAGTATAACCGGGCAACAAGATGTCGACTTACTTAACAATACTGAGCAGGATGACCTGGTGGTTTCTGCCGTCAAAGAAACAGGGAATATACTTACAGGATCTTATATAACGGCGCTTTCTGACTTTACCGGTCTTCTGTTAAAGCCATCCGTCCCATACCTGAGTGTCGATATGGCTGGGGCTGTACTCTCTGCTGGTCTTATTGATGTTTCAACTGTGACTGATTATGCAATTATTATTGATACACAGATTAATGAGGGAGAAACGGAAAATGGTATAAAGGGCAACTTCCTGTTTCTGCCTGACCCCGACTCATGCGCCAGGCTATTCCATTCATTGGGGATACAGAATGATGGGTGACACTGCGACGGTAGTAAAAGTTGGGATTGCTGACCTGAATATTGTCAGTGTCCCCGATAAAATACGTACTTCCGGTCTTGGTTCGTGTATCGGAGTTGTAATTTATGATTTATCAAATCAAATGGCCGGTCTAGCCCATGTAATGCTTCCTGACTCCGCTATGGCAAAGCAGGATAACCTGAACAAGTATAAATACGCTGATACAGCAATTGATATATTGGTAGATAAACTTATTGTTGCGGGGGCGGAAAAATTCGCCTTGAAAGCTAAAATGGCAGGTGGTGCGCAAATGTTCCAGTTTACCTCAGGAAATGATTTTATGCGCATTGGTCCCCGTAATGCTGCTGCAGTAGAAAAGAGACTTAAATTCCATCGAATTCGGCTGATAGCAAAAGACATTGGTGGAAATAGCGGACGAACAATCGAGTTCGATCCTGAAACTGGAAAGCTGCATATCAGAACTATTTCAGAGGGCGAACGAGTTATTTAAGTACGGGCAATTATTTCTGTCTTTAAGATTTCAAAAGAGGGAGGAGCGAGATTATGACAGGCAACAAATCTCCTCTAGAACAGACACTATGGCGTAACTGGTTGGATAACCAGGATAATGAGGCTGCAAATAAATTGATAGAAAACTATATGTATCTAGTTAACTTTCACGTCGAAAGAGTTTCCAGTCATCTTCCGAGTAATGTTAGCAAAGACGATTTGAAGAGCTTTGGATTACTAGGATTATTTGATGCTTTAAATAAATTTGAGCCTGAGCGTGATTTAAAGTTTGATACATACGCCTCTTTCCGTATCCGTGGTGCCATTATTGATGGGCTGCGCAAAGAAGACTGGCTGCCACGATCCATAAGGGAGAAGACGAAAAAAGTTGAACTTGTTTCACAGGAACTCGAACAGATTTACCATCGCGCCCCAACGTCAAAGGAAATTGCCGACAAACTTGAAATTCCTGCAAATGAAGTAGAAACGCTGGTTCGTGATTCTTTATACGCCAATATTCTATCCATCGAAGAAAAACCAAAAGACGGGGGACAGGAGCATAAAGAAGGAATTGGTTATACCATACCTGATGAATCCTCTGTTTTACCTGACAATCATATAATGCAGTCGGAAGTGAAGCGTGAACTTGTGGAGAGTATGAAACAGTTGAACCAGAACGAGCAAATGGTTATTAGCTTATTTTATGATCAGGAACTGACATTAACAGAAATTGGACAGGTTTTAGAATTAACTACCTCAAGAATTTCACAAATCCACAAAAAAGCGATTTTTAAGTTAAGAAATACATTGAATAAAATTCAATCTGTTACGTAAAGGCATGTTTTATGGAATTATTCAGCAAAAAAGAGGGTTTTCTCATCTTTCCAGCGAAATAGAAGGTATGAATTCTTTTATAATAATATAAAAGGAAGTGGGACTGTTGAGCTGGAAATCAATCGAAATGCAGGTGGCTCTTCCTCGCACCCAGGATGCTGGAAAACTTCAGGAACAAATGCTGAAACAAAACCAGCATTTTCAGGAATCACTTGCTGGAAGTCAATTGAAAGAAGCGGAACGTAAGCGTATACGTGTACAGGAAATGGATAATGTAGAAGGCACAAAAGTAAAGGAAAAACAGGAGATTGACGGTCAGGAGAAAGAGCAAGAGAAACAGTCCAGACAGAAAAGCCGTGGGGAATTATCTGCACATCCCTACCTCGGCACGCAAATAGATTTTAATGGATAGAGGGATTTTATGACTTCAATGTTACTGATCATCAGTTTTATTCTGCATATTATTGCACTGACAGCAATCTATCAGCTGTTCAAGCAATTACAGTCGTCAAAAAGTGGAGACTCCCGGGAGATTATCGAACTGATGGATACTTATTTAGAGGAGATAAGGGAAGAAAACCGGATTCTTGAAATAAAACTCCGTGAACAAAATCCCAATAACAATAGGGTAACGGAGCAACGGGTAACAGGGGATACCTATATGTCACAGAAGGAAGCTGCTACTTCGCATTCTCAAAAAGCAGAGGAAAATCAGGACTATCTCCCGAATATATCTAAAGTAACAGACGCACCGGAGATGTCACAGCAGGCACAAATCCTTCAGCTTCATAGTAAGGGGCTATCGTCTGACGAAATAGCCAAAAGTTTGAACTGTGGTAAAACGGAAGTGGAGCTAATTTTGAAGTTCCATAAAAAATAATAAAAATATCGGAAAGTGGCGGGACAGCAGATTTTCTATAACCTGCGATATAACAGCGAAGCTACGAGTTGTTTCGCATTTTATATCAACTCCAATGTAAAAATCATCTACAAGAGGATAACATTATTAATTTATACTTTTTATCACTCGAATTTTGTAAGAAAAGGTTGGTTGTGTACCAGCCTCTTTTTTAAGGTATATAAGTATAAAAAATATACTTGATATTATTTTTATACATGGTATACTTTTTCATAAAGAGGTGTTGCATATGCAAACTTGTCCATATATTGAGGCCTCCTTTCAAATATTGGGAAAAAAGTGGAATGGGCAAATCATCCATTATTTATCCTTATGTGAGAATCAAACGGCTCATTTTTCGGAGATGAAGCGTGATTTAAAAGGAATTACGTCTAGAGCGTTATCCATGAAGCTCTCTGAACTAGCAGATGAGGAATTAGTTGAGAAACTAGTGGAAAGTGGATCGTTTGTTACGATTTCTTACAAATTATCAGAAAAGGGAAGAGCTCTGGCCAATAGTCTTAAACCGATTCAAGAATGGGCACAGCAATACATGGAAGTTAAATTACCAATGGAAGGTGAGGAAAATTAAATGGCGAACAACGATAACATGATTTGTGATTTGGAAACGGGTGTTTGCGGTGTACCAGGGGGAGACGAATTACAGGTAATAGATTTAAACAAACCAAAGAAAACGATTGATTTATATTATGTGACAGACCCAATTTGTTCTCATTGCTGGGCATTGGAACCAGTTCTTCGTCGCTTTGTTGAACAGTATGGCGATTATTTCAATGTTCATACGGTTATGGGAGGGTTACTGGAAAAATGGGGCGGCGGACCGGTTGACCCCGCAAATGGAATCTCAGGGCCAGCAGATGTTGCTGGACATTGGCAGGAAGTTGGGCAACAGACTCGCATGCCAATTGATGGAACGCTTTGGTACAGTAACCCTGTTCACTCATCATACCCACCTTCCCGCGTATTTAAAGTGATCCAGAAACAGAATGAAGCGTTAGCAGGAGTGTTTCTACGGCGTGCCAGGGAAGCAGTTTTTGCATTCAATCAAAATATTGCTGATAAAAACGTTCTTATTGATATCGTTAATAAGCTTGGATTCGATGGAGAAGATATTGTGAATAAGGCGGAATTACCGGACGGACAGCAGCTATTGGATGAAGATTTTTCACTTGCTGCAAGCTTGGGCGCCAGAGGATTTCCTACTATTATTATGGTGAATGAGGAAAATAAAGGGGTGAAAATTGTTGGTGGTCGTCCTCTTGAGTACTATATATCCGGACTTAAACAGGTTCTGGATGTAGAAGAGCTTGAACCAAAGCAACAGCCTGCACTTTCCGGTTTGCTGGAAAAAGAAGAACTTCTATTTTCGAAAGAGATTGAAGTAATGTACGACATTGAAAAAGAAGATGTGAATGAATTTGTTGAAAAAAGGCTTTCGTCAGAAGCATATCAGGCGAAGGAATTGCTTGGAGAAATATACTTTGTAAAGAAATAGTATGGAGGGGGAAGTAATCGCTATTATTGTTCAGAAGCGATTACTTCCTTTTCTTTAGTTAACAAGCTTGTTTTATAATTCATTTGGGTATACGATAAGTCTTTGGACAAATTAAGCAAGACGAAAGGCGTCATGAAATGGATAAACGTGTATATTTTTTAATGATTGTGGCATTTGTTGTAGGAATGGTCGAATTAATAATTGGTGGATTATTGGATCTGATGGCAGAGGATCTTGGTGTCAGTTTAGGCCAGGTTGGATTCCTGATCACTGTATTTTCACTGATTTTTGCTGTTGGGGCTCCGATATTATTAATCCTAACCTCCAAATTAGAGCGAAAACAGCTAATGCTTATATCACTGGCTGTATTTTTGCTGGGGAATATTGTGACTGTATTCAGTCCGACTTACATGGTTGTCTTTATAGGAAGAATTATTTCAGCATTGAGTGGTTCATTGCTGATCATTTTATGTTTAACGATTGCACCGTCAATCGTTCATCCAAAATACCGTGGGAGGGCAATTGGGATAGTATCCATGGGGGTCAGTGCATCGATTGTGCTGGGTCTTCCTGTCGGGCTTTTATTGGGGAATGCTTTTGGTTGGCGTGCGCCGTTTGTACTGATAACAGTTTTGGCAGTATTCTCCATGATTGGTGTATTCTTACTAATGGAGCGGATTGAACCAAAGCCTTCAAGCCCAATCAGAAAACAACTTGCTACATTAAGAGACCGAAAGATATTTTTTGGGCAGGCTATAACATTTCTATTTATAACAGGACATACTGTTCTATATGCCTATTTAACCCCATTCGTTAAAATAACCATGGGGGTTGACGGAACCTGGGTTAGCGTAATCTATATGATTTTCGGAATCGCTGCGGTAAGTGGTGGGGGAATTGGCGGTACTTTATCGGACACCCTAAGCCCGAAGCGCACTATTATGTTAACAACTGTTCTGTTTGCACTGGTTATATTCGCCATCCCATATACCACTTTCGCTTTGCCGGTGTTTTTGGTGATTCTGGTAATCTGGGGGATGCTCAGCTGGACATTGGCACCAGCAACACAGTCCTATCTTATTAACCTGTCACCTGCAACATCCGACATTCAGCAGAGCCTGAATAACTCAGCTCTCCATCTGGGTATCGCATTTGGATCCTTAATTGGCGGTTTGGTTATTGAGCGTGCGCCTATCGAACAAACTGCGACTGTGGGCGGTTTTTTTGTTATCCTTTCCATTGGAGCGGCGCTGATTTCCATGTATCGTGGACAGGATTCACGACCTGCACATGAATGGAAGGGTCGATAGGGATCAATCTTAGGTTTTATTGAAAACGAATTGAAATGTTAGCATAAAACTGGAAGTAACACACGGACCCTAGTCGGCAGTGGTTACTTCTTTTTTGTGAATGGTCGAAAGTGGTTTACATTATTTTTTGGTTGTCATTCAAAAACTCAAATGATTCATGATTGATAGGGTCACCCTGATCTTTCGTTTGATTAACTGCCCTTCGTTTTATGGTGAAGGGCTTCTTGTCAAGGAATGCCGATTTCAGGCCTTCCACGATAAAAATCATTGCTAGAATCGTAAGCGTTAAAGCGATGACAGGAGGATAAATCATCCACGGGTAAATATTGATGACATCTCGTGCCGCAGCAATTAAGCCAGCCCACTCATAGGAAAGAGATGAACTAATCATCTCCGGTTGATTCCCCATTTCCAAGCTACTATCTTCTACTATAAGGTTTGTACCGCCAATAAAAAGTCCCAGAATACCAAGATGTGCAAATAGTAATAACACCTGAACGATTTGTTGCGCAAACAAAATGAATAGGCGAGGTAAAAGAAAGGGGACGACATGGCGCCATAGTATTTGGACCCGGCTACTGCCTAATGATCGTGCACTGGTAATAAACTCATGTTTCCCTATTTCCGTAACTTCCTCACTAATTATAAAAGTTAATGTCGGTAATGCAATGAGAGTGAGACATGTAAAGGTTAGAAGAACTTTCTCAGGTCCCGTAAAAGCCCAACTGTAAATGACTACTACTGGCGATAGTATGATATATACAACCAGAGCGGAAGGAGCATATGTAAATGAATCTGAAAAGCTTTTCAATGTTGGCCTTAACTTTCTCAGAGATGTACTAAAAGCTATGCTAGCTAATAAAGATAGGATCATCCTAAGCAACGCTACTATAATTGCAAAGCCAATGGTATATTTCGCTCCCTGTATGATTTTATAAACCATACTTACACCTTGAGAATCTGTACCCAAAAGATATTCTTCAGAAGGGGGCAGAGGGTGTTTTCCGATAAGCTGGCCATTCTCATTATATACCAATATACTTTTTAATGGCTGTGGAGGTTCGGTAAACAAGCTATAAAAAATACTGACCGTTAACATAAAGAAAATAGTAAGAATCCCCATTAAAAATAGAGGCTCTTTAAAGATTTTCCATACCATGTTTTACCAAACCTCCTTTTATCAATGCTACTTTTCCAAAGGTAAAGAACAAGTAGAAGGGTAGAAAAACCATTAATAACCCAATAGTTAATATAATGGGTGTAGTTGGTGCATAAGCCCACATAAATTGCATGAAACCTTTCATATTAAAGATAATTTCCAGCATTAGTAAGTTGGAAAGTGCAAACCAGTATATAGTTCGGAATTGATAAAATAAAATGAGAAACGTGTTTCGTGAAATATGAACAAGTAAAATAAAACTTTTTTGTAAACCCTTTCCTTTTGCGAATTCAACATATTCCTTGCTTAATTCATCCTCAAACAACTGCACTAGATGTTTAATAAGAAAAATTGCCGGTAACGTAGCAAGACATAGAATAGGCAATAAATAAGCAGGTTCCTGATATGATGAAAGAGTTTCAAAAAGTAAGATATCTGTTTTTCCGTATAGCCAGCTAATAGTTGTCTGAAGAAGTAGAATTACAAATAAGTCTGGTAGCGACTCTAACAAAAGAAGTAAAAAATTTACGGGTTTTTTATACTTGGTTGGTATCAACATGATAATGAAAGTAATTAAAACAGCAAGTAATATCCCTACAAAAAGTGCGCCTGAAAATATTGCCATGGAATATAAATATTTATAAAAAAACTCTGGAAAAAGTGGTAGAAACATTCCTTCAAAGTAGTAGTTAATTCCATTTAAATTAAGTAGGTCTTTGATCGTACCAAACATATGTACCAGATAGTTTACTGGGTGAAAACCAATATCGTGGCTAAGGAAAGAAGCATCTTTTAATGCTCCAGTCTGCAATAACTTTAAAGTTGATTGGAGCTGATAAATTTCATCGGAAAACAAATACGGAAGTGAGCCCAACATCAATATTCCTATAGTTGTGATAAGAAAGTGATAGATTGATTTCATATTCCACCTCCTAGTTTGCCCTACATAGGGTAATTTATGCTACACAGCCGAAGACGGCTGTGTAGCATTTGGCTGGTTCTATCTTATAATGTCAGCAACCGCCAGTTCCACCCCCGGTTCCGCCACCATCCCCACCATTGTCAAGGATGCACTGGGGTACCGTATACGCATACGTAGTAGACTCAAAGGGTGTTACAGAAAATACTCCTACCATTACAATTGCAGAGATAATCATGGTGATTTTCTTTTTCATAATATTTCCACCTCCTTCAAATATATCCATATTATAACAATTAACTCACCCGGACTCAACCGTGGTTTTCATATTTTTTAAAAAATTCAAATGAGCTAATTGTAGGAAAAAGATTATTTGTGAGGAGGTATTAAGTAAAAATAGGACTGAAAATCCGTTACTCAAACTGCACCAAACGATTTATAATTAATAGAGTAAAAAATTTCACTATCCATACCCAATAAAACTTGAATGAGATACCGTAATATGATATATTAATTTTTGGTGTAAAGACATGTTCACCAATCGAAAGTGAGCAAGTATAACACACACGTCCAGTAATTTGGATAAAGGGTGCCGTAAAGGTCTTTATCTGAAGATGATCCGGGCGGAGGAAAAAAACCATTAGGAGGAATTTTTTATGTCAGTAATTTCGATGAAGCAACTGCTTGAAGCTGGTGTGCATTTTGGTCACCAGACACGCCGTTGGAATCCGAAGATGAAAAAATACATCTTCACGGAGCGTAACGGTATCTACATCATTGACCTGCAGAAAACTGTTAAGAAGGTTGATGAAGCATACAAATACGTTAAGGACATCGCAGCTAACGGCGGTACTGTTCTTTTCGTAGGTACTAAGAAACAGGCACAGGATTCAGTTCGCGATGAAGCGACTCGTTCCGGCATGTTTTATGTAAACCAGCGTTGGTTGGGTGGAACACTTACAAACTTCCAGACAATCCGCAAGCGTATCAACCGTCTTAAAGACATTGAACGTATGGAAGAGGACGGAACTTTTGAAGTACTTCCAAAAAAAGAAGTTGTGGATCTGCTTAAGGAAAAAGATCGTCTAGTGAAATTCCTTGGTGGAATCAAAGAAATGAACAAGCTTCCAGATGCTATGTTCGTTATCGACCCACGGAAAGAACGTATTGCAATTGCAGAGGCACATAAGTTGAACATTCCTATTATCGGAATCGTTGATACAAACTGTGACCCTGATGAGATTGACTACGTTATTCCTGCCAACGACGACGCAATCCGCGCTGTCAAGCTTCTTACATCCAAAATGGCTGATGCTATTCTGGAAGTAAAGCAAGGCGAGGAAACTGAAGAAGTGCAGGCAGAAGAAGCTGTCGCTGCTAATACAACTGATAAAGAGTAATCTTAAAAAGGTCAGGTGATAAGGGGATTAGCCTTTTATCACCTTTTTTTGCAGAAGGAAGGTATTAAACTTCGCCTGCATAAGTGTAACTTAGGCATTTGCTAAGTTTTTAACACTAAAAAGCTGTGCAGACTAATACTATGGTGTGCCAGCTTCCATACTTAAGGAAAGAGCAAGAAAAATATTTTTGATATACAAGGAGGATTTACAATGGCTGTAACAGCAAAAATGGTTAAAGAGCTTCGTGAAAAAACTGGTGCTGGTATGATGGATTGTAAGAAAGCACTTCAAGAAACTGACGGAGATATTGATAAAGCAATTGATTTCCTGCGTGAAAAAGGTATGGCTAAAGCTGCTAAGAAGGCAGACCGTATCGCTGCAGAAGGTTCTACTCATATTGAGGTTAATGATAACTCAGCTGTTCTGCTTGAAGTCAACTGTGAAACAGACTTCGTTACCAAGAATGACCAGTTCAAGCAGTTACTTTCCGAGCTTTCAAAACATATTATAAACCAGAAGCCTTCAGACGTTGAAGAAGCACTTCAGCAGAAACTTCATGGCGACGGTGACAAAGTGGAAGAATACATTAACTCCGTTGTAGCGAAAATTGGTGAGAAAATTTCTCTTCGTCGTTTCACATTAGTGAATAAAACTGACAATGATGCCTTTGGTGCTTACCTTCACATGGGAGGACGCATTGGTGTTCTTACATTGTTGGAAGGAACAACTGAAGATGAAGTAGCAAAAGATGTAGCAATGCATATTGCTGCTGTTAACCCTCGTTACGTATCCCGTGACGAAGTTTCAGAAGAGGAAGTAAACCGTGAGCGTGAAGTTCTAAAAACTCAGGCGCTTAATGAAGGTAAGCCACAACATATTGTAGAGAAAATGGTTGAAGGCCGTCTTGGTAAATTCTTTGAGGAGATTTGCCTATTGGAACAGGACTTCGTTAAAGATCCGGACCAAAAAGTTAAGAAGTATGTGGCAGATAAAGGTGCTACAGTTAAAACATTCATTCGTTATGAAGTAGGCGAAGGTATGGAGAAACGTGAAGAAAACTTTGCTGAAGAAGTAATGAGCCAGATGAAAAAATAATGGTTGCGAAGGATAGGGAACACAAGACGCTGTTCCCTTTTCGCTAGCCTTCAATAAGATCACCACGTTAACATCCATTTGCGTAAGCCGGTTTATTCCAACGCTTAACGCAGTATAATAGAAACAATATAAAATTTCTATGGAGGTAATTATGACAACAGCTCGATACCGTAGAATTGTGTTAAAATTAAGTGGAGAAGCATTAAGCGGGGAACAAGGCTATGGAATTGAACCTAAGATTATTCAATCTGTCGCCGCCCAGATTAAAGAAGTAGCTGAACTCGGAGTAGAAGTTGGTATTGTTGTTGGAGGCGGAAATATCTGGCGTGGTAAAGTAGGCAGTGAAATGGGCATGGACCGGGCAACAGCCGATTACATGGGAATGCTCGCTACCATTATGAACTCACTCGCGCTTCAGGACAGCCTTGAGAATATCGGTATAGAGACACGCGTACAGACATCTATCGAGATGCGGCAGGTTGCTGAACCTTATATAAGAAGAAAAGCGATACGCCATCTGGAGAAGAAACGTGTTGTCATATTTGCAGCCGGTACGGGAAATCCTTATTTTTCAACAGATACTACTGCTGCATTACGTGCGGCTGAAATTGAAGCTGAGGTCATTCTAATGGCTAAGAATAATGTTGATGGTGTTTATTCAGACGATCCTAAACTGAATAAAACTGCTGAAAAATATACAGAGATTTCCTATTTGGAAATGCTGAACGAAGGACTTGGTGTCATGGACTCCACTGCATCTTCACTGTGCATGGACAATGACATCCCGCTGATTGTATTTTCGATTACGGAAGAAGGCAACATAAAACGTGTTGTCCAAGGTGAAACCATAGGAACAACGATAAGGGGGAAATAAAAATGAGTGACCAAATTTTGAAAGAAACACGTACAAAAATGAGCGAGGCTGTACAGGCATTTTCAAGAAACTTGGCAACAGTGAGAGCTGGACGTGCTAACCCGTCCCTTCTGAATAGTGTTTATGTGGATTACTACGGAGCTTCAACGCCATTGAATCAGCTTGCTACCATATCCGCGCCCGAGGCAAGGCTTCTGGTTATCACGCCATTTGATAAATCGGCTGTAGGAGATATTGAAAAGGCTATTCAGAAAGCTGACTTAGGATTGTCACCATCAAGCGATGGTAATGTGATTCGCATCAATATTCCACAACTCACGGAAGAGCGCCGTAAGGATTTGGTTAAAGTTGTTGGGAAATACGCAGAAGAAGCACGCGTACAAGTGCGGAATATTCGCCGTGATTCAAATGATCAGCTGAAGAAAGCTCAAAAAAATGGTGATTTGACTGAAGATGAATTGAAAAGCTCCCAAGATAACGTACAAAAAGAAACAGATAGTCATATTTCAGAAATTGATCAATTGGCTAAAGGCAAAGAGAAGGAAATATTGGAAGTTTAAATTCTGCATTAAAATAAGATGCTGTTGCCCTCTTGTTTAAGAGGGCTTTTATTTCCAATGAACAGCTTTCCTGCTGCTTGCCGGACTGGCACATACATAAATGAGTATAAAAGGAATTCTTTGAAATATCATAAAAACCATTCTTACTCAGCCGGGAGTAAGGGAGGTTTTTCTAATATTTTAAAGAAATCCTGATAAAAAATTATGCATTATAGTGATATAATGGTGATTCATCCTAATAGGATAAGATAGAAATCAATTCGCTTAATACTATTTATAATGTAGGTAATAAAGAATTGAAGAGGATAATCGACCATACCGGAGGACAGATTATGTCAATGAAGCTTCCTTTTTTTAAAAATAAATCTAAAGAAACCAACGAGCCTGAGGCGCTTGAAAATGTTCCCAATCATGTTGCAATCATTATGGATGGTAATGGACGATGGGCAAAAAAAAGAGGGCTCCCACGGATAGCCGGTCATAAAGAGGGCATGGACGTGGTTAAAGAAATTGTCAAGGCTGCCAGGAACTATAATGTGAAGATCTTGACTTTGTATGCTTTTTCGACAGAGAATTGGAAACGGCCTAAAAGCGAAGTCGAATTTCTAATGAAATTGCCGAAAGAGTTTTTACATATTTACTTGCCTGAACTCATGGAGAATAATGTAAAAATCAACACAATAGGTAACTATGATGAGCTCCCTGCACATACGAAGGAAGCTATTGATTATGCGAAAGAGAAGACACAAGATAATGATGGATTATTGTTGAATTTTGCTTTAAACTATGGAAGTAGATTTGAAATCATCCGTGCAATCAGACAAATTATGACAGACATGGAAGGATCAGATCTTTCTATTGATAATCTGGATGAAAAGATATTTTCCGAGTATTTATATACAAAAGATTTAACAGATCCTGACCTGCTTATCCGGACAAGTGGTGAACAGCGGTTAAGTAATTTCCTGTTATGGCAGGTGGCTTATTCTGAATTCTGGTTTACGGACGTTTTATGGCCTGATTTCAATAAAGAGATTTTTAAAGAAGCCCTCGATGATTACCAGAAACGCAAACGCAGGTATGGAGGGATTTAAGGTGATGAAAAGAATATGAAACAGCGAATACTGACAGCAATTATTGCATTTCTCATATTTATTCCGTTTGTTATTATTGGAGATAGACCATTTATAATTTTTGTTTATCTGCTGGCGACTATGGGATTGATTGAACTAATGCGAATGAGGAAAATCGGCAAATATTCAGTTCCGGCAGTGCTTGCAATTGGCCTTTTATGGGTTATCCTCGTACCGGGGTCCTATGATTTGTTTCCAGCCTTTACAAAATTCGATTTTATTATGATATTTGTTCTTTCGTTATTGTCATATACTGTTCTGGTAAAGAATAAGTTTACCTTTGACGATGCTGGCTTTATCCTTCTGTCTACTGTATACGTAGGAATGGGGTTCTTTTATTTAATCGAAACGCGTATGCTGGAATCAGAGGGACTGGTAAGTATTTTCTATGTGCTGCTGGTAATTTGGGCTACAGATACGGGGGCATATTTCTTTGGACGTGCATTCGGTAAAAAGAAATTGTGGCCTATGATCAGTCCCAAGAAAACTATAGAAGGGGCTGTCGGCGGAATAATTCTGGCCGTTGCCGTTGGGGTTATTTTTTATATTCTCTACCCTTTACAATATGGTATGATGGTTACAATAGCAGTTACCATTCTCGTATCCATTTTTGGACAAATTGGCGACCTGGTTGAATCCGCATTTAAACGGCATTTTGGTGTAAAGGATTCTGGCGATATCCTCCCAGGTCACGGCGGTATATTGGACCGGCTGGACAGTTTGTTGTTTGTATTGCCAATTCTGCATTTCGTCCAGTACTTTGATTAGTACAAGGTATTGAAAATAGAGAGTAAAATAGTATAAGAAGACAATTTTTTTCCGACAGACAATAAAGGAAGGTGCTTCTTTTGAACACAGTTATTGCGTTTATTTTTATGTTCGGCCTGCTTGTATTCGTACATGAATTTGGCCATTTAATATTTGCGAAGCGCGCTGGAATGCTTGCACGCGAATTCGCTATTGGATTCGGTCCTAAAATATTTGCCTTCACTAAGAACGAAACAGTATATACGATAAGACTGCTACCAGTTGGAGGATATGTAAGAGTTGCCGGCGAGGATCCTGAAATTGTGGAACTTAAAGCAGGCCAGCACGTCGGACTTGAATTCAATGAAGCAGGAAAAGTCAACAAAATAATCGTCAATAACAAGTCCAAACATCCTTACGCAAGAGTTATTGAAATCGAACATGCAGACCTTGACCATCAGCTGGTGATTCAAGGGTACGAAATAGATGAAGAGGATAACCGTCTAAACTTTGAGGTGGATCCTAAAGCATTTTATGTTATGGACGAAAAGGAAACACAGATTGCGCCTTATGATAGACAGTTTGCATCGAAAAGTGTACCACAGCGTGCAATGCAATTGTTTGCGGGGCCGATGATGAACTTCCTGCTCGCCATTCTAATCTTTATTATCGTAGGACTTATACAGGGTGTGCCTGTCGAACGAGCTGTCGTATCGGGTGTACAGGATGGCAGTCCTGCAGATGAGGCAGGGTTGCAGAAGGGTGACGAAATAGTCCAGATAGAAGGCAATTCAATTTCCACATGGGATGAATTCACGGAAATAGTACGGGAAAACCCTGATAACGAGTTAAATATGACGGTACAGCGGAATGGTGAGACCGAATCACTTTCCGTGACCCCGAAAGTAATTGAGAGTCAGGGAGTGGAGTATGGACAGGTAGGTGTTCAGCGAGCTTTTGAAAAATCTGTCCCCGGAACGCTGAAGTATGGAGTAACTCAAACCTATGATACGACTAAACTCATTTTGACTAATCTCGGAATGCTGGTTACAGGTCAGTTGCCGATTGAAACTTTATCAGGACCGGTTGGTATATACGATGCAACCGACCAGTTTGTCCAGGCAGGGATTATGACATTCCTTATGTGGACAGCAATATTGAGTGTGAACCTTGGTATTGTCAACTTGGTACCGTTGCCTGCACTTGATGGTGGCCGCTTATTATTTGTGGGAATAGAAGCCGTCCGCGGAAAACCAATCGATCCACAAAAAGAGGGCGTTGTTCACTTTGTGGGATTTGCTTTACTAATGTTGTTAATGATCGTAGTTACCTGGAATGATATCCAGCGATTGTTTTTATAAAATGCAACCGTAAAGAAACATTTGATAACCCTTGTCTATAATGGCAGGGGTTTTCAGGCATTATACATGGATTTTAAGATTATCATGGGGGAGTAAGTTATGGACATATCAAAAACTGAGAAAATGCAATTTCTGCTTAAGCAGTTGAAAATGCCGGAGGATTATCAGACAGCCCATTTTGAGGACAGCCAACTATTAAAACTGGAAGTACATAAGAATATCAGGACATGGCACTTTCATATCCATGTGAAACGAATACTGCCCCAGGAAGTATATAAACTTCTTTCTGCTAAACTTACTGAGACATTCCAGCAGTTCGCAAAAGTAGAATTAACGCTGTATACCGAAGAAAAGAAGTGTGACAGCCAGACGATCTGTGATTACTGGCAGAGTTTTCTTCATTCTATTCCTGATTTATCACCTGCATACAGAGAGATGGTTTATGCCCAAAAACCGCGAGTGGAGAATAATAAGATTATGTTAACCGCACGTAATGATGCGGAAGGAAATGCATTAAAACGACGGCTGGATGTTGAGTTCAGAGATTACTGCAAAAAAATAGGTGCCGCAGCTTATTCTGTAGAAGTTGAGATTAAAACAGAAATGGCTGATATAGAAAAATTCAGAGAGCAAAAGGCGCTTGAAGATCAGGAAATGGTAATGAAAACAGTTCATGAAAAAGAAAAGCGTGACCAGGATAAGTTAAATGGTGAGCAAAATAAACCTCTTATGCTCGGATATAAGATACAGGATGAACCAATCCTGATGGAAGAGATACAGGATGAAGAACGAAGGGTAACTGTACAGGGGTACGTTTTTGCATCAGAAATCAGGAAATTACGGTCTGGAAGAAGTTTGCTCATTGCGAAAGCGACAGACTACACCGATTCACTCCAGATAAAAATGTTCTCAAAAGGCGATGAGGATGCTGAGAAATTTGAACTGCTGAAGGAAGGTATGTGGGTCAAAGCTCGCGGCAGCATTCAAACAGATATGTATACGAACGAACTTGCCATGATGGCAAATGATATTCACGAAGTTAAGGTGGAAACAAGAAAAGATACTGCTCCCGACGATGCAAAAAGGGTTGAATTGCATGCCCATACAACGATGTCTCAAATGGATGCAGTTGTATCACCCGGCAGGCTCATTCAGCAGGCAGCCAGCTGGGGACATAAAGCCATCGCAATTACAGACCATGCTGGTGTTCAAGGTTATCCTGATGCACATGCCGCAGGGCAGAAGCATGGTGTAAAAGTCCTGTATGGAGTTGAGGCCAATCTAGTAGATGATGGGGTTCCAATAGCTTATAACGAGAAAGATACTGATCTTGAAGACGCTACTTATGTTGTATTTGACGTGGAAACAACGGGATTGTCAGCAGTCTATGATACTATTATTGAACTTGCGGGGGTTAAAATCCATAAGGGAGAGATAATCGATCGATTTGAATCATTCGCTGATCCGCATCACCCGCTGTCGGAAACCACCACAAATTTGACAGGTATCACGGATGAAATGGTTAAAGGCGCACCTGAAATAGGAGATGTTTTGAAAGATTTCCATGAATGGATGGGTGAATGTATCCTGGTTGCGCATAATGCCAGTTTTGATATTGGATTCCTGAACCAGGGATTCAACCGAATTGATTATGAGAAAGTTACAAACCCTGTTATTGATACACTGGAACTATCCCGCTTTTTATTCCCGCAGCTTAAAAACCATCGTCTAAACACGATGTGTAAGCAGCTCGATATTGAGCTCACCCAGCATCACAGGGCAATCTATGACGCAGAAGCAACTGGTTATTTGCTATGGAAATTGGTAAAGAGTCTGCTTGAAAAAGAGATTACTAATCATCAACGGTTAAATGACCATATGGGAGAAGGAAATGCGTATCAGCGTTCTCGTCCGTTCCACTGTACGTTGCTTGCCAGCACACAGGAGGGCCTTAAAAATTTGTACAAAATTGTTTCACATGCACACATCGATTATTTTTACCGAGTTCCCCGAGTGCCTAGGTCACTTCTGCAAAAACTTCGCGAAGGGATACTTGTTGGATCCGGGTGCGATAAAGGTGAAGTTTTTGAGACAATGATGCAAAAGTCGGCGGATGAAGCTGAAAAGGTAGCTGAATTCTATGACTATATAGAAGTGCAACCACCATCTAATTATGCACATCTCATTGAAAAAGACCTGGTCCAAAATGAAGCGCAAATCTTGGATATTATTTCAAAACTGGTTAAGATGGCAGAGCGATTGGATAAAACAGTTGTTGCTACCGGCAATGTCCATTATATCGACGAGCATGACAAATTATACAGGCAAATTCTAATAGCATCCCAGGCAGGAAATCCGTTGAATAGGCAGACTTTACCGGACACGCCGTTCAGAACTACCAATGAAATGCTTGAGTGTTTCAGTTTTCTGGGTGAAGACAAGGCATATGAGATTGTAGTCGAGAATACCAACAGCCTTGTTGAAGGAGTTGGTGAAATATCACCGGTGAAAGATGGTCTGTTTACCCCAACTATTGAGGGTGCGGATCAGGAAATGCGTGATTTGTGTTATTCACGGGCTAAAAAAATTTACGGGGAACCAGTGCCGCAGATTGTTGTAGACCGACTGGAAAAAGAACTGACCAGTATCATCGATAATGGATTCTCCGTTATTTATCTGATATCGCATAAACTTGTTAAAAAGTCTCTTGATGACGGTTATTTGGTAGGGTCCAGGGGATCGGTTGGTTCGTCATTGGTTGCTACTATGACGGAAATAACTGAGGTTAACCCTTTGCCGCCACATTATGTATGTTCTGAATGTCACTTCCATGAGTTTATTACTGATGGCTCTGTGGGAAGTGGGTTTGACCTGGAAGACAGGGACTGCCCTAACTGCAACATACCACTGACTAAAGATGGACAGGATATTCCGTTTGAAACGTTTCTTGGTTTTAAGGGTGATAAAGTCCCCGATATTGACTTGAACTTTTCTGGGGCATACCAGCCACGTGCGCATAACTATACAAAAGAGTTATTTGGTGAGGAAAAGGTTTATCGTGCAGGGACCATTGGTACGATTGCCGAAAAAACGGCCTACGGATACGTGAAGGGTTATGCTTCCGATAAACAGCTAGTTTATAAGAACGCGGAAGTTGACCGGCTTGTTCAAGGCTGTACCGGTGTGAAACGGACAACCGGACAGCATCCGGGCGGTATCATTGTTGTTCCGGACGATAAAGAAATATATGATTTTACACCGATTCAGTTTCCAGCTGACGACAGGAAAAGTGAATGGAAAACAACTCACTTCGATTTCCATTCCATCCATGATAACCTGCTTAAGCTGGATATACTGGGGCACGATGATCCTACCGTAATCAGAATGCTTCAGGATTTAAGTGGAATTGATCCGAAAACTATCCCAACAGATGATCCTGAAGTAATGAAAATATTTTCGGGTACAGAATCACTCGGCGTCACGCCAGAGCAAATTAACTGTAAAACGGGAACTCTCGGCGTTCCGGAGTTTGGCACCAAATTTGTTCGTCAAATGCTTGAAGATACAAAACCAAGTACTTTCGCAGAACTTGTCATTATTTCCGGGCTTTCGCATGGTACCGACGTTTGGCTTGGTAATGCTCAGGAACTGATTAATGATGGAATCTGTGAACTTCCTGATGTTATTGGGTGCCGTGATGATATTATGGTGTACCTGATGCATAAAGGTTTGGAAGCATCCCTTGCCTTTAAAATCATGGAATTTGTCCGTAAAGGCAAAGGATTGCAGGATGAGTGGATTGAAGAAATGAAGAAACACAATGTGCCTGACTGGTATATTGAATCATGTAAAAAAATCAAGTATATGTTCCCTAAAGCCCACGCTGCTGCGTATGTGTTGATGGCTGTACGGATTGCTTACTTTAAAGTACATTACCCAATCTATTTTTATGCAGCTTACTTCTCTGTACGTGCTGGTGATTTTGAACTGGATACAATGGTGAAAGGTTCAGATGCAATCAGAAAACGAATAGAGGGTATTATGGCTAAAGGAAATGATGCCTCTCCTAAAGAAAAGAACTTGGCTACCGTTCTTGAAGTAGCTTTGGAGATGTGTGAACGTGGGTTTTCTTTCCAAAAAGTAGATTTATATAAGTCATCAGCTACTGACTTTTTGGTTGATGGAAATTCGTTAATCCCACCGTTCAATGCTGTGGATGGACTTGGAACGAATGCAGCAATTAATATTGTGAAAGTAAGGGAAGACGGAGAGTTCCTGTCAAAAGAAGATTTAAGACAACGGAGCAAGATATCCAAAACAGTTCTTGAATATTTAGATGAGCATGGATGTTTGGAAGGTATGGCAGAGAAAAACCAACTTTCGTTATTTTAATAGTAGCAGTCATTATACTGTAAATTCTTTAGGTAATGCTCAAGTTATTTTTATACAAACGAGAATACATTTGCACGAAAAGCATTAACATAAGTTAATGCTTTTCCCTTGCTATCCAGGTCCATTATCTTTTTAATAGTAATAGGAACTTGTTACTAAAGATGGTTTAATCTATTCGTGTTCGATGGGGATACAGGGAAGACTTCTTTCACATAGCAAATAATCGGATAAAAGGAAGTGGGTATTTTTGGATTTAACATACGATAATGAGCAAACAATCCGACAGTTTCTGATTGATAATAAGCAGGATTTTGAAGACCAGTTGCTTAATGAGGCAAAAAATGTCCGCGACAAAATTGAAGAAATTCAACTAATCGGCAACATTAATCTTCTGTATAACGCACATAAACTTGTTTTATTTGTGGTTGATGAAAAAGAGCAAGAGGTTGTGGAGTTTGCTCGGCAGGAAGGAATTGCCTGGGCAAAATATTCGCTTACACTGGCCCTTAAGATCGAGTGGGTTCAGGCTATACGCCGAACATTATGGGATTTTCTATATGAGTACGATAAGTTTAGTGAAAGTATTAGCAACCGGGAAGACTTCTTTCAGATGGAAAGTAAAGTAAACGATTTGGTTGATAAATTTCTTAATGGATTTTTTATCAGCTATTCCTCTTATAAAGATGAGTTAATCGAAGACCAGCGTAAACTGGTTGAAAACCTATCTGTACCAATAATTCCAATAACCTCGACGATCAGTATACTGCCATTGATCGGTTCAATGGATAGATACCGTGCCAATATCATAGAGGAGAAAGTTCTTTTGGAAATCGGCAACAGACGAGTCCAGACATTGATTATGGATTTATCGGGGATTGCAGAGATGGAAACGGAAGCGATGCAATTATTTATGAAATTACTTGATGGTATTTCCATGATGGGATGCAAAGCAGTGATAACCGGTCTTCGTCCTGACATCGTACGGAACATGGTGAATCTAAATATGGAATTCGGTCAGAAGGCTGAAACTAAAGGTTCCCTTCAGCAGGCACTCGATGGTTATCTCAAACTTAACGGAAATCAAATTAATTATAATACACTCCATGATATTCAGGATGAGAAAACAATCCCAACTGACAAATAGCCCATGTTCTTGCAACATCAGTTACAGTATGATATAGTTTTTTATGGTAAGAAATGATACGAACGGTTAAAGGAGTGGGTGATCCCCACTCCTTCTTCATACCCCTTGATTTGCTACACACCCCTTGCCACTTCGTTCGGCAGGGGTTTTGTATTAATTATGCAGCCGCAGCAAATGAAACGGGGTATGATGGTTCATAATAAGAAATACATACAACTGAATAAAGGAGGATAACTTTTGAGCAACAAAGTAATTAGCACAACAGAAGAACTGCTTCAACCCATCTTGAAGGAAAAAGACCTTGAACTGGTAGATGTTGAATATGTAAAAGAAGGTAAGGACTGGTTCCTGCGTGTTTATATTGACAAAGAGGGT
The DNA here is from genome assembly GCF_042654125.1 of Virgibacillus kekensis. Classification (NCBI taxonomy): domain Bacteria; kingdom Bacillati; phylum Bacillota; class Bacilli; order Caryophanales; family Bacillaceae; genus Virgibacillus; species Virgibacillus kekensis. The sequence goes on from NZ_JBHSFU010000003.1 coordinate 301,003, forward strand.
GGAGTGGACATAACCGAATGCGGCGAAGTATCAGAACAATTAAGTGAACAGCTTGATAAAGAAGATCCAATAAACGAAGCATATTTTTTGGAAGTATCTTCCCCAGGTGTGGAACGCCCACTTAAGTCCCGTGAAGATTTTGAGAAGAATATAAACAGTAATATCTACGTCAAGTTATATGAGCCAATTGACGGGGAAAAGGAATATCAGGGAATTTTAACCGATTTTTCAGATGGAAAGGCTACCATCGAATACAAAGTCAAAACCCGCAAAAAACTTGTTGAAGTACCTTATGAAAAAGTAGCTAAAGCTCGACTTGCGGTAACGTTATAGAGGGGGATGAAAAAGTGAGCAGTCAGTTGTTTGAGGCGATTGATTATTTAGAAAAAGAAAAAGGGATTGATAAAGATATCCTACTGGAAGCCCTGGAGGCAGCGCTGATTTCCGCGTATAAGAAAAACTTTAAATCTGCTACAAACGTTCGTGTTGATCTTGATGAAAAATCAGGAACAATGCGTGTCTTTTCCCGGAAAACAGTAGTAGAGGAAGTGGAAGACGTCCAAGAAGAGATTTCACTAGATGAGGCGAAGAAAATCGATCCCAATTATGAAGTGGATGATGTAATAGAGGTTGAAGTAACCCCTAAAGACTTTGGACGTATTGCAGCACAGGCTGCCAAACAGGTTGTTACACAGCGTGTTAGGGAAGCTGAGCGTGGGGTTATTTTCAGCGAGTATTCTGACCGGGAAGAGGATGTCATGACTGGAATAATTCAGCGGAAGGATTCCCGTTTCGTATATGTAAATCTCGGAAAAATAGAGGCTAAACTTGCAGAAGCCGAGCAAATGCCTACAGAGGAATATTACGTTCATGACCGGCTGAAGGTGTTTGTTACCAAAGTGGAAAACACTGGGAAGGGACCGCAGATTTATATTTCGAGATCTCATCCAGGCCTGCTGAAACGGTTATTTGAGATGGAAGTACCGGAAATTTATGATGGGACTGTTGAGATAAAATCTGTGGCCCGTGAAGCGGGTGACCGTTCCAAGCTGTCCGTATATGCAGACGATTCTGAAGTGGATGCAGTAGGTGCATGTGTAGGGCAAAAAGGTCAGCGTGTGCAGGTTATCGTTAATGAACTAAAAGGTGAGAAAATAGACGTGGTAGAATGGTCAGAAGACCCAGTAGTATATGTTTCCAATGCTTTGAGCCCATCTAAAGTAGTAGATGTTCTCGTGGATGAAGAAAATAAAGCGACGACTGTCATTGTCCCTGATTATCAATTATCACTTGCAATCGGAAAAAGGGGCCAGAATGCTCGTTTAGCTGCAAAACTTACTGGTTGGAAAATAGATATTAAAAGTGAGACTGAGGCTCAGGAAGAGGGCCTTCTTAATGAGGGAACACAAGAAGATTCCTATTCTGATGAGGAAGACGAACTCTTCGATTAAGGGAGGGTAGCATATGTCACAAAAGAGAAAAGTACCTCTCCGGAAATGTATTGTTACCAATGAAATGAAGCCGAAAAAAGAACTGATTCGGATTGTACGGAACAAAGAAGGGGAAGTATTTGTTGACCCTACCGGCAAGAAAAACGGCAGAGGTGCATATGTTTCGAATGATGTCGAGGTAATTGAAAAGGCTAAAAAGACCGGCATTATTGGCCGTCAGTTAAATACAAAAGTTGATTTGTCCATTTATGATGACTTGAAGAATGTGGCAGAAGGAACCAAAAATGAAAAATAATTATTTAAATATGGTTGGGCTGGCTTTCCGTGCCAGGAAATGTTCAGTTGGGGAAGAAACTATTGTTAAAGATATCCAGAGTCAGCGGGCTAAATTAGTTCTTTTGGCAAATGATATTGGTCCCCAGACCAGAAAGAAAATCACGGATAAATGCAGGACGTATAATGTCCCTTATAAAATAGTGGACGACGATAGAGATGTGCTTTCACATGCTATCGGTAAAACACAGCGAGTAGCAGTTGCAATTTTAGATGCAGGTTTTGCCGCTAAAATCAGAACTTTACTCGGTTAATCAATTTCGGGGGTGGACGTATGAGCAAAAAGCGCGTATATGAGTATGCGAAAGAAAATAATACGACAAGTAAAGAAGTAATTAACTATTTAAAGAGTTTGGATATAAATGTTTCCAACCATATGTCAACGATTTCAATAGAGACTATTCTGAAGCTGGATGAAAAGTTCGGATCTAAAGAGCCTGAAAAGAAAAACACCAGCACACAGGAGAAGCCTAAAAAATCGGCTAACAACCATAATAATAACAACAATAATAATAAGAAGACTTCTGGTAACACCGGCAAAAATGGAAATCAGCAAGGAAATAAAGGGAAAACAAATAACAATCCTAAGACCGGGGGCCAACAGAAAAATGGCCAGCACAATCAAGGTCAGAACCAGAATCAGAATAGGAACAAGAATAAGAACCGCGGAAAAGGCGGCAGAAACAACAATCAGCAACGGCAACAACAGCCACAAAAGCCAGTTGTGAAAGAAACGCCTAAAAAGATTACCTACAGTGGTACATTAACCGTTGATGAATTAGCGGGTAAATTGAATAAAGATGCTTCTGAACTAATCAAGAAGCTTATGTTCCTCGGTGTAATGGCAACTAAAAATCAGGATTTAGATGATGATGCTGTTGAATTGATCTGCAGTGAGTATGATGTGGAAGTCGAAAAAGAAATTGTTTTCGAAGATACTGATTTCGATAAATACCTCGAGGAAAGCAAGCAAGAAAACCTGGTTGAACGCCCGGCAGTTGTTACCATTATGGGGCACGTTGACCACGGAAAAACAACATTGCTTGACGCTATCCGCCATACAAAAGTAACAGAAGGTGAAGCAGGCGGGATTACTCAGCATATCGGGGCATATCAGGTGGAAAATGAAGGCAAAAAAGTTACATTCCTTGATACACCAGGTCATGCGGCGTTTACAAGCATGCGTTCACGTGGAGCGCAGGTAACTGATATAGCGATTCTGGTAGTAGCTGCGGATGACGGTGTTATGCCACAGACGGTGGAAGCAATCAACCATGCGAAAGCTGCTGAAGTACCAATTATCATCGCAGTGAACAAAATGGATAAAGAAGGCGCAAACCCTGACCGTGTCATGCAGGAATTGACTGAATATGAACTGGTTCCTGAAGACTGGGGCGGCGACACTATTTTCGTTAACCTGTCAGCGATAAAGCAGGAAGGTATAAATGATTTGCTGGAAATGATTCTTCTTGTATCTGAAGTGGAAGAACTAAAAGCAGACCAAACACAGAACGCATTTGGTACTGTTATTGAGGCACAGCTTGATAAAGGAAGGGGCTCCGTTGCCACCCTGCTTGTACAAAATGGCACTTTACGTGTTGGTGACTCGATAGTAGTCGGCAATACTTTCGGCCGTGTCCGAGCAATGGTGAATGATCTTGGCAAACGCGTACAGGAAGCCGGACCATCGACTCCTGTAGAGATTACCGGTCTTAATGACGTACCTCAGGCAGGAGATCAGTTCCTTGTATTTTCTGATGAGAAGAAGGCTCGTCAAATTGGTGAAGCCCGCCAGCAGAAACATATTCAGGAATCCCGTACTGGTCAGTCAAAAGTCAGTCTGGATGACTTGTTTGAGCAGATTAAGCAGGGTGAGATGAAAGATATTAATATTATCATCAAAGCGGACGTTCAGGGGTCTGCTGAAGCACTGGCTTCTTCACTTCGCAAAATTGAAGTTGAGGGTGTACAGATTAAGATTATTCATACCGGGGTAGGGGCTATTACAGAGTCAGACATAATTCTGGCTGCAGCTTCAAATGCTATCGTAATCGGCTTTAATGTTCGTCCTGATGCCAATGCAAAGAAAACAGCAGAGACCGAAGAAGTTGATGTTCGTCTGCATCGTGTAATTTATAAAGTTATTGAAGAAATCGAATCAGCTATGAAAGGTATGCTGGATCCTGAATTTGAGGAGAAAGTGACCGGCCAGGCGGAAGTACGTGAAATCTTCAAAGTTTCTAAAGTAGGTACAATCGCCGGAAGCTATGTTACAGACGGCAAAATCACACGAAATGCTGGGGTGCGCATTATCCGGGACGGAGTTGTACAGTTTGAAGGCGAGATTGATGCCCTTAAACGTTTTAAGGATGATGTTAAGGAAGTTGCGCAAAACTATGAGTGTGGAATCACTATTAAGAACTTTAACGACATTAAAGAAGGCGACATCATTGAAGCATTTGTAATGGAAGAGATTGAGCGCAAATGATTGTATACGCTGAAGTGGAATGCATGCTCTATGACGGTCATTCCCTGAAGCAGAAGAGATCGGTTTTGAAGCGGGTTATCGCCAAATTACAGAATGAGTTGAATGTCGCAGTGACTGAACTTGATTACCATGATTTATGGCAGCGAACTAAGTTTGGAATCGTAACAATCTCCAATGAAAGAAAGCACGCCGAACAGGTGATCCAGGAAGCATTACGCCTGATTGATACTTTTGGTGAACTTGAACGGACTTTAACAGATTTAGAGCATATTTAATTCAGACAAGTGGAATTACGTGCTAGTTACGTTACAGAGGTGATTAAAGTGAGTGAGATTCGTTCGAATCGTGTAGCCGAGCAGATGAAAAAGGAACTGGGGGAAATCCTCAGTAAAAAAATTAAGGACCCTCGTGTCGGGTTCGTGACTGTTACTGATGTAGAGGTGACAGGTGATCTGCAACAGGCTAAAATCTTCATTTCCGTTCTTGGAGATGAACAAAAGAAACATGATACCCTTGTCGGCCTGGCTAAGGCGAAAGGATTTATCCGCTCTGAAATTGGCAGACGGATCAGACTGCGTAAAACTCCTGAACTTACGTTTGAGTTTGACGAGGCGTACGAGTACGGTAATCGTATTGAAACGATTTTACGTGATCTGAATAAATAAAAGCATCCCGAGAAAGTCTGACTCGTAAGGACCAAATTCGAGTCAGATTTTTTCAGTGATTGCTGATTCTGCACAGGAGTGGTCATATTGAATGGTATTTTACCCTTATGGAAACCTAGAGGAATGACATCACATGATTGCGTGGTTAAGGCCAGACGGATGCTGCACACCAAAAAAGTTGGTCACACAGGAACCCTTGACCCTGAAGTAGAAGGTGTTTTGCCGTTGTGTATCGGACAGGCAACCAAAATTGTGCCCTATCTGACGGACACCCACAAAACTTACATAGCGGAAGTAAAGCTTGGCACAGCTACCGAAACAGAAGACAGCCACGGGGAAATCATAGAGGAAGCCGAGATATCCGATTTTCCTTCTAAACAGGCTATTGAAAACGTGTTACAATTATTCAGAGGCGAAATCACGCAAATCCCTCCTATGTATTCAGCGGTAAAGGTCCAAGGAAAGAAGTTGTACGAGTATGCCCGCAATAATGAAGAGGTCGACCGGCCATCCAGAAGGGTCTTAATCTATGATCTCGACCTGTTGAGCACGGATTATAAAGATAGTTTTATAATCAAGGTAACCTGCTCAAAGGGTACATATATACGGACGCTGTGTGTGGATATCGGCAAAAACCTTGGTTATCCTTCACATATGGCAAATCTTGTACGAACTTCCACTGGCTCAATCAGTAAAAAGGACACGGTTACATTTGAAGAGATAGAAAAAGCGATAAATGCGGATAAAGAACTTGAATTCTTGCTTCCTTTGTCAAGAGGGCTATCCCATCTGAAGTTTATTGAAGTGGAAAAGACAGTAAAACAACGTGTTCTATATGGACAAAAGCTTCCAAGACCCGATGAGTTCCCGGAAACTGGGCCGGCTGTAATTGCCTCTGATAATAGAGTGCTTGCAGTCTACCAGATTCATCCGGATAACCCGGAATTAATAAAGCCGCTTCGGGTTTTTAATGAGTGAAAAGTGTAGGTGAGTAAATTGCGAACGATTGAACTGACATACCCGCATTCTTTGATCGTGGATGAACTGCCGGAGAGTGTGGCTGCGATTGGTTTTTTTGACGGAATCCATAAAGGGCATCAGAAGGTTATCGGAACAGCTGTCTCCGAGGCTAAAAACAGAAACATGGAGAGTATGGTTATTACCTTCCATCCTCATCCTTCTGTAGTGTTGAAAAAAGACACGACAAACGTACAATATATCACGCCTTTGCGTGAGAAACAGGAAGTGCTGCAGCAGCTTGACGTTGATCGGTTATATGTAATTACGTTTAACGAAGAGCTAGCCTCCCTGCAGCCACAAGAGTTTATTGATCACTTTATTATCGGATTGAAAGTAAAGCATCTTGTGGCAGGGTTTGACTTTTCATTTGGTCACATGGGAAAAGGAAATATGAATGTGATACAGGAATATACTCGGGGCTACTTTGATTATACGACTATAGACAAAGTAGAAATGGATGATGAAAAAATCAGTTCTACCCGAATAAGGGAACTTCTGAGAGATGGTAATGTAGAGGTGGTGCATAAGCTGCTCGGAAGACCGCTGACCACTAACGGTGTCGTTATTGAAGGTGCCAAGCGCGGCAGGGAAATAGGTTATCCGACTGCCAATCTGAAGGTAAATCCGGATGCCTTTTTGCCGAAAGTAGGGGTTTACGCAGTAAAGGTTCACTATAAAAATGAGTTGTATGAAGGAATGGCTAACTTGGGGTATAATCCGACATTTACGCCGGACCGGAAAGATCCCTCGCTCGAAATTAATATTTTCGATTATAATAATGATCTTTACGGTGAGGAACTGAAGGTTGAGTGGCACAAATATATCCGCGATGAGGAAAAATTCAACAGTGTAGAAGAGCTGATCAGAGCAATAGAAAGCGACGAGAAAAAAAGCAGAAATTATTTCTATGGCTGATTAATACCGATTTACACTTGCATTTTGAGCCAAAAAGATGTACGCTTAAGAACGTAAAACCATCGCTTGGCAAATCGTAACTCCGACGTTTGCTAGGGGACTGGGGCTATGAATAGGTTAATGGAGGTGAGCCGGATGGCTATCACAAAAGAACGTAAGAATGAGATTATCAGTGAATACAAAGTTCATGAAAATGACACTGGTTCTCCAGAAGTACAAATTGCTGTACTAACGGAAGAAATCACTACATTGAACGAACATTTGCGTGTTCACAAGAAAGATCATCATTCACGCCGTGGGTTGCTTAAAATGGTTGGTAAGCGTCGTAACTTGCTTAACTACCTGCGTAACAAAGATGTTACACGTTACCGTGAATTAATTAAAAAACTTGGCTTACGCCGTTAAGTAGTTTTAAAGCAGGAGAAATCCTGCTTTTTTTATACTATCAAAAATTTATAAGATTCTAAGGAAGATAATATATAAGAATAGAATCAAGCAACCATGACACTCACAATAAAAAAGTTGTGTTTGCTGAATTTCTTACTCTCATTTATACATAAAATTTACATTTACGTTTATTAACTATAAAATGGGTGTTAGAATGTGGTTGAAAGGAGTAGTAAAGCTAATGACAGAAGAAAAAAGAGAGTTCTCCACAGAAATAGCCGGTAATAAATTTACCGTTGAAACCGGAGAACTGGCAAAACAAGCAAATGGAGCATGTATGATACGTTACGGCGATACAGCAGTTCTATCCGTAGCAACAGCATCTAAGGAACCAAAAGATTTACCGTTTTTCCCATTAACTGTTAACTATGAAGAACGACTATATGCGGTGGGTAAAATTCCGGGTGGATTCATTAAACGGGAAGGCCGTCCAAGTGAAAAGGCAACACTTACTTCACGTCTTATCGACCGTCCGATACGACCGCTGTTCCCTGATGGCTTCCGAAATGAAGTTCAGGTAATCAGTACGGTTATGAGTGTTGATCAGAACTGTTCTTCAGAGATTGCAGCGATGATTGGATCTTCCATCGCTCTCAGTATTTCCGATATTCCTTTTTCCGAGCCGATTGCCGGAGTGGATGTAGGTAGAGTTGATGGCGAATTTGTCATCAATCCCACAATTGAACAGCAGGAGAAAAGTGATATCCAACTGACAGTTGCCGGCACAAAGGACGCTGTAAACATGGTGGAAGCAGGCGCTGACGAAGTTCCTGAAGAAATTATGCTCGAAGCGATCATGTTCGGACATAAAGAAATAATTCGCCTAATCGAATTTCAGGAGGAGATTATAAAGGCTGTAGGTGTTGAAAAAGCCGATGTAACCCTTCTTGAGGTTGACGAAGAAATCTCTGTCAAGGTTCAGCGTGAGGCATATGAGAAAATCGACTCGGCGATCCGGGTAGAGGAGAAGCATGCCAGAGAAGACGCAATCAGCAAGGCTAAGGATGAAGTACTAGCTGCTTATGAAGATGAAGATGATGAGGTAATTAAACACGTCAAAGCCACGCTTGATAAAATGGTAAAAGACGGAGTCCGTCAATTAATCACGAAGGAAAAAATCCGTCCTGATGGCAGAAAAGCGGATGAGATTCGCCCACTTTCTTCAAAAGTAGGAATTCTGCCTCGTACACACGGTTCCGGGCTGTTCACACGTGGACAAACCCAAGCTCTCAGTGTCTGTACGCTTGGCGCACTTGGAGATGTGCAAATACTGGACGGGCTAGGGCTGGAAGAGTCTAAGCGGTTTATGCATCACTATAATTTCCCGCAATATAGCGTAGGGGAGACTGGACCAATTAGAGGACCTGGTCGTCGTGAAATTGGTCACGGGGCTTTGGGTGAACGTGCGCTTGAAAAAGTGGTACCATCCGATAAAGATTTCCCTTATACAATTCGTCTTGTGTCCGAAGTGCTTGAGTCAAATGGCTCTACCTCACAGGCAAGTATCTGTGCCAGCACACTTGCAATGATGGACGCGGGTGTTCCAATCAAGTCACCAGTAGCAGGGATTGCCATGGGACTTGTTAAATCAGGAGAAGATTATACAATTTTAACCGACATCCAAGGTATGGAGGATGCGCTCGGTGATATGGACTTTAAAGTTGCAGGTACAGAACAAGGCGTTACAGCGCTTCAAATGGATATTAAAATTGCCGGACTTTCCAAAGAGATCCTGGAAGAAGCACTGACCCAGGCGAAGAAAGGCCGTATGCAGATCCTGGATTCTATGCTTGCTACAATTGAAGAGCCAAAATCCGAGTTATCAGAGTATGCACCAAAAATCCTGACTATGAATATTAATCCTGATAAAATCAGATCAGTAATTGGTCCAAGTGGTAAACAGATTAACCAAATTATTGATGAGACAGGTGTTAAAATTGATATTGAGCAGGATGGCAGTGTATTTATCTCATCAACCGATGCTGTTATGAATGAGAAGGCCAAACAGATTATTGAAGACTTGGTACGTGAAGTCGAAGTTGGCCAGGTGTATATGGGTACTGTAAAACGCATCGAAAAATTTGGCGCATTTGTAGAGATCTTCAAAGGTAAAGATGGTCTGGTTCATATTTCTGAGCTTGCCGAAGAGCGGACCAACAAAGTTGAGGACGCTGTCTCAATTGGTGATGAAATACTGGTCAAAGTTAAAGAAATTGATAACCAGGGGCGTGTCAATCTTTCAAGGAAAGCTGTTCTAAAGGAGCAGAGAGAGAAAAACGAAAAAGCAAAATCATAAGTGTTTAAAACAAGAAGCTGGAATCCCAGTTTCTTTTTTAATGGCAAAATTTCTATATGCCTATAAGCGGCATATCTTGTCCCTCCTTTTCATAACAATTATTGAGGGGGGATACTGATGTATCGTTATCGTTCATTGGTTAATATTTTTTTATTCATGCTTATTGTGATGGCCGCATTTGGGGATAATTACAATCCTTTTAAAATAAATGATGTCCGAATGTTTTCGCAGACGGTGAATGACGCAGTTAAAACGGCAGATCCACTTTATGAGGAAATAAAGGAAAAGAGTAGGGAATACTATGAACCTCCACAAAATGCAGTAATAGATGAAGTATGGAAGAAAATGCCAGGGCTTAATGGGGTCAAAGTTAATGTTGATAAATCCTATAAGCAGATGAAAAAGCAAGGGAAGTTCAATGAATCCCTACTTGTATTTGATCAGATAACCCCTGAAGTTTCGCTTAACGATTTACCAGCGGCACCGATTTACCGCGGTCACCCTGACAAACGTATGGTTACATTATTAATTAATGTTTCATGGGGATCCGAATACATACCACCAATACTCAAGACTCTGAAAGACCATAAGATTAAGGCTGCGTTCTTTATCGAGGGGAAATGGGCGAAAGAAAACCCTGACTATGTGGAGATGATCCACGAGCAGGGCCACATTATAGGTAATCACGCGTATAACCATCCGGATATGGCGCGGCTCTCCCAACAGCAGGCTGCAGAACAGATTCAGCAGACCAATGATGTTATTGCTGCGATTATCGATAAAAAACCGGAATGGTTCGCTCCGCCAAGCGGTAGTTTTAACGGTGGAACAGTGAAAGCCGCCCACCAAATGAATATGCAGACTGTTCTGTGGACTGTAGATACGATTGATTGGAAGAATCCGACAGTTTCTGTTATGATGAACCGAGTAATGAACAATATCCACCCAGGGGCGACTATTTTAATGCACCCTACAGCTTCTATTGCTCAAGGTTTGGGTCCGCTAATCAAAGAAATTAAAGAAAATAATTATCGTATTGGCACTATCAGTACCCTATTGAGCGAAGAGCGCTAACAGATTATATTTAAGAAGCAGTAGTCAGTAGGAGGAATAGTATGGTTGAAAAGTATACTAGCAGGAATGGACTTCGAATCGTCCTTGAAAATATCCCTTCTGTTCGATCCGTTACGATCGGAATTTGGGTTCTCACAGGTTCACGAAATGAAATAAAACAGGAAAACGGGATTTCCCACTTCCTGGAACATATGTTTTTTAAAGGTACTAAAACACGTTCCGCTCAGGATATCGCTGAAGCCTTTGATTCAATAGGCGGACAGGTTAATGCCTTCACCTCAAAGGAATACACTTGTTTTTATGCCAAAGTTATTGATACCCATAAAGAATATGCACTAGAGATTCTGGCAGACATGTTCTTTAATTCTTCCTTTGATGAGGAGGAGATGGAGCGGGAGAAAAAAGTAGTTCTAGAAGAGATTAAAATGTATGAAGATACTCCGGACGATATTGTCCATGATATCCTGGCGAGAGCATCATACGGAGACCATCCGCTTGGTTATCCAATTCTTGGTACCGAAGAACAGTTGCTGTCGTTTAAACCAGAAACATTACGGGATTATATGAAAGAGCGGTATACCCCTGAAAATGTGGTTGTGTCAGTGGCGGGAAATGTGGAGGAAACGTTTATTAATGATGTCGATACCTACTTTGGAAACTTCAGCTCCGATGTAAAACGTGCAGAACTGGTTAAACCACAGTTTATAGCTGACACAATTGAGCGGAATAAAGATACAGAGCAGGCCCATCTCTGCCTTGGATATAACGGGCTTCCTGTAGGAGACGATAATATCTTCAGCCTCGTAATCATGAACAATGTTCTGGGAGGCAGTATGAGTTCCCGGCTGTTTCAGGAAGTACGAGAAAAACAGGGTCTGGCGTATGCAGTGTTCTCCTATCATTCGTCATTCCAGGATAATGGGCTACTGACCATTTATGCGGGAACAGGCAATGAACAACTTCCTAAACTTCAGCATACGATTGATCAAACCGTTGAGAAATTGATAAAAGATGGTTTAACTGATAAAGAACTAAAAAATAGTAAGGAACAGTTAAAGGGCGGTCTAATGCTCAGTCTCGAAAGTACCAACAGCCGTATGAGTCGAAATGGGAAAAATGAACTGTTGTTGAACAGACATCGAACGCTAGATGAAATGATTGAAGAAATTGATGCGGTCAATCATAGTAAAATACAGCAGGTTATTGAATCAGTATTCGACAACTCTTCATCAAGTGCATTGATTGCACCAAAAACTACTAGTTGAGCATACTTGCCCCGCTTGCTCATATATATATAATATGTACAGCAGGTTTACGGAGGGGATGAAATGCGCTATAAAGACATCAGTGGTAAAGAAATAGTTAATGTCAATCACGGCTCGCGGCTTGGAATACTGGGACAGACGGATTTGGAAATTAACGAAAGAACTGGTCAGATAGAAGCTTTTATCATTCCTAATTACAAATGGTTCGGCCTCAAAAAAGAAGGTGCTGAAACCAAAATCAGATGGAACTCCATAAGGAAGATAGGCGAAGACATGATCATGGTCGAACTGGATTAGAATATTACCTTATGAAGGCTGGTGTATCAATAGATACCAGCCTTTTTTGTATGTTTTTATACACGGAGTAATCACTAACAGGTGATATGCACATAAGCTAATAAAGAATAAAACAGAGTAAGAGTATGTCTGGAGGGGTTTTTCAATAATGAGTCAACTGATCGCAGTAATTGGCGGAGATGCACGGTACCTGGAATTGATACGTCAGTTGCAGACACTGCCTGATACTACTATCTTTCTTGTTGGTTTTGACAAATTGGAACAAGGCTTTACCGGTTTGAAGCAAGTTGATTTTAACGAGCTTGAGCAGGATAAATTGGATGCGGTAATTCTCCCCATAACGGGTACAGACAACGTTGGTTTTGTCGATACCGTTTTTTCTGATCAGGAAATCCAATTGACAGAACAATGGTTTGAATCCTTAAATAAGCATGCAATTGTATTTACTGGTATTACGAATGACTATCTTACTAATGTAACAAGCGAACAGAATATAACACTAGTTCCCTTATTTAATCGTGATGATGTAGCAATATATAACTCAATTCCGACAGCTGAGGGAACTATTATGATGGCTATTGAACATACGGATTACACTATTCATTCATCAAGGGTAATCGTTGTTGGTTTCGGAAGAGTAGGGAATACAGTGGCCAATAAATTTTCAGCCTTGGGCGCCAAGGTTTCGGTGTGTGCCAGAAGTATTATGGACCTTGCCAGGATTACCGAAATGGGGCTGACTGCAATACCACTCGATGAATTGCATAAGCATACCAGTTCGTGCGATTTAGTGATAAATACGATACCAGCACAGGTTGTTACCAAGGAATCCATCCAGCATTTACCCTCCCATGCATTAATTATTGATCTTGCATCCAAACCTGGAGGGACAGATTTTGAATACGCTGAACAGAGGGGAATTAAAGCAATCCTGGCACGGAGCCTTCCGGGAATCGTTGCTCCGAAAACAGCCGGCAAGATATTGGCTGATGTGATTAAACAGATTTTACCTGAAGGGGAGGAGACAAAATAATGTCAGTTAATGGAAAGCGAATTGGTTTTGGTTTTACTGCTTCACATTGTACTTATGACCAGGTTTTTCCGGAGCTGGAGCGATTGGTGGAAGCAGGAGCAGATGTGATACCGATTGTTACGTATACCGTCCGTACGACAGACACAAAGTTCGGAAAAGCAGCAGACCACGTTGCCAAAATTGAGTCTATTACCGGAAAAAAAGTAATTACAACTATGCCGGAAGCTGAACCCTTGGGTCCTATAACGCCGCTGGATTGTATGGTGATCGCTCCGCTTACAGGAAATTCAATGAGTAAGATGGCAAATGCGCTCACTGATTCTCCGGTCTTAATGGCTGCAAAAGCCACAATGCGAAACCAGAAACCGGTCGTACTGGGAATTTCAACCAATGATGCACTTGGACTTAATGGAGTTAATCTAATGCGATTAATGGCGAGTAAGTATATTTATTTTATCCCTTACGGACAGGATGATCCGTATAAAAAACCCAACTCACTGGTTGCTGATATGAGTCAATTACAGGATACGGTAATCGCCGCTATGGAAAACAAACAACTTCAGCCTGTTATTATTCCACATGGATATGATAAAATAAATTGAATCTAACATAGTGAGGTGTCATGAGAATGACTAGCAAAACAGCATATAATGTAGCAGTAGTAGGAGCAACTGGTGCAGTAGGCCAAAAAATCATGGAAATACTAGAGAAAAAGGACCTGCCGATAAATGAATTAAAACTTTTATCATCCAAACGTTCAGCTGGAAGTAAGCTGACATTCAAAAATAAAGAAATAATCGTTGAAGAAGCTGTCCCTGAAAGTTTTTCGGGGATTGATATCGCATTATTCTCAGCGGGTGGTTCTGTTTCGAAAAAGCTTGCCCCAGAGGCAGTTAAACATGGCGCAGTGGTGGTTGATAACACAAGTGCATTCCGAATGGACGAAAATGTCCCATTGGTTGTACCTGAGGTTAATGAATCAGATATTAAATCACATAACGGAATAATCGCGAACCCAAACTGTTCAACCATTCAGATGGTAGCTGCGTTAAAGCCAATTCAGGATGCTTATGGTTTAAGTCGTGTAATCGTCTCCACTTACCAGGCAGTTTCTGGAGCTGGCAACCAGGCTTCTGAAGAACTTGAAAAACAGACTGAACAATACCTGAATGGTGAAGAAATGACCGCTGAAATATTGCCTGTCAAAGGTGACAAGAAACACACACCTATAGCGTTTAATGCACTTCCACAGATAGATGTATTCCAGGATAACGGGTATACATTTGAAGAAATGAAAATGATCAATGAAACAAAGAAGATTATGCATCTGCCGGAACTACCTGTGGCAGCTACTTGTGTAAGACTTCCATTCTTTACATCTCATGCGGAAAGCGTATATGTTGACGTTGAAAAAGATGGTTTAACTGTGAAGGATATATGGAAAGTGTTAGAGGAAGCGGATGGAGTCATTCTTGAAGATGATCCGGCTACACAGACTTATCCAACACCGTTGAGCGCTTCTGATAAAGAGGAAGTTTTCGTTGGCCGGGTAAGAAAAGACCCTGACCTTGATAAAGGTTTTCATTTGTGGGTTGTATCCGATAACCTTGTTAAAGGAGCAGCATGGAATACTATTCAAATTGCAGAACGACTAATTAAAAATAACTGGTTTTAAGTATTGAGGTGAAACAATGCAGATATTGGTTCAAAAGTTTGGGGGAACGTCCGTCCAAAATGAAGAGAGCAGGGATCATGTGATCCGGCATGTGAAAAGAGCATTAGTGGAAGACCATAAATTAGTTGTAGTGGTATCTGCATTAGGACGGAAGCCGGATCCATATGCAACAGATTCGCTGTTGGAGATGATCGGGTTCCCTCAAAATTATAATTCCAACCGTGAACTCGATCTTTTAATGTCATGCGGTGAAACGATTGCTTCTGTAGTGTTGTCAAATGAGCTCCAAAAGAATCATATAAGCGCCACCGCTCTTACAGGAGCTCAAGCTGGCTTCATTACGAATGAAGAATATAACCGGGCAAAAATAAAAGAAGTTAATCCTGAACGTATTCTCCATGAGTTTGAGCAGCATGACGTTGTCGTTGTTGCCGGCTTTCAGGGACAAACAGCAACAGGTGAAATAACTACCATTGGACGTGGCGGCAGTGATACTACTGCAGCAGCTCTGGGTGCGGCATTACAGGCTGAAAGGGTAGAAATATTCACGGATGTTAGTGGAATTATGACTGCCGATCCAAGAGTTGTATCTTCCGCAAGACCACTTGATGTTGTGACATACACCGAGATATGCAACCTGGCATACCAGGGCGCCAAAGTAGTTCATCCACGTGCAGTGGAAATCGCTATGCAGGCTAAAATACCAATGCGGGTAAGGTCAACGTATTTGGAAGATGAAGGGACACTTGTAACAGCCACAAGGGGTCTGGAAGCTGGGATGGATATAACCGATCGGCTAATTACCGGAATAGCGCATATTTCTTCAATCACACAAATAAGAGTACAGACGAAGGACGAGACCCATCGCTTGCAATCCGAGGTTTTTAAAGCAATGGCGGAATCCGGAATCTCTGTTGATTTTATTAATATTTCTCCGACTGGAGTAATATATACCGTTCCAGATTCTTTTACAGAAAAAGCTATTCACATCCTGGAAACCCTAGGATTCAAACCGGAAATCACCAGGAACTGTGCAAAGGTATCCGCAGTTGGTGCAGGTATGACAGGAGTTCCAGGCGTTGCATCCAGGATTGTCCAGTCGCTTACCAATGCTGGTGTGCAAATCTTGCAGTCTGCTGACAGCCATACGACCATTTGGGTATTGATTCATGAGAAGGATTTAAATACTGCTGTCAACGCTTTGCACGATGTGTTCGAATTAAGCGGTGCAAGCGAAAAGCTGGTATAGTTAGTACGGGTATTATACGCTAAGTTGTGCATCGCTCTTTTTTAAGGCTTATCGGAGAGAGACTATAAATAGAAAGGTGTCGTAATATGAATTTTGGCAGAATCCTGACCGCGATGGTCACCCCATTCGGTGATAACGGGAAAATTGACTTCGAAAAAACCACAGAACTAATTGAACACTTACTGAAAAACGGTACCGAAGGGTTGGTTGTAGCAGGAACCACAGGTGAATCGCCGACACTTTCAACAGACGAGAAAGTTGATCTTATGAAGCACGTCGTAAAGACTGTGAACAACCGAGTTCCTGTAATTGCTGGAACGGGTAGTAATAATACAGCAGCATCAATTCATCTCACCAAAGAGGCGGAAGCCTGTGGGGTGGATGCCGTGATGCTTGTTGCTCCATACTACAACAAGCCCAACCAGAAGGGACTGTATGAACATTTTGCTGCAATAGCCGCTGAAACCAAACTTCCAGTAATGCTTTATAATATACCGGGCCGGTCTGTAGTTAAGATGACTGCTGACACAATCATTGCATTAAGCAATATTGAAAACATAGTATCGGTTAAGGAAGCGACAGGAGATTTTGACCAGGCATCAGAAATCATTGAAAAAACTAGTGATGATTTCAGTGTTTATTGCGGAGACGACGGACTGACATTGCCGCTTCTATCTGTAGGAGCAGACGGTGTTGTATCAGTTGCGTCCCATGTAATCGGAAATGAAATGCAGAGAATGGTGAAAGCATTTGAGGATGGAAACGTTAAAGAAGCAGCGAGGCTCCACCGGAAGTTGCTTCCCGTAATGAACGGCTTGTTTGCGGCTCCATCACCTTCTCCTGTTAAGGCTGCTTTAAATATGAAAGATATTGAAGTTGGCGGGGTACGACTTCCATTAATCCCACTTACTAACGATGAGAAACATACATTAAAAGGACTACTCAACATTTGATAAAATAACCGGCATTATTGCCGGTTATTTTTTTGCATGACTGGCCCCCATTTCGTTCATACTAATTTTATACGTACGTTCGAAAGGGAGTGCTCTATATGGAAAAAAACCCATCAAAACAAGATGATCAAAATCAATCAAACCCATCCTCATTAGTACAAAAAATCCAGCAACTGGGCCAGTCAAACGTCCCACAAGCGCCGGACTCGAATATTCATGTCTTGTCCATAATTGGTCAGGTTGAAGGGCATGTTCAGCTACCGCCTCAAAACAAAACCACGAAATATGAACATTTGCTGCCACAGTTGATTGCAATTGAGCAAAACCCTAAAATAGAGGGCCTGGTTGTTCTGTTGAACACTGTCGGCGGGGATGTTGAGGCAGGTCTTGCATTATCTGAAATGATTGCCTCGATTTCTAAACCAACCGTCTCCATTGTGCTTGGCGGCGGACATTCGATTGGTGTTCCGATTGCTGTAGGAACCAATTATTCATTCATTGTACCGACTGCTACCATGACAATTCATCCGATTCGATTAACCGGATTGGTTATTGGGGTTCCTCAAACATTTGAATATCTTGATAAAATGCAAGAACGAGTAATTAATTTTGTGATAAATCACTCCAATATTACAGAGGAAAAATTCAAAGAACTCATGTTTGCAAAAGGAAACTTGACCAGGGATATAGGGACAAATGTCATTGGACAGGATGCAGTTGAATACGGTCTGATAGATGAAGTTGGCGGTGTCCAAGATGCTATGAAAAAAGTTAACGAGCTGATAAAGATGAATAAAGGTCCGGAAGATCAGGTGGTCCAATGATTTTATATACACCTTTGTCGCCAAACGATATTTTTCCAAGCGAGGAAAAAGATTTTAACAATCGCCAATGTGTAAATTATAATGGAAAACAATTGTATGTGGAACAGACTGAGGACGGGGGATATCGGTTACTCCAGCTGCTTTCCACTGACCCCCAAGACTTTATGAACAGTGACTACAACCCGGGAACTATTTTAAAGGATTAATACACCATGTCCGGAAAACTATGCTATAATAGAACCGATGTTTGCAGTTGAAACCCTTGCCCTACGTACGGCAAGGGTTTACTGGTCTTATTTGAAGTATATTTTTCTACAAGATTGCCTGAATTAATAGAGGTGTTGTGACATGGCAAAAAAGAGACGAAAGAAGAAAAATCAGTTAAAAAAACAAGTTAAGTATGAATTATTGGGATTGCTTTTTATATTCCTCGCAATATTTGGCAGTGGTGCAAGCGCTATTAGTGATGGAGCTATACCTGGTGGTCTTGAATACATATTCAGATTTCTGCTGGGTATCTGGTATTTTGTAGCCTCCATCTTTCTTTTGGTCACAGGTGTTACGCTTATGGTTAAACGGCGATATCCGCATTTTGCCCATAAAAGACTGATAGGGTTTTATATTATCTTCACGGGAATCCTGCTATTAACGCACATACAGACATTTGAAGGAATGTTGCTGGAGTCTGAAAATGCATCGATTATTAAGGCAACGTGGATGAACTTTTTTGCATTTGTGGATGGAACAGCAGGTGCCGGAGATATCGGCGGAGGTATGGTTGGAGCATTCCTCTTCGCATTTTGTTATTTTCTGTTTTCATCAGTAGGGGCGAAAATTGTATCTGTTTTTACTATTTTAGTAGGGTTTATTTTCATATCCGAATTTTCCCTAGGTGACTTTTTTGCAAAATGGACAAAGCGTGTATCCGGATCGGGCAAAAAACTTAAAGAGCGTTTTCTCCACAGACGCACTACTAAAAAGGCGAGCAAAGATGTTGAGGTATATGAGACAGATTCGGGAAATGAGGCAGAAACAGAAGTTGCAGAACCTGTCATTGAAGATTTTGCCGATGTGACCTATTCGTTTGACCAACAAGAAAAGGCAAAAGCAACCGACAAGCCTGAAACTAAGGAGGAGACATCCATACCGGATGAAATTCTTGAGCCGGAAAATGAAGCTCCTCTGCCTATGACCGAACCGGAAAACTATGAATATGAACTTCCACCGGTTAGCCTGCTGGCAGAACCCTCCCAGAACTCGCAGCAACAAGAAAAATCACAAATTCAAGCAACCGTAAGAAAGCTTGAACGGACTTTCAACAGTTTTGGGGTAAAAGCTAAAGTTACAAAAGTACACGTGGGACCTGCGGTAACTAAATACGAAGTTTATCCCGAAGCAGGTGTAAAAGTCAGTAAAATCGTTAATCTTCATGACGATTTGGCTCTTGCGCTTGCTGCGAAAGACATTCGTATTGAGGCACCGATACCCGGAAAGTCAGCAGTCGGGATAGAAGTTCCTAATAAAGAAGTTGCGATGGTTTCTCTCCGCGAAGTACTTGATAACACATTGAGCAGACAAACTTCCAAACTTCTCTTCGCCCTCGGCCGGGACATTTCGGGAGAAGCTGTAGTTTCCGAGCTTAATAAAATGCCGCATCTGCTCATTGCAGGTGCGACCGGTAGTGGTAAAAGTGTCTGTGTAAACGGAATTATTACTACTATTCTAATGCGGACTAAGCCACATGAAGTTAAAATGATGATGATAGATCCTAAAAAAGTAGAGTTAAATGTTTATAATGGGATACCTCATTTGCTAGCTCCCGTTGTGACGGATCCAAAAAAAGCATCCAGGGCGCTGAAAAAGGTAGTTTCAGAAATGGAACGAAGATACGAGTTATTTTCCGATACGGGAACCAGAAACATCGAAGGTTACAATGAATATATCCGTCGTTATAATCAAACGTCGGAAGATAAACAGCCGAACCTTCCGTATATTGTCGTGCTCGTTGATGAGTTGGCTGATCTTATGATGGTTGCTTCTAACGATGTTGAGGATGCCATTACACGTCTGGCGCAAATGGCACGTGCTGCCGGTATTCATCTTATCATCGCCACACAGCGCCCATCTGTTGACGTAATCACAGGAGTTATTAAGGCAAACATCCCATCACGAATTGCCTTTAGTGTATCCTCCCAGACAGATTCAAGAACAATTCTTGACTCTGGCGGTGCAGAGAAGTTGCTTGGGCGCGGTGATATGCTGTTTATGCCAGTTGGATCTTCCAAGCCAACCCGTGTACAGGGTGCGTTTCTCTCCGACGAAGAAGTGGAACGTATTGTTGATCACTGTATTGAGCAACAGAAAGCTTCTTATCAAGAAGAAATGATTCCAGAAGAAACCAGTGAGGTTACCCAGGAAGTAGATGATGAATTATTTGATGATGCAGTGCAGATGATTACAGAAATGCAAAGTGCAAGTGTATCGATGCTGCAACGGAGGTTCCGGATCGGATATACCAGAGCCGCCCGCTTGATAGATGCCATGGAAGACCGGGGGATCGTGGGGCCATATGAGGGAAGTAAACCAAGGACAGTGTTAGTTTCACAAACCGACGAGGAACGTACTTCTTAAAATTAAGAGGTTTTATCATATTAACTATAAACTGTGGTGTATCGCTGTTTTTGCGATACATGAATGACTGCGATGTAACAGCGAAGCTTCCCCCCGGAAATATATTACGCTTTCCGCGGGCGACCAGCGAGCCTCCTATGAGACAGCGATCCTTAGAGACCCCACAGTGAACGGTCTTGGCGAGCGAGGAGGCTCGTGGTGAGCCCATCTGCAAAGGAGACACTACAAAAGCGAACAGCGTAACCTTGAATAGATGTCGCACTTGCCCCCGGAGTGATGAAAGCGAGTATATTCCAGTTGCGTGGTCATAAAGCCAAATTAATTCTGATTAGCATTTACATTAACTGCGGGGGTTAAAGAGCAACCAAAATTTATAAAAAGTTCCTAAATAAAAAAGCGGACCGTATTCTTGTTATTGGAATACGGTCCGCTTTTTTGACAGGTAAGGATGTTATTTTACCCGTTTAAAATAAAACGGTGACATTCGCCACAGATGCTTGTCGAAACCCGGGTTTTCTAATGTTATAATGACGGATGGAGAAGAATAAACGTGTATTTTTTAAGTTAATTGTCCTATAACTATTTATTTATTTTTGTAAAAGTGTTATATTTATGTCGGACAAAAGAGTCATACGTCAGAGGTCAGATCTCTTCTTGTTACAAGGTACGCGTAAAGGGGGGCCATCTTGTCGATAAAAATTGATTCACGGCATTTATATCTTCAGGTTATCGATGAAATTAAGCGCGAAATTCAAAATGGAACGTTCAAAGCAAAGCAGAAACTTCCTTCTGAATTTCAACTTGCAAAGAAGCTGGGTGTTTCACGGGCCACATTAAGGGAAGCGTTACGGATCCTGGAGGAAGAAAATATTGTGACACGTAGGCATGGGGTTGGAACTTTTGTCAATCCAAAGCCGATTTTTTCTTCCGGTATAGAACAGCTGAACAGTGTTACATACATGATTGAACAATCCGGTAAACAACCGGGTTCTCAGTTCTTATCCACCGAAATTTTGGAACCTACTGAGGATGAAAAGGACAAGTTTGCACCTTTTAGCATTAGTTCTCTCGCAAAAGTGGAACGGGTTAGAACGGCTGATGATGTCCCGGTTGTATTCTGTATCGACAAAGTTCCTGATAATATGCTCCCGCTAGACCGCATCCATCAGGAAGACTCACTGTTTAAGCTGCTGGAAGAGTATTCGGGGAAAAGGATTTCATATGCAGTTACATATATTGAACCAGTCAGTTATCACAGTCGAATCTATGAAATTCTGAAATGTAACCCGGAACAGTCATTATTGCTTTTGAAGCAAATGCATTATACAAATGATGATGAACCGGTACTTTATTCTGCAAACTTCTTCCGTTCTGATATATTCAGCTTCCACGTTTTACGGAAACGTTTGTAAGGGATTTCATTTAAGGAGGTGGTCGCAGGCATTTTGAAGTGTGTGACTTTTTTGGACCAACCATCATCAAATCATAATAGGGGGTTTTCGGACTTGAAGAATCGTAAGTTTATACTTATTGCATTGTTGTTCAGTATTGGTATGATCCTTGCTGCATGTGGCGGCGGATCTGGAAATGAAGAAGGCGGTAATGGAAATTCCGGGAATGAAGAAGGCGGCAACGCAAGTGAATCATCAGATTTCTCAGCAGCAATGGTAACAGACGTAGGTGGGGTGGATGATAAATCATTCAACCAATCAGCATGGGAAGGTCTTAAAGCATGGGGCGAATCGCACAATATGTCCAAAGGGGAAGGATTTAACTACGCTCAGTCCAATGCAAAATCGGACTATCTTCCAAACTTAAACCGTCTGGTTAAACAGAATTATAATCTGATTTTTGGTATCGGTTACAAATTGCATGATGCTATTGATAAAGTAGCGGACCAGTATCCGGATACAAAATTTGCGATCGTCGATGACGTTGTTGAAAAGCCAAATGTTGCAAGCATCACTTTTAAAGAGCACCAGGGATCATTCCTTGTAGGTGTTGCAGCAGCGATGAAAACGGAAACAAACAAAGTTGGATTTGTGGGAGGTACTGACTCTCCATTGATCAACAAGTTCGAAGCAGGTTTCGAAGCAGGTGTTAAGTCTGTAAACCCTGATATTGAAGTAATGATTCAGTATGCTGAGTCCTTCGCAGCTGCTGATAAAGGTAAGCAAATTGCTTCTTATATGTATAGTAACGATGCGGATGTTATCTACCATGCTTCAGGTGCTACTGGTAATGGTGTGTTTGCGCAGGCAAAAGATATCAAGAAGAATAACCCTGAACGTTCTATCTGGGTTATCGGTGTAGACCGCGACCAGCATGAAGAAGGACAAATCGGTGACCACAATGTAACGCTTACTTCCATGGTTAAACGTGTTGACGTTGCAGTAGAGGACGTAGCTAATCAGGCAATGGAAGGTGAATTCCCTGGTGGAGAAGTATTGGCATATGGTCTAGAAGACGGCGGTGTCAGTGTTGCTAAAACAAACGAAGAAGCGCTTACTGATGAGATCGTTAAAGAAATTGAAAGCTGGAAAGAAAAAATCATCAATGAAGATGTAAAAGTCCCTCAGACACGCGAAGAAGCAGAAGAGTACGTTAACGGATTGTAAGGGATATGAAAAAGGCTGGATATCCAGCCTTTTTCACCTTAATAATGACCTTTGATAATCATCAAATGAAGAGAATCTTCTTCCAGCCCTTTTCATTTGGCGATTATTTAAATTTTATAATTGATTCAGTAGAAGGAGTGAAAATACTTGGAATATGCTGTAGAAATGCTGAACATTCGTAAGGAGTTCCCTGGCATTGTAGCAAATGATGACATAACCATTCAGGTTAGAAAACAAGAAATCCATGCATTATTGGGGGAGAACGGTGCTGGAAAATCGACATTGATGAATGTTCTCTTCGGGTTGTACCAGCCTGAAAAGGGAGAAATCCGTGTCGATGGAAAAAAAGTGAAAATCACCGATCCTAACAAAGCGAACGACCTGGGTATAGGAATGGTCCATCAGCACTTTATGCTAGTAGATACATATACAGTTACTCAGAACATAATTTTAGGCAGTGAACCAACGAAATACGGAAAAATAAATCTGAAAGAAGCCGAAAAGGAAATTAAAGAACTATCCGATAAGTATGGACTGAATGTAGATCCAACTGCAAAAATTCGTGATATATCAGTAGGAATGCAGCAACGGGTGGAAATATTGAAAACGCTCTATCGTGGAGCAGATGTACTTATTCTGGACGAACCGACTGCTGTTTTGACCCCGCAGGAGATTAAAGAACTGATAGAAATTATGAATTCTCTTATCAGGGAAGGTAAATCTATTATCCTGATTACCCATAAATTGAAAGAAATCATGCAGGTTTGCGATCGCTGTACTGTTATCCGTAAAGGAAAAGGGATAGATACAGTGGATGTTGCGAATACAAATGTAACTGAGCTGGCGTCTTTAATGGTAGGGAGAGAAGTAAGTTTCAAGATTGATAAAGAAGAGGCGAAACCGGGAGAGAACGTGTTATCTATTCAAAACCTCAATGTAGAAGACTCAAGGAAAGTCAATATCGTAAAGAACCTTAATCTTGATGTCCGTGCAGGTGAGATAGTCGGTATTGCAGGAGTGGACGGTAATGGCCAAACCGAACTGATTGAGGCAATAACCGGATTAAGAAAAGCCCAGTCTGGATCGATTCAAGTTTCCGGTAAGAATATAACAAACTTTAAACCTCGTAAAGTAACTGAGTCAGGGGTTGGGCATATCCCCCAAGACAGACATAAATATGGCCTTGTACTTGATTTTCCTATTGGAGAAAATATGGTTTTGCAAACCTATTATAAAAAACCATACTCCAGAAACAAAATCCTGAATTATGGAGAAATCTATAAAAAGGCAAAAGCACTTATTGATGAATATGATGTTCGTACACCGAGCGAGTATACAAAGGCAAGAGCGCTCTCCGGTGGGAATCAGCAAAAGGCAATTATTGCCCGTGAGGTTGATCGTTCACCGGACCTTTTGATTGCGGCTCAGCCAACCAGGGGACTTGACGTAGGAGCGATTGAATTTATTCATAAGAAACTCATCGAGGAACGCAATAAAGGAAAAGCTGTCCTGCTGGTTTCTTTTGAATTGGACGAGATTATGGATGTCAGTGACCGGATAGCCGTAATGTTCGATGGTCAGATAGTGGCTGACATCAAGCCTGCTGAAACAAATGAACAGGAGCTTGGTCTTTTGATGGCGGGCAGTAACAAAGGCGAGGCAGGTGGCAGTGAATGATGTCCAATAGATTATTTAATATATTAATACCTATTATTTCTGTTTTGCTTGGTTTGATTGCCGGAGCAATTATCATGCTGGCTTCAGGATATAACCCGATACTAGGCTATTCCGCTCTGTGGTCAGGGGCTTTTGGAGACTTATACTTTTTTGGGGAGACAGTTCGTCAAGTCACTCCATATATTTTAACCGGTTTGGCAGTTGCTTTCGCGTTCCGTTCAGGTTTATTCAATATCGGTGCTGAAGGACAGGTGATCGTTGGCTGGCTTGCTTCTGTTTGGGTCGGACTTGCTTTCGATGCACCAATGTATATACATCTTCCGCTTGCAATAATCGCAGCAGCACTTGCAGGCGCCGTGTGGGGATTCATTCCGGGTATTTTAAAAGCTAAATTAGGCGTGCATGAGGTAATTGTAACAATCATGATGAACTATATTGCGCTTTTCGTAACAAATGCTCTTATACGTAACGTATTAACAGATCACATGGATTCAACAGAAACGGTTGCTGGTTCAGCTTCATTGGCATCCGAATGGCTTCAGGGGTTAACTGGTTTTTCCAGAATGCACTACGGAATTTTAATTGCTTTGTTTGCAGCTATCATAATGTGGTTTATTATCCAGCGTACTTCTACGGGATATGAACTTAAGTCAGTAGGTTTTAATGAGCATGCATCTAAATACGCAGGTATGAATGTAAGCAAAAATATTGTCCTTTCCATGGTTATTGCCGGTTCGTTCGCAGGTTTGGCTGGTGCAATGGAAGGTCTTGGAACATACCAGTCCATATCTGCAATGTCCGGGTTTACCAACCTTGGTTTTGACGGAATCGCCGTAGCCCTGCTTGGTGCGAATACTGCGATTGGTGTAGTTCTTGCCGCAATCCTGTTTGGTGCCTTAAAAGTTGGAGCAATTAACATGCCGACAGTGGCAGGTGTTCCGACTGAACTCGTAGATATAATTATTGCATTGATAATCTTCTTTGTTGCATCTAGCTATATTATCAGATGGGCAATACTTCGCTTTAAAAAGGAGGAGAAATAAATGGGGCTTGTAGATCTGTTACAATCAATAATTCCGCCCGCACTTTTCTTTTCAGCACCTTTGATATTTACAGCGCTTGGTGGAGTATTCAGTGAACGTTCAGGTGTAGTTAATATCGGCCTGGAAGGTCTGATGATCATGGGTGCATTTGTCGGTATTGTCTTTAATCTGACATTTGACGAAATGCTGGGTGCATGGACACCATGGATATCCATTATTGTGGCTATGGTTGTTTCGGCTATTTTCTCGATTATTCATGCAGTTGCATCTGTTTCTTTCCGTGCTGATCAGGTGGTGAGTGGTGTTGCGATAAACTTCCTTGCCCTTGGCCTGGGTGTATTTCTGACCAAGCAGTGGTATGGAAAAGGGCAGACAGATATGGTGAATGAACCATTCTATACTAACGATATCTTTCTGTTAAGTGAAATTCCGGTTCTTGGTCCAATATTCTTTCAAGATGTTTATATTACTTCGTATGTAGCGATTGCACTGGCATTCATCGCTTGGTATGTGCTTTATAAAACTCCGTTTGGCATGCGGTTGCGGGCAGTCGGGGAGCACCCGATGGCAGCTGATACTAATGGAATTAATGTTTACAAAATGCGTTATGTAGCAGTAATACTGTCTGGTGCATTCGGGGGTCTTGGCGGATCTGTATTTGCGCTTACAATCGCCTTGAACTTCTCGCACGCGACCATTGTAGGTCAGGGCTTTATGTCCCTTGCAGCGGTTATTTTCGGGAAGTGGCATCCACTTGGTGCAATGGGAGCAGCTCTCTTCTTTGGCTTTGCCCAAAGTCTAAGTGTTATCAGTGCAGGTGTTCCATTTCTTGAAGATGTTCCACAGGTCTTCTTGCTGATCGCTCCTTATGTACTGACAATACTTGCACTTGCTGGTTTTATCGGCCGTGCAGAAGCACCGAAGGCAAATGGTGTACCATATATAAAAGGAAGTAGATAATAAGCAAAAAGACACTTTAAATCTTTAAATAAACCGGGTTGCTGTTATATCAATAGCAACCTGGTTTTTTTTTCGATAAAATAACAGTAATAAGCGTACACTATTAGTTAGTAAAAACATCTAGTCCGGGAGGTTCATTAATGGATACACCACTTGAACGAATTATAGAGAATGATGGTGTTAACCTGCATGTAGTACCAAGCAGGAAATTTAAAACGATTACATTTACCGCTAAATTCAAAGCTCCTTTGTCGAGAAACACCATCACAAAAAGGGCATTGCTGCCATATGTTCTTCAGCAGGGAACTGAATCATATCCAAGCAGAAGTTCGGTACAGTTGAAGCTTGATAGTCTCTATGGAGCTGTTCTGTCCATAAACGGTTCCAAAAAAGGCAATCATCACATTCTTACAATCCGCCTGGAGGTAGCCAATCAGAAGTATATTCCGGATGCGGACGGAATAATGGATGAAGCCATATCACTGTTGAAGGAAGTTATTTTTCATCCGGTATCTGAAAATAATGCATTTAAAGAGTCAGTTATAAACCGTGAAAAGGACACATTGAAACAAAAAATCGATTCCGTGATCGATGATAAAATGAGTTATGCAAATATGCGACTAATCGATGAAATGTGTGCCGATGAAGCGTATAAACTTCATGTGCAGGGATACAAGGAAGACTTTGATGGCATAACGGCATCCAACCTATTCAGCTATTACCAGTCACTTTTAAAAGAAGACCAGCTCGATTTTTACGTACTCGGTGATATAGACGCAGATGAAGTTACAGAAAAAGTGAAAGGTGTCTTCCAGGGACAGACCGCAGTAAAAGACAAACAGGAAAATACGGAGTCCAAGAAACAGATGGAGCAGCCAAACATTGTAACCGAGAAGCAGCAACTTCAGCAGGCAAAACTGCATTTTGGTTATCGTACCAATGTTACTTATCGTGATGATGAATACTATGCACTGCAAGTGTTCAATGGGTTGTTTGGCGGATTTCCGAGCTCCAAACTTTTTATTAATGTCCGTGAAAAAAACAGTCTTGCCTACTATGCAGCATCCAGAATTGAAAGTCATAAAGGGCTGTTGTTTGTTTTCAGCGGAATTGCACCTGAAGATTATGAGAAAGCAAAGGAAATAATTGAGCAGCAGATGGATGCAATGTGTGAAGGTGATTTTACAGAAGGTGATATCGCAAATACAAAAGAATTAATTACCAACCAATTGCTTGAAACGATGGATAATTCGCAGGGAATTGTTGAAATGCTTTACCAGCAGGTTGCTGGAGAAACGGAACGTTCTCCACAAGAGCTGATAGATGGGATAAAAGGGGTCTCAAAGCAGGAAGTAGTTAATGTTGCACGGAAAATCACCCTCGACACAATCTACCTGCTGACTAAAGAAGGGGGCGGCCAAAATGAATAAGCTTCAGTATGAGAATCTTGGTGAAGTTGTTTATGAAAACAAACTACCAAATGGATTGAATGTATACCTTCTGCCCAGACCGGAAATGGCAAAGACCTATGGAATCTTTTCAACCAATTATGGATCAATCGATCAGACGTTTGTACCAGTGGATGGATCTGAAAAGGTTACTGTGCCTGAAGGGATTGCACACTTTTTAGAGCACAAGTTATTTGAAAAAGAAGACCGGGATGTTTTCGCGGATTTTGGTAAGCAGGGTGCATCCGCAAATGCTTATACCTCATTTACGAAAACAGCGTATTTATTTGCGGCAACAAATCATATTGAAAAGAATGTGGAAACACTTATTGATTTTGTGCAGGAGCCTTATTTCTCGGAAAAATCAGTGGAAAAAGAAAAGGGAATCATCGCACAAGAAATCGAAATGTATAATGACCAGCCAGACTGGCAATCATTCATGGGCACTTTAAAGAGTATGTTCCATAATCACCCCGTGAAAATTGACATCGCAGGCACAGTGGACTCAATCAGTGCCATTACAAAAGATGATTTATATACCTGCTATAACACATTTTATCATCCTGAAAATATGACTCTTTTCATCGCCGGTAACTTTGACCCGGAAAACATGATGAATCTGATAGAGAAGAATCAGGCTTCCAAGGATTTTACTAAGGTTGATGAAATTAACAGGGAGTACCCTGATGAACCCGCGGGTGTAGCACAAAAAGAAAACTCAATCAAAATGCCGGTATCTGTCCCGAAATGTACTGTCGGGATTAAAGAGTCATCATCACCTCTCTCTGGGGATCGTTTTCTGGAAAAAGATTTACTACAGGGAATGGTCATTGATTTCTTTTTCTCTAAAGGGGGAACTTTCTATCAAGAACTATACGAAGAGCAGTTAATCGATGACAGCTTTTATTTTGAGACCAACCTAGAGAAAAACTTCGGTTACTCGTTTATCGGTGGAAATACAGATCGTCCTGATCAGTTTGCTGATAAGGTAAAAGAACTTTTACGCTCTGCTGGAAATCGAACGTTTACGGACGAAGAGGTGGACCGGATGAAGAAAAAGAAAATTGGACAGCTGCTAAGGGCCATGAATTCCCTCGAATTTACCGCCAGTAAGTTTATCCATTACAATACGGTTGGTGTAGACTTGTTTAAAATCATTCCGTCAATCCAGTCGCTGACAACAGATAAGGTTAACAGCTTTGTGGGAAATTGGATCGAGGAAGACCGGATTGCTGTATGTAAAATTGTAAAAGAATAAGGGGATCTTATGGGGAAAAATATCTTGATTATCGGGGCAAGTGGTGATATCGGCGCAGCAATAGCAAGATCACTGGCCGAGCAAGGATATCAGCTTTTACTGCATTATAATCAGAACCGCTCGGCTATTGCCGAATATGCAGCAGGGCTTCCTGAAGAGACGGTACTCTCCGTTATGCAGGCCGACCTGAGCAGTGAATCTGGAGTAAGACATCTGTTGTCTAAAATCGCCTTCCCGGTTGATGCGATCATTTTTGCAGGAGGACGGGCATATTTTAGTCTTTTTCAAGATACTTCAGAGGGAGTAATGAATGAAATGCTTAACCTTCATGTCAAAGCTCCCTGGCTTATTACGAAGGAGCTGCTTCCTTCTATGTTACAAAAAAAGCAGGGTAAAATTATTTTTATAACGTCCATTTGGGGCGAGACAGGTGCAAGTAATGAGGTGGTATACTCATCCGTAAAAGGCGCTCAGAACAGTTTTGTCAAAGCACTTGCTAAAGAGGTCGCTCCCTCAGGTGTTTCGGTGAACGCCGTTAGTCCCGGGTTTATTGACACCAAAATGAACCATCACCTTAACCCTGAAGAGGTAATACGGATTACTGATGAAATTCCGGCAAACCGGGCCGGTAAAGCGGAGGAAGTTGCTAATATGGTAAACTTTCTGATCAGTGACAAAGCTAGCTATATTCAGGGAGAAGTAATCAATGTTACTGGTGGATGGTCGTAAAAACAAATGTATATTCCGGCTAAAAAATCAAACACTAAACATGTAAAAAAATTGAAGGAGGCAGATTTGCATGTCCGTTCTGGATAATTTTGATACTTGGAAGGATTTTTTAGCCAATAGACTGCAGCAGGCCCAGTCAGAAGGTATGAGCCAGCAGACCATAAATAACATGGCATATGAGGTCGGCGATTACTTAGCAAAGAGTACAGACGCAAAAAATAACGAAGAAGCTGTGCTGCGTGAACTGTGGAATGCCGCATCCAACGATGAGAGACACGCTCTGGCGAATGCGATGGTTAAACTTGTACAGAATCAGGGAACACAGTAAAAATATTTAAAAATAGAGAAGCTGACGGGAACCATGGTCTGCTTCTCTATTTTTTATGAAAGGATAATATTTCCGAATATCATGACAATCTTCTTTTCACAAACTGAAAAATCCTTTATTATAGTTATAAAGATTGATTGCAATAATATGTTTGTTTCGTTACCATAAACTAGAGTATGAATATATATTAAAGGGGCTTATTATGGAAAAAACAGAATGGTACCTTGAATATGAAATCCAAGACAATCGTCCTGGGTTGCTGGGTGACATTTCTTCCCTGCTAGGAATGCTGTCGATAAACATTATAACCATTAACGGTGTTGAAAACTCAAGACGGGGTATGTTGCTGCTTGCAAGAGAGGATGAACAGATTACCCGTTTAAAGTCTATTTTACAGACAATGGACACGATTAAGTTAACAAAAGTTCGTAAGCCCAAGCTGCGAGATAAACTTGCTGTACGGCATGGGCGTTATATACACAGTGATGTAGATGACCGAAAAACCTTTCGTTTTGTCCGTGATGAACTTGGATTGCTGGTTGACTTCATGGCAGAACTATTTAAAAAAGAAGGACATAAATTAATTGGAATTCGCGGTATGCCACGAGTGGGGAAAACAGAATCAGTTGTGGCGGCCAGTGTATGTGCCAATAAACGCTGGCTGTTTGTCTCGAGTACGTTGTTAAAACAAACCATCCGAAACCAACTGATCCGCGATGAATACAATACGAAGAACCTTTATATTATTGATGGTATCGTATCAACACGCCGTGCCAACGAGAGACATTGGCAGTTAATCCGGGAAATAATGCAGATTCCAGCTATTAAAGTTGTGGAACACCCGGATATGTTTGTGCAATCGACTGAGTACAAACTTAACGATTTCGACTACATCATTGAACTGCGAAGTGACGAAGATGAAGAAATTACATACGAGACTGTCGAAAATAATCCATTTAATCAGGATGATGGGTTTTCGATGTTTGACTTTTAACAGACAAGAAAGGGTAAAAACGTTCTTTTCTGCATAAGTGCAACTAAGCTATTCGTCGGAAGGCATAGCGAATCGAAAGTTTTCTAAAAATTGGATGGTGGTAATTATGGAAATAGGCACACGGCTTAAAGAGGCCAGAGAATCAAAGAACTTATCATTGGAAACTTTACAGGAAAAGACGAAAATACAGAAAAGATACCTTGAGGCAATCGAACAAGGAAATTTCAAGGTTCTGCCCGGTAAATTTTATGCACGTGCGTTTATTAAGGAATATGCTACAGCAGTGGGGCTTGACCCGAATGAGCTGCTGGAAGAATATAAAGAAGAAATTCCTCAATCTGAAGAAGAGGAGACTACACAATACACAAGGATACCTCGGTCAAGAAGGAACAACAATCCTACTAAAAATACAGCAGTATTTTCCTTCATTCCAACCCTGATCGTTATCCTGCTGGTAATTGGTATTCTTTTTGCCGCTTATTATTTTTATCAGCAGACTGCCACTGATAGTGGGGTAGAACCTGTTGACCGACCGGAAGATAATGAGGTAATCCGTTCGAATGAGGAGGAATCAGATGGAACAGCGTCCGGGGATGACACAGAGCAGGAGACAGGAACAGATTCTGGAGATGCCACTGATGAACAAAACAATGATACGGAAACAGAAGAACCTGCTGAGCCAGAGGAACCTGAACCAAAGCTTTCGCTAGTTGAAACCGGGACAGGCGCAAGTCCTCGCTCCACTTATAATCTCGAGAATGCAGGAGAAGAAGTTAAGGTTGTTCTGGAACCAACTGGTAAATCCTGGGTTGCGGTAGAAAACGGCAGCGGGAAGACACTCTATACCGGTACACTTAGCTCTGAGGATCAACCCATGGAAGTGGATGTAACTGGTCAGGATCGTATAATGCTTAATGTGGGCCATGCTCCGGGACTGAATTTAAAAGTCAATGGAGTTAAGGTAGAGTATCCGATTAACCCTGAAGATAGCGACCACCAGTATTTATGGATTAATATTAAAAGCCAAAGTGAACAAGACTAACCAGAATTGATTTTAACCCTTCCCATTTATTGAGGAAGGGTTTTATACCGTAGGAGGACACTATAATGAACATACCAAATAAGATTACGATCTCTCGAATTTTACTCATACCTGTTTTTATCATCTTGCTTAGTATTCCATTTGATTGGGGAGAATGGGACATTGGAAATGCGGTATTACCTGTTTCTCATTTTGTCGCTGCACTCCTATTTATATTCGCCTCTGCTACTGACTGGGTGGATGGCTATTATGCGCGAAAGTATAATCTTGTAACTAATCTAGGGAAGTTTCTTGACCCGCTCGCCGATAAATTGCTTGTAGCAGCAGCGTTAATTTTGCTGGTTGATTTCGGTATGGCACCAGCCTGGGTTGTAATTGTTATTATCAGCCGTGAATTCGCAATTACGGGACTCCGCCTGGTCGCAGCAGGTGAAGGACTGGTTTTGGCCGCGGGCAGCATGGGGAAATTGAAAACAGCAAGTCAGATGATTGCCATTGCCGCTCTATTGCTTCATAACTTTCCATTCTCATATATCGGACTTCCGTTTGGAACAATCATGCTTTATATAGCTTTATTCTTCACTGTTCTATCCGGATACGACTATTTCGTTAAAAATTGGCATGTAATGAGGGATTCTAAGTAATGAAACAAACAAGAGCTGAGATTGTTGCAGTTGGTACGGAATTATTGCTGGGTCAGATTTCTAATACAAATGCCCAATGGATGTCAACAAAACTTGCAGATGTAGGGATGGATGTATTTTATCACTCAGTCGTGGGTGACAACCTTGAACGTGTGTACGAGCAGTTCAGATTATCTTCCAGTAGATCTGATGTAATACTGGTGACAGGTGGACTCGGTCCGACCGAAGATGATTTGACTCGGGAAGCCTTTCAGAAGCTTGCGGGTTATAAGATGGTTGAACATCAGCCCTCCATGCAAAAAATCGAAGCGTTCTACAAAGAAAGAAATGCGGTGATGACGGAAAACAACCGAAAACAAGCCCGTGTATTTGAAGGTGCAGTTGTAATCGAAAATAATGTGGGCATGGCACCTGGTATGATAGTTTCCCATCAGGGAAAAACATGGATTTTCATGCCTGGTGTACCACGTGAAATGAAACAGATGATGAATGATTCTGTTCTTCCACACCTGCAGAACTTGACGGGGGAGCAGCACGTTATTGAATCAACCATGCTTAAGTTCAGTGGAATTGGGGAATCCACTCTGGAAGATACTTTATCTGAACTCATTCAAACGCAAAGCAATCCAACCATTGCCCCACTTGCACAGGAAGATGGCGTGGCGATACGGCTAACAGCAAAAGCGGCGACCAGGGACGAGGCCCGGTCATTGTTAATTGGAACCAAGAAGCAAATTCTCGATAAAGCCGGTGACCATTACTTTGGCAGTGATGAAGAAACGCTGGAGCAGCTGGTCGTTAAATTGCTTAAGGAGAAAGGAAAGACAATTGCCGCTGCTGAAAGCCTAACTGGCGGCTTATTTACCGAAAGACTGATTTCAGTACCAGGCGCATCGGATGTATGTCGTGGTGGTGTGGTTTGCTATGATATCTCGGTAAAAGAAGACCTGCTGAAAGTCCCGGGAGACATTCTAAAGGAGAATGGCACAGTGAGTGAGGAATGTGCCTCCTCAATGGCAGAGAATATCTCCGGTGTTCTGGGTTCTGATTTAGGGATAAGTTTTACGGGTGTCGCTGGTCCTGACCAGGTTGAGGGACACCCGGCTGGTACAGTTTATATTGCTATATACTCAGGTTCCGATCGGATTACCAGTGAAAAGTTCTTTTTTCAGGGTAATCGGCAGTTAATCCGGAAACGGACTGTTATAAAAGGTCTCGAACTTTTATATAAGTATCTGAAAAAGTAAATTCTGGTAGACAG
Source organism: Virgibacillus kekensis (assembly GCF_042654125.1). Lineage (NCBI taxonomy): Bacteria > Bacillati > Bacillota > Bacilli > Caryophanales > Bacillaceae > Virgibacillus > Virgibacillus kekensis. The sequence continues at coordinate 335,621 of NZ_JBHSFU010000003.1, forward strand.
GATTGTCCTTAATAAATTTATTAGACTTTTTATTTTTTTAAAAAAGAGATTTTATTGTAAAAACAGGTGCGAAAATAGGGGAACATTTATTCGATTTTTACTTGGCAAATCGTTAAAAACCATGTATTATAGATATAGATGAATAAAGGAGGTAAGCTCGTTGAGTGATAGAAAACAAGCTTTAGATATGGCGTTAAGACAGATTGAAAAACAATTTGGTAAAGGTTCCGTTATGAAACTTGGTGAACAGGCTGAACAGAAAATTGCTACCATTCCAAGTGGTTCACTAGCATTGGATGTAGCGTTAGGAATAGGTGGATATCCACGCGGACGCGTGGTGGAGATATATGGACCGGAATCTTCTGGTAAAACTACGGTTGCCCTGCATGCAATCGCAGAGGCACAGCGAAAAGGTGGACAGGCTGCTTTTATTGATGCAGAGCATGCACTTGATCCGACATATGCCCGTGCATTGGGTGTTGATACAGATGAGCTGCTTCTTTCACAACCTGATACAGGTGAACAGGCATTGGAAATCGCTGAAGCACTTGTACGCAGTGGTGCGGTTGATATTATTGTTGTAGACTCTGTTGCTGCGCTGGTACCAAAAGCTGAAATCGAAGGCGAAATGGGAGATTCCCATGTGGGGCTGCAGGCACGTTTGATGTCCCAAGCGCTGCGTAAGCTGTCAGGATCAATTAATAAATCAAAGACAACAGCAATATTTATTAACCAGGTCCGTGAGAAAATCGGTGTTATGTTTGGTAACCCGGAAACAACTCCTGGCGGTCGTGCTCTTAAATTCTATTCTTCTATCAGACTTGAAGTGCGTCGTGCAGAGACGCTTAAACAGGGTAATGATATGGTAGGTAACAAAGCCCGCCTCAAGGTTGTAAAAAACAAGGTCGCACCACCATTTAAGCAAGCTGAGGTTGATATCATGTATGGTGAAGGGATCTCTAAAGAAGGCGAAATTATTGATATCGGATCCGATCTTGATATCGTCCAGAAGAGTGGTTCCTGGTATTCTTATAATGGTGAACGACTGGGACAGGGTCGTGAAAACGCTAAACAATTCATGAAAGAAAATGAAGATGTAATGAACGAGATCCATGGTGTAATCCGTAAACACTATAACCTGGACGCCACCCCTGATGAAGATACAGCGGAAGAAGAAACAGAAGGCCAGGGCAGTCTCGACGTTTAATCTAAGTATTCAAAACTTATAAAAACAATGAATGACTGTACACTGTATGTATAGCCCCCTTGCCGGTCATAATGGCAATGGGGGCTTTTTGTAATTTGACAGATAAATTGTTACGATTCCTTGACATTGGTAATATAGACAATTAAAATTAAGTTGTATAATTTTATATTTTTATTATACACCCTTAATTATTCTTTATTGACTTTTGTACATGCCGACAATAATGAATTGTACAACTTTATAGCAATAGGAGGTGAAATCATGGACAGTCCCTTAATCATCTCCATTTTGCTTGCCTTTATCCTAATCGTCGGTATTGTTGTTGGTTATCTGATTCGTAAATCTATTGCAGAGGCTAAAATCTCCAGTGCGGAGACTTTGGCTAAACAAATAGTAGATGAAGCACATCGAAATGCAGAGGCCGCTAAGAAAGAGGCCCTTCTTGAAGCGAAGGATGAGAATCATAAACTTCGTCAGGAGGCAGAAGAAGACATACGTGAACGTCGCAGTGAACTTCAGAAACAAGAAAACCGCCTGATGCACAAAGAAGAAAATCTGGACAGAAAAAGTGAAACGCTGGATAAGCGAGAACTCTTGTTAGAGAAGAAGGAATATTCACTAACAGAAAAACAACAACAAATTGAAGAAATGGAAAGCAAAGTGGAAGCTATGATTCAAGAGCAGCAAACTGAGCTGGAACGCATTTCAGGATATACTACTGACCAGGCTAGACAGATTATTTTAGAACGAATCGAACAAGAGGTTAGTCATGAATCGGCACTTATGATAAAAGAAGCTGAGAATCGGGCGAAGGAAGAAGCCGATAAAAAGGCAAAAAGTATTCTTTCACTGGCATTACAGCGCTGTGCTGCAGACCACGTTGCTGAAACTACAGTATCTGTTGTTAACCTTCCAAATGATGAAATGAAAGGGCGTATTATCGGTCGTGAAGGCCGGAATATCCGCACTCTCGAAACCCTCACCGGTATTGACTTAATTATAGATGATACCCCTGAGGCAGTCATTCTGTCAGGATTTGATCCAATCCGCCGGGAAACCGCCCGGATGGCACTGGAGAAACTTGTACAGGATGGAAGGATCCACCCGGCACGGATTGAAGAAATGGTGGATAAATCAAGACGTGAGGTTGACGAATATATCCGTGAGGTTGGTGAAGAAACAACTTTTGAGGTAGGAGTACATGGACTGCATCCTGATTTAGTCAAGATACTTGGACGTCTAAAATATCGTACAAGCTATGGTCAGAATGTATTAAAACATTCTACAGAAGTAGCATATCTCTCAGGATTGCTTGCAGCAGAATTAGGTGAAGATGAGACACTTGCCAGACGGGCTGGTCTTCTGCATGATATCGGTAAAGCGATTGATCATGAAGTGGAAGGTAGCCACGTGGAAATTGGTAAAGAACTCGGAATCAAGTATAAGGAACACGAAGTTGTTATCAATGCGATAGCTTCTCACCACGGTGATGAAGAAGCCACTTCAGTTATCTCCGTTCTAGTTGCTGCAGCTGATGCTTTATCTGCTGCCCGGCCTGGAGCTCGTAGCGAGACGTTGGAGAACTACATTAAGCGTCTGGAGAAACTGGAAGAAATCTCTGAATCATTTACCGGAGTTGAAAAGTCATTTGCTATTCAGGCTGGCAGAGAAATCAGAATTATGGTCAAACCTGATGAAATCGATGACGTGGATTCTGTACGAATTGCCCGGGATATACGAAAACGGATTGAAGGCGAACTGGATTATCCAGGCCACATAAAAGTTACTGTTATCCGGGAAACCCGTGCAGTAGAATATGCTAAGTAATAAAGATAAAAGCGGCCTGAATGGCCGCTTTTATGTGTTTTTTGACAAACAAAATTTAACTGTGAAACACTATTACTACATAAAAAGATAGGATGATGTTATATGAAAATTTTATTTATCGGCGATATTGCCGGGTCTCCTGGAAGAGATATGATAAAAGAATATTTACCAAAACTTAAAGGAAAATACCGTCCAAATGTGACGATTGTTAATGGCGAGAATGCTGCTTCCGGTAAAGGAATTACGGAAAAGATTTATAAGCAGTTGCTTGAGTGGGGCGCTGACGTTGTCACAATGGGTAATCATACGTGGGATAAGAAAGAAATTTTTGAGTTCATTGATCAAGCCAAAAAAATGATTCGACCTGCTAACTTTCCAGAAGGCACGCCTGGAAAAGGGATTGTTTTCGTAAATATAAATGGAGTAGAAGTAGCTGTAATCAATATGCAGGGACGGACTTTTCTGCCGGCCATAGATGATCCTTTCCGCAAAATGGATGAACTGGTAACGGAGGCCAAAAAACGAACCAACATAATTTTCGTTGATTTTCATGGTGAAGCGACAAGTGAGAAGCAAGCGATGGGGTGGTATCTGGATGGAAAGGTGAGTGCTGTTGTCGGCACACATACACATACCCAGACTGCAGATGAACGCATTTTACCTGAAGGCACAGCATATATTACAGATGCAGGGATGACAGGACCTTATGATTCCATTCTTGGAGTTGAGAAAGAGGCAGTACTAAAAAAATTCCTGACAAGCCTTCCAGTACGTTTCGAAATTGACACAACGGGTAGAAAACAATTAAATGGTGTATTAGTCTCGATTGATAATAAAACTGGAAGCGCTGTAAATATTGAACGTATTTTAATTAACGATGACCATCCATTCTTTAGTTGATTATTTGAATGTTTAGAATTATTGATGCATAATAAGGTAATAAGCTAACATCTCCAAGAATATAGTAGATACAGAACTACAATAGTAAATGAAGGAGGTACTAGTAATGGACGTATTAAAAGTTTCAGCAAAATCAAATCCAAACTCAGTAGCAGGTGCACTTGCAAACGTACTCAGAGAACGTGGCTCAGCGGAGATACAGGCGATCGGTGCTGGTGCATTGAACCAGTCGGTCAAGGCAGTAGCTATTGCACGCGGGTTTGTAGCACCCAGTGGAGTTGACCTGATTTGTATTCCAGCTTTTACCGATATTATGATTGATGATGAAGAACGAACAGCAATTAAATTGATTATAGAACCTAGATAACACAGTCTACAGACTGATTTTGTAGTGTTGCGGAATAGCGCAACACTATTTTTGTATTTTCAAAGCTAATAAAACTATACAGAAAACAGTAGTTTGAACATCTAATTTTAATAATAATGGTCTTAGTGCGGTTTTTTCTGAAGGGCAAGATATCTCATGTATTGTTAATTTTGCTTATACCTATTATACTATAATAATGGAGTCACTATGGGGTAAGATCGAGTATGATTTGTACTTTAGCGATAAAGTTTTTAAATACATTATTATATGTAAGAAAGGAGTCTCATAATGAACGAGAAACAACGGAAAGAGCAATCGCAAATCCGGCAGGCAGATACCGCGGACAGAAAATCCGGTCAGGATAAGCCCCTGCACGAAAAGACAAGCGCAGACTTTGCAAAATATTTTGAGACCACATATGAACCGCCAAACCTGAATAAGGCAAGGAAGCGCGGCCGTGACGAGGTCGAGGTTCACTATGATTTTGGAATTCCGGAAGATATGCAGAGTATTGGTAAAGGGAAAAAGTTCCTGATTCGTACATATGGATGCCAAATGAACGAACACGATACAGAAGTAATGGCAGGCATTCTGAGTGAAATGGGCTATGAGTCAACCTCGGATACCCAAGATGCTGACATTATTCTGCTCAACACCTGTGCAATCAGAGAAAACGCAGAAAATAAGGTTTTTGGGGAAATCGGTCATTTGAAGCCACTTAAACTGGAAAAACCTGATTTGATTTTAGGCGTATGTGGCTGTATGTCACAGGAAGAATCGGTTGTTAATCGAATTCTAAAAAAACACCCTCAAGTAGATCTGATTTTTGGTACGCACAATATTCATCGCCTCCCGCATCTTGTGAAAGAAGCGATGTTCGGTAAAGAAAAAATTGTGGAAGTATGGTCCAAAGAGGGCGATATTATTGAAAATCTGCCTAAGGCAAGAAAAGGCAAAATCAAAGCCTGGGTTAATATTATGTATGGTTGCGATAAATTCTGCACATATTGTATCGTGCCGATGACTCGTGGTAAAGAGCGAAGCCGCCGTCCTGAAGATATCATTCAGGAAGTCCGTCACCTGGCCGCTCAAGGCTACAAAGAAATTACCTTGCTCGGCCAGAACGTAAACGCGTACGGAAAAGATTTCACAGACCAATCATTCGGACTTGGAGATTTAATGAATGAGATTCATAAAATCGATATACCGAGAGTACGCTTTACCACTTCTCATCCAAGAGACTTTGATGATCGTCTTATTGAAGTACTCGCACAGGGCGGAAACCTGCTGGATCACATCCATTTGCCAGTACAATCCGGAAGCAGCGAAGTATTAAAAAAAATGAACCGGAAATATACACGTGAAGAGTATTTGGAATTAGTACGCAAAATCCGTACTGCTATGCCGAATGCTACCTTGACCACCGATATCATAGTTGGATTTCCAAATGAAACAGATGAGCAGTTTGAAGAAACTATGACCCTTGTGGAAGAAGTAGGATTTGAAGCAGCGTATACATTTATTTATTCGCCACGTGAAGGTACACCGGCTGCCCGTAAGAAAGACGACGTACCTGAAGAAGTGAAGAAGCAGCGTCTCTACCGTCTGAATGAACTTGTAAACAAGCAATCCGCCGAATCCATGAAAAAGTATAAGGACAAAACAGTAAAAGTTCTGGTGGAAGGCGAAAGTAAAAAGGACCCTGATGTCCTGGCAGGCTATACAGAAAGAAATAAGCTGGTTAACTTCAAAGGACCAAAATCTTCTATTGGTAAAATAGTTGATGTTAAGATTACAGAAGCTAAAACTTGGTCCTTGGATGGTATAATGGCAGAAAATACAGTTGAGGTGAATTAAAAATGGCTGAATACACACGACAGCAGGTGCTGGAAGAAGCACACAATTTAGCAAAAATGCTCGCAAACACAGATGAAATCGATCGTTTTAAACAGGTCGAAGCAAAGATAAATGATAATAAAAAAGTTCAGAAGCTGATTACCAAAATAAAGACTCTGCAAAAGCAGGCAGTTAACTTCCAGGCGTATGGTAAAACTGAGGCACTTAAAAAAGTTGAAACAGAAATTGACCGACTTCAGGAAGAAATCGATGAGATTCCTGTTGTACAGGAGTTTAAAGAGATTCAAATTGAGGTTAACGATGTTCTTCAGCTTGTTTCCGGTACCATTGCCCGGGAAGTAACCAATAATGTTATCACTTCCACAGGTGGAGATATCTTATCTGGAGAAACAGGTTCCAAGATCAAGAACAACCCACCATCTGCATGTGGACATTAAACCTTATATCAAAAGCCGGGCAGTAAAATAATACTGCCCGGCTTTTCTGTATCCGCTGGGATAGAGCTATCTCTCCCTTAAAAGATAACCTCCTTAATTTTCTTTCGGTCAAAGGTATGCACTTTAGGTATTTGTCTTGCATAAAATGACTATGAAAAAAGAGGAGGTAAACGAAATTATGAGTTTTCTTGACCAGGAATACAGAGAAATCATTACGAAAGCCGTTTGTGGTAAAGGAAGAAAGTTCACGCAGGCTACTCACAACATCTCGCCATCACATAGACCTTCAAGTATACTCGGTTGCTGGGTCATAAACCATCTTTATAATGCGAAAAAGAAGTCAGAAGATACAGTGGAAGTTAATGGAAGCTATGACATTAACATCTGGTATTCCTATAATGACAATACAAAGACAGAAGTGGTAACTGAACGTGTAACATACTGTGATTATATTCCACTGTCCGTTATGGATGATAACTGCTTGAGCGACGACTGTGATGTAATTGCTAAAGTAATCCAGCAGCCAAACTGCCTGGAATGCGAAATCGCAAACCAAGGTAACAAAATTGCTGTTGAAATAGAACGCGAATTCGTTGTTCAGATTATTGGCGATACGAAAGTCTATGTAAAGGTGGATCCAAAAGGTTATAAATTTGATGACGATGATGATTGGGGCTTTGACATCACCGACGATGAGCTTAGCGACGTGAAGCCTGATTTCCTTAATGATCAAAGTTCCGACTAGAAGACTTACGAGGGGTAATTCTCTCGTAAGTTTTTTTGTTCGCAGGTAAGAAAGTATAAATACTTTTTTACTGCATAAGTGCAACTAAGGCTTTCTCTATTAAAGCTTGGCGATAAGCCAAGTTTTCTAATGACTATTTTAGCTTTTTAACCTTCGTATTAGATAAAAAAGGCGAAGTAACTCGTAGCTTCGCTCCGGAAATACATTCCGCTTTCACCGCTCCGGGTGCAAGTACGACATCTGCTCATACTTTCGCAGTGTCTCCTTTGCCGCCGGGCAACGCTTCAACTCCCTCGGAAGAAAACCACTTCCTGCGGGATTTTCAGCTGTTGCTTCGACGAACAGGACGTTCTAGTACCGGCGTTGGCCACAGGACGTGGCCGGTTTTAGCCGGTGACCCGCAGGAGTCTCCATGTATTTCCGTTGCCGGATTGAGGTTGATTAGTACTTATTTAGGCCCTCTTAATCTTATCAAACTACAAAAGCCTATTAGCGCAGGCAGAATGCGTAGACTCCTGGGGAACAGCACGAGTCCGAAGACACCGCAGCGCAAACAAGGGAAGGCCGACTAAAACCGTCCTTGGCGGACAACGTCGGCATACCCCTTGCCGGGGCAAGGAGGCTGAGGCCGTGCCCCCGGCAAAGGAAACACTGTGAAAGCCTTGCTTGAACAGATGTTGACCTTGCACCCACGAGTGGTGAAAGCGAAGTATTCTGACGTAGCGGGAGGTACGGCAATTACTTCGCATTTTATACTTTTGCAGCCACTGACTAATTCGCTTCAAATCGACCGTTTGTGCTATAATTATACAATATATTCGTATGTTTTCTGGGGGATTGACAATGACAAAATACACACCAATGATGGAACAGTATTTAAAAATAAAAGCTCAACATAAAGACGCCTTTTTATTTTTCAGACTGGGTGACTTTTATGAAATGTTTTTTGATGACGCCATAAACGCTGCACGGGAATTGGAGATAACACTTACAAAACGGGATGCCGGGCAAAAGGAACCCATTCCAATGTGCGGAGTTCCCTACCATTCCGCAGCCAACTACATAAAAAACCTGATAGAGAAAGGTTATAAAATAGCAATCTGTGAACAGGTTGAAGACCCTAAAACAGCTAAAGGAGTAGTAAAACGAGAAGTAGTTCAGCTAATCACACCAGGAACGGTTATGGAAAGTAATATGCTGAACGAGCACGACCATAATTATCTTGCCAGCCTGTCACACTTCGAGGATGGCTCATATGCAGTGGTCTATAATGATTTATCGATAGGAGAGAACAGCATTGCTCTGATTGATCAAGGGTGGGAAGCTGTCATCCATGAACTGTATAACCAGCCCGTTAAAGAGATAGTAGTGGCCTCTGATTTGCCTGACAACCTGCAGGAAGATTTACGCGAAAAACTTCAGGTAACTTTATCCTACCAGGATGAAATTACTTTTAACGCTGAATATCGTGATCTCTGTGACAGCTTAAACGATGAACGTCTGGTTACTGCATTCAGTCGGTTACTTAACTATATACAGCATACACAAAAGCGATCACTTGATCACCTTCAACCTGCCCGGATTATCAAACTGGATTATCATCTATCACTCGATATGTACTCGAAGCGTAACCTGGAGCTTACGGAAACAATGCTTAAAAAAGGAAAACAGGGGAGTCTGCTCTGGGTGCTTGACCAGACGGTAACTGCAATGGGATCAAGAATGCTGAAAAAATGGCTGGAGCGTCCATTATTAAACCGCAATCTTATTGAGCGACGACAGGATATCGTGGAAGGTTTTTATCATGGATTTATGGAGCGTGATTCGCTACGGGAAATTCTTAAGTCGGTATATGATCTGGAGCGACTGGCAGGCCGAGTAGCATACGGAAATGTGAATGCACGGGATCTTACCCAGTTAAAAGAGTCGCTAAAAAAAATCCCATCTGTTAAAGCCACATTAAAGCAATTTGGACGCGAGAATATCGACGACCTCAGTGATAAACTCACATACCCTGAATCTATCATTTCGATATTGGACGACAGTTTAATAGAGGATCCTCCTGTCTCGATCAGAGAGGGATCCATAATCAAAGATGGCTATAATACCACCCTGGATTCTTATCGTGAGGCTTCCAGAAACGGCAAGCAATGGATTACTGAACTGGAACACAAAGAGAAACAGGAAACAAATATAAAATCATTGAAAATAGGTTATAACCGGGTGTTCGGTTATTATATCGAAGTTACAAAAGCGAATTTGCACTTACTGCCCGAAGGCCGATACGAACGTAAACAGACACTTACTAATGCAGAGCGATATATAACACCTGAACTTAAGGAAAAAGAACGGCTGATTCTGGAAGCAGAAGAGAAAAGTGTTGATCTGGAATATAGTCTATTCCTGGAGATAAGGGAGCAGGTTAAGGAATACATTCCGGAAATTCAACGGCTTGCAGATGTCGTCAGTGAAATCGACGTTCTTCAGGGATTTGCTGCGGTGAGTGAGAAAAATAATTATACCAGGCCACGATTCGTTGATGACCGCCTGTCAATAAAAAATGGACGGCATCCCGTCATCGAGGAAGTTATGAAAGAAGGAACATTTGTACCTAACGATATTCTTCTTGATCAGGACACAGATATCCTTCTAATTACGGGACCGAATATGTCCGGGAAAAGTACGTATATGCGCCAGCTTGCCCTTACAGTCATAATGGGACAGATTGGATGTTTCGTCCCTTGCGATGAGGCAGAACTTACTTTATTTGACCAGATTTTTACCCGGATTGGTGCAGCTGATGATCTGGTCTCAGGTCAGAGTACATTTATGGTGGAAATGCTTGAAGCCAACCATGCAATATCCAATGCAACGGATAAAAGTCTTATACTGCTGGATGAAATCGGACGCGGGACAAGCACTTATGACGGGATGGCTCTGGCACAATCAATCATTGAGTATATACACGATAATATTCATGCAAAAACACTGTTCTCCACGCATTACCATGAACTAACCGAACTTGAAGACTCGCTCGAAAAAGTAAAAAATATACATGTGCGCGCCGAGGAATATGAAGGAAATGTTGTATTTCTTCACCAGATAAAAGAAGGGGCTGCCGATGAAAGTTATGGCATTCATGTAGCAAAACTTGCGAATCTGCCACAGTCGCTTATTGATCGTGCCAGCTCTATATTGAATCAGTTGGAAAGCAGTGAAAAAAAGGAAATCTCCACTGAATATAAGACTGATGGCCAACTATCGTTTTTTGCCGAAGAACAGTCAGAGCCGGCCCCTGCTGAAAAGGATATTGATAAATCCATCAAGAAGCAGCTGAAAAATCTGGATTTGTTTGACATGACTCCCATGGATGCAATGAATGAGCTATACCGGTTGCAGAAAGAAGCAAAGAAGTAAGGGAGGGATTCCATGACTATATACCAAATGCCGGACGCACTTGCAAACAAAATAGCTGCCGGAGAAGTAGTCGAACGACCGGCTTCAGTGGTGAAAGAACTGACGGAGAATAGTATTGATGCCAAAAGCACCTGGATTAAGATCGAATTGGAAGAAGCTGGTCTCCAGCGAATTAAGATAACAGATAACGGTGATGGGATGGCTGAAGAAGACTGTGAACGGGCTTTTCTGCGCCATGCCACAAGTAAAATAAAAAATGAAACGGACTTATTTCATGTAAGGACGCTTGGGTTCCGTGGAGAGGCACTTGCGAGTATCGCAGCTGTCAGCAGACTGACTGTCAAGACATCACAAGGGGAAGAGGCAGGTACCCGTCTCTCCATGGAAGGCGGGAATGTAAAAGAACGGGCAAAAAGTGATGCACGTAAAGGAACAGAAATTACAGTAGAAGACCTTTTTTACAATACACCTGCCCGCCTGAAGTATATGAAAACCATTCATACTGAACTGGGACATATCACAGATTTACTGAACAGACTTGCATTGTCGCATCCAGAAATCCGATTTGAGGCTGTTCATAATGGAAAATCGCTTTTCAAAACTACCGGTACTGGAGATATGAGACAGGTTATAGGTCACGTGTATGGTATAGGTGTGGCAAAGAAAATGCTGCCAATTAAACATGAAACCCTTGATTTTTCAATCGAAGGATATATCGCCAAACCTGAGGTAACACGTGCTTCACGGAATTATATCTCCACTATTATCAATGGAAGGTATATCAAAAGTATTCCGTTATCCCAGGCGATTGTACGAGGGTACCATACACTGCTGCCAATCGGTCGGTTTCCAATTGTTGTGTTGTCCATAAAAATGGATCCAATCCTCGTTGATGTAAATGTCCACCCGACGAAATTGGAAGTGCGTTTCAGTAAGGATAAAGAACTTTTTAATGCGATTGAAGATACTATCCGTTCGAAGTTCCGCGGGACAAGCTTAATACCTGAGATGGAACAAAAGAAACCCTCCTCACAAAAGTCCGTGCAGGGTTCCATTCAATTTGGTGAGCGGGAACAGTTTTCTTCCTTAACAAATGACCAAAACCACCAGATAAAAGAAACCGTCTATAGTGAGGAAATCCATCAGAGTAATGCATCTGCCCCTGAAGAGGAAATACAGGCAGCTATTTCAACGGATTTACAGCAAGGGACCACGTTGGATTCTTCGTCAATTGAATTGCAACAGCAACAGCAAGAAGAGCCCTCTGTCCAAGGGAAAGAGCGTATTCCGACCATGTACCCAATCGGCCAGTTGCATGGCACCTATATTCTTGCCCAGAATGAAAACGGATTATATATGGTTGATCAGCATGCAGCACAGGAGCGGATCAAATATGAATTTTTTAAGGAAAAGCTTGGTAAAACCATTAACGAATTACAGGAGCTGTTAATTCCACTGACTTTTGAATTCTCCAGGCAGGAGGCCATCTTTATTGAACATCATAAGGAAGAGTTGGAGAAAGTAGGGCTGTTTTTTGAACAATTCGGGAATCAGACTTATATTATCCGCTCCCATCCAAGCTGGTTTCCTAAAGGTTTGGAGGAAGAAATAATCCGTGAAATGATAGAACAGATTATGAATGAAGAAAAAATTGATGTCGGTATAATACGAGAAGATGCGGCTATACTGATGTCCTGTAAACGGTCCATTAAAGCGAATCATTATCTGAATCAGGAGGATATGTTCAGGCTTTTGGAAGATCTTCGTAATAGTACGGACCCTTTTACTTGTCCGCACGGAAGGCCAATTATTGTCCATTTCTCCTCCTATGAACTGGAGAAAATGTTTAAACGAGTAATGTAAACTTCTTTATGCAGCAAATCGCCTCCGTTCTATTTGGGACAGGGCTTTTGTAATCATTAAGGAGTATTCCGATAATATTTTTTGGGGAATGGTAAAGGATAACGACTGAATAGGAGGGAACTTGAATGGATAAACACAAAAGAGAAACAATCGAAAGCGCCAAAAAAGTAGGCGATAAAACGTTTGATACCAACGATTACAACAGCAGTGATCAGACTGATCAAGGGACAGCTATCACACATGAACAGGCCACCGATGATTACACAGAAGGTACAATTGACGGGAAAATAGACAAACTGGGGAAAAACGGCCAGCTAGAAAATTCAGAGGGTGAATCAATCAGACGGAAAGGCTTTGATGAATAAAAGGTAAACTCTTTTGGACATTCGCCGGACAATAATATGCCGGCAAGTGTCCATTTGTTTATGTATAAAGGAAACAGTTAAGGTAAAACCTAAGAAAAAACTGTCGAGGTGCGAACACTATGGATAATCAAAAACTGATTAACTTTTTAAATCAGCTTCTCTCCAACTATTTTGTGATTTACGTCAAACTGCACAGGTACCACTGGTTTGTACAAGGAAAACATTTTTACCAGCTTCACAAATTGTTTGAAGAAATGTACAATCAAAAAGCTGAAGAAGCAGATGAGATTGCAGAACGAATATTAATGATTGATGGAAAACCTCTGGCAACTATGGTTAAATACATAAAAGAGACAACTTTGGAGGAAGCGACTGCTGATGATAAGGAAGAAGAGATGATCAGACAACTAATCAGCGATTATAAGCAAATTGTTGAAGAGATTAAAAAGACAGGAGTTCCGGAAGCATCAGAGCGAAATGATGAACCTACAGTTGACTTACTTAATTCATTGCAGAGCAAACTGGAAAAAGATCTTTGGATGTTGCATGCATATATAGCGTATGAATAACCATATATAGGGGAATGATGATGAAAAAAACTGTTGTAGCTGTGGTTGGTCCAACTGCTGTCGGGAAAACCAGGCTTAGTGTAGAAATAGCCAAGAAATTTCAGGGAGAGGTAATTAGCGGCGATTCAATGCAGGTATATAAAGGACTTGATATCGGTACTGCTAAAGTAACTGAAAAAGAGAAACAGGGAATTCCTCATTACATGATTGATATAAAGGAACCTGCTGAGTCTTTCTCTGCTGCTGAATTCAAGCAGCGGGTTCAGCATTATATTGATCAAATTGAGTCGCATCAAAATTTACCGGTGATAGCCGGGGGCAGTGGTTTATACATACAATCGGCTTTATATAATTATAATTTCTCCACCCAGCAGCGAAGTGATAAAGTAACCGTAGAACTTGAAAAAGAGCTGGAATTAAAAGGGGCTGCCGTTCTCCACAATAGATTGAGGGAGATCGACCCGACGCAGGCAGAAAAGATTCATCCGAATAATCATAGGCGGTTAATCCGTGCGCTTGAAATCTATCAGACAACCGGAATGACAATGACAGAATTTCAGAAAAGGCAAAGTGCTGACTCACCGTATAATCTTATTTTCATAGGATTGGAGATGGACCGCGATTTGTTGTACAGTCGTATTAATCAGCGGGTGGACAGCATGTTGAAACAGGGTTTGCTTAAAGAAGTAAAATCTTTGTACAACAAAGGCTACGAAAATTGCCAGTCGATGAGGGGGATTGGCTACAAAGAATTTATCCCCTACATCAGGGGTGAACAGACCCTAGAAGAGTCAGTCGAAATTCTGAAACGCAATTCTCGTCGGTTTGCAAAACGACAATATACTTGGTTTAAAAATAAGCTTAAGGTAGACTGGTATACCCTCACTCCAGAGACTGCCGAAGAAAAATTTGAAATGATTTTAACAGATTTAGCAGGAAAGTTGAAAGATATATAGAAGTAATTATATTACAGATAGAAAAGAGGAGGAAATTTCATGGCGCAATCGGTAAATATTCAGGACCAGTACCTAAACCAACTGAGGAAGGAACACATTTCAGTTACCGTATTCCTAACAAATGGATTTCAACTAAGGGGAGTAGTGAAGGCATTCGATAATTTCACTGTGTTATTGGAAACAGATGGTAAGCAACAGCTGATTTTCAAGCATGCCATCTCTACATTTGCACCATCTAAAAATGTAACACTAGATAAAGAATAAACAATTAAACGGACGTGAACAGCGTCCGTTTTTGATTGTTTCTATATTATCTGGGGTGGCTGGGCGTTTGTCACACCTCCTACCGGCACTGCGTATAATGTGGTGACTAAGGGGTGATCATGTGGAAACGCAAAAACTTCGCAAGAAAAACGGGCAGATTAATATCGTCTTAAATGAACAAAATAATATGCGTTCAGAAGCTGTAAACCAGAAACCTTTTACGGAAACTAATCCATTTTCACACATAGACAGTGAGTTCTCGTCGTTTATTGGGATGGAAAAATTAAAACAGACAATAAAGGAAATCTATGCAACCATTGTAATTAATGAAAAACGAAAGCAAATGGGGCTTACCTGTTCCAAACAGGTGCTGCATATGCTTTTTAAAGGGAATCCAGGAACTGGTAAGACGACAGTAGCCAGAAAGCTGGCTAAAATGTACCATGAGATGAATCTACTCTCTAAAGGTCACTTCATTGAAGCGGAGCGGGCAGATCTTGTTGGGGAGTATATTGGCCAGACCGCTCAGAAAACACGAGCGTTAGTCGAAAAAGCAATGGGTGGTATTCTATTTATTGATGAAGCGTACTCCTTGGCCCGTGGGGGGGAAAAAGATTTTGGTAAAGAAGCAATCGATTCACTTGTAAAGCATATGGAAGACAATCATAATGATTTTGTTCTTATTTTAGCTGGTTATCCGTATGAAATGGATCGCTTCTTAACCTTGAATCCAGGACTTAAGTCCAGGTTTCCGTTCATCCTTGATTTTCAGGACTATGAGGTCGATCAATTGACTAGAATAGCAAAGCAAATGGTCAGTGACCGGGAATATGAACTTACAAGAGAAGCCGAATGGAAGCTGCGTTCCCATTTGTATAAGAAAAAACAGGAGACACACCGTAATTTTTCTAATGGCAGATATGTCCGGAATGTTATAGAACAATCGATCCGTCAGCATGCGGTAAGATTACTGAACAGGGAGAAATTCTCAGTGGATGACTTGGTAAAGCTTACAGCGCAGGATTTGTCTATTGATGAAGAATAACATGTTAATTGTGAGGTCGGCCTAAATTTGCTATGATAAACAACAACAATAACAGTACTGGAAGAGGTATTTATATATGGCAGAGCGTATACTTATTATTTCTGTAAAACAGCAGAACCAGAATGAGGAACGATTCGAATCTTCTCTCGAAGAGCTAGTATCATTATGCAAAACTGCAGGAGGATCGGTCGAAAAGATTATGACACAAAATCGGCAGCGAGTCCATCCTGCTTTTTACATTGGAGAAGGAAAGGCTGATGAGATTCGGAAGGTTGTTGAAGAACTGGACATTGATACTGTCATTTCGAACGATGAATTATCTGCCGGTCAGCTCCGAAATTTAAGTGATAAATTTGATGTAAAAGTAATTGACCGTAGCCAGCTTATTCTTGATATTTTTGCACAACGAGCACAAACCAAGGAAGGTAAACTTCAGGTTGAGCTTGCGCAACTTGAATACCTTCTGCCCCGGTTGCACGGTCAAGGTGAGGCTATGTCAAGACTTGGTGCCGGGATTGGTACACGAGGTCCTGGTGAGACGAAGATGGAAACAGACCAGAGACATATACGGCGACGAATTTATGATATTAAGCGTAGATTAAAGCAGGTCGTACAGCAGCGTGAACAGTACCGGAAACGCAGGAAGACCAATGAAGTATTCCAAATTGCAATTGTAGGGTATACAAATGCGGGTAAGTCGACATTGTTTAATCGATTGACGAACAGTAGTTCACTGGAAGAAAATCAATTATTCGCAACGCTTGATCCCCTCACGCGGGAAATTCATCTTCCATCTGGATTGCATACTCTGATCACTGATACAGTAGGCTTTATTCAGGATTTACCAACCTCACTTGTCGCTTCCTTCCGGTCAACACTCGAAGAAGTAGCTGAAGCGGATTTTATCCTGCATGTCGTTGATGCATCCAGCCCTGATTTTGAACAGCATCAGGAAACGGTTAACGATTTGTTGCAAGATTTGGATGCTCATACAATTCCTACACTGACCGTTTACAATAAAAAAGACCTGATTAATGCTGATTTTATCGCAATACATCACCCGAATATCCTTATGAGCGCTTTGGACACAGAAAGCATCCACCAGCTGCAATTGAAAATTGAAGCGGTCCTTAAAGATGAGTGGGAATGGTACAAGGTTAAACTGTCGGCTGATCAAGGGAAAGTTCTTAACCAGCTTGCAAAACAGACAATCATTGAGAAACGTTTCTTTGATGAAACGGCAAATGAATATGTGGTGAAAGGGTATATCCGAGAGAACCATCCACTTAAAAGCTTATTGAAGGAGAAGTAAAATCAACATGATAAAACAATTAATCGGTCAAGCTGAGGAAGACTGTACTCAGCAACATAAAAATATTTCTTTGATTGTAGAGGAAAATCAACGTCGTGTTCTAAATTCTTTTCAAAACAATCGGGTAAGTGACAGTCATTTTAATTCAACTACTGGCTATGGATATGATGATTTGGGAAGAGAAGTCCTCGAAGCAGTGTATGCCAATGTATTCGGCGGTGAAGATGCACTTGTCAGGCCCCAGATGGTATCCGGGACTCACGCAATATCAACGGCCTTATTCGGACTCCTGCGGCCAGGTGATGAATTATTGTATATTACAGGAAGACCTTACGATACATTACAATCCGTTATCGGAATACATCAAACCGGCAATGGGTCCTTGAAAGACTATAACGTGACTTACAATGAAGTTAATCTGAACAGTAATGGGACGATAAATTACGAGGAAATCAGCAGTAAAGTTAATGAAAAGACAAAAGTAATTGGAATTCAACGGTCTAAAGGGTACGATGATCGGCCTTCTTTTACAATAGAAGATATAGAAGAGATGGTTAAGTTTGTAAAGCAGATTGATAAAGACATTATTGTGTTTGTTGACAATTGTTATGGCGAATTTGTGGAAGAGCGCGAACCTTTACATATAGGTGCTGATATTATTGCAGGTTCGTTAATTAAGAATCCGGGTGGCGGAATCGTCAGGGCAGGTGGGTACATTGCCGGAAAGGAAGAACTGGTTGAACAATGTGCACACCGGCTCACTGCCCCTGGCCTTGGTAAAGAGACCGGTGCAACTCTAAATATGCTGCAAGAACTTTTTCAGGGACTATTCCTCGCTCCGCATATGGTAGGCGAAGCGTTAAAGGGAGCTGTTCTAACCGCTAGATTTCTTGAACTAGCCGGTTTTAGTACTAGTCCGCATTATCAAGCGAAACGAACTGATTTAATTCAGTCGGTAACCTTCGGAAATGAAGAAAATATGGTTGCTTTCTGTCAATCAATTCAACAAAACTCTCCTGTGAATTCATATGTATTGCCATACCCGAGCGAAATGCCAGGTTATGAGGATAAAGTAATTATGGCTGCAGGGACATTTATACAAGGGGCAAGCCTTGAATTAACAGCGGACGGGCCTCTTCGTCCTCCGTTCACCGCTTTTGTTCAAGGAGGACTAACGTACAGTCACGTCAAAATCGCGCTAGAATCCGCTGCCCATTCTCTTATGGAAAAAGGTTTATTGATTGTCTAACATGGGAAAAGATAATTGCCGGTTTGACCGGTCCACTTTTCTATAAACTGTAATGTAAGGAAAGTTAACATCCAATTGACACATTCTCTAACATATGATATTATCTTTTATAAGATACATAATAGGAGGTGTTCTAATGAACGATCAGGACAGACGTTCCATGCCCCTGTTTTCCATAAGTATTGTCAAAAAGCTTACTGAGCTTACAGCACGTCAAATCAGATATTATGAAGAACATGGCCTGATAACTCCGGAACGCACATCGGGTAACCGGCGATTATTTTCCTTTAATGATGTTGATCGTTTATTGGAAATTAAAAGCCTGCTAGATAGGGGAATTAATCTTGCCGGAATTAAACACATTATTCAAACAGAACAAAAAGCAAAACAAATAGTAAAAGATGACAAAACAATTTCCGATCGGGAATTGCGCAAAATGCTCCGTAATGAATTGTTTGAGGCGGGAAGAATGGGAAAATCGAGCTTGCGGCAAGGTGAGCTGTCACGATTTTTTCACTAATATATAAATAATAACTATTAGGAGGCAATTTGATGAGTTCAGATTTAACAAAAGATCAGATAATGAAGATAATTGAGGAGGAAAATGTCCGGTTTATCCGACTTCAGTTTACGGATATGCTGGGAACCATTAAAAATGTGGAAATCCCGCTAAGTCAGCTGGATAAGGCGTTGGATAATCTGATGATGTTTGATGGGTCCTCTATTGAAGGATTTGTACGTATTGAAGAATCAGATATGTACCTAGTTCCTGATTTGGATACTTTTGTTGTATTTCCATGGACGTCCGAGAAAGGAAAGGTGGCACGATTCATATGTGACATTTACAACCCCGATGGGACACCGTTCGAAGGATGCCCGCGCTATAACCTGAAGCGGAACCTTAAGAAAATGGAGGAACTAGGGTTTGACGCCTTTAACATCGGTACTGAGCCGGAGTTTTTCCTGTTTAAACTTGATGAAAAAGGTGAACCATCCATGGAACTGAACGACCGTGGTGGATACTTTGACCTCGCTCCCACAGATCTGGGAGAAAATTGCCGCCGTGATATTGTGCTGGAACTTGAAGAGATGGGTTTTGAGATTGAAGCTTCCCATCACGAAGTAGCACCAGGTCAGCACGAAATTGATTTTAAGTACTCGGATGCAATTAAGCATTGTGATGATATTCAGACGTTTAAATTAGTTGTAAAAACTATTGCCAGAAAGCATAACCTGCACGCAACCTTTATGCCGAAACCTTTATTCGGTGTTAATGGTTCAGGAATGCACGTAAACATGTCATTATTTAAAGACGGGAAGAACAGCTTCTTCGATACGAACGGTGATATGGAGTTGAGCGATACAGCATATCAATTCACTGCAGGGATTATCAAACATGCCACAAGCTTTACAGCGGTGACAAATCCGACAGTTAATTCCTATAAGCGTCTTGTACCTGGTTATGAAGCACCTTGTTATGTAGCATGGTCAGGAACGAACAGAAGTCCATTAATCCGTATACCATCATCGCGAGGTATGAGTACTCGGATTGAGGTAAGAAGTGTCGATCCGGCTGCCAATCCATATATGGCTATGGCTGTTCTGCTTGCTTCCGGACTAGAAGGCGTGCGTAACAATCTAACACCACCAACATCAGTAGACCGTAATATCTATATGATGGATAAAAAAGAACGCGAAGAGAATGGCATAAAAGATTTACCAGCTACACTAATGGATGCCCTGGAGGAACTTCAGCAGGATGAAGTGGTATCTGAAGCAATGGGTGCCCACTTATATGAACACTTTTTAGAAGCAAAAGAAATAGAGTGGGATATGTTTAGAACTACGGTTCACCCTTGGGAAAGAGAACAGTACCTGTCCACTTATTAAACCAATATGATAAGGTTTTCGATGGGGGTGAGGGCTGAAATAGAGATAGGTTTCAACCAATTACCCCAAAAACACCCCAAAAAATGAATAAAAAAATATCATTTTAAAATACTGTCCATGTAATCTTCAAATTGGGCAGTATTTTTTTGTTCCATTTTCTTGGAAACGTGAGAGTAGACATCGGATGTGATTTGCATGCTGCCATGCCCTAAACGTTCTTGTAAATATTCATATCCGCTCCAGCTTCCAATAATAATACAGCGTGTGTATGGCGTAAGGAGTGAATAGGCAACTTTTTAATGCCAGCGCGTTTAAGAATTCGTTCGAACGCATTATACAAACTTGACTTAGGCATTATATTACCATCTTTGCGACATAGGACCAGGTTTAAATCATGTCGATACAGATCATTTATTATGGACTTATTTTGGTTCTGCCAGTTAGCATGGAAGCGAAGATCGTTAATTAGTGATTGACTAATTGTAATGGTTCTTTTGGAGTTATAATTTTTAATCGGAAAAATTTTATATTACTGGTTGCACATAATTTTTAGAATAACGTAGGTCCCATTCCAACATACTTTTTCTAATTTTTGCAGCGGTCTTTGTAATAAAAAAAATTGTCTTTTAAATCTGAAATAGAAACTACATTCTTCCAATAATTTTCCATTCCTTTTACTATAATCGCAGGGGATAGGAATAACTAAATAGAGGGGGCAGCGATGCCCCTTCTTCATTTAGGTGACAATAAAGATGGTGGAAAAAAAGTGGCATTATAAAACGGGCGGTGTTTGGGACAATAGCAAATTAATAATAATCGTGATGATCTTTCTTAAAAGCGGCTAAAACAATGATTAGCAATACAAACAGAACGACAATTAACTCAAATTCATTGTCTCTCTTTCGACCATAGTATTCGTGCGACATAAAGACTAGACCTCCTTTGTTTACAAGGGATATTACACAGTATGTTTATGAATATCATTTCGAAATGGACACACAACCAGATAAGAATGATTAAATTGCTGATTATTTTGATTCAATTGGAAGTAGGTGATTAACTAATGCTCTTTTATGACTTCATCGGTTGATTTCACAATAGAACGGTCTTTAACGGAAAAGGAAATACGGGAAGTCATTAAGTACTGCCGCCATGACTTTTAAGAAACCATACACATTTTCATGGAAACTATTACTGAATTTGAATCGCAGGTTGAACTCCTCAAAATGTTCAATTTGCCTTTACGAAACATATCCAAAACAAAAGCACAGTTGTCGGCTGTTATCCTGGAAGCCAAGCAACCAAAGGTACCGCGAAATGATTAATATTAAGAACAACGATAAAAGTCTTTATGTAAATTCAGTTACAGTTAAAAAGGTGAAGCCAAAAAAGGCACAAAAAAATAATTAATAACTAAGACATCTCACTGTGGTGTCTTTTTTATGTATACAATCCTATAGGGTATTGCCGTTTCAGTAAGAGATTTGATTCATAAAATATAGTGATGGAGGTGATAAATATGATCTGCAGACGTAACAATTTCTTTCGCGATGAAAGAAGAGCAAGAGATAAAGATCAAGTCAGAGGCGTAGAAAGAGATCGAGATAAAGACCAAGTCAGAGGCGTAGAAAGAGATCGAGATAAAGACCAAGTCAGAGGTGTAGAAAGAGATCGAGATAAAGATCAAGTCAGAGGTGTAGAAAGAGA
>NZ_JBHSFU010000003.1:357696-388338 GCF_042654125.1 Virgibacillus kekensis
AAAGAGAACGAGACAAAGATCGGGTTAGAGGCAGAGAAAGAGAACGAGACAAAGATCGGGTTAGAGGCAGAGAAAGAGAACGGAGAAATTGCTGATAGTAAAAATGGACAAGGTGCCTAATTTGGCACCTTTTCTGAGGTATTAGAAGTTATTAAGGTTGTCTCAAATGTGGAAAGAGGGAATTCAAAAGAAAATCCTATTAAAGAAATTGTGGAATATTGGTCCGTAGACGGAGAGTATTTATTTAGTAAAAACAATAATGATAAGTAAATTCATAGATCCTGTATGGGTCTATTTTTTATGCACTATAAACTATTAACTGGGGGTCATAAATATGAAAAATAAGGAGATGGCAAACAAATGGGTGGTTTTAATTTGGAACACTTAGAGGCATCAAGGATGTATTTATTTGGGGAAGTGAAGCTTCTGCACCTGCTGTTACTGTTAATGGCGATGAATATTTTCACAGGGATATTCTAAGCTTGGAAAAACGGAAACCTGTGGAGCAGAAAGAGCCTGTTTGGGTATGCGAGAAAGATATTGGTTTTAGTTGTAATTATATTGGCAAATGTAGTAGTTCAAATACTTGGTTTAAGCGGGACAGTCACTTATGCGACTGTTCTTTTTTATATCATGAATGAAGGTGTATCCATTATGGAAAATCTGGCAGCTGTCGGTGTTTTGATACCTAAGGCACTAGCAGTATAGATGATGGGCAGCGTTTCACTGAAGAACTACAGGAAGAAATGAGCTCCAAATAAAAAGACAAGGGGGTGATATAAATTTTAATGGGATTTTCAACTGAACTGGTACAAAGCCAAATAATATTAAAAGGAGAGATTCACTTATGGTAAGAGTAGCTATTGAATCGGGCATGGTTCAGACACTTGGGAAAATGGCGGGGGAAAAGGTGTAGTAAGAAACGGTGTGGTATATGAAGAGCACAACTTTAATTCCAAGGTTGCCGTAGAACTGGACAAGTTGCTTAGGGTCAATGGAATTGACACTTTGTTGTACCAGCAGCCGTTTTCGCCGGAAGTTGGTCTACAGCAACGGACTGATAATTACAATGCTCAGGGTGTGGATTTAGTCTGGTCCATTCATGCGAATGCCAATTCATCTTCAGCACCTGAAGGCCGTTGTGCTATCTATTGGTATTCTGCAAGTGGAGTAAAGAGGCTTTGCTGAGCTGTTTGTTGATGAAGTACAGAAAGCGGGTTACAGCACACACGGTGATGGTCTGCATGCAAGCGAACCAGGCAGCTGGACCAATCTTCATATTTGCCGGGAAACGACGATGACAGCAGTACTGACAGAAAACGGATTTATGACCAATGATGCATACTTCCAACTCATTTTCGGTTCCAAGCAGGAGGAATATGTATATGAAATCGCTAGGGTCCATGCCAAAGCAATCACCAGATACTTTGGCATATCCTATGAGGAACCAGTCGACTCCCAGAAGTATGTAGAGGTTATTGTTGATTCCCTTTGGACTTACAATTCTGCTAACTGGGATGATCACGCTGTAGTCGTCCATAAGGGAGAGGTATTCACCGTTATCAAAGATAAGTTCTACGTGGACGGCGGATATATGTACCAGATCAAGAGCGGTCTCTATATCACTGCCAATCCGAACTACGTGAGAGCTTATACTAAATAAAATAAGGCCCCTATAAAAAGGCCCATGAGCAATAGGAGTTTACAGCTACAAGCATAGTATGAACAACTAAGTCCGCAATATACAAAAAAGACCTCATAAAGAGGTCAATGTACGTCAGGTAGGGTTGTCGACCCCTATACAGGTATATGCACTAAAGATATAAAGATATACCAAAAAAAGGAGGCCCCTGGATAAGGGGGCCAGACCATGGAGGTAAATCTTGCTGTACGTTAAGTATGTGCCGATAAACTAATGAATATGCACAAAAAAAGACCCCTGCCATATCGGTAGGGGTTAATAAAGAGAAGAGTATATCATTTGGCTTCACGTCTAAAAGTATCTGTAAATTAAATTGAATTTATACAAGAATCCTCAGCTTAATTGGCAGGAACATTCTTCACTATTCTATATTTATCCCATCTTTGTTCTACTAGCCCTTTTTGAATTAAGTTATGTATATTTTCTCGGACTAGCTCATCTTTATTAACTTCCTCAACTTTAACCGGGCGTGGATAGTGCTTTTCCAGTTCAAGCAATATACTTACTTCAACAAGGTTAAGTTCATTCCTGTTTGCAGCTTCTAAAATGTTCATTCTTCTCTACTCCTTTAAACTTTTAAGAGTGTACCATATAAATTTTCTATATTAAAATTATGGAATCCATTTTACAGTATACCCGATTTGTTTAGCACTTTAACGTAAAAAAGACCTCTTACAAAGAGGTCAAAAAGTTAACCTTTCCTACTAGTGCATTATTCAAAAGATAAAAAGATGGTTGGACATGTGTTCTTTTTAATTAGCATATTTTTCAAGTCACTTATTTTAAATTTTAAACCCTACAAATGGGATGACTAGAGGGATGAATTAAATTTTATGTGGTTCTATTTGCATTACGAAGAAATTACTAATAAGGAAGGAGAAATGAAAAACGTTGAGTGGTTAAATTCGAAAGGCTTAAGCCTGTTTTGGTTTTCATCAGGCATACATAACAAACTATGTCCGCTATAAAACATACAATACTGTACAAAGGGAAAAGGAGGTGGAATTGAATGAGTCACGGAGGCATTTTTGATGACAATGGTTTCGTACTGCTTGTAGTTCTGTTTATCCTCCTGATTATTGTAGGATCCAATTTTCAGAAGGGTGGCTATGGTGGCTACTAAACCCAAGAAGGAATTGCCCCAACCTGAATAGCCCATAATTGTTCAAAAACCTCCCCTTTCCTCCGCCTTAATTGGTGGGGGCTTTTTTTTATGGACCAAACATATAATCTCCCAGCCACGCAATGAAAATGATTGCCAAAATGTAACTGCTAGATTAGACTTAACAGTTTTTGCTTGATAGAATTGAACACTTTTTCACCACTAACCCTTCCAACCATGAAGGAAAATTATTTAGGAGAAATGGAACCTGTAACTGAAACTTCATGGATAGTGTTCTTTTACCATTTTAGAGAGAGGCATATTTAGTGGAGTATTATTATTTGGTTTTGCAGAAATAGTTAATCTACTAGATAAATCACGTTCCTCATCAGATCGCGCATCCCGGGCAATCGAAGAAATGAGAGCGCATTTTGTCCCTACTATTAGTAAAACTGAACCAGAAAAGCAAAAGGAACCAGTCCCTGTGAGTAAGGCCGAGGCTATTGAACAAGAAATCGAGGAAATCAGAAACAACCCTAGGTATAGTAATGATATGAAAAATGCCATGATCGCTACAGTTAAGCAAAGAGAAGGAATAAAGTAAGGGGATGTAAAGGAGGGTGAGATGGTCACCCTCAGAACACCCCACAAACACCCCAACAATAATGATAATGGATTATTTTATTTGATAACTGAAAAATAACTTCCTTATTATACAGCGGTTTTTGATTTACGTTTGATAACGCTTGAAACCATAGTATAGAATTAGAACTACCATTCACCCTTGGGAAAGAGAACAATACCTGTCCACTTATTAATAGGAATCAAAAAAGACTTCCGTCACTATATGATGGAAGTCTTTTATTATGGATTTTATTAATGAATTGTACGAAACAAACCAATCACTTTTCCCAGAATGGTAACATTCGGATAGATGAGCGGCTCCATCGTAGCATTCTCCGGTTGCAGACGGATATGGTCTTTCTCCTTAAAGAAACGCTTAACGGTTGCTTCATCTTCATCAGTCATTGCTACGACGATATCACCGTTCTGTGCAGTGTTCTGTTGCTTAACAATTACCATGTCCCCATCCAGAATTCCTGCCTCTATCATACTTTCACCTTCAATGATCAGGACAAACAAATTATCATCTGGCCCGGCACTCGATTTTGGTAACGGAACAAATTCCTCTATATTTTCAACGGCAGTAATCGGTATACCAGCAGTAACTTTACCTATGACAGGAGCGTATCTTGCTTCCTCTTTTGGAATATGGCTTTCTCCTGAAAGGTCCAGCACCTCGATAGCCCTAGGCTTGGTAGGATCCCTGCGAATATATCCCTTACTCTCAAGCCGGGCTAGATGGCCATGTACAGTAGAACTGGAGGCGAGGCCAACAGCTTCTGCTATCTCTCTTACCGAAGGCGGATACCCCTTTTGATTAACCTCATCTTTAATATATTCAAGTATTGCTTCCTGCCGTTTAGAAAGTTTATTCATCTATCAAACACCTCGCGCATAGGATTTATTATTAATGATAGTTTACCATTTACAGGTAGTAAAAGCAAACATTCGTTCGAGAAAACTGTTGACAGGACCATATGTTCGTATATAATAGTAAGTAACAGAAATCGAACAGGGGTTCTTATAATTTAGGGAGGACTGATTTATATGTTTGAAAAAATTACTAAAACGGACGTTTTCTACTTAGTTGCTTTCGCACTGGCGCTTGCATTTTTATATTTTTCCATGGTAACCAGTGCATAAAAGATTGAGGAGCGGTATAAATGAACGCAGTCATATATTGCCGGGTAAGTACCGACAAAAAAGAGCAGGAGACATCATTATCAAGGCAGTATGAGGAATTGAATGCACTCGCTGCTAGACATAATATTACGGTAGTTGACTGTATCCAGGAACAGGAAAGTGGATATGACATTGACAGAGATGGTATTTTCCGGATGCTAGAACATTTTACTGAAAAAAGAGCAGATTGCCTGCTTATCCAGGATGAAACCAGGCTCGGTAGGGGAAATACAAAAATAGCATTGTTTCATCAGCTCCAAAAATTAAATGTAAAAATTTATACAGTGCTTGAGGACGGAGAACTGGAAATGTCTGAATCGGATTCGATGGTTTTGCAGATTGTGGGGATTGTTGAGGAATATCAACGTAAAATTCATAATACAAAAATTAAGCGAGGCATGAGGAAAGCAATGGATAGAGGGTATGACCCCAGTGTAAATCTTTCTAATCGCGGACAAGCACCAGGCAGGGGTCGGAAAGATTTTCCGATTGAAGAGGTTATACGAATGAGACAAAATAAAATGACGTTTGAAGAGATAGCAAAGACACTGAACGGGCTGGGATACAATATTTCAAAGGCTACAATTCATCGCAGATATCGGGAATTCCGTAATACTTGAAACAAAATCCGAGGAAGAGTAATATTAAAAAGCAAGAACAGTATGCTGTTCTTGCTTTTTTCTATTAGGAACTGAAAAGTATATTTATCTGACTCTGTGCAATAAAAAGGTTTGAGACCTTGCTTAAAAGGTATCCGGGAGGTATTTTAATGATTTCCAAAGAGAAGCTGGAAAGGATAAATCAGTTGGCTAAAAAAGCTAAAAATGATGGTCTTGATGAAAAAGAAAAAGAAGAACAAAAAGAATTGCGAAAACAGTACCTTCAGAATGTCCGTAAATCTTTTAAAAATCAGTTTAAATCCATGACAGTTATGGACCGTGAAGGTAATGATGTTACCCCTAAGAAAGTGCGGGACCTACAAGATCGCAATAAGAAACACTAATTAAACGTTTTCGGTTATTGCTTGTGACAGTTAGCGTTTCATTATAGAATATAAAAGGATATTATCAACTTTTAGCTCGAAAGGAGAATAATTTTGTCTCAGAAAATCGAAGAACTATCTGTAAATACAATCCGAACATTGGCTATTGATGCAATTGAAAATGCAAACTCAGGCCACCCAGGTCTGCCAATGGGGGCAGCACCAATGGCTTACACGCTATGGACGGATTTCATGAATCATAATCCTAAAAACTCAAAATGGTTTAATCGTGACCGTTTTGTATTATCTGCAGGTCATGGTTCCATGCTGCTGTATGGTTTGCTGCATCTATCAGGATACGATGTAACAATAGATGATCTTAAAAACTTCCGGCAGTGGGATTCCAGAACACCTGGTCACCCGGAGGTACACCACACAGATGGGGTGGAAGCAACAACTGGTCCACTTGGACAAGGTTTAGCAATGTCTGTAGGTATGGCGATGGCTGAAGCACACCTGGCAGCAAAATATAACCAGGATAACCTTCCAATAATCGATCACCATACATATGCCCTTGTCAGTGACGGGGATCTTATGGAAGGAATTTCTCATGAATCGGCTTCACTAGCGGGACATCTTGGTCTCGGCAAGCTGATTGCATTGTATGATTCAAATGATATTTCTCTTGATGGTGAATTAAACCGGGCTTTTTCCGATAATACGGAAGAGCGGTTTAAAGCATACGGCTGGCAAGTTCTTCGCGTGGAAGACGGTAATGATCTTGATGAGATTAGAAAAGCAATAAGTCAGGCACAGGACAATACCGAGCAGCCAACGCTCATTGAAGTTAAAACAGTAATTGGATACGGTTCTCCAAATAAGTCTGCATCTGCTGCTTCACACGGTGCTCCTTTAGGATCAGATGAAGTGCAGCTGACAAAACAGCAATATAAATGGGAACATGAGGATTTTGAAGTTCCTGAAGAAGTTTACACAGATTTCGAACAGAAAATCGTGAAGTCAGGTAGCCATGCTGAAAAAGAATGGAATAAACTTTTTGAAACCTATAAAGAAAAGCACCCTGCTCTTGCTGGAGAATTGGAACTGGCAATCAAAGGTGAATTGCCAAAAGGCTGGGAAAAAGACCTGCCTGTTTATGAAGCGGGCAAGGATTCCAGCGCAACACGTGCTTCGTCCGGCGAAGTATTAAACTCAATTGCAAAATCAGTTCCATATTTCTTTGGCGGCAGTGCTGACTTGGCAGGCTCCAATAAGACAACTATAAAAAATGAAGATGATTTCTCCCGCAAGAATTATCAGGGCAGAAACATTTGGTTCGGTGTTCGTGAATTTGCTATGGCCGCTGCCATGAATGGAATGGCTCTTCATGGTGGAGTTAAGCCGTACGTTGGTACATTCTTTGTATTTAGCGACTACCTACGTCCTGCTGTACGCCTTTCAGCTATAATGAATGTACCGGTAACCTATGTATTTACCCATGACTCAATCGCAGTAGGGGAAGATGGTCCGACCCACGAACCAGTTGAGCAGTTAGCTTCCTTCCGTGCAATGCCTGGTTTATCAACTATTCGACCGGCAGATGGTAACGAGGTTCAGGCGGCATGGAGACTGGCAATGGAGTCAACAAACACACCGACAGCCCTTGTACTGACACGCCAGGGACTACCTACCCTTGAAGGAACTGCCGAACACGCCTACGAAGGTGTCAAAAAAGGCGCTTATGTTGTTAGCCCAGCGAGTAAAGAGACGCCTGATGCATTGCTGTTGGCAACAGGTTCAGAGGTTCAACTAGCTGTAAAAGCCCAAGAGGAACTTAAACAAAAGGGTATTGATGTTTCTGTTGTAAGTATGCCATCATGGGATCGCTTTAAGGAACAGAATGATGAATATAAAGAAAAAGTACTTCCTTCAGCAGTCAAAAAACGTCTGGCGATAGAAATGGCTTCCCCATTTGGTTGGGACCGTTATGTTGGCAGCGAAGGCGATATCCTTGCAATCGATAGATTTGGCGCTTCAGCCAATGGTGAAAAAGTCATGGAAGAATACGGTTTTACAGTGAATAATGTAGTAAAACACGTTGAAAAATTATTCTAGCAGACAGATGGCCCTTCTTATGAGGGTCATCTTTTTCTGTAAGCAGAGATTCTGTAGATAACTTCGGCATACCCCTAGTAAGGGCATGCCTTTTTGAGTTCCAAGCTTAGGTCTCCCTAAACTTCCTTCATACTATGCGCATTTAATCTTGTACGACACGGTCCACATCGTACGTCGCTGAACAATTGCTTACGCTTTATTTCCATTCGACAAAACTAGTGCTTATTTTCTTCGCAGTATGACAGATTTTTGTTGGGACTTACGTATAATGAAGAGTAAAAGAGGAGGGATTTTGTTGAATCATTACTCTATTTACTGGATCAAAGAAGAATTCGCACGTCATTTTTTCTATCGGGGCGACATAGTATACAGGTTTATCAAAGACTATCAGGTCAATGGACATAGAGGTGATCTTAAATCCCAATTTGATTACGTAACAAGAGAGTTTTCCTGTTCCGATATAATCACGCATATTAGAAAGAATAATACATGTTCCAAACTTAGCATGGAAGTTGAGGGTGATTTCCTTAAAATATGGAGCAAGAGGCGATATATTTCTTTACATATAGAAAAAAAACGTATAAACTTTCGTAGTGAAATAATACTTGACGCAGAAGAGACTTTATTTCCCACGTTGCGGTCTTTTCATCCGCATTTATTTGTAATGGGAGAAGACTCTACTAATTACGGTTGGATTTCTCCAGTTGGGCAGGAAGATGAGGATGAGATAAGACAAGCATTGTATTCCTTTCTTTGATTTACTATACTGGATGAGAGACAACATGAAGGAGGAAAGCTGTAATGGATGTCATCTGGGTTGTATTGATCGCTATATTGGCATTGATTATTGGTGTGGCTCTGGGATTTTTTATTGCCCGAAAGTATATGATGAACTACCTCAAAAAAAATCCGCCTATCAATGAGCAAATGCTTCGCACGTTGATGATGCAGATGGGTCAGAAACCATCGCAGAAGAAGATTAATCAAATGATGCGTGCAATGAATAATCAGGCCGATAAGTAAATAATATTTACATTAATTGACCAATACATTGTACAGCGCTCCTTGTTATGACTATTGAATAACAAGGGGTTTTTAATTACTGCAGAATTGTCTGCCTGTTCGCTTATATTCACTAAGGTTTCGTATATTTGTCATAATCTGAATAAGAGAACAGCCATGAATCTGTTAGAATGAAGGAAAGTGCTGTATAGGAGGATTACGATGTCTGAAATCAATATATTCCTTGCATTCGGTGCAGGGGTGCTTTCGTTTATTTCGCCGTGTGTATTGCCATTATATCCCGTTTTTCTTTCTTATATTACTGGAATGAGCGTTAACGAACTAAAAGATGATAACAAGAAACTTAATAAGAAAAGTATGCTACATACGATCTTCTTTCTTCTGGGGTTCTCAGTCATCTTTATTATAATGGGATATGGGACCTCGTTCGTTTCCGAGTTCCTGACTAATAACGATGATATTATCAGGCAGATAGGAGCCATTCTAATTGTATTTTTCGGTTTGGTAATTGTAGGGGTATTTAATTTTGAATTTCTCATGAAAGACAGGAAAATAGCCTTTAAAAATCGCCCTGCAGGTTATTTTGGATCTGCGGTAATTGGGCTGGCATTTTCACTGGGATGGACACCTTGTATGGGTCCTATACTTGCGATTGTGATCTCACTCGCAGCAACTGAACCAGATGTGGGAATGGTTATGATGATCAGTTATATTCTTGGGTTTTCAATACCGTTCTTCGTTCTTTCATTTTTTGTTGGGAAACTTTCATGGATTAAGCGCCACAGTGCTAAAATGGTGAAAATTGGTGGCTATATCATGATTTTTATGGGGGTTGCTTTATTTTTTGACTGGATGACTGACTTAACAGCTTTTCTTGCAAGCTGGTTTGGATTCCAGGGCTTTTAATCCGATTAAGTAGATTTTTTAGATAGTTTATATTACACTAACTCTACACCTGTTAAAACTTTACACGCACTAAAGGAGCTTTTATATGAACAAACCTAATGATCTCATCCTGCGAACTACCACATCGTTAATAGTGTTTATTCTACTGGGTTTCTCCATATATTTACTTTTTGCTGGTCATAGTAAACCAGGCGGGGGATTTGTTGGTGGACTCATGACAGCCTCAGCTATAGTTTTAATGTATATGGCATACGGCGCTGAAGTGCTCGAAAAGATCTTGCCAATTGATTATCGTTTGCTAATACCAGTTGGATTATTACTAGCACTTGGAACCGGGGTTGGTTCATTTGTCTTTACAGAACCTTTCCTGTCGCATACATATGAATACTTTCAAGTGCCCATTTTCGGCAAAATGGAGCTTGCTACTGCAATGTTATTTGACATTGGAGTTTATATTACTGTTCTGGGAGTTACAATCACAATCATTTTATCAATTGCAAATGATAGATAAATTTTAATAGGGGCGTGGGGGAATGGCGAGGATACTTATTGTTGATGATGCAAATTTCATGCGGGTAACTTTAGGGTCTATTGTTAAAAAGGCAAAACACGAGGTGGTAGGGGAAGCACAGAATGGGGCAGAAGCAGTTAAACTGTATAAAGAGCTGAACCCGGAACTTGTTACAATGGATATAACCATGCCTGTTATGAATGGAATTGATGCGATAAAAGAGATAATTGCAATTGATCCTGCTGCTACAATCGTGGTTTGTTCTGCGATGGGACAGCAAAAAGTAGTAGTCGAATGTATCGAATTGGGTGCCAAGGATTTCATCGTTAAACCGTTTGACGAGAACAGGGTCTTGGATACCATTGACCGCATTTTGCCGGAAGTTCAGAGGCAAACCTAGTCCCGGGAAAGAAGAAAGAGTGATTTCAAATGTTTTGGATAGTAGCGAGCACAGTTGTCGCAGCCTTTATGGCTGTTGCAATGATTTTTGTCCGTCTGAGGGCTTCAAAAAGGCCTGCTTCTGCAAAAAAAATTATTTTACCACCAATGTTTATGAGTACAGGTGCGTTGATGTTTATCTTTCCAGTGTTCCAGGTTGACTGGTCACAGGTTATCGAGGCAGTTCTAGTAGGAATGTTTTTTTCAATTTTTCTGATTAGAACTTCCAGGTTTGAAATCAGGGACAAGGCCATTTACTTAATTCCATCCAAGTCATTTATTTTAATTTTATTTGGATTACTAATCGCGAGAATATTGCTTAAGCTGGCGATCGGGTCCAG
Source organism: Virgibacillus kekensis (assembly GCF_042654125.1). Lineage (NCBI taxonomy): Bacteria > Bacillati > Bacillota > Bacilli > Caryophanales > Bacillaceae > Virgibacillus > Virgibacillus kekensis. The sequence goes on from NZ_JBHSFU010000003.1 coordinate 368,623, forward strand.
AATCTCGTTCGGTGAGACAAGTGGAATGTTCTTTCTGTTAGCATTAGGTATGATTGTTACATGGAGACTTGCTATGCTTTATAAATTTAAAAAGCTGGAAAAGAAACTGGAGTACACTAGGTAAAAAAAGCGTCTGTATATATACAGGCGCTTTTTACTGTTCAAAGAGATTTTCATATGGTGCTATATCTATGTCTTTCTGATCAAGTTTCTTGCGTAAAAATTTATGATCTCGCTTGGGTGTGGCTAAAATATACCCCTCGATAATAACGTCCTGGCTGATTTTCTTCTTCTTTTTCTTCAGTGCAACCTCACCAATTTTACTGGCGATTTTCTGCCGGGCAATATCCCGGAACAGTTCCGGAACAGGGGATACCAGATCTTCGAGAAGTTCTTTTTCTTCCTCGTTCCACATATGTCTGGTTTTTTTCATGTAGTACTCTTCCCAGTCCAATGTTGATTTACCATCTTCTTTAGGAAGACGTTTTAAAAACTTGCGAAACATAAAAAAGCCGCCGATTCCCATCAGACTTATGAGTAAAAATCCCCATAAAATTATTAAGAAATCATCAATCATTGACATATCCTCACCTGTTTCTTGCTCATTTTCAATAATTTAACTGGTATTTTTAGCAAAATATACCTATACGACATTTATTTTTATGGTTATTTATAGTAACATTAGAAACGTACCGGTATATTGCTTTTGAAATCTATTTTTCTTTTCCCGGTAATTATACTATAATCGGATTTAATTATAAATAGCATTCTTTTTGTTCATATACTTATCATATTTTGGATTTATTTGTCATAATTATTTAAGGACCGGATGAGTTTCGGGAAATTTGCCGTAAGGAGGGAATGCCTTGGCTAATGAATGCAGTACTCATGAGACGAACAAAAGTAATAAACCCCATGAATCCACACATGCCCCTCAACTCAAGGATTTTTTCAAGGATATTTGTGCATTACCGCCTTCTATAACGGAATGGATAGATAAAAATGTGAATGGATTTATTGCCGTATGTGACGAAAAAGGAAGGATTGTCTATATATCCAAGTCAATTGAAGTTATGCTTGGTTATAAGCAAGAAGAACTGCTCGGGATGCAATGGTATAAAATAATTTCCCGCGATGATATTGCATACATAGAGAACAGCTTTGATTCCCAAAAGTACGAATCACAGACGTTTAATCTGAATCTCCAGAATATCCACGGAAAAAATGTTTGGACAGAAAATATTGTCTCTAAAATTAGGGATGAAGATGATAATGTATACTACATTGCAGCGGTAAAGGACATTACTGACCGAAAAGAGGCAGAGGAAATGATGATCCGCTCGGAAAAGATGTCTGTAGCCGGCCAGCTTGCGGCGGGAATCGCCCACGAAATCCGAAATCCGCTCACTTCATTAAAAGGGTTTCTTCAGCTGTTACAAGCTGGAGTGAACCGTAAGGAAGAATACTATAAAATTATGATTGATGAGATTGAAAAAATGGAAAACATAACATCCGAGTTGTTGTTTATCTCAAAACCACTTACAGATAACAAAGAATCGGAGAATGTGCAGGAACTTATTGAGGATGTCGTGACACTATTTAAACCCCAGGCAAAGCTTAAAAACATTAATCTTATCTGGGAAAAAAGCGGTGAACAGAAAATTTTTTGTGATCGTTCACAGATAAAACAGGTACTGATAAATATTATTAAAAATGCAATTGAGGCGATGAACGATACAGGAGACCTGAAAATTAATGTTTTAACAAGCGAATACAACGTTCTAATTGACATTATCGATGAAGGACCAGGAATTCCTGAAGAAGTTATACATAAATTGGGTGAACCTTTTTTTACCACTAAAGAGAGTGGAACCGGTCTTGGACTGATGATTACGACACAGATTCTTGAGAGGCATAGTGGTAAGCTAGAGATACTGCAGAACGAGGAAAAGGGGAGTACTTTTAGAGTCATACTCCCTGAAGCCGCTGCAAAATAAACGGTGAAAAGCAATAAAGAACTATTCATTTTAATTTTTATATGTATAAGCAGTTATTATCACTTTCTATAATTATTTAATATATGCGAATGGCTAACAATCATTTGTTTTCTAGAAAAGTTTCATATAAGATATATTAGTAGAGTCATATTTTTGTCACAACAACACAACAGGGGTGTGACAAAAAGGAAGATTGAAAGGAGAAAGCTTATATGAGTATTGATGCTAAAAAGCAATTTGACCTGAATGGGAAAACGTATAACTATTATGAACTAAAAGCCCTTGAAAATGCTGGTCTGGGCAAAGTATCTCGTTTGCCATTCTCAATTCGTGTTTTACTTGAATCGCTTGTCCGTCAAAAAGATGGGCGTGTAATTAAAGATGAACATGTTGAAGCTCTTGCTAAATGGGGTGCTGGAAATGGAGAAGGCGTAGATGTGCCTTTCAAACCATCACGTGTTATTCTTCAAGATTTCACTGGGGTACCTGCAGTAGTGGACCTTGCTTCATTGCGGAAAGCAATGGTTGATATGGGCGGGGAGCCTGACCGTATCAATCCGGAAGTACCGGTGGATCTTGTAATTGACCACTCCGTACAGGTTGACCAATATGGAACACCTACTGCACTTCGGGCAAATATGGAACTTGAATTTGAACGTAACGCAGAACGTTATGAATTCTTGCACTGGGCACAAAAGGCATTTGATAATTATCGTGCCGTTCCACCAGCAACTGGAATTGTTCACCAGGTAAACCTTGAATATATCGCTAATGTTGTTCATGGACTGGAAAATGAAGACGGTACTTATGATGCATTCCCAGATACATTGGTAGGTACTGACTCACACACCACGATGATTAACGGACTCGGCGTACTTGGCTGGGGAGTTGGCGGTATTGAGGCTGAGGCAGGAATGCTTGGACAACCGTCCTATTTCCCTGCTCCGGACGTAATTGGGGTTAAATTCACTGGAAGCTTCCCGCAAGGAACAACAGCTACTGACCTGGCACTTAAAGTAACACAAGTTCTGCGTGAAAAGAAAGTAGTTGGAAAGTTTGTCGAGTACTTTGGACCTGGGTTGAAAGATATGCCACTTGCCGACCGTGCAACTATTTCCAACATGGCGCCTGAATATGGTGCTACTTGCGGATTCTTCCCGGTTGACGAAGAGTCCCTGAACTACATGCGTCTAACTGGGCGTAGTGAGGAACAAATTAAGCTTGTAGAAACATACTGTAAAGAAAATAATCTTTGGTACTCTTCTGACCAGGAAGATCCAGAGTATACTGACCTTGTGGAGATAAACTTGTCAGAACTGGAACCAAACCTTTCCGGTCCGAAACGGCCACAGGATCTTATTGCATTATCAGATATGAAAGAAGAATTCAATAAAGCAGTCACAGCACCAGCTGGAAATCAAGGCTTTGGCTTGGATAAGTCCGAGTTTGATAAAGAAGTAACTGTTGAACATCCAAACGGAAAAACTTCTGTAATGAAAACAGGTGCACTTGCGATTGCTGCGATTACTTCCTGTACGAACACATCCAATCCTTACGTAATGCTTGGTGCAGGACTTCTTGCCAAGAAAGCTGTCGAGAAAGGTCTAAATGTACCAGAGTATGTTAAAACCTCTCTGGCACCTGGTTCCAAAGTTGTTACCCGTTACCTTGATGATTCTGGACTAAGTAATTATCTAGACCAACTAGGATTTAACCTTGTAGGTTACGGTTGTACTACATGTATTGGTAACTCCGGTCCATTACGCCAGGAAATTGAAGAAGCAATTGCTAAAAATGACCTTACTGTTTCTTCGGTATTGTCTGGTAACCGTAACTTTGAAGGACGTATTCATCCGCTAGTAAAAGCAAACTATCTGGCATCTCCACCTCTGGTTGTTGCTTATGCACTTGCAGGATCAGTCGATGTGGATCTTACAAAAGATGCTCTAGGAACAGACGCTGACGGCGAACCGGTTTATCTTAACGACATCTGGCCATCCATGGAAGAAATTAAGGATGCTGTAGAAAGTGTTGTTAAACCTGAAATCTTCCGTAAAGAATACGAAAGTGTGTTTGACTCCAATGAGAAATGGAATGAAATTCAAACAACCGATGAACCTTTATTTGAATGGGATCATGATTCCACATACATCCAGAACCCACCATTCTTTGAAGGTCTTTCTAAAGAAGCAGGCACAGTAGAACCATTAAACAAACTGCGTGCCATCGGTAAATTCGGTGATTCCGTAACAACTGACCATATTTCGCCCGCTGGTGCGATTGCAAAAGATATGCCAGCAGGTAAATATCTGCAAGAAAAAGGAGTTTCTCCAAGAAACTTCAACTCATATGGTTCACGCCGCGGTAACCACGAAGTTATGATGCGTGGTACATTCGCCAACATCCGTATCCGTAACTTACTTGCACAGGGTACAGAAGGCGGGTATACAACATACTGGCCAACCGGGGATGTAATGCCAATTTACGATGCAGCCATGAAGTATAAAGAAAATGGGACTGAACTAATTGTACTTGGTGGTAAAGATTACGGAATGGGCTCATCCCGTGACTGGGCTGCTAAAGGTACGAACCTGCTAGGCATCAGAACAGTCATTGCCGAGAGCTTTGAACGTATCCACCGCTCAAACCTTGTAATGATGGGTGTGCTTCCATTGCAGTTTGAAGAAGGTGAAAGTGCTGATTCACTTGGTCTTACAGGTAAGGAAACATTTAACGTAGAAATCGATGAGAGTGTTAAGCCTCACGATCTTGTTAAAGTGACTGCTGAAGCCGAAGATGGCAAGACAACAACTTTCAATGCAGTTGCTCGTTTTGACAGTGAAGTAGAGGTAGATTACTACCGTCATGGCGGTATTCTGCAAATGGTATTACGTAACAAACTAAAATAAATACTTTTTACGCCAATACACCTTTTAACGGTGTATTGGCTTTTTTTTATGCACTTTACAAAATACTTACACCTTTGTTTGTTATTTGACTGATTTTTGAACAATAATCACATATGCTTTACATATAAATATAAAAAACATACGATAAGTATTAGACATGAATAGGATAAGGAGACCCGATATGATAAAACATATTGTCGGTATTGCGGTTATTACCATAATGATTGGATTGGCGGTCGTCGGCTTCATCGGTGAAAATAAGAGTGAGACAAACAGTTCCAAAATGTCAAATGGACAACCAGAGGGGGCAGGAATTGTAGCTCCTGATCAAACAGGTATTGAACAGGGAGAAACGGCCCCTGATTTCACACTTGAAACATTATCTGGAGAAACGTTACAACTATCAGACCTTCGCGGAAAGAAAGTAATCCTTAATTTCTGGGCATCTTGGTGTGGCCCATGTAAAAAAGAAATGCCCGAGATGCAAAAATTCTACGAAGAACATAAAAAAGAAGTGGAAATAGTGGCTTTAAATCTTACTGGCCGTGAAGTCGGAGTCAGCAATGTTAAAAAATATATTGATAAGTTTGGTTATACGTATCCAGTTCCTTTGGATGAAGAATTAAAGGTACAGGAAATGTACGGTGTAACCGTAATCCCAACCACATACTTCATAAATACGAATGGAAAAATTCAATTGCCAAGAAAAGCTGGGCCAATGACATACGAATACTTAGAGGAAATGGTAAATAAACTTGACTGAAGTTCTTTTGCTTTATACATTAAAAAAATTTAGATAAATTAATTATATATTTTCAAAGAAATGGTAATACTATCCGAAAAAGGGGTGGATTGCTATTTCTCTAAAAAAGCGTACTTCATTTGACGAGTTAGTAAAGGAAAACAAGCGGCAAATTTTAGAAGATCAATCGCTGCTAAAAGAAATTGAATTAAATCTCGAAATGAAACATCATCAACTAACCAGGAAAAAGGCTGAGTAAAAACTCCTGTCCATAAAATTTGGGCAGGAGTTTTTAATGTATAGGATGTCTTATTCTGTTAAAGATATGATTGAAAAGAACATTTTCATTATAAACCTGCGCAAAGGAGAGCTATTATGGACGATAAATATAAACCAAAACCTGATGACCGGAGCGATAACGTCGAGAAACTTCAAAATATGGTTCAGAACACCATTGAAAATCTGGAAGAAGCCCATGAAACAATGAAGTTTTCTTCAGGCGAGGAAAAACAAAACATAGTTGAAAAAAATAAACGTCGTGAAGAAGCTATTGAAGGAATGCGTCAAGAAATTAAAGACGAAGCAAGCGAATAGAGACGAAGCCCCAAGCCTAAATGGTTGGGGTTTCGTTATTTTCTTTAGGCACGCGTTGCATCAAGACCGAATCATTTATGATAGAATGTTCTGTGTATCAACATTAAAAGGGGGAAGAGTTGTTGAATAGGGTCAGCACACCGATCGAAGTAAGATATCAGGAGACCGATCAAATGGGTGTGGTTTATCATGCCAACTATCTGGTCTGGTTTGAAATTGGCAGGACTAAATTTATAGAAAACCTTGGTTTAAGATATGCGGAAATGGAAGAGCATAATGTTGTCTCCCCTGTAGTGGATGCACAAGTTTCATTTAAGAAGCCTATTCGATATGGAGAAGGGGCTACGGTTGAAGCATGGGTGGAAAGTTATGATGGGCTTCGTACCGTCTATGGTTATTCCATTCTTAACCAACATGGGGAGATTGCAGTTAGTGGCACAACGAAACATGTCATAGTTAACAAGGAGACCTTCCGACCACTATCGCTAAGAAGAACATTTCCTGAATGGCACAATGCTTATATGAGACAGATAAAAGGGGATTTCTGATGGCTTTTGGAATTGATAAGGAGGAACTGAAAGCCTGGAAAGCGGAAGTAAAGAAAGGCAATGTTGCTATTCTGACACACTACTGGGTGGACGCGCGGTTTCCCGGTTGTTATACAGTGACAAAAGTAGGATGCAGTGATTTAGAAAAGCTGAAGGAATGGGGAAAAAAATACGGTCTTGAGCCACAATGGATTCATCGAGACAAAAACCACCCCCACTTTGACCTCTTTGGTGACAGGCAAAAAAATATACTTGTTGAAGAAGGTATGTGGGAACAGATTACCAGGTTTAATTTATAGTCACAATACTCAAAAAAAAGAGGCGGATCCGCCTCTTTTTTTAACTGTATATAAATTCAGGTTCTTGTCGGTCTTCATCAATCTTTACTTTTAGTGCACCCTCATCAAAATACCATGCATCCTTATTCTCAACGTAGAATTTGACACCATCAACTTCGGTTGAAGCATATATGTCAGTAGGAGTATCAACGGAGATACCCAACGAAAAGCCCGGTATATGCCCCCCAAATCCATAACGGACATAAAACCTTACATGGTCACCGTTTTGTAGACTTAATTCCTCTTTGTACCACTTAGCTGCACTTTTCGTTACGGTTAATTTCAAATAGTTCACTCCCTGAAAGTATTAAGAATGATGATGATTTTTGGATTCTTTTTCCGGTAATAAATCAACACCACCCGGATGAAAAGGGTGGCATTTACTGATTCGTCTTACAGTAAGAAACGTTCCCTTAAAGAAGCCAAATCGCTTATATGCTTCTAGTCCATACTGTGAACATGTAGGGAAGAACCTGCATGTCCGCGGTGTAAACGGACTAATCGCTGATTGATAGAATCGGATTAAACCAATCATTAAAAATTTCATCGTATTATCCTTGAGCGACTGCCTTTTCCTCAAGCTTGTCGTATGTTACCGAAGCTATTGCATCATGCATATGAATGGACTCTTCATTCCGGCATTCTACCCGAAATTTCTGCACAAAAGGCAGTTCATATAAATCAGCAGCAACAAGGCGCACCATATCTTCCACAAATCTCGGGTTTTCATAAGCCTGTTCAGTAACCATTTTCTCATCAGGTCTTTTTAAAACAGGGTGAAGTCTGGCACTTGCATTTGATTCTGCGGCTTCCAGCAATAACTCTTTCCAATCTGTTTCCCGGTCGTCGAAATGTTCGTCTAGCGAAACACTCATTTTTACATTACCACGCTGATTATGCGCACTGTATTCACTGATCTCCTTAGAACATGGGCACAGGGTAGTGACCAAAGAGGAGAGTGATGCCCCTAATGTATAGCCTTTTATCGAATCATACTCCACACTCATTGTTAAATCAGCATGGTTCATACCAGCCAGGTCTGAATGCGGGCCTCGACGTTCGTAAAACCATGGGAAGCTCACTTCTATCCTGGCATCTCGTTGCTTCAGACGTTTTGCCAAGTCTTTCGTAAAAAGTTTAAGTGTATGAAAATCAGCGACAAAACCCTGATGATGATACTCTGCAAGCTGTTCTGTAAAACGGCTCATATTAGTTCCTTTACTTGACTTATCTATGGTTGACGAGAACGAAAATGTGCCAATTGAAGTCTGTTCGGCGGGAATTATTGAACTCTTTATGGTTATAGGATGTTTCACATTTGCAATACCAACGGAATCCAGGTCGAAAAGAAAATCCTTTTTGGTGTTTTGCAAATCTGCCATCTCTTTTTTTTCACTAGGTTTAGTTCTAGGGCCTGGCTCAACTGAACCAAAGAGCTTATGCCGCTCTGCTTTGTCAGGCAGCTGTTTTTTCGGGAATTCTATCTTATCCATCATGTTTGACCCCTTTCTCTACTACTATTTAAAAGTATACTTAAGTAAAAATTATTATTCAATTTTTCGGCTTAAAAGCACTACATCCACTTGATTTTTGGTTCTGTTTTGTTTCTGATCCGTTTAATATTATCACTATGCCTGTAGAGAACAAAAGCAGCAAGCAGGCTGGTAACAATTATCAGTCCGGTATCCTGAAAAATTATGGATACAATAACAGCGATAATACCAGTAATGATGGAAGATAATGATACATACTTGGAAATGTATAACGTTACAATAAACGAGGTTATCATAATAGCAAACAATAAAGGATTTACTCCAAGCAGAATTCCTCCTGAGGTGGCAACAGCCTTTCCGCCACGAAATTTTGCGAATATCGGATAGGTATGACCGAGAACAGCAAACAGACCAATAATTAATCTGGATACTTCAGCATCAAAGAATAATGGAACTACCGTAGCCGCTGTACCCTTCAAAATATCTGCTAACGTAACGATAATTCCTGCCTTAATACCAAGTATCCTGAATGTATTGGTTGCTCCAAGATTACCGCTGCCATGCTCTCTGATATCAATATTGTATCCTACCTTCCCTACAATGACACCAGATGGGATAGATCCTAATAAATAAGCTATAATTGCAAAAATAACATATTCCACTATATTTCCTACTTTCTCCTGAAAAATTTAACGCTTCATTTATTTTACCATGAAGTCTAGTATCAAAGAACCTTTTATCCTTTCAGAAATTGTTTATTAATTGTTACGATAGGGAAAGAATTATTGTTATCAAAATGGCAAAGAAAACTCATAGAAAGGGAAGAGGTATATGATTGAATTTAATAATGTGACTAAAATATATCCTGATGGGACAACAGCCATCAAGGAGTTTAATTTAAAAGTTGATGATGGCGAGCTAGTCACATTAATTGGTCCGAGTGGATGCGGGAAAACAACAACCATGAAAATGGTTAACAGGCTGATTGAGCCTACATCAGGAGAGATTTACATAAACGGCAAAAATATCAATGACTATAATATCCATGAGCTGCGCTGGAATATCGGGTATGTCCTACAAGAGATTGCTTTATTTCCACATATGTCGATAGAAGAGAATATTGCGGTAGTGCCTGAGATGAAGAAGTGGAGGAGAGGAAAGGTTCGAGAGCGGAGCAAGCAGTTATTGGAAATGGTAGGTCTTGATCCTTCAACCTATTTAACCAGAATGCCAAGCGAGCTCTCAGGGGGAGAGCAGCAACGTGTCGGTGTTATCCGTGCATTGGCTGCAGACCCGGATATAATATTGATGGACGAGCCATTCAGTGCCCTGGATCCTATCAGCCGAGAACAACTGCAGCAGGATATACGGCAGTTACAACAAGAGATCAAAAAAACGATTGTATTTGTTACACATGATATGGATGAAGCAATGGCACTTGGGGATAAAGTCTGTCTTATGAGGGAAGGAAAAATCGTACAGGTTGATTCACCCCAACAACTGATATTAAATCCTGCGACACAGTTTGTTAAAGACTTCATCGGTGAGCGCCAATCTCCATGGCAGACTGCTGTTGATGTGATTGCTGACCAGTCGCAACAAAGAGTAGTCCAAAAGACAGACGTTGATAGCAATAATTTTCCTCATCAAGGGATATATTTTATAGCTGATGAAGGAAGTATGTATCGAGGCGCCATTTTAAACGGCAAGGAGATAGATGCCAATCAACTTGAGAATAATATGCCACTTCATCAGGCGGCTGAACTCCTGGAAAGTAATAAGCAGGACATCTATCCGGTAGTAAAAGACGGGAAACTAATCGGGACACTGTCTTATAAAGATATTGTTACCTATTTGAAAAGCAAAACGTCAATTGAAAACGGGGTGATTCAATAATGGATGAATTTATCGCCGTTTTCCAGAAGAGAGAGGACATGCTGTGGGAAACAATCTGGGAACATTTACAGGTTTCGTTAACTTCTCTGATTATTGCTGTACTTATTGCAGTACCACTAGGTCTTATCCTAACAAGATATACTCGCGTGGCAGAGCCTGTAATAGGGTTGTCTGCCATTATGCAGACCATTCCGAGTCTTGCGGTTCTTGCATTTCTTATTCCCTTTTTCGGAATAGGTACCACACCAGCAATTATTGCCTTAACTGCATATGGTTTACTACCAATACTCCGGAATACCTATACCGGCATAAAGGAAGTTGACCCGGCACTTAAAGAGGCTGCAACGGGGATGGGAATGAACTCACTACGACGGTTGACCAAAATAGAGCTTCCTATTGCTATGCCGGTTATTATGGCCGGAATAAGGACATCAATGGTCTTGATTGTTGGAACCACTACTATTGCGGCCCTTATCGGAGCTGGCGGCCTGGGAGAACTTATCCTTCTTGGTATTGACCAGGGTGCAGACCTGAATCTTATTCTCTTAGGAGCCATACCGGCGGCATTGTTAGCTATTTTTCTTGATGGTATACTGCGTGGCTTCGAACGGATTTCAAAACGTGCCGGGTTTAAATCATTTGTGGCCTTGCTTATTGCAGCCATTCTTGTTGTATCATCGCCCTTGTTCTTCACATCAGCCAACAAGGCAGATCTGACTATTGGCGGAAAACTAGGATCCGAGCCGGCTATACTTATCAATATGTACAAACTGCTTATAGAGGATGCGACCGACCTCAATGTAGAGCTTGAGCCTGGGCTTGGTAAAACTGCTTTTGTTTTCAGCGCTTTAAAGAATGGAAGTATTGATATTTACCCGGAATTTACCGGAACAGCAATCGTTACACATTTAGAAGAAGAAGCCCAGAGCAACCAAAAACAAGAGGTATATCAACAGGCGAAGCAGGGAATGAAAAATAAATACGGAATGGCATTTTTAAAACCAATGCAGTTTAATAATACCTATGCGGTTGCAACAACACAGGAACTCGCACAGCAGCACAACTTGAAAACTATTGGTGATCTGAATAGTATTGAAGATGAGATAACCGCAGGCTTTACACTGGAATTTAAGAACCGTAAAGATGGTTACGTTGGTATGCAAGAGATTTATAATCTCGATATTGCAGAAGTGAAATCGATGGAGCCTGGGATAAGGGAAAAGGCCTTGTCCAATGGGGAAGTAGATGTAATAGACGCGTATGCAACAGCAAGTTATATGGAAAAGCTTAACCTTGTAACATTGGAAGACCCTGAAAATCTTTTCCCGCCTTATCAGGGTGCACCGTTGCTAAGGCAGGAAACGCTGGAGAAACATCCTGAACTAGACGATATTTTAAACCAGCTTGGTGGGAAAATAACCGATGAACAGATGCGGCAGATGAACTATCAGGTTGATTATGAAGGGAAATCTCCAGAAACAATAGCCCGAAACTATCTTAAGAATCAGGGACTTCTTGATAATTAAAGGAGGAAATGTAATATGGCATGGGAAAATCCGACAAACAGCAAGGTGAAGGAAGTACTGGAAAATGCTGAAACAATAGCTGTAGTAGGACTATCTGATAATTCTGCTCGAACTTCTTATCAAATATCTAAAATTATGCAGAATCAAGGGTACAGGATCATACCGGTGAATCCAACTGTGGATGAAGTTCTGGGCGAAAAAGCATATAATCGTCTTACCGATGTAGATGAGAAAATTGATATCATCAATGTATTTCGCCGTCCTGAATATTTGCCGGAGATAGCCCGTGAAGCAGCGGAAACTGACTGCAGAGTGTTCTGGGCACAGCAAGGTATCGTGAACCAGGAAGCGTATGATTATCTACAAAAAAGGGAGTTCACAGTTATCATGGATATGTGCATCAAGGTTGCACATGCGATCTTGCTGTGACCTTATGGAGACTCTTTTCGTAGAATTTGTATCTTTATAAAAATCCAGTTGATATAAACTGAGAAATAAAAGTGAGCGTAGCTTCGCTCTGGAAATACATTACGTTTTCCGCGGGCTGCTGGTGAGCCTCCTCGTGCTGGGCACTGCGGGGTCTCACCGATGCCTCTCCTCCCGCAGGAGTCTCCATTGCTGGTATTGTATTTTCAACTCCGTTATATCGGCTTATTTCTAAGTTAAATTGTAAATGAAAAACACATTATTATCGTTGATTGGAGCGTAGGGCAGGCGACTCCTGCGGGACACCGGCTAAAACCGGTCACTTCCTGTGACCAACGCCGGTACTAGAACGTCCTGTTCGTCGAATCAACGGCTGAAAATCCCGCAATAAGTGGTTTTCTTCCGAGGAAGTTGAAGCGTTGCCCGGCGGCAAAGGAAACACTGTGAAAGCTTTAGTTGAACAGATATTGGACTTGCACCCGGAGTGGTGAAAGCAACTGTGCGGAGCGGAAATTAACAAGGCAACTACTTCGCAGTTTATAATTTTTATGTTTAGAAAAAAGCCTATAAAAAAGCCTTTGTGGAAGAATGGCCATCATCGGTCATTCTTTTTGCATCTATACATAGAAGTCTCACTAAAGCTTAACAATAATCCATTTTTTTACCGTGATTTTGGAGGCATATACCTAGTGAATCTGCAGAGGTTTATAAAATAATGTATACTTGGAAAGATATGTTGCGTTAAGATAGTACTAGAAACTATGATAGAATAGGAATTACATTTTACATTTGCAAACGTTTGTTCTATTATTAAATTTACCTATTAAAAATTGTATAATATGAGAGGAGTCTTAAACTGAATGGTAAAACAATCAGGACAATATACAGATGATTCAATTCAAGTGCTTGAAGGCCTGGAAGCCGTAAGAAAAAGACCTGGTATGTATATCGGCAGTACGGATCAGCGCGGACTGCATCACCTGGTGTTTGAAATTGTTGATAACGCTGTAGATGAAGCACTGGCTGGCTATGGTAATCGGATTAAGGTTACGATACATAAAGATAATAGTATCTCAGTGGAAGACAGCGGAAGAGGAATCCCCACCGGAATGCACAGCACAGGTAAACCTACAACCGAAGTTATATTTACTGTCCTGCACGCAGGAGGTAAGTTTGGTCAGGGTGGCTATAAAACAAGCGGTGGGCTGCATGGTGTAGGCGCCTCCGTTGTAAACGCACTTTCGGAGTGGTTGGAAGTTACAATTTTCCGTGATGGCAATAAATATTTTCAACGATTTGAAAATGGAGGAAAACCCGAGGGTTCATTGGAAAAACTCGGACCAACCAGGAAAAAAGGATCGGTTATTCATTTTAAACCGGACCCACTAATATTCTCTGTTACGGAATATAACTTCGAGACCCTATCAGAACGCCTCCGAGAAGCGGCGTTTCTATTAAAAGGTCTTCAAATTGAACTGACAGATGAACGCACTGATGCACATGAAGAGTATCAGTTTCCTGATGGACTGGAGTCGTTTGTTAGCTATCTAAATGAGGAAAAGGATACACTTCATCCTGTTGTTTCCTTTGAGGGAGAACAGCATGGCATAGAAGTCGATTTCGCGTTTCAATTTAATGATGGTTTCTCGGAAAATATCCTTTCCTTTGTTAACCATGTACGGACAAAAGATGGTGGAACACATGAGTCGGGTGCAAAGACAGGAATCACACGGATATTCAATGATTATGCACGTAAAAATTCACTCCTCAAAGAAAAGGACAAGAACCTTGAAGGTACTGATATCCGAGAAGGGTTCACTGCGATTGTATCTGTTCGGATACCAGAAGAATTGCTTCAATTTGAGGGACAAACCAAAGGTAAACTAGGAACTTCAGAAGCCCGGTCAGCGGTGGACGCAGTAGTTTCCGAGAAGCTGATGTATTTTCTTGAGGAAAATCCCGATATTTCGAGCATGCTGGTCCGAAAAGCAATCAAGGCGAAAGAAGCCCGTGAAGCAGCTCGAAAAGCAAGGGAAGACGCCCGTTCAGGAAAAAAGAAGAAACGTAAAGATACTCTTCTAAGTGGTAAACTTACACCAGCCCAGTCCAAAAACCCGAAAAAAAATGAGCTTTATCTCGTTGAGGGAGATTCAGCCGGCGGATCTGCCAAGCAGGGCCGTGACCGAAAATTTCAGGCGGTGCTTCCATTACGCGGAAAAGTAATTAATACTGAGAAAGCAAAACTGCAGGATGTAATGAAGAATGAAGAAATCTCAACGATTATCCATACAATAGGTGCCGGGGTCGGGGGAGACTTTGACTTGGCCGATGTCCAGTACGATAAAATAATTATTATGACGGATGCCGATACTGATGGGGCACACATTCAGGTATTGCTTCTTACCTTCTTTTACAGATATATGCGATCTCTGATCGAGGCTGGGAAAGTATATATTGGCCTGCCTCCGCTTTACAAAATTTCCAAAGGCAAGGGCAAGAAAGAGAAAATACAGTATGCGTGGGATGACGACGAAATGCGTGAGGCTATCAAGGAATTTAAAAATGGGTATATTATCCAGCGATATAAAGGTCTTGGTGAAATGAATGCCGACCAACTTTGGGAAACTACCATGAATCCGGATACCAGAACACTAATCCGGGTAACAATTGACGATCTCGCACGTGCCGAACGCAGAGTGACTACGCTGATGGGCGATAAAGTAGAACCAAGAAGAAAATGGATTGAAGGCCATGTCGAGTTTGGACTTGACGAAGATAGCAGCATTCTTGAGAATGACAAAATCCATACGTAACCGCGATACAATCGCACAAGAGAATAACAAGGGGGAATTAGTTTGACACAACCCGAGACTTACCTTGATCTTCCACTCGAGGAAGTGATTGGTGACAGATTTGGAAGATACAGTAAATATATTATTCAGGATCGTGCTCTGCCTGATGCGCGGGACGGCTTAAAACCGGTACAGCGGCGGATATTATACGCGATGTATGAAGAGAGAAATACTCATGACAAGAATTTTCGGAAGTCAGCAAAGACAGTCGGTACCGTTATCGGGAATTATCACCCGCATGGAGACTCATCTGTATATGAAGCAATGGTCCGTCTGAGTCAGGAATGGAAAGTTCGCAATAACCTTATTGAAATGCATGGTAATAATGGCAGCATTGACGGGGATCCCCCTGCAGCAATGCGTTATACAGAAGCGAGACTTGCCAGTATTGCTTCTGAATTACTAGAGGATATTGGCAAGGAAACCGTTGATTTTATACCGAACTTTGACGACACTATTTCAGAGCCTGTAGTATTACCAGCCAAGTTCCCTAATCTCCTTGTAAACGGGTCAACAGGAATTTCAGCAGGCTACGCAACAGATATTCCGCCACATAATCTGGCCGAAGTAGTCGACGCCGTAATTAAAAGAATCGATAAACCTTCTGTTACAGTGGACGAACTCATGGAGGTCATTAGTGGACCTGATTTCCCTACTGGAGGAATCGTACAGGGGATTGACGGCATTAAAAAAGCGTATGAAACAGGAAGAGGAAAAGTAGTTGTAAGGGGCAAAGCTGAAATTGAAGACCTCCGTGGGGGCCGACAACAAATTGTGATTGATGAAATTCCTTATGAAGTGAATAAAGCTAACATGGTTAAAAGAATGGACGAACTGCGAATTGACCGGAAAGTGGAAGGGATTGCCGAGGTTCGTGATGAGACAGACCGTTCAGGATTACGGATAGTAATCGAACTGAAAAAAGAAGCGAACGGCCAGGGTGTTCTTAATTACTTGTATAAAAACACCGATCTTCAAGTTACGTACAATTTCAACATGGTAGCTATTAAGGATAAGACACCTAAACTGCTCTCGCTTCCACAGATGCTTGATGCTTACATTGAACATCAGAAAGAGGTTGTTACCAGACAAACAATTTTCGATTTAAAAAAAGCCAAAGATCGCTCCCATATTGTGGAAGGTCTTATTAAGGCGATTTCCATTCTGGATGAGCTCATTGCGACTATTCGCGCCTCCAAAGATAAACAGGATGCCAAACAGCGGATTATTGCCGCGTATGATTTCTCAGAAGCACAAGCGGAAGCGATCGTTACCCTGCAGTTGTACCGTTTAACTAATACTGATATTACCTCGCTTGAAAAAGAAGCAGAGGAACTCAGGAAAACAATTGAAGAGCTTGAATCTGTACTTGCAAGTGAGAAAAAGCTGTTGCAAAATATCAAAAAAGACTTGCGACGCTTAAAGAAAACATTTGCGGATAGCCGCCGGACCAAAATTGAAGAAAAGATTGAAGAACTTACCTTCAATATTGAGGTGACTGTAGCCAGCGAAGATGTCGTGGTATCTGTAACAAAAGAGGGCTACATAAAACGTACAAGTATCCGCTCGTACGGTGCCTCAAACGGTGAAGATTTTGCAATGAAGGATGATGATCACCTGGTAGGACTTCTTGAGTTGAATACAACCGATAAACTTTTGTTGTTCACCAACAAGGGCAAATACATTTATATCCCCGTCCATGAGCTTCCGGAAATAAGGTGGAAAGATCTTGGTCAGCATATCTCCAATACGGTGGCCCTGAGCAAGGATGAACGAATTATACAGTGTATCCCTGTCCGTGAGTTCCACGAAGATAATTACTTGCTCTTCTTTACCAAGAATGGAATGGCGAAACGCAGTGAACTTTCATTGTATAATGCGCAAAGGTATTCCAAAGCCCTCATTGCGATTAACCTTAAGGGCGATGACGAGGTGGTCAATGTATTCCAGACAAATGGCCATATGGATGTGTTTGTTGCTTCAGACAAAGGCTTTGGATTATGGTATCATGAATCGGAAATATCCGTCGTCGGGCAACGGGCAGCAGGAGTAAAGGCAATTAAGCTGAAGGAAGATGAAGAGGTTGTAAACGGACAGGTATTTGATGACCTGACGGAACCATCTATCTTCGCAGTAACACAGCGTGGCGCCTGTAAGCGAATGAAATTAAGTGACTTTGAAAAATCAGGACGGGCCAAACGGGGTCTTACTATGTTGAGAGAATTAAAGAGCAAACCACATCGCATCAAAGGCCTGCATGTAATTGATGATAATGATATGATTTGCTTAAGGACTAGTAAGGGAGAAGTTCACAGTCTTTATCCATTAGAGTTGTCGGTCAGCGACCGATACAGCAATGGGTCATTTGTAATCGATAGTGATAATCAAGGTGCAGTGAGCGAAGTATGGCCTGAAGCCACGTACCGCAAACCGTTTGACGAATCTGAAGAATAATAAACGTAGGCAGTTTCTTCGCTGAAACTGCCTATGTTTTATCCAAATAATTAAAGCGCTTTCTAGATTCAGAAAAATATGATAAGATAAAAAAAGAAATAGACGGAGGGAGGGTTTATAACGGCTCTACGGGATAAAATCATACAAGAAGCTCTATTGTTGTTTGATAAAAATGGTTTTCATGGTGTTACTGTAAATCAGATTGTAGAGAATGTGGGGACATCCAAAGGTGGATTTTATCACCATTTTACATCAAAAGATGAATTGCTGTTTGTTATTCATGACACCTTCATCAGTTACGTCTTGGAGAAAGCGACAATCGCAAACCGGACATACAGTTCACCAACGAAAAAACTGCAGGCAATTGTAAAAGATTTTGTTAAAGTGTTCGATCTTTATAAACCCCATATCTCAGTGTTTTATCAGGAAAATATATACTTAAAACCGGAATATGAAGTATTGATTAAAAAAAAGCGTGATCAATTCAAGCAATTAATTATCCAGGCGATAAAAGAAGGCAAAGAAACAGGTGAGTTCCGAAAAGATTTACCCGTAGAAATTACTGGGATGGCTATTCTCGGAATGGTCAACTGGACGTACAAATGGTATAAGAAGTCAGGACCAAAATCGATTGATGAGATAGGTAATATATTTGTTGACCTGATTTTGCATTCTGTATTGAAAGTGGATTCCCTAACTCCGGATATATACCAGAATATCCTGCTGGATGGCAAGTCATCGTTTACATCATGACGCGTAAGGTCTTTTTTTATAACCTGGACAGACCAACCAGTCGGTCTTTACTATTTGAGGAGGTTTGAGATGAATTTTGAGTTAACTAAAGAACAAGCCATGATCAAAAAAATGGTCAGGGACTTTGCTGAGGATGTAATAAAACCGAGAGCTGTCGAAATTGATACAGAAGCAAAGTTCCCTGAAGATATTTTCAGTCAAATGGGAGAACTGGGGCTAATGGGTATCCCTTTTCCTGAAGAGTATGGAGGTTCAGGCGGAGATACAATTTCTTATGCACTTGCTGTCGAAGAAGTAGGTAAGGTTTGCGGAAGCACTGGGCTCAGTTATGCGGCTACAGTCTCACTTGGGGCAAGTCCAATCTATTACTTTGGAACCGAGGAACAAAAACAAAATTATTTGAAACCTATCGCTGAAGGAAAGACGCTTGGTGCGTTTGGCTTAACAGAACCTAATGCTGGATCGGATGCTGGTGGTACAAAAACAACAGCTGTTGAAGATGGCAATGAATATGTAATCAATGGTGAAAAATGTTTTATCACCAACGCCAATTATTCCAACACGATTACGGTTACTGCGGTGACAGGCAAGGATGATCGCGGGAAAAATATTATCAGTGCCATTATAGTGCCAACAGACGCTGAAGGAGTTTCTATTGCAAGCAATTATGACAAAATGGGGGTCCGTGGATCTGATACCTGTGAAATTGTACTGGATAATGTTCGGGTACCAAAAGAAAATCTGTTGGGAGATCCCGAGAAAGGATTCAAGCAATTTCTGCATACCCTTGACGGCGGAAGAATTTCTATTGCTGCTCTTGGCGTAGGAATTGCTCAGGCATCTTTAGATAAGGCCCTTCAATATGCACAGGAGCGAAAGCAATTCGGTAAATCGATCTCTAGCTTTCAGGCAATCCAGTTTAAACTTGCTGATATGGCAATGGAGACTGAATTGGCTCGAAATATGGTCCATAAAGCTGCATGGTTGAAAGATAACAATCAACCATTTTCCCGGGAAGCGGCCTATGCAAAGCTTTATGCAACAGAGACAGCATCCCGTGCAGCTAACCAAGCTATTCAGATTCATGGCGGCTACGGTTATATGCGCGAATATGAAGTAGAACGCTATCTGCGCGATGCCAAACTGCTGGAGATTGGCGAGGGCACATCAGAAGTGCAACGTCTAGTC
>NZ_JBHSFU010000003.1:388431-590134 GCF_042654125.1 Virgibacillus kekensis
GCAGGTGAATTTGTATCCACATCATGAAGCAGTTGTCTATCCGGAGCTGAACTTAAGAAAAACATACAAAGAGTTCGACGAAATGGTTAATCAGGCTGCAAAAGGATTTATGGCGCTGGGGATCGAAAAAGGTGAAAACGTGGCAATTTGGTCAGATAACAAACCAGAATGGCTAACATCCCAATTTGCTACAGGAAAGATGGGGGCAGTCCTAGTAACTGTTAATACAAACTATCAGGCTGCTGAGTTGGAATATCTATTAAAGCAGTCGGAATCTACAACTCTTATCTTGGCAGAATCCTATAAAGGAACTTCCTATATTGATATTTTGAAAGAAGTCTGTCCTGAGTTTGAACAGGCAGATAAAGGAAATTTATATTCCGAAAAGGTTCCTTATCTTAAAAATATCATCATCATGGGTGAAGACAACTACCCCAATGCCTATACGTGGCAGGAAGTGATGGATCTTGGCAACAAAGTAAACGATGAGGAACTGGAAGAACGTAAACGCTCGATGGATCCTGATGAAGTCATCAATATGCAATACACTTCGGGGACGACCGGGTTTCCAAAGGGAGTTATGCTGACACATAATAACATCGTCAATAACGGTAATCAGATTGCGGACTGTATGAAACTGACATATGAAGACCGGTTGTGTATTCCTGTTCCATTCTTTCATTGTTTCGGTTGTGTGCTTGGGGTTCTTGCAGCTGTTTCGAAGGGTACGACAATGGTGATTCTCGAACAATTTGACGCAGAAAAAGTTATGAAAGCTGTATCAGACGAGAAATGTACCGGCCTTCATGGCGTACCAACCATGTTTATAGCGGAGCTAAATCATCCTAACTTTTCCAAATATGATTTCTCTCATCTGCGAACGGGTATCATGGCGGGTTCTACTTGCCCAATCGAAGTAATGAAAGATGTTATGAACAAAATGGGTGCCCAAGAAATTACAATTGCGTACGGCCAAACAGAATCATCACCAGTAATCACCCAGACACGAACCGATGATCCTGCTGAATTAAAGGCAAGTACTGTTGGAAAAGTGCATCCGAATGTGGAAGTTAAAATTGTTGTGCCAGGAACAGATGAAGAACAGGAACTTGGATTGCCTGGTGAACTATGTACGCGCGGTTATCATGTAATGAAAGGTTATTACAATAATAAAGAAGCAACAGAGGAAGCAATCGATTCAGATGGCTGGCTTCATACCGGAGATTTGGCAGTAATGGATGAAAACGGTTATATCCGTATTACCGGCCGGATGAAAGATATGATTATCCGTGGCGGGGAAAATATCTATCCACGAGAAATTGAAGAATTTCTGTATAAGCACCCCGATGTGCTAGATGTTCAGGTAGTAGGTATTCCCGATAAAAAATATGGTGAAGAAGTAATGGCATGGATAATCCCTAGAGAAAATTCATCGGTAACAGAATCCGATATCAAGTCTTTCTGTGAAGGGAAAATTTCTCGGCATAAAATACCGAATCACATTGCCTTCGTGGATGAATATCCAATGACAGCCAGCGGTAAGATTCAGAAATTCAAACTAAGAGAGTATGCTGTCGAGCAAATCAGTCAATAGGGGAGAGTTTATGATTAAAAAAGTATTGATAGCAAATCGCGGAGAAATTGCTGCACGGATTATTAGAACGTGCAAACGACTTGAAGTAAAAACAGTTGCAGTCTATTCGGAAGCTGATCAAAATGCACCATTTGTTTCAATGGCTGACGAGAGTTATTTACTTGGACCCCCACGAGTTAATGAGAGCTATCTAAATGTGGATAAGATCATGTCAATTGCCAAAGAGGCAGGCGTTGATGCTATCCATCCTGGTTACGGGTTCCTCAGTGAAAATGGTGATTTTGCGGAGCGGTGTCAGAAGGAAGACATCACCTTTATCGGTCCATCGAGTGAAATCATCCGGAAGATGGGAAGCAAAATCGCTGCAAGGGATGCGATGCAGGAGGCTGGGGTTCCTGTGGTACCAGGTACAGATGGTGCCGTTTCCGACGCACAGGAAGCAGTAGAGATTGCAAAGGATATTGGATACCCGATTATGCTGAAAGCCTCAGCCGGCGGGGGCGGCATCGGTATGCAGGTTGTCCGGTCGGATGAAGAGCTTACAAAAGCGTTTGAAAGTAATTCCAAACGAGCCCAGAACTTCTTTGGAGACGGGGCAATGTTTATGGAAAAGAAACTTGAGAATGCACGCCACATTGAAATTCAGTTACTCGCTGACCATCACGGAAATGTTATCCATTTATTTGAACGCGAATGTTCTATCCAGCGACGGAATCAGAAAGTTATAGAAGAAGCACCCTCTTCATTTATTTCGGAATCGACTCGTAAAGAAATGGGAGAAGCTGCTGTACGAGCAGCTAAATCATTGGGCTATACAAGCGCAGGAACAATAGAATTTCTAGTAGATGAAAAGGAAAACTTCTATTTCCTAGAAATGAATACTCGTATCCAAGTAGAACATCCGATTACAGAAGAAATAACTGGACTGGATATCGTAGAGAAACAATTGGATATTGCAAATGGAAGCCCCTTGACGGTTAGCCAAGATGATCTGAGGATTGACGGGCATGCAATCGAGGCAAGAATCTATGCAGAAGACCCGGTAACTTTCTTCCCATCTCCAGGACATATAGCATCGTTTAATACACCAGAGGGTGAGAATATCAGGAATGAAGTTGCAGTCAAAAGTGAATATGATGTTACACCGTATTATGATCCGATGATTGGGAAGCTTGTTGTGAAAGGGTCTAATAGAAATGAAGCAATCGCACTGCTAAAGGAGGCACTTTCCTCGTATATCGTGGAAGGAATCAAGACTAATATTCCAATGCTTACCCATATAGCAGCAAGTGATGCGTTTAAAGAGGGAAATACAACTACAGCTTTTGTTGAAGAAATTTATTTACCAGAAATCAAATCAAAATAACAGGAGGAATCATCATGAATGAAGTAAAAGCGTCTATGGCAGGTAGTGTATGGAAATTAACTGTGAATCAGGGAGACAAAGTGGAAGAAGGACAGGATGTTGTCATCCTTGAATCTATGAAAATGGAAATTCCGATTGCAGCTGAAACAGAAGGTACTATTAAGGAGCTGAAAGTTTCAGAAGGTGATTTTGTAAATGAAGGCGATGTTATTGCAATCATTGAATAACAATGGAATCAGAAGATAGGAGGGTTGCGCTTGAACTTTCCACAACGGGTTAATATAAAAGAGGTTGGCCCTCGGGATGGACTTCAAAATGAAGCTGAAATGGTACCAACCGACGCGAAAATAGAATGGATAAACCTTCTGTCTGAGACAGGGGCTTCCTATATTGAAATATCATCCTTTGTGCATCCCAAATGGATTCCGCAGCTTAAGGATGCTACCGCTGTGGCAAAACAGATTAAACGAAATCCAGATATAACTTATGCCGCTCTTGTCCCAAACGAAAAAGGGCTTGAGCGTGCACTTGCCGTTGATTTAGACGAGGTATGTCTCTTTTTATCTGCCAGTGAAACACATAATAAAAACAACATAAATAAATCAATCGAGGAGACTTATCCAATTCTCGAACGAGTATCTGGTGAAGCAAAGCGAGCTGATAAGCAACTCAGAGGCTATGTTTCGACAGTTTTTGGTTGTCCGTATGAGGGTCGTATAGAGATTGATAAGGTAATATCTATTTGTGACAGGCTATTTAACATGGGAGTCGACGAGATTTCGATTGGTGATACCATCGGTGTCGCTGACCCTGCACAGGTGGATGAGGTCTTGACGAAGTTATTAAATTATTTCCCTAAAGAAAAACTGGCAATGCATTTCCATGACACACGGGGAACCGCACTTGCAAATGTACTTGTTTCGCTTACTCATGGAATTACCAATTTTGACAGCGCCGTTGGTGGTCTTGGTGGCTGTCCATATGCGAAAGGCGCCTCAGGCAACCTTGCCACCGACGATTTACTATATATGTTGCATCGTATGGGTATCGAAACAGGAATGGATATTGATAAAGTGATAGATTCGGCCTTGTATATCGAGAATTATGTTAATCATCTTTCCAGCCACCAAATGAAGATCATTAACAGTGAACGGTAGGAAAGGAGAATTCACGTGGCAGAAGTTGAATACCGTGTAATTGAAGATCATATTGCATTTATAAAGTTAAATAGGCCTGAAGCGATGAACGCTATATCCAAAAATCTTCTGGATGAATTAAACCAGCACATTCAGGTTATTGAGAATGATGAATCCATCCATTGTATTGTAGTTACTGCAACTGGAGAGAAAGCATTTTGTGCAGGTGCTGACCTGAAAGAACGAAAAGGCATGAATGAAGAACAGGTAATTAAGGCTGTGAAATATATTGGTGATACTGTCACCAGGCTGGAGAACATGAAAATGCCTGTAATCGCAGCTATAAACGGTGCCGCGTTTGGCGGTGGACTGGAACTTGCACTGGGTTGTGATATCCGAATCAGTGCTTCTCAGGCTAAGATGGGATTAACTGAAACTTCCCTCGCCATTATTCCGGGGGCTGGCGGTACACAGCGGCTTACCAGGCTGGTTGGACTAGGACAGTCAAAACGACTGATATTCACAGCAAAACCAATAACAGCGAGTGAGGCACTCGACATAGGGCTGGTGGAGCAGGTCGTTGATGACTCTATCCTTGAAGAATCTGCAATCGAACTAGCTAAACAAATTGCAGGTAACGGACCAATTGCTGTCCGGCAGGCTAAGAAATCAATTAATGAAGGAATACAGACTAACCTTACCTCAGGACTGTCAATCGAACACTCCTGCTATAAGGAGACGATTCCTACAGAGGACCGTCTGGAAGGTTTACAAGCATTTAAGGAAAAAAGAAAACCTGTCTATAAAGGTAAATAGGAGCAGGGAGGCTAATAGATGTCATATTTAGAAGAATTACAGAAGAGAACAGATCATATAAAAAAAGGTGGACAGGAGAAATACCATCAGAAAAATGAAGAAAAAGGGAAATTGTTTGTCCGCAAACGGTTGGAACTCCTGTTTGATGACGAAATTGACGTGGAGGATGCTTTTTTTGCCAATTGTATGGATGATTCATTGCCATCTGACGGTGTTGTTACTGGCATTGGACAGATCAACGGGCAATCTGTTTGCGTAATGGCAAATGATTCCACTGTTAAAGCGGGGTCATGGGGAAAGCGAACCGTAGAGAAAATAATTCGGATCCAGGAAACAGCAATTAAACTTGAAATACCGATGCTGTACCTAGTGGACTCAGCAGGCGCGAGAATTACAGATCAAATTGAAATGTTTCCGGGCCGTCGTGGAGCGGGTCGGATCTTCCATAATCAAATTAAACTATCAGGAAGAGTACCACAGGTATGTCTGTTATTTGGACCGTCTGCTGCAGGTGGCGCGTATATTCCGGCGTTTTGTGATATCGTCGTTATGGTTGATGGGAATGCTTCCATGTACCTCGGATCCCCACGGATGGCTGAGAAAGTTATCGGTGAAAAAGTGAGTCTTG
Organism: Virgibacillus kekensis; assembly: GCF_042654125.1. Taxonomy (NCBI): domain Bacteria; kingdom Bacillati; phylum Bacillota; class Bacilli; order Caryophanales; family Bacillaceae; genus Virgibacillus; species Virgibacillus kekensis. The sequence goes on from NZ_JBHSFU010000003.1 coordinate 393,972, forward strand.
AAGAAATGGGCGGCGCACAAATGCACTGTTCGGTATCCGGGTGTGGCGACGTACTGGCGAAAACAGAAGAAGAGGCCATTGACTATGCAAGAAATTATCTAGGATATTTTCCAGCCAACTTCAGGAACAAACCGTCAGTTTCCGATAAAAAAGAAGTGAAGGAATTTGAAAAAACAATAACAGATCTGTTGCCGGAAAACCAGAATGCTCCATTTAACATGTATGATTTCATCGACCGGATAATCGATGAAGACAGTTTCTGTGAAATAAAGAAAAAATTTGCACCTGAAATCATTACCGGCCTTTCGCGAATTGATGGTAAAACTGTTGGTATCATTGCGAATCAGCCAAGGATGAAAGGTGGCGTACTGTTTCCTGATTCCGCAGATAAAGCAGCAAAATTCATTCAATTATGTGACGCATTCAATATCCCACTGCTATTCCTGATGGATATACCAGGATTCATGATCGGTACCCGTGTTGAACGGGCAGGGATAATCCGCCATGGTGCTAAAATGCTTGCTGCTATGAGTGAGGCAACCGTTCCGAAAATCTCCGTAGTAGTACGCAAAGCTTATGGGGCAGGTCTTTATGCCATGGCAGGCCCAGCGTTTGAACCAGATTGTTGTCTTGCATTGCCCACAGCGCAAATTGCGGTTATGGGACCTGAAGCTGCAGTAAATGCTGTTTATGCCAATAAAATAGCAGAACTGCCTGAAGAGGAAAGACCAGCATTTATTAAAGAAAAGCAGGAAGAATATAAAGATAATATTGATATTTACCGTCTGGCTTCCGAGATGGTAGTCGATGCAGTGGTTGAACCGGATAAGCTACGGGAAGAACTCGTTAAACGCTACGCGATTTATGAAGCAAAGAACGTACAGTTTACCGAAAGAAAACACGGTGTTTATCCTGTTTAACCAAGAGATATTTGCCCTGGTATGTTAAATACATATCAGGGCTTTCCTGTGAATTAAACAAAATAACGAAAAATACATACACTAGTTAGAGAGAATTCTAAATAAGTATACGATAATTTTATTATGTAAACTGTATATCGAATTTCAATTATTTTTAATTTCGGAGGTAAAATGATATTCTGATTGAAGAATGGTTTATCAGAAAAGAGGGGATGTAATGGATACACGATTTTTCCGCAATGCAATTGGGAAGTTTGCAACTGGTATATCAGTTGTTTCCACAGAATATAATGGGGAAGTTATGGGTATGACTGTAAATGCATTCATGTCGGTTTCACTAAACCCCAGATTAATTGCTATTTCAATAGATGAAAAAGCTCGAATGTATGATAAATTGAAGGAAACTGGCAAGTTTGGAATCAGTATTCTGAAAGATAGCCAAAAAGATCTCTCCATGATTTTTGCAAAGCAAATGGATAAGGACCGGGAAGTCCAATTTGTGGAGCTGGATGGTAATCCTGTGCTAGAAGACTCCATCGTGACACTCTCATGCTATGTAAAGGAAACTGCAAAAGCGGGTGATCATATGATTTTTATAGCTGAAGTTACGGACATAGAAATGAAAGATGGGGAACCAGTACTGTATTATGGTGGGCAATACCGCAATCTCCAATAATTCTTTTAGCAGGATTTTTATCTAGCGTATTTCTATATAACATCAATGCCAATCTGTACGGTTGGCTTTTTTAATTTAATTTGAGGTGAGAGCATGAAAGTAAAGGACTTTATGATCACAGATGTAGTAAGTATTACAAAAGATCAAAGCATCAGGCAGCTGCTTGAACTATTAGTAAAGCACCGAATCGGTGGAGTGCCGGTTGTAGACGAGAATAATTACTTAGATAGCATGATCAGCGACGGGGATGTCATACGTTATCTTCAGCCAAAGGGACGAACAGTCTATGATATGTATATGGTCTTTCTGGTTAATGAAAGGGAAAACTTCAGCCAAAAACTGCATTACAGTACGGAACACAAGGTCGAGAAAATTATGCGGCGAAGCCCACTGTATACTGTACACCCGGAAGATCAGGTAGAAGCAGCCTTTGCCATTATTTCTAAACACCATTTTAAAAAAATACCGGTAGTGAATGATGAAAATAAGGTTGTGGGTGTAGTTAGTCGTGGTGACTTAATTCGTTTTATTTCCACTAAGCTGTTAGCAGATAAAGGTGAATAATCACAGACTTATTAAATAGGGTAGAAAACCTCCCTGTTAAATCGTATAATAAAAGGCAGAATTGTTAAATGGAAAGGAAAGTAAAGTGCCATGTTGACCAAATCCAAACAGCCTACTCGTATTGATTTTCAGCACCTTGTAAGCCTCTATTCCTTAGTAAGTGATAATAAGGATGAGAGAAATGCTGATAAATTACTGGACATATATAAAAAATTGAATAAAGATGAGCTGATTATCAGTTTTGCAGGACATTTTTCAGCTGGTAAATCGTCTATAATTAATGGACTTTTAGAAAAATCCATATTACCAAAGAGTCCCATCCCTACAAGCGCCAACGTGGTGAAAATCCAATCAGGAAATGGAACTGCTCGTGTATATTTCCACGATGGGGATATAGTTGAATATGAAGAACCATATGATATCGACAAAATAAAGGAATATGCCAAAGACAAAGCATCAATAAAGGCGATTGAAATTAATACAGGAGAGAATGTACTACCTGAAGGGTGTGTCGTAATCGATACACCAGGAATTGATGCTGCAGACGACGCCGACCGGATTATTACAGAATCATCATTGCATCTCGTCGATGTTCTCTTTTATGTGATGGATTATAATCATGTCCAGTCAGAAGTTAATCTTCAATTCCTTAAAAAAGCTGAAGAGTTAGGAATCCCTTTTTTCATTATAATAAATCAGATTGACAAACATAATGAACAGGAAATTACCTTCCGAAACTTCGAAAAAAATATTAAACAAACGTTTGATCAATGGAATATAATGCCACAGGAAATCTATTATTCTTCCATGACTAAAGCTGATACTGCCCACAATGAGTTCCCAGTTTTAAAAAAGAAATTATTAAATCTGATGACTGCAGAACGAAATGATTATTTGAATGTCGGGAGATCAGTCATGCAGATTGTAAATGAACATAAATCCTTTCTGGAACAGAGATATGAGGAAGAAACCGCACTTCTATCTGCTGGTAAGGATGGGGATGACCCTGCTGAACAGCTTGAAGCCTTAATTAGAGAAATGGGTCAGATCAGGAGCAAGCCGGAAGCGTTTCAAAATGACTTTAAAAATAATCTCAACACAACTTTGCAGAACGCCTATCTAATGCCCGCAGACCTCCGTGAAAAGGCAGAGGAGTTTCTTGTATCCCAACAAAAAGATTTTAAAGTGGGATTGTTTGGATCTAAGCGCAAAACAGAAGAGAAACGTTTGTCCAGGCTTCAGAACTTTCTTCAGGAGCTTAAAAAGAATATGGAATCTGCTATTGAGTGGAAACTTCGTGATAAATTTATAAATCTGGCCGGTGAGCATGGCATCACGAATCAGGAGATTATGGAACGCATCCAAAATATGACGATAACCTATGATGAAGACGACCTTATGTCTGCGATGAAACCTGGCGCAAAAGTTACCGGTGATTATGTGTTGAACTATACAGAGGAAATTAGCTATCAGATAAAACAGAAATATAAAAAAGAAGCATTCAAGATACAAGAAATGATGGAAGAAGACGTTAGAAATCAATGGAAACAAAAACTTACCGAACTTGAACTAAAAGAGAAGGAATTGTCGAACGCCGCTCAAGATGCATGGAAAATGGAAGAATTGCAGCAAAAACTCCACGAGCAACAGGAAAATATTAAAGCAGTAATGAAAAATCCGGAACCTGAAGAAAAACAGTGGGAACAAATCAACACAGTGCTGGATGAAAGACAAAGACCAGTGAGTAAAGCTTCAGCAGAATATGCTGCTACCAGTAAAGAGGTGAAGAAACCTGCCGAGGAAAGAAGACCTGAAGTCGAACAAACAGCATTTTCCATCGATCGGGTTCTTGATGATACAAATACAGTAATTAGGCTGATTGAATCGTTACCGGGTTTTCAATCAATTACTGATGATCTGCACCGTAAAACTACGCGCCTGGAAAACCGTTCGTACACAATTGCTTTGTTTGGTGCATTTAGTGCCGGGAAATCATCATTCGCTAATGCCCTTATTGGTGAAAATATTTTACCTGCTTCACCAAATCCGACAACTGCCGTTATTAATCGAATCAATCCAGTTAAAGAGGGATTGAAACACGGAACAGTAATTATACAGCATAAAGATGAAGCAACACTTGTGAATGATATTCATACACTTACAAAGAATTTTTCCCCGCGGAGTAATCAGCTATCTGAATTACTGGATTGGATCAGGAAAAATAAAATTAATGAAAGTAACAAGCTCAACAGCACACATCGTGCTTACCTGAATGCCGTTCTTGCTGGATATCAGGATAACAAGCATAATCTTGCAATACAATCGACCGTAATGCTGAATGATTTCGCAGCCCATGTAACAGATGAAACAAAAGCTTGTTACATTGAATCGGTGGACCTTTATTATGATTGCCCGGTTACGAGGGCGGGGATCACGCTCGTTGATACACCTGGGGCAGATTCGGTTAACGCTCGCCATACTAATGTTTCGTTTGACTATATAAAGCATGCCGATGCCATTTTATATGTGACCTATTATAACCATGCACTTTCAAGAGCGGATAAGGACTTTCTATTGCAACTTGGCCGGGTTAAAGATGCATTCCAGCTTGATAAAATGTTTTTTATCATGAATGCTGCTGATTTAGCCGAGGATGAGGCAGAATGTCATATGGTTCTTGATTATATAAAAGAGCAGCTGACTCTGCTTGGAATTCGCTTTCCTCGTCTATTTCCAGTATCCAGTAAACAATCCCTGCTTGAAAAACTGGACAGTCAGCCGTTAAATAATCAAATGGCTGAGTTTGAGAAGTCATTATATCATTTTATTGATTTCGAACTGACCACCATCTCTGTCCAGTCTGTATACAGGGATATTTATCGCGCATTGAAGTCAGTTGAGAAGCACATTAACTCGTTGAAACTTAATGCTTCTGAGAAAGAGCAGTTTAAAAAGGAATTAGATGAAAAACAGGCCACTCTTAAACAGCTGGCAGACGAAATAGATTCTCAGGTATATGGTCGAAGAATCAGCCAGAAGGTGGAGAAACAGTTATTTTACGTATTAGAGCGCTTAGCCATCAGATTCCATGATATGTTCAAGGAAACATTCAACCCTACTACTGTAACGGAGTCCGGAAAAAGAGCACAGCAACAGCTGGAAATTAATCTTCGGAATCTGCTTGATTACGCAGGATATGAACTATTGCAGGAACTGCGCGCTGTATCGCTCCGAATTGAGTCATTTATCCAGGAACTGACAAAAACTGTTTACCAGGATTACATGAAAAAAAGTACACAGGTTGATGAGGACTTTATGCTGTCCGACGTGGAGACTCCTAAACTAGAAACTCCTGAATATGACCAGGCTTTAACTGACCTTGATATTAAAAATTTCCACCCCGAACTTAAAAAGTTCAATGGGACAAAAGCATTTTTTGTGAGAAATGAAAAAGAGAAAATGAAAGAAGAAATATTCGATCGGCTACAGCCTTTTGCAAAGGCATATCTTGAAAAACATCACAAAACGATGGAGGATTCCTATATCAGTCAATGGGATGTTATAATAGAAAATATGAATAAAGAGATTCATAACAGCATTGAACAATATGTGAAAAGTTTTTCCGCAATGTTTACCGATCAGGCCGCTGATATGGAGACTTTATCAAATATACACAGGAAACTTGAACACATCGCAAAATCCCATGCTGATATTAAGGAGTGAAAATATGAACGAACGCAATAATATATTGCTTGTCGATGGTATGGCACTGCTCTTCCGTGGTTTTTTTGCCACATCGTTCCGGGGTAATTTCATGAAGACGAGTAAAGGTATACCAACAAACGGCATCTACCAATTCATGCGTTACTTTCTGGATGCTGTAGAGAAATTTGAACCTACACATGTTATTTGCTGCTGGGATATGGGCAGCAAGACGTTCCGTACTGAAATGTGTAATAGTTACAAGGCTAACAGATCGGAACCACCCGAGGAACTTATTCCTCAGTTTGATCTTATCAAAGAGGTTATCGAGGCATTTAGTCTTCCCAATATTGGCGTGGAAAACTATGAAGCTGATGATTGTATCGGGACATTGGCACGACAATATGCAACTGAGCATGAAGTGATCATTCTAACAGGGGATCAGGATATCCTTCAACTTGTCGATGATGGTATTCGTGTTGCCATCATGAAGAAGGGCCAGGGTAATTATGACGTCTTTGAGAAAGATTCATTTCTTGATAAAAAGGGCCTCCTGCCAAAACAAATTATAGATTTGAAAGGTCTAATGGGAGACTCGTCTGATAACTATCCAGGAGTAAAAGGAATTGGGGAAAAAACTGCCCTTAAACTTTTACAGGAGTATGAAACCATAGATAGCTTACTCGAGAATATCGATAATCTGCCGAAGGGCGCACAGACAAAAATTCAGACAAACCTCGATATGCTTCATCTTTCAAGAGACTTAGCTGCAATCAGGTGTGATGTGCCTGTTGACTGCTCGTTAGACCAGGCAAAATGGGCATATGATAAGGCGAAAATCGAGGCTAAATTTGAAGAACTTGAGTTTAATAATCTTATAAAATTGGTAAAATAACCAGCAAAAGTTGAAAGGCATTCTCAGAAGTTACGGGAATGCCTTTTCTTGCATTTTTAACGTTTAGTATATAAAGAGACGGTAAAATTATCTGGGGAGGGATTAAAATGCCTAAATTATTCGTTTATGGCACATTACGGCGTGGTGAGAAGAACTACAATTTGCTTGGTGGTGCTGCCAATATATACCGCCAATGCTGGACTGAAGGTACGTTATATGATACTGGTCTAGGCTATCCTGCACTGGAACCGACAGAAACAGACCGTATTTTTGGAGAACTTTATAATGTTTCAGACGCACAACTGAAAGAAATCGATGAACTCGAAAGTTATGTAGAGGGAGCACCGAATAACCTTTTTGAACGGGTCCCTGCGAAGGTTTTCAATGATATTGGGGAAGAATGTGAGGCTTATACCTATACTAGTGGCTTGCCTGAATCGGGACGCGCCAAACGTATTCAATCTGGTGACTGGTTAGTATATAATTATCTGAAGCAGGATAAATTGCTGTACTTCGCGTATGGTTCCTGCATGGATAATGAACGGTTCAGAATCGCAAAAGTCGATCAGCATTTCTTGAATATTAAAGGACGAGGAACTGTAGACGAATTTGAATTTAAATTTTCCCGTGACTCTGAAGATGGGGGTAAAGCCGATCTTGTAGAAAATAAGTTGGAGAAAGTCGAAGGAGTCGTATATGAAGTTGAAGAGGAAGCGATAGAATATTTATATAAGCGTGAAGGGGTATATAGTAAAGCTTATCGTCCGGCAGTAATACCAGTTACCATGGATGGGACAATCTATCAGGCTATCACGTTTATCGGCATTGATAAGTCCGATGAAACCGCTCCAACAAACCTGTACGGAACCGAAATCATTAGAGGTGGAAAAGAATACTTGAGTGACGATTATATTAAAAAGATCAAAAAAAAAATAGATAAGTTTCTTGTTAACTAAATAACATTAATTTAAAACGATGCCCTGTGAATTGGGCATCGTTTATTTACATCTGTTCCTTAATTCCTTTCTTTACTAGCCACCAGTTTGCAGGGTAACTGGTTAGAAAACCAATAATCATGGCAATCTGCATCATAAACCAATATGTCATCTGATGAGGCTTTGGTGGAGTTGTAAAAAGGACATAGTGAACTAATGCCATCCAGCCGAACATTCCAACTTCAAATAAAACCAGTGAGAGTGTATCAGCTTTTATGGAGTCTTTAAAATTTTTCATTACTCCTGCATCCTTGTTCATGGGATAGATAGCGAAAAACTGAAAGAGGATCCCGAAAATATATGCCAACGTAAATTGAACGGCATAATGCGCAAATAAAGTTGACCCTAGAATCGTTAATCCAGTTATTACTACAATCGGCACACCAACAGCATCTCCCAATGTACAACCTGATGCACAATGACTGGTGGAGAAATAAACTTTTGATGGAAAACCACGTGTGTCTTCCTTTTCAATCCCTTTAGCCTTTATTCGCCCCCATTTAAAATAGGACCAGACCGCGTATGGTCCTAGAAACCAACCATTTATTGGCCATACAATATTCATAATCCACATCATTTGCGGATATCGAATAACATCCACAAGTATAATTACCGATGATAGTAATCCTATGCCAATTGCTATCCAAGCCACTATTGACAAAATATCCATATTGAATCACCTCCATAGTCATATACCCAATGATTGTTTGATAAACACAGGATTTTGGTAACGAATTTGTTTATCAGACTATCAAAAAGGAAAAAGAATACTATAATTCATCAGGAGGTTGGTATAATGGCGAATCAAAACAGTACGTTACCAAAACAAATAGAGTCATTCTGGAGAGGAACTGCAGAATCTTTTTCATATGCGAAGTTGGATAAAGATATTAAAGTGGATGTGGCCGTGGCAGGAGGTGGGATAGCTGGAATAACCGCTGCCTATCTGTTAGCCAAGGAAGGTAAAAAGGTAGCGCTGCTTGAAGCACGTGAATTAATGAGTGGGACCACCGGATTTACCACTGCTAAATTGACTGCGCAACATAATCTTATTTACGATGAACTGATTAACCGATATGGACAAGAGCAAGCTGAATTATATTATCAGGCAAATATGGAAGGGATCGCCCTCATAAAAAAGCTGACAGAAGAACTAAATATTGATTGTGATTTAGAAGAAGAGGATGCGTTTGTTTATACGAAGGAAGAAGAAGACCGAAGTAAGTTTCATAAAGAGGCCGAGGCCTATGAAAAACTAGGAATAGAGGGAGAGTTTCTTGAAAATTTACCACTTGATATGGATATTGAGGCAGCAATAATGATGCGCTATCAGGCACAATTTAACCCTGTAAAGTACTTAAATGCCTTACTGAAGGAAATCGAGAAACTTGACGGGAAAATGTATGAGAATACCAGAGTCATGGATGTGGAAGGCAAGAAAAACGTAAAAGTTACCACTGAAAATGATAAAACGGTAACATGTCAGCAGGTAATCTTTGCGACACACTTCCCTGTCTACGACCCGGATGAATTTTTTGCCGGTAACCTGCAGCCAGAAAGTTCTTATGCGCTAGCGGTTAATACGAATAAAGAATTCCCTGATGGTATGTATATCAGTGCTGACGCTCCAAAAAGGACCTTGCGCCGTATAAAAGATAACAGTAAAAGTTACGTGCTGGTTGGTGGAGAAAGCCATTCAACTGGTGATGGAAAATCGAGTGATGAGCGGTACGAGGAACTTCAAAAGTTCGCCGAAGAGCAGTTTGATGCTACAGAGATAATGTACCGTTGGTCATCGCATGATCTGATTTCATCCGACAGGGTACCATTCATCGGCCCTGTAAATTCTAATGAGCCTAATGTCTATGCTGTTACCGGATTTGGTAAATGGGGACTGGCCAGTGCTGCAATCGGCGCAGCTCTATTAAAAGATTTAATTCTTGAAAACGATAACCCGTATGAAGAATTGTTCTCACCGCGGCGTGATATTCAGGAAATGAACGATGTTGAGCCTGAACAGGGCGAAGACGATGATCATTCCGATGCAAGTACCGTTGAAAAACCCGAAGATCTCAATCGGAATCAGGGAGCCGTAGTTGAAGTGAACGGCAAAGAAGTCGGAGCGTTTCGTGACGAAAACGGGAAAGTGCATTTAATGAATCTCAGCTGTACACACATGGGTTGTGATGTTGAGTGGAACGACGGTGACTGTACATGGGACTGTCCTTGTCACGGATCAAGGTTTAAAGGAACAGGCGAAGTAATTGAAGGCCCTGCACTGGAACCGCTGGAAAAAACAGATAAATAATTACAACGTATAGCTGGCTGTTCTTACAGTCAGCTTTTTTCTGTGAAAATATCCATCACTCATGATACTATTTTATCAGGGAAGATTAGATAAAGCTGTCTGGATAGAAAGGATGCTAAAAATGAAAGTAGTAAACAATATATCTGAACTGATAGGAGAAACACCGGTAGTTCGTTTAAATAATATAGTACCCGATGATGCAGCAGATCTTTATATAAAGCTAGAATCTTTAAATCCAAGCAAGAGCGTAAAAGACCGGGCTGCTTATAATATGATAAAAGCAGCGGAAGACCAGGGCATCATCAAGACTGGAGACACAATTATCGAACCGACAAGCGGTAACACTGGAATTGGCCTTGCGATGAATGCTGCCGCGCGAGGTTATAAGGCAATTATGGTCATGCCGGACAATAGTACACAGGAGCGAAGAAATATTCTCCGTGCATTTGGCGCAAAAGTTGTCCTAACACCGAGTGAAGACAAAATGCCAGGAGCGATAAAGAAGGCAAAAGAGCTTCAAAAGGAAATACCCGGAAGTTTTATACCCCAGCAATTCGAAAATGCCGCTAACCCTGATATCCATCGGAAAACGACTGCACTTGAAATTATGAAACAAATGAACGGAGAGCTTGATGCATTCGTAGCTACTGCAGGTACTGGTGGGACAATAACTGGAACGGGCGAAATCCTGAAAGAAAAACTCCCGGATCTCCATATCACGGTCGCGGAACCAAAAGGCTCACCCGTACTCTCTGGAGGTAAACCCGGCAAGCATAAACTTGTCGGAACAAGTCCAGGCTTTGTTCCGGATATCCTCAATACAGAAATATACGATGAAATCATGCAGATTGATGATGAAGATGCTGTCAGCATGTTCAAAACCCTTCCTCAGAAAGAAGGTGTGTTCATCGGTCTGTCAGGTGCTGCTGCAGTGTTTGCTGCCATTAAGGTGGCAAAGCGTTTAGGTAAAGGTAAAAAAGTTCTTTGTATGGCACCTGATACCGGCGAACGGTACTTAAGCATGAATCTATTTGATTAACAAATACAGGGCAGTGGAACATATCCGCTGCCCTTTCTTTATGCTATATTTTCCTCATCTTCTTCTTGGAGTTGAAACTGCTTCTTTGCCTCCCAATAATACACACGTGGAAGACCCCAGAAAATCCAATAATCGTGTACTAGTGATGTACCCACAAACAGCAGAATATGCCAGTCAGGAACTTTCAACTGTTCACGCTCCTTCCATACTAAAAGCATATTATCTTCCGACTTTGTCCAAGACCAACTAACTTTATAAATAAAACTTCTGCATAATTCCATACTATGTCAGACAGAGGTATTTGTTTTTCTGATTTGACGAATTAAAGTGGTAACGAAATGCCAGGTTTTCTAATAAAAAGCCAGGTTTTAGGAAAGAATACAAAGAAGATATCATAATTGAAAATAGGAGAATTCTTATGGAAACCATTCATCTGATAATTGAGCGGCAGGATTCACCAGATTCCAGTTCATATGAGGAGGAATTTGAAATCCCTTACCGCCCCAATATGAATATAATTTCTGCTTTAATGCATATCAGACAAAATCCTGTCAATAAAAATAACGAGAAAACCAACCCAGTTCAGTGGGAAATGAGCTGTCTGGAAGAAGTATGTGGCGTTTGTTCAATGCTGATTAATGACGTCCCACGGCAGGCCTGTTCCACTCTGGTCGATAAAATTGAACAGCCAATCCGATTAAAACCGATGCGCACTTTTCCCGTTTTGCGGGATTTGATCATTGATCGTGACAGCATGTTTGATTCATTGAAGAAGGTCAAAGCCTGGATTCCGATTGACGGTACATACGATATCGGTCCGGGTCCAAGGATGGCGGAAAAGGAGCGGCAATGGGCATATGAGTTATCCAAATGCTTTACATGTGGTGTATGTCTTGAAGCGTGTCCAAATGTTAACGAGAAAAATGAATTTCGTGGTCCGTTCGTTTTTTCCCAGGTGCGCCTGAAAAATGCCCATCCGACCGGTGAGATGAACCGGGAGGAGCGGATAGAATCATTCATGGATGAAGGAGGACTTCAAGGGTGCGGTAATTCACAGAACTGTGTTCAGGTATGCCCGAAAGGACTGCCGTTGACAACATCAATTGCGGCTGTAAACCGGTCAGCAACTTTACAGTCTTTCCGAAACTTTTTTGGGTCTTAATATACTTAAGGAGGAAACTTATGAGACATTTAGCAGCACTGGGAATAAAATTCGTTGTTATTTCTGTCGCTGTTTTTTCCATACTTGGAATCTTTTATAATGCGACTTTGACTAATCTTTTTTGGGTTAGCCTGCTGGTTACTGGGATCGCATATTTTGTTGGTGATCTGTTTGTCCTTAAACGGTATGGAAATCTGATTGCGACAATCGGAGACTTTCCACTTGCATTTTTGTCGATATGGCTTCTTGGAATGCTGTTTATCGAACGTGATCTGCCAATTCTTCCAGCATCGTTGTTTGCGGCATTTTTTATAACACTTTGCGAACCATTATTGCACAGCTTTATAATTAACCATGAAGAGAAAGCAGAGGAATTGCCCGCTTCCGGGAAACTCCAGACAGAAACAGCTGAAGAAATAGAGCCTGATATTGATAAAAATAAATCAAAAGAATAACCTCTAAAAAAAACCTCTTCCCGCTAATTCCGGGAAGAGGTGAATTATTTTACTGATTCAGTTGCTGCTGACACTGTTGCAAAAGCTGTTGAACCTGCTGCAATTGCTGTGCTGCAGTTTGTTCACGCTGTGCAAGCTGTTGCTGCTGACCAGCCATTTGAGTACCAGCCTGCTGCTGGCTTTGCTGAAGCTGCTGAGCATTTTGCTCCTCCTGTTGCGCCAGTTGCTGAACAATCTGGGAAATTTGATTAAGTGTTTGCTGCGCCTGTTGTTGGGCCATTTAAACCTCTCCTTTATAAGTGAATTCAGTGCTTATTATGGTTTAGTTGACGTAATTCATACCAAAAATACAATATTTTATATACCTGACTTTAGAGTGAAAGAAGAAAAAAACATTCGATAAATGAATGCGTTTTCATATATAATATTAACAGGGGGTGACTTAATGGAGCAAAAACCCATCCATTACGACGGTAGCGGCCAGACAAATAGCGGAAATGGGGATAAAGAAAAGCCAATAGAGATTACAGATGAAATGAGAAAGAACATAGGCGGAAATCCGTATGAAATAAGATAGTATTAACAGAGGATTTGTTCTACAAACAAATCCTTTTATTTTTGAACTTTTTCTTTGACAGTTTCCTGTAGGGTACTTTATTATATAGCGTGGCCCGATATTCTGATTTCAGGATATTATTACATAGGTATGTAAAATGGGTTTTAAATCCACAATAACCACTATATTAGAGTCGGAAAGGTGAATGTCAAAATGGCAAAAGTTCTATTCATCACAGCACACCCGCATGACGAAACGCAGTCCTACAGTATGGCTGCCGGGCAAGCTTTTATTAACACATATACAGAAGTAAATACAGATGATCAAATTATTCATCTGGACTTATATAAAGAGATAATTCCCCAGATCGATGCAGATGTTTTCCAGGGTTGGGGAAAACTCCAGACCGGAAAAGGTTTTGAAGAACTGAGTGATCTGGAACAGGAAAAAGTAGGACGACTTTCGGAATTGAGTGAACAGTTTATCAATGCCGATAAATACGTTTTTGTTACACCGTTATGGAACTTTTCTTTTCCACCTGTTATGAAAGCATACATTGATTCAGTTGCTGTGGCTGGAAAGGCTTTTAAATACACGGAACAGGGACCTGTCGGGTTACTTACTGATAAGAAGGCCCTCCACATTCAAGCAAGAGGAGGAATTTATTCAGAGGGCCCTGCAGCTGGAATGGAAATGGGTCATCGGTATCTGACTGCAGTAATGAGTTTCTTCGGCGTTCCTTCTTTTGAGGGCTTATTCATAGAGGGACATGCAGCAATGCCAAATAAGGCAGAAGAAATCAAAGAAGATGGAATCAAGCGAGCGAAAGATCTTGCACATACCTTTTAAGAAAAAAACCTGAGAGGATGAAACATCTTCTCAGGTTTTTAGATTTATCTAGTAGTAAGATTGATGTAAGTCTGTAGGGTTAGTATCTTGTTCAACAGTTGTGTTTATTTTGATATTATAAATCGACCGGCATACCAGGATTAGACTACCCGAGAAGTAAAGTGTATTTCCGAGCACCGCAGCATATTCAAAAAAGTTAAGCAGACTTCCAGCTACAAAGAAGACTCCAATCAGCAAATCATTAATCGTTTTTGTTAGTTTGCACTGTTTCTTGAACGTGATTTTGCGCGATCCCATGCTGAATTCAACACAATTTCCCTTATCCTTCACCCTCGGCATATCGTTGCACCTCGACTTTCCTTTTACGAAATTTTTCCTGACAATTCTAGCCGGATTTTACCAAATAAGCCGATATAAGATATAAATCTTTAATATCCTTCCATACAAGTGGTTTAATGAGTTATATCAGCTTATATCCCCGAAATTCCCGATTCTTCCCGTAAAAAACCTCAATCCGAAAATCGTCACTGAAAAGTAAAAGACCGTAACACTTTGATACAGTAGCCTTTAAGGTTATAGCTATTTTCTGGTGATATTGTTAGAATAAAAACAGTCGAAAAACTGTAAGGTGATGGTCTTTTGGAAGCTGCTTTGCCCTTATTGGGCTATTTATTTGGATGTATAAATGGAGCGTATTATACAGGAAAGGTTATGAGTGGTGGTGATATAAGGGACCATGGGAGCTCCAATGCAGGGGCGAGGAATGCGGGACGGATATATGGACGTACGGCATTTTTTCTAACAGTATTAATCGATGCGCTAAAGACAATAATCCCGCTTGGAGTATGCCAATACTTACTTGATATAAATATATTTTGGTTATCATTAACAACGATTGCAATCTTAGCAGGGCATATTTGGCCTATTCAACTACAGTTTCGTGGTGGAAAAGGGGTAGTTGTATATCTTGCAGCAGCTTTGATGTTAGCACCGATGACTTTGATCATCTGTGGACTGTCCCTGGGAACTGGATTACTGATTAAAAGAAACTTTACGGTAGCAGGATTAATCGCACTCATTTCTGTACCTTTTACTTTATTGTTTATGGAAAATTATCAGTTTACGGCAACATTTTTCCTCATGCTGCTGGTTGTTCTGATTGCACACATAAGGGGGAAGTAACATGAACAACACAGGAACGATTACATATAGTATTGCTAATCAACCAGATGAAATGAATCAGATTTATCAGCTGAATTATGAAACATTTGTGGAAGAAATCCCACAGCATGAAACCAATCAAAACCGTGTGTTAATTGACAGGTTCCATGATGAAAATACATATATTATTGCCAAACATGATAAAGAAGTAATAGGTATGATTGCGGTACGCGGAAACAGGCCTTTTTCATTGGATCAAAAACTGGAAAGCCTTGATTCATACCTGCCATTCGGCAGTATACCTTGTGAGATTCGCCTGTTATCAATAAAAGAGCCTTTCCGCGGGAGTAAAGTCTTTTACGGTTTATGTGAACGGCTGGTTTCATTCTGCCTTGAGAAAGGATACACATTAGCTTTAATTTCAGGTACTACTCGACAATTGAAATTATACCGGCATATTGGTTTTAAACCTTTTGGCCCACTAGTAGGGGACGAAGATGCACAATACCAGCCAATGTATTTGACAAAGCAAAATTTTGAGAGATCCTCAAAACTTTTTAAGCGACTGATTGAAAGGGAAGAGAAGAAATTCACCCATACGTTTCTTCCAGGACCAGTTCCTGTTAACAACCATGTGGAAAAAGCTTGGAATTCTGCACCACTCTCACATCGCGATATTTCTTTCATCAACACAATGAAAAATGTACAGTACAAGCTATCTCAAAGAACGAATGCAAACTTTGCCGAAATTGTAGTGGGTACTGGCACGATGGCCAATGAAATGATAGCCGCTCAATTATCCCGTTTACCAGGAAAGGGACTTATCCTTGTAAACGGGGAATTTGGCGAGCGATTGGTCAAACAGTCGTTCAGATGGAATCTATCATTCTATAAGATCAGCAAAGACTGGAACACACCAATCACCGGTTTGGAAGTAAATGAATTTCTGAATGAGCATCCTGGTATTACTTGGATTTGGCACGTTCACTGTGAAACGTCTACGGGCTATATTTTTCCATTGGAAGAAATAAAGCATATCGCGGGACAGCATAACATTAAGCTATGTCTGGATGCGTGCAGCAGTATAGGTGTTTTTCCAGTAGATCTTTCTGGTGTTTACCTTGCAAGCACGGTTAGTGGTAAAGGGATTGCATCCTATCCGGGTCTTGCGATTCTTTTTCATGAGAAAGAATTAAAACCGGATCATACGTTGCCGACGTATCTTGATATAGGCACCTACCAACAGGCGGGCAGTGTGCCGTTTACTCATTCATCAAACAGTTTGCTTGCACTTGAAGCAGCGCTCAAGAATCCTGTAAATACCGACAGTGCGTTAATCAGATGGATTAGGGAAACATTGGCATCTAATGAAATGGCTGTTCTTGGTGATTATGAGACCTGTTCTCCAGGCGTCATTACTATTGAGATACCTTCCACCATTTCTTCACGGGATTTTGGTGATATCCTAAAGGATCAAGGAATTCACGTCAGTTACGAAAGCGGCTATCTTTTGGAGAGAAACTGGGTTCAAATTGCATTAATGGGAATACAGAAAGAAGCAGCTGCTAAGCGTGCGGTCAATATAATTACACAGCAATTTAATATAATGACTAAAGGAACGGTCGTAAACTGATGCGCATGTTTAAAGAATTTATTTCCAATAATTTAATACTATCCGTTTTCCTTTTTCTATGGCTGAAAACGGTCATCGCTACGTTTATCTGTTTTGATTTGACTATATTAAACTGGTTGGACGTTGTATCTGTTATACTCGCTCCTGCTGGTATTCTTATGCTGGGGATTGGACTGAGCTTTTTCTTCAGCAAGAGAGTGAAGCCTGTTTTACTGTTATCCATAATTGTGTTGGTTACAGGATTGTTGTACGCCAATATTTTATATTACCGATTCTATATAGACTTTGTAACAGTCTCCGTCTTACTCCAGTTAAGCAACGTGGGAGGCATTGGTCCAAGTACAGCAGAACTGTTTACGCCATGGGATATATTATTGATAGCTGATATATTTGTATTGGGACGGTTTATCATCCGTAAGAGAAAGAGGGGTGACACCATTTCCAGACCTCCATTAAAAAAATATTGCTATAGCGGAGGAGTTTTACTGTTGGTAACATTTAGTCTTGGGATCATACAACAGCCTACCCTTCTTAAAACCCAGTATGACCGTGAACAACTTGTCAGCCTTCTTGGCATCTATAATTATCAGATTGTAAATTCAGTATATGGGGTGAAGGCACCGATATCGGAAGCCTTTACAGATTCATCCGATATTGAAAAAATAGATCATTACTTAGCAAACAAACAAGCGGGTAAGGGGAAACACTATGGAGAAGCAAAAGGAAGAAACGTAATTCTGATCAGCATGGAATCGACCCAGAATTTTGTCATCAATCAGACGGTCAATGGAGAAGAAATTACGCCTTTCCTTAACGACTTAATAGAAAAGAGTTATTATTTTTCCAATATATATGACCAGACTGCACAGGGTAAAACTTCTGACTCCGAATTCCTGGTTGATACAGGGCTATATCCATTACCAAGTGGGTCTGTCTTTGTACGCCGGCCGGAAAATTCGTTTAATGCACTACCGGAAATCCTTAAGTCATCAGGCGGCTATACAACTGCATCCCTACATGGAAATGACAGGGAATTCTGGAACCGGGAAGCGATGTATAATACACTCGGGTATGATTACTTTTTTTCGAAAAGAGATTATGAGGTGAATCAGGAAAACTCGGTTAACTACGGAATAAAGGATATCCCGTTCTTTATGCAATCGATTGATAAGCATAAACAACTGAATGAACCTTATTTTGCTAAATTCATTACACTAACCAATCATTTTCCTTTTCTTTTAGAAGAGGAAGACCAGCTAATTGAGCCGGCAAACACAGAAGTGGGAGTAGTAAATCGGTACGTAACAACAGTTCGCTATCAGGATGAGGCAATCAAAGAGCTTTTTGAGCAACTGAAAGAACAGCACATGTATAAGGACACTATTTTTGTTATTTATGGTGATCATTATGGGATTTCTCAAAAATATGAGGAAGGTGTCCATGAATTGCTTGGCCAAAAGAAAACACCGGTCAATCATATGAAACTGCAGCAGGTTCCTTTAATAATTCACATCCCAGGTCAGAAAGGAAAGAAAATCAGCACAGTGGGTGGTCAGGTTGGTATTAGGTCGACTGTCCTTCATTTACTAGGCATTCCAACTGAGGATAAAATGTCGTTCAGCCGTAACTTGTTTATCAGAGACAACCACCCGGTGATTTTTCGGGACGGTGATATGGTAACAGGTAAGTACGGATATATGGATAACCTATGTTACAGCATGAAATCAGCAAAGCAAGTCAGTAGAGACCATTGCCTGAAGTATCAGGAGACGTTACAACAAGAGCTCGAGTTAAATGACGAAATCATTCTTGGTGATCTATTAAGATTTATAAACTCCCCGAATTCATAGAGTTCGGGGTTGTTTTTTTGAAAGAGAAAGTTATATAAATTGAGGAGATAATTATAATGGGGAAACGTTTTATGTATATACGGTGAAGTGGATTAATATTCATTACTATCCAAGTTGAACCCCTAAAATAATTTAGGGAGTTCTTTACTTTCGTTATTCTCTTACAAGAGGTAGGCTACAACATCTAAAAGATCCACCAGATTTAATTATCTCAGAAAAATCAACAGGGATGATGTGGAATCCTTTTTCCTCTAATAACTTGTTTAAACGCTTATTCTGACGAAGACTTATGACCTTTCTTTGCCCGATGGAAAGCACATTTGGTCCCATGTAAAATTGCTCTTTTTTGGTCACAGGAACAATTTCAAAGTTAGATTTAATTTTCCTTAACCCTTGTTGGGTAAATGCGGGCGGATATACAAGCGCTGTATCTTTATCCAAAATATTAAACACACAATCTAGATGTAAAATATCCTCTTTCAGGGCAAGCGGCACAACATCGCAGGATGGTAGCTGGTGTTGAAGGTTTTTAATTGCTTGTTTAGATGTTCGTCCACTATTTCCAACCCAGATAGTTGAACCATCAATAACTACATCACCGCCTTCAATAGAATCTGAAACCTCCTCATATGGAATAAAACTTTCTTCAAGCCAGGTTTTAAGAACTTCTGTTTCACTCCGTCGAACCTGCTCGCTCATCGAACTGACAAATAATCGGTCATGAATCGTAAATCCAATGTCCCTCGTAAATACTTGTTCGTGTAAATCGCGTTTTTCGGGAAGTTGTAAAACTTGAATACCATGCGATCTTAGCATTCGCACAAACTCTCCGTGCTGCTCAAGAGCAAGTGGTATGTTGATATTATCTTCCATATAATGTTTCTGAGTCTCATTTATAACTTTGGTAATTCGCATAAATGAGGGTTTTACAACTAGGACTTTTTTCAAACTGGAATATTCCGAGTCACAATTCACTTTACTTCTTAAAGCTATTCCTTTCATGTAAATAACCTCCATTTTTGGTTATTCCACATATTCCCCGAAATAATTAGCTTAAAACTGAGGGATCGGCTCCCAACATCTTATGTTTAAATAGGAAATTAAGAACTTCACGGCCAAAGAAAGCATCCGGTAAGATCATTTGTTGACGTCGAATTTGTATTGAAATAAAAGACCTCTCACTTATGAAGTTTTCTTAACATATGAAGAAGCTGCTTCTTTTCCTCCATTGTAAGTTTGCTGAACTTCTCTAACTGATACCTTTCAAGATGCGGGGTTAATTCTTCATAGACTCTGTTTCCGTCGTCGGTCAAAGAGATATAATTTGTTTTCCATTCTTTTTTTCGGTTAATCAAGTTCAAATCCTCAAGTTTTTTAATATGCTGTGTAATATTTCCTTTAGTAACAATCAATTTATCTGCTAACTCTTGCTGGGATAATACTATTTCCTCTCCTAAACGGCCGATGATATCCATTTGAGCGTTGGATAGATTCCATTCTTTTAATAACTCATTTGTTCCATTTAAATTATCTTTGTATACACGGGTTAGACTATCCCATAAGAGAGTGCTTATTTTTATTGCTTGCTTTTCATCCATATAGAATTAATCACCTCCATTGTTGTTTAGAGCTATAAGAAATACATCAATTTTTATCTCATGGATTCTGTATTTAACTTTCAGTTAAGAACTAAACTGAATAACTCTGATTTAAGTTTATGACTAAACTGATAAAGTGTCAATTCTTATGACAGTGCATGATAAAGGGAATTCGTTATAGGTACAGCGCTAAACTGATTAATATACATTATGAAACTTTTCCTTCATATATATCTTTTACAAAGATGGTGCGTTGTAGCTTCAGGTCTTACGATTAGATAAGTGTTATCGCCCAATCCAGGAACGCCCCAATGCAGTAGGTTTACTTTACGTATTTAAGTCCTGAAATCTTCATTCCTCTATAATGAGTCTCAGATACACCAACCTACAGGGTCTGGGAAAGTTATATACAACCTACCTAGGCTAGCAAAGATAATATATAATAATACTACGGACAACAATTATGTTTTAGATAAAATCAACGATTATCACAAAGCAGCAGTTAGAAGAATAGGATAGAGCCTTAGAGATCAATATATTTATTTCAACTCCTCGAACATAATCTATTTTCCATTCGTACTTTTCTAAGTTATCGTGTTGCAGAATACCTTAGTTCCATCCCCGCAAAGTATCGTTTATGACCTCGTTAATTATGATCATGAATAGAATGCACATAAATTGATTACAATTTTCCATTTTGGGTATTAACTATTCAGTTTTGTTAGAATTTCTTGGAAAAAGTTCCTGCTTTTAAATACGTTGGGAAATAACGAAGAATATTGCCGACTTTATATGATTTGGTTTTTTTATAAAGAAATTCAAGGTCCCGTTTAAGTAAACGGGGCTTTTTAATTTTAAAAAAATAGAGCTATTTTATAGTCAAATAGTGGTTAATAAAGCTCAGTATAACAAGAAAATAATGGGGCAGATTAACAGTTGTTCATCTTAAAAGCATCATTCTGGAATATGTCAATTTATATTTTATTTATAACTGAATTGGTTAGAAGACCTATAACTATGAAGACGGTATCAAATAAGGGGGGGGAATTAACAATTGGAACTTTCACCTGCTATATATCACAAAATAATTCGTCCAAAATGGATTAACCAAATTTATATACATAACAGAATTAGAAAGCATTACGATCTTTATGATAAAAGTGTTCTTGATTTTGGTGCCGGAACCGGTGCAAATTGTACACTCTGTAAACCCGGACAATACTTTGGAATAGACCCTGATGAAAAAAGAATAAATTTTGCACAAAAGCTGTATCCCGATTATGATTTTTCTGTATTCCAAAATGATAAAATTTCTGTGGAGAATGGAACGATTGACGTGATTTTAATAATTGCAGTCTTACACCATATTCCTTCTGAAAAAATGAAAAAGTACATGGAGCAATTTCGAAAAATATTGGCACCAGGAGGAATAATCTTAGCGATTGAACCTTGTTACTTTAAAGGGAACAGAATTAGTAATTGGTATATGAAAAATAACGATAATGGTTCTTATATTCAAAACGAACAAGGTTACCATGATCTTTTTAAAAGAGAAGGTTTTAATTGTGAAACAATTGAATCATTCAAAAAGTGCTTTTTTTATAATGAACTCTTTTTAATGGCTTATTGAAGTTATTTATTTTGGGGAAGCGGCAGGGATAGAAGGGGTATTATGCAGTCAGAGATAATAAGCGTTATTATATTTCTTGTTATAATAAGTAACCTTATTTCAGTAGGTATAGTAATATTTGTTGAAAAAAGAGAGGTTGGCGCAACCTGGGCTTGGTTATTCGTTATTCTTTTGGTACCGATTGCTGGTTTATTTTTTTACATATTCTTTGGAAAACAATTAAAACATAAGAATATTGAACAAACTGTTACTGACAAAAGGTATCTTGTCAGGTCAGATCAACAAATAAAACTACTTCAAAAAAGTGATGTTTATGATAATCATTTATTTAAAAAGTACTCAAAATTACTTTTAATGAACTTAGAATCAGCAGATGCCTTAATAACAATGAACAATGATATTGGTATTTTAAAAGATGGGCAAGAGAAATTTAAAGCTTTGTTTAAAGATATAAGTGCAGCTAAAAAGGAAATAAACATTCAGTATTACACCATTAAACCAGATTCTTTGGGAATTAAACTTCGAGATGAACTGACAAAAAAAGCACAAGAAGGGATAAAGGTCCGTGTCATGTTTGATGCAATTGGTTCCAGGGGAATGTCTACCACTTTTTTTAAAGAACTAATCTTGCACGGAGGGGAAGTAGAGGTTTTTTTCCCCTCATTTTTAAAGATATTTAATTTTCATGTTAATCATCGAAATCACAGGAAATTGTGTATTATTGATTCGAAAGTTGCTTACATTGGCGGCTTTAATGTTGGGAATGATTACTTAGGACTTTCCAAAAAGTTTGGTTACTGGCGTGATACTCATTGCAGGATAATGGGGGAATCCGTTCATGCTTTTCAAGATCTGTTTCTTTTAGACTGGTATCGAGCCACTAAAAAGAACCCAATAAAGTCTTTGCAAAACTCATTTTTAATAAAAGAACATAAAGGGGACTGCACCGTCCAGGTAATCTCGAGTGGACCTAACTCGGAAACACAGCATATTAAAAATATGTTTATAATGCTCATTATGTCTGCTGAACGAACAGTTTATATACAAACGCCATACTTTATCCCAGATACAAGTTTTATGGATGCTTGTAAAATTATTTCATTAGCTGGGGTCGATATAAGAATTATGATTCCTAAAAGTAATTATAATTCAATTGTTTACTGGGCGAATAGTGGGTACGCAGGTGAACTTTTAAAGTATGGGGCAAAAATATTATTGTATGAGAAGGGTTTTTTGCACGCTAAAACAATTGTAGTTGATCAGGAGGTGGCTTCAGTAGGAACTACAAACATTGATGTACGTAGTTTCGGACTTAACTTTGAAGTAAATGCAATCTTCTATGACCAAAAAGTCGCTGAACAACTTCATAATTTATTTATTGAAGATAGTAAAGAGAGTTCTGAATTAACAATTGAAAAGTATAACCAAAGATCAGTAAAAGATAAATTTAAAGAAGCAATGATACGTCTATTTTCACCTATTCTATAGTTCGAACTATCTAGTTAAGTATTTGCAAACCAATTAGTCAAAGCGTTTTAGAAAGATCGACAGAATATGTCGGTCTTTTTTAAAGAATTTTGTTGAGAATATTAAACTATATATGGAATATTAGATTAACATGAATTATATAGATTCTGAAC
The DNA here is from genome assembly GCF_042654125.1 of Virgibacillus kekensis. Taxonomy (NCBI): domain Bacteria; kingdom Bacillati; phylum Bacillota; class Bacilli; order Caryophanales; family Bacillaceae; genus Virgibacillus; species Virgibacillus kekensis. The sequence goes on from NZ_JBHSFU010000003.1 coordinate 417,605, forward strand.
TGACTAAGCAGGAGAGAGGAGAGGTTTTATGAATTTTAATATGAAAGAAGCAATTGAGATTTTAGAGCGTACTCCACAAACCTTGGAGTATTTTTTGTCTGGTTTATCTTGTGGGTGGTTGATCTGCAATGAAGGGGAAGGAACCTGGAACATATCTGAAGTGATTGAGCATCTAATTGAGGGTGAGAAAAGTAATTGGATACCAAGGTTAGAATTCATTGTAAAGCAAGGTGAAACTAATCCATTTCCACCATTTGATCGTTTTTCTCATTTAGATAAGAAGTCTGAAGGGTCAATTAATCAAAGATTACTCGAGTTTAAGGCAATTAGAAAGCAAAATATAACCAAGGTCGAGAATCTTGTTGACTCTAAATTACATCTTGAATATACGGGTTTGCATCCTGTATTTGGGGCAGTGAAGTTAAGAGAGTTACTTTCTACCTGGGTTGTTCATGATCTAACGCACATTGCACAAATCATACGAGTAATGGCTGAGAGATATAGAACGGACGTTGGACCTTGGAATGAATATTTAGGTATATTCAAAAAGTGACTATATGTGACGGGGATAGAAACAAATTCCCAATAATAAATCTTACAGGAATAAGGGGACCTGGAGTTATTGGTCTCTCTTTAATTTTATTCCTAGTTGATTGTTTTGTTCCACTCTGTTTCATAGTGATCGAGGGTTCCAATATACTTCTCATGGGTTTAAGCAAATAATAGACGCTGCTGGAATAACACAGAGTATGGCGCGAGTCGGCAAGTGTATTGACAATGGACCATTGGGATCCTATTGAGGGCCCTAAAATGTGAGAAGTATTATTTACATAAGTATGGGACATTTGAAGAACTAACTAATGCGATAGATGAATACATCCATTTCTATATTCTTGATAGGTACCAGAAACGACTAAACGACCTTAGCCCTATGGAGCTAAAGCCGCTTAAATCATTTTTATTATTTCCGCTGGCTACTTGACAGGGGGCAGTTCATTGCGACTGGGGGTTTTTTAAATCAATATTTAATTTGCCCATTCTATATACAAGTGCCCTTTTCAAAAAAATATAAGATTATAACACAGGCGGAAAATATATACTTCCATATTCTAAGTATTGAATAATATAGAAGGGAAGTTTTTTATGCAAAGAAAAATAAGAAATAGAGACCTTGATGAGTTTTTTGAAAGTCGACAACAGAAAAAGAGGCAACAGAAAAAGAGGCAACATAAAAGTCCACACCATCATGATGAGGACCAAAGCTTATGTGAAGAATTTGCTGATATATTAGACGCGGATAGCCACCAGATTGTTAATGAAGTCTGTGTGGCAACTAGACTGCGTGATGAGTTAAATCCTACCATCCTAGATAGACGAACTCAGTCTCCTCTTGCCATTGCCGCATTGTTTTCTTTTGAAAATCTTGATAGTAGCGGAAATGCCTTAAACTTAGGAGAAACGGTTATATTACAAAAAGAAACACAGGCATTTATTAGTGCACTTCGTGAACAAGATTTGATTGTAACAGCACTACACAATCACTGGTTATTTGACGACCCAAGATTAATGTATATCCATTGGGAATCTGTTGAACCCCCATTAGAGTTTGCCAAGAAAACCGCTAAAGCTTTTCAAGTTTTATAACAGTCTTATTTTATCGGTTCTGATCTCAGGTTTCTCCCTCATTTCCCGAGTATTTTAACTTTATAGATGAATTGTTCTATACCTCCATAAACTAAAAGAAGTAATTTGTAAATGTTATAGTAAAGACGGTAATTTAAGTGTTTATAATACTTGGGATAAGGGGAATGGAAGGCAATCACAAGGTTATACATCGGGGTTATTAATTGAAGAACAGGACCATTGTATTTTAATTTATAAATGTAATGATTATGGTTTTGAAACTGACTTTACTGATTTAGTTTTTTCTATCGAGAAATTATAATGTGATTCTTCAACGAACGGGTGCTTTAGTTGAATAAGACCTTTAATTAAGCAAGGTTTTTTGCTGCATAGTACAAGGATACTGGTAATAAAACAAACATCTAGGGACGATCGCTTTTTGGGTGGTCGTTTTTCTTAGCTGTCCCATACTGCGCAACAGGGGTCTATACTTTAAAGTAACCTTGTGAAAGAATGTACTTAAACGAACGGGCAGTTTAGTGGAAAAAGGATATATGGAGGGGATTATAGTCGAACATAATAAGATTAGTCTTTCAAGTGAAAGGTTATTATTAAGGGAATTTACTAAGAGTGATTGGATTGATGTACATAAATATGCATCACAAGAAATAGTTTGTCAATATCAACCTTGGTGACCAAATACGGAAGCAAATTCGAAGGATTTTGTGAATCAAGTGATAGAAGACTCAACACAAGAACCAAGGACAAGGTTTGTTTTTGCAATCATAAATAATCAAATTATGATTGGAGCTGGAGAGCTTAACATAAGGGATTTCGCTAACAAAGTGGGAGAAGTCGCCTACATTGTTAATCCAAATAATTGGAGAAAAGGAATAGCAACAGAAGTTGCAACTTTGTTAGTTGATTTTGGATTTGAGGAACTCAAACTGCATCGTATATATGCAACTTGTGACCCAAGAAACATAGGTTCATCAAAAGTTTTGGAGAAGGTTGGAATGATCAAGGAAGGTATAATTCGAGAAGATTTGTTAATTAAAGATGGCTGGCGAGATTCATTACTATACAGTGTTTTGGAACATGAATGGAAAAAGTAATATGACAAACCTTATTAAGCTAACGTGTGCAAGAATTAATCAAGGTGATCCTCAAAGTTGATCGCCTTTTTCTTTTGGGAAAAATCAAATAATGTTATCGGAATATTATGTTAGTATTGAAGGATCGATATATTGAACTAACGCAGCAGAATACTTCAATAAGGATTGCCAATTTAAAATTATTTTAGAAATTGTTGGGGGAGATTACTTGGATTTAAAAGTAGTATGGAATAACGAAGAACTATATGGTTGCGAGTATCTTAAAGTAGGGAGAACAACTGAAAAACTCTTTGCTAAAGGTACAGTTATTTATGTAGATGAACCGAAGGCTAATGCTCATAATGTGAATTATAACATTGAGTTAGATGAACATTGGCTCACTAGGAAGCTTAGTATTATGGTTGATCACATTTCTAGTTTAGAATTGCATTCTGATGGAGAAGGCAACTGGTTTAATACTGATGGATATTTAATTGACAGACTTAAAGGGGCGCTTGACATAGATATATCGGCTACCCCTTTTTCCAACTCTTTACCTATTAATAGAATTAATTGGAATATTAATCAAGTAGAACATTTCCATATGGTTTACATATCAGTGCCATCTTTAGAAACGAAGAAGGTACCTCAATCTTATCAGTACATTCATAAGGAAGGGGAATTCAGATATTTCAACTACCAGTGTTATGATTATGAGACAATAATTTGTGTAGATTCAGATGGTTTAGTTGTTGATTATCCAAATACTTTTAGTAGGAGAGTATAGTTTTAGGTATTCGATATGTGATGTATTTTACTTAAATTAACGGGGGCTTATATACAGTATGATGTTTGACCGTATTCATCGTAAATAAGAAACAAAAATAGCCTTTTATTTAACTTTATTTACTTCTTATCTTCAGTAAGTAATTATAGTTTTCAACATACACAACAATAGGACTTTACTTGGAGAGGTGGTATGATAGGATCGATTGCCTGATGAAACCTTACTTCAGCCTTTCAAGATAAATCGTACCCATAGAGGCTCCAAGTCACGTCCTAAACGCCTTTTCGAAAATACAGGTAAACAGTGAGAAAGGTGCACTATATCAATGTTTTGTTGCAGATACTGTATATAAGGGTTCTTTACTTTAAGAGAGTTCAATATTCTCTGTTTTTATGAATGTAATGTTATAGTATTCTTTAAAGCTTTCATACTTGGTGGTACAACTCCAGATAAAAAGGCAGTATTTAAACTGCCTTAAATCATTATTTAAGTTGGCTATTAATAGTATCCTCCACCGTATCCATACCAGGGATACGGAGGGTAGTAATATGGGAAACGGAATAATCTTCTAAAAAAGCGAAAAGGGAAACGTTGTCTGCGGAATCGACGAAATCTTCTCCTGCGAGGTCGTCCGTAATCATCATAATCATCGTAATCATAGTTATAATCATACCCATAGTCAAATATTCTATTCATTTGTCCTGCCTCAACTTCTTCTGAAACTAACATGGTCACACCTTCCTCATCCATGCTATCGATAATTCCATCAAACTGTGATCCATCGCTTAGTTGTCCTATGACATGGTAGTTCATATACTTTTTGCATAGTCTTTTAATTTGTTCAGGTTGGTAACCTTCCTGAAATTCATGAGGATTTATTTGAATGTTGTTGTTCACTAAATACCTCTCCTTTCTATACACCAGTATAGTATTCTCTCAGCTTGGGTTATGTTACTGTATAAATCAGGTTAATTTAGATTTTAATTTAACGATAATCTGATTTGCTTGTTTAACCAGCCTCCTAAGTATAAGTAAGAGATCATCAAATTGATGCATAGCAGACCTATACTGCTCGCTTTTAAATGACTTTGTGAAAGAATGTACTTAAGCTATTGGGTGCAAGAGTTGAACAAGAAGAGCATTTATTTGATAGTTTTTCCTTTCTTGTGAATTATATAAACATTATGTTAAAATCGAATTATTAAGTTTTTTAACTAACTAAGCGTTTTTGTTGAACAAATTCAATATTTTAGGAGGACTTTTATTATGGAAGATAGTTCATTTCGCAAGTTTCTTAATTCCTATTTAGATGTTTGGAGAAATTCGTCTTTAACAGAATTGAAAGATATTATTTCCAAATATTATAAAGCAAGAGAGATTTCAAATGGCGAATTAGTAGACTTTGGTTATGAAGAGGCGATAACTGGCTGGGAACAAGGGTTTAATTTCGCCAAACAAGAAGAGAACAAATGGGACTTAAATGAAGAGGCGATAATTCCTTTACGACAAGATGAAATTATGGTAATTTTATCAGCTACACTAATAATTGATGGAAAGAAATTAGAGAATGTTAGCTTATTCTTTCAGACATTTAAAAGAAATGAAAATAATGATTGGAAATTGATAAGAAGTTACATAGAAGCCGGAGTTCCAAATGCAAATTTAAAGAAGTTACAATTCAACTAAAGGGTGCTTATCTGCAACAAGGGATAAAGCCCTTATTTCGTTAAAGGGGTAGTTTAGTTAAACAAAGATTCTTATAATAATGATGTATTAAATTTAAGATTTGGTGTGGTGATTAGATGGACTACAAATTAATAAGAAATAGAATAGAGGCTATTGCTTCTAGGATTAAAGAGATTGGGGGAGAAGTTCAGGAAGTTGTTATAGATGAACCATCCTCGCTTGAACAAATACTTCAAACAGAAGAACAGCTTGGGATTAAGTTACCCGAAAGTTTTAAGAAGGTTCTCCAAGAGTTTTCTGGGAATTTCACCTTACGTTGGTTTTTACCTGATGATATGAAGCAACCGAATGAATATAGAGAAATTTTTTGCGCTACTCCTCACTGGAGTTTAGAACTTCTTCCTCAATTCGAAGAAGATCGAAAAGGTTGGATAGACAACGTATTCCCAAACCCTGACGATGAATACGATGTTGTGTGGCATAACAAATTAGCATTATTTAGCATTTGATATGAAAGACAATACTGATGCTCCTATAGTTTACCTTAGTCACGGTGATGGAGAAGGACACGGATATAAGATTGCAAATAATTTTACCGTCATTGAAAATTGGTCAAGATTAGGTTTTGTAGGGTGTGAGGACTGGCAATGGCTACCTTTCACCACAAGTTCTAATAGTGGGATAGTTGCTGATGGAGAAGCTGCGAAACGGTTTAGAAGTTGGCTTGAATTAGATATATAACTTAATACATATTCAAGTAACGGGTGCAAGAGTTGAAGAGGACTTGTCGATATGGCAATTCCTTTGCCTTATTTAAGTAAAGGGGCAGGATAGATGAAGAAGAAGGATGTCTTATACTAATTACAAATCTTATGGAGGCTATAATGGAAATAGGGACGAGAAGAATATTAAACCAAGCGTTTGCTGAAAAGGGGTTCCATAGTGTAATCAAATGGGATGTACAAAAAATATACGACGGACAAGAAATTGAGGTTAAATTTATTAACAAAGGTTCACCCCATAGGCAAGGAGTTTGGCTACGAACCGATAAAGGAATTGTAATTCCCTCTCTAAGCAATGAAAAGTACCCCAGTATATCATTATGGGAAGATACTTCCCCACAAGAACTGATTTGTAAATGCTATACAAGTGACGGGTACTTAAGTATCTATAATATTTGGGATAAAGGGAACGGGAGAGAGTCACAGTCATATTCTTCTGGAATGTTACTTGAAGAAGGACATAACGTTTTAACTTATAAATGTAACGATATTGGATTTACTACAGACTTTAATCATTTAGTATTTTCGATTGAAAAAATGTAAATTTCCTATTGAACAAACGGGTGCTTTACTTCAATAAGGAAAAGGCATTTTTTGCTTAACTATTGACGCAGGTTAATTAAATAGGGATAAGAAGAATATCCCGAAAATTAAAAGTGGAGGGAATTTTTATGAGTGTAGCAGCTATATATGATATTCACGGAAATTACTATGCCTTGGAAGCTGTTCTGAAGGAAATCCAACATTATAATGTACAAAAAGTCATAATTGGTGGTGATTTAGTTTGGGGTCCCCAACCAAGAAAAGTTATGGATACTTTAATGAAATATAAGGATAAATTCAACTATATAATGGGGAATGCCGATAGAGAAGTAGCCTTCAGTAATGGAGAAGAAAAATCACAAGAATTTGTAATGGAGTTAAACAAGTGGTGTGCAGAACAACTAACAGACAATCAAATTGAATTCCTGAAAACTCTACCTGAAAATTATACTTTGTATATTGATGGTTTAGGAGAAGTATTATTTGTTCACGGATCACCTCGGAGTGACACAGAAGCAATTAGGTTTGATACACCTGAGGAAGAAGTAATGGAAATGATTCAAGATGTTAAGGAAAATATTATAGTTTGTGGACATACACATATACAATTCAACCGATTAATTAGTAACAAAAGAATAGTAAATGCTGGTAGTGTAGGCTTACAAAGTCGAGCAAAAGGAGCCTGCTGGTTATTACTTGATAATAAAGCATATCTAAAAGAGACCAAATACAACTTTGAGGAAGCGGCAAAAGGCATTCTTCAAGGAGAATGTCCTTATAAAGAAGATTTCGCTGTGCATATATTAAACCCTCCTAATGTAGGACCTTAATATAAATTTTTATTAGATATTATTCAACAAACGGGTGCAATCCTTTAAGAAGCAGGGATTGCTCTTTTTCTTATTGAAGTAAAGGACAGTTTAGTTCACCAAGAATTATTGTTTAAAGCAGGATTTTATTGGACTTAACCGAACTCTAAAATAGATATGACTCCATTCGGCAAAGTCGGAGCAGACAAGATAGCATAAAGGAGCGGGAAGTATGGAGACGTGGGATATTTACGACAAGGACAGAAATCTGACGGGCAAGCAAATGAACCGTGGGGATACATTTGAACAGGGTGATTATCATTTGGTAATGCATGTGTGTCTATTTAATCAACTCGGAGAAATGCTGATTCAACAGCGACAACCAGATAAGGAAGATTGGAAGAATATGTGGGACATTACCGTAGGAGGTAGTGCTATAGCGGGTGAAACCAGCCAACAAGCTGCGGAAAGAGAAGTAAAAGAGGAAATTGGTTATACACTTAACCTTCAAAATAGACGTCCTTCTTTAACTGTCAACTTTGAAAATGGATTTGATGATTATTATCTTATTGAAACTGATTTAAACATCTCAAACCTTTCACTACCGACTGAAGAAGTTAAACAGGTAAAATGGGCGTCGAAGGATGACATCATCAATATGATTTCAGAAGGTTTATTTATTCCTTATCATGTACCGTTGATTGCATTATTATTTGATATGAGAAACAAAATAGGAGCGCACAACCAAAGAAAAGGTCAGTAAAACATTTATAAAACAATCGGGCGCTTTTCTTGAATAAGAAGGTGTCTTTTTGTATTGTAATTGATTCTGGAACAACACTTAATAGGGATTGGAGTTATATTAAGGTGTAGAAAAAATTGTGAAGGATTACACTTAAACAAACGGGTGCTTTCCTTGAATAAGGAATTGCGCCCTTGTTTAACTAAAGGGCAGTTTAGCATAATAAGGAAGGTATTAAATCAGTATGTAAATTGCTATTATAAAGATAACATTTTTAAAAGTGGGGAAACGTTATGACAAATCATTATGGATTAGAATTGAAACCTCCAGTAAAGGTAGAGAAGGTAAAACAAGTAGAAAGTCAACTTGGTGTCACTTTTCCAAATGAATATGTAGAATTTATTTCACACTCAAATGGTGCTGAAGGCAGTATAGGAGAAAATTATATTATTTTGTGGTCAGTAGATGACATTGTTGAATTTACTATTTTTGTCTCATTCGTTCTGTTATCGAAGGCAAATGCTGTATCTCCTCCATCAGAACCAAATAATACTAATCCTTTAGCAAAATCATTAACACCATAAGCATCATTTAATTCAACAATGTCATCTACTGACCACAACTGTACCATTTATAGGTATGGATATAGATGAAGTAACGACTTGCTCAGATACATTAAACGGTTTCTTACAATATCTTTTAAATAAAAAGTAAAGTAAAATTCTTGTTAAGTTAACGGGTGCAAGAGTTAAACAAGGCGATCATCAAACTTGATCGTCTTTTTTATTGAAAACTAAATCTTATAGTTGGAATATTATGTTAAATGAAAGGAGAGAGATATTGAGCTAACGGGGCAGGATAGTTCAAAAAAAAATAAAGGTAATTGGTAATTTTATGGTAAAATAAATGTATAGTGATTAAATTTTCAAACAAACGGGGGTAACGATGTGAAGAAAGTAGTATATTTGTTGATAACAGTTGGATTACTGTTAGTTGGCTGTGGTGAAGAAACAAATGGAGAGAAAGGCACAGACTTAGTGGCTTTTGATAATTCCGATTTAAAGTCTCAACTGGAAGATGAACCATTTCAACCAAAATTGCCGACTGAATTACCTTTTGAAGTTGAATCAGCACGGGTATCTACTGACCCTGTTAACGAAAGAATCTTGACTATTGACTTTTTCAGCAAGGAAAATCACCTAAGCCTAATGGCTACTAAAGGGATGAAAGGAAGCTCCAATCTGGAATTCGAAGAAGTCGAAATAGGAAATATACAAGGAAAATATGCCAATAGTGACCAGGTGAAAACCATTAAATGGAGCGAAGATGATATCCAGTACAGGTTTAGCTTTCTAGGGAAGCAATCAAAAGAAAAAGTTACCAAAGAAGAATTGATTGCTGTGGCAGAGTCTTTTGAATAAACGTAGTTGCTGAAAAATAGAAAACTAATCACCACATAAATGCTTGTTGCACTAACGGGTGCAAGAGTTAAACAAGAGATTATCAAATTGATGGTCTTTATTTTTATGAAAAATGGTTGGAATATTATGTTAATATTGATTTATGATGATCTTGTGCTAGCGGGCAGTAATGTGCAACAAGAGTCACTTAATGACAACAAGATTTTAGGAGGTTGTAATTATGGGAGTTGGCATAAATGTGGGGGATTTTTATTATGAAATTGGTTCAGAAGATTTTTTTCACTCCTTTTTTTCAACTATTTCTTATCACTTGGAACCAGAAGGATGGGGAACAAAATATCCTTTTTTAATGAACGAATTTTATCAAGGTTCTTTAAAATGGGATTTATCAACCAAACTAATAGAAGAATTAAAAGATGCTCACAGAAGGCTTCAAAATTACAAGCCCTCACAAGTAGTATGGAACATTGAGGATTCTTCATTAGAGCCTCCTTGGGGAGATAACATAAGTTCCGACATAACCAGCTTAGCTAATTATTTCGTTACAAGTGATGGTGAAGACTTAATAGAAGTATTATATAATGCTTTTCAAACTTCTTATAATGAAAAAGAGAACATTGAAATTGGTTAAATGCTTATTAAATTAACGGGACAGGTTAGTTGAATAAGAATATTTTGGATGGAGGTGTAATTTTGAAGGCAGAGAAGCTATCTAAAACAATTACTAATCTTGATGTAAAGCCTGGAGGAACATTACGTTTCTATGGGAATTGGTTGGGAAGACCTTATGATAATTACCACAAAATATTAGAATGTAGTTTTAATGATGAAATATTACATCTCAAATTTGATGCTGGTGAACAATTGAAAATATGGAATGCAAACAAAATAGTGTTTAACGCTAAAGAGTTGCTCATTTATGAATCTACGTGTGTAGAGTTTATTAGATATCCTTACGGAGGCCACAAACAGAAGAAAATTTGATAATGGATAGATATTCAAACGAACAAATATCCAACACTTCAATTAAGAGTGGAAAAGTTTATAATAAACTTATTGATCGAAACTACCCAGCGGTTGAATTACTATCATATTAAGCTAAACCAGCTAATAGTTTGTCAATATTTTTCAATAAAAAAATTAAAATACCCATGATATACTAAAAAAGAACATGCCAAATAACCTTCCTATTAGTTGTAATTGGAAGGTTTTGTTGTATTTAGTTAGATTTAGTTTCTAAGTTATATCTTGGAAAGTAGTTCTGCTTTTTAGTAAGGCGTAAATCCAATGTAAGAGCTTATTAACACATGCAATAACTGCTACTCTAAAGGGTTTTCCTTCTTCACGTTTTTTATCATAAAACTCTCTTAATCTTTTATTGCGTGCCATGATATCATCTGTTGTCTTCTTTTTACGAGAATCTCGAATACCACTTTGGACCGCCATATATAAGGCATGGCGAAGTCTATTGGATCCTCGTTTAGTAATTCGATTAACGGATGCCGTAAACTTACCAGAGGAATAAACACTTGGATCCACTCCAGCAAATGCAACGAGCTTTTTGGCATCATTGAACCTGTCTATCTCTCCAACTTCAGAAATAATCGTGGCGGCGATTTTTTCTCCGATACCAGGGATAGACTGGAGTATATGATATTCTTCAATTTCATTAGCGAGGGCATCTATTTCAGTCGCAATTTTCGATAGATGCTCTTGGTATTGAAGAACCATCGTCACCAACACCTCAAGATTAAAGATATGACTCTCGTATAAGTTTTTCTTAAATGGATTACGAAGGGCTGCATCTCTTAGTTTCTGTGCTTTTTCCTTTGCCCAGAGGTCGGAACGACTCTTACATAACGCACCTATCCTGTCTGCTAATTCTCTTTCACTCATCTTCAAAACTGCCTCTGATGTTGGGAATTCAAGTAAAGTAAGCAACGAAACCTTAGAATATAAACTACCATATACACCTCTATATTCAGGGAATACCTGATCCACCAAAGAGTGTAACTGCAATTTAGTTTTTGCGGATATTTCAGCAATGCTTTCCTGTTGTCTAGTAAGATTACGAAGGTTTAATAGCTGAATACCTCGCTTCTTATAGGGCTCTAATTCTTCTTTATAGAACAACTCACAAAGGTGATAGGCAGAGTATCTTAAGTAAATTGAAGATGATTATTGAATTATACAAGTAGAAAATCCTTGTTCAACTCTTGCACCCGTTCGTAATATAAGGTTAGCCAGATATTTAAAGAGTATCCTTTATTTTCTGGTTGACCTTTTTTTATATGGTCTTATTATAACGGTAGTCGGGGTAGAACGTGGCACCCGTGGGACTCGATCCCGTTAGCTAAACTGTTCACCCCCTACTTGTATAAACATGTTTCAGGCTGGTTGGGACAATAGATCCCGTTTAACAAGCGAACCTATGACATTACAAGAAGCCTTTAGGGGATACCGATTAATTTATTATTCTAGGAGGAGATATTCTATGAATCCAGTCGTTGGTCTGGATGTTTCAAGGAATTAGGGATTCGACGTCAAAACGAAGTACATTGGGATTTTGCTCTCTTGATTTTTCTTGATTCTTCCCAACACCGCCCTGTTCAACCATAAGATACCCATTTTGGAGTTCAAAAGATACCAGAGTATCTTTAACGTTTCTTATCTTCAGCTGTATAACGTCTCTATAAAAAGCAATACATTCTTCATAACGTTCGGCGAACAAGATTAAACCAAATTCACGAAACTCCATATTTACACCCCTAAGATTAAGTTTTATCATTTCTATTTTATTGTTTGAATTTATGATTACCTTTAACTTTTGAATGATAGTATGAATGAATTAGAAGAACGAGGTGTTTGTTTTTCAAAGAAGAATTTAAAATTTGATTGGGGAACTATTTCAGTTTTTAATGACCCTGATGGAAATCGTATTGAATTAGGAGAAATCAACAATAAAAGTGGTTCGTATATCAAAAATTAACGTGATTGTTGTTTAATTATTGGGTGCGTTAGCGGAATAAGGAGTTGTCGATTTAGCATCTCCAATTGTTCAAGTAACGAAGCAGGATAGTTGAATAAGGATTAGCTATAACAATATTGAATTGGTGGGAATTAAGATGGATATAACAATTGAGAAATTACACGACACAGATGCTGAAAATTTATATGAGTTTGAGCTTGAAAACAAAATTTATTTTGAGGAAATGGTACCAAGTCGTGGGGATGATTACTACAACTTTGAGACATTTAAAGAAAGGAATAAAGCCTTACTGGATGAACAAGCGCAAGGGTTATCATATTTTTATTTAATTAAAAATAAGGATGGCTCTATTATTGGAAGAATGAACTTAGTAGATATTGAAAACGGTTTAGGGCATATCGGTTATAGAGTGGGAAAAGCATATACTGGAAAAGGAATTGCTAACACAGCATTGAAACTTTTATTAGAAACTATAAGAAGTAAGCAAGGAATAAAACAGGTTTCCGCGAAGACAACAACTAATAATATAGCCTCTCTAAAGTCTTAGAGAAAAACGGCTTTAAGTACATAGCAGCAAGTGATGAAGAATTTATAATGAATGGGCAAAAGGTAAAGTTTGTTTATTATCTGCTGACAAATTAAAATATTCTTCAACATAAGGGTGCTTATGTTGAAGAAGTACAATTAACATAACAAAGTAGTTTGCTGCACAGTACAACGATACTATGCAATAGATAATGATATTTCACCCATTGGCAGGTGTTGTGAAAGACCATAAGCCTATCCTCGGAAAAATAAGGAGGAATAGGCTTTTTCACTTTAAAATTCTTCATATATTTTATTAGTAAACCTACAGCAAATGGTAAGTCTCATGGCAGCTGCAAGTGAAAAAGATGGCGGAGACGGTACACTCATGTGACTATGCTCCCACAACTGTTTACAACACGAGCTCACCATTTTCAGGGGGAGAATAGGAGAGACCAACCATAGACAAAAAATTAACACTTCAGCATACACCTGTTGTATTTAGTACTGGTAGTCGGCGGGAAATACCTGCATGCCGCAAGAACCGTCCCTATGTTTCTTTCTAAGTGGCTTAAACAGATGGCAAGGCTGGGTCAGCATGATGGAAATAATAGCGTTAGAAAATAAGTAAGCAAGTCCGATAAAATTAAGATAATTAAAAAGTTATTGAAATTTTCATCAAGTTATTATATATTATAACTATACTTAATTCGTTCATTGAAAGAAGTAAGTGTAAGGAGTCCAAGGAGTGGTTTGATGAAAGCGTTAAGAAGTGGAAGTAAGGAACTTATCAAAGAAATTAATCGCTTTAAGGTTTTGAATATCATCCGAGATCAACAACCAGTTAGCAGAGCAGAAATCGCTAAACAATGTGCTCTAGGTGTTTCTACACTGTCTTACATCATCGAAGATTTAAAAAGTCAAACTTTAATTTATGAGGTAGGAGAAGCCAATTCTACAGGTGGAAGAAAAGCAAAATTATTACGATTTAATAAAAATCATGGCTATATCATTAGTGTGAAAATTGAAGAAGAACAAATTTTGATAGCGCTAACAAATATGGAGGGAGAGCTTCTTACCAAAAAATATGCTTCATTCTCACAGAAAGTAACTCCAAAAGAAGTGACTTCTATGATTCAAAGAAAAGTACATCAAATCTTTGAAGATGAAAATAAAGATATGCAACTTCTTCTTGGAATAGGAATCCTTTCTTCTGGTTTAGTTAATAGACATAATGGAACCATTATTCGGTCATCTATGCTGGGGTGGGAGAACGTACCTATTACTAAAATGGTTAAAGAAAAGTTTCCAGACGTAGAAATTTTTGTGGACAACAACATCAATGGATATACCTTAGCTGAACTAGAAAAAGGAGAAGGAAAGCATCACAATAATTTCTTGGTTGTTTCAATCGGAGCAGGATTAGGCCTTTCTGTTGTAATTGATAGAAAAATCTACTATGGATCAGTAGGAGGGGCCGGGGAATTTGGTCATACGACATTAGTTATGGATGGGTACCCATGTCATTGCGGGCAGACAGGGTGTTTAGAGATGTATGCATCAGAGTTTTACTTCAAGAACAAAGAGCAAGAAATTAAAGCTAGTAATTCTACGTTGACTGATCTTCACTTTTCTGAAGTTGCTAAAGCAGCTAAAAATGGTGACCAAATTGCTTTGGACTTGCTGAAAGAAATGGGGATGCATCTAGGTTATGGTTTACGAAATCTAATCAATACATTTAACCCAGACAAAGTGATTATCGTGGGAGAAGGCGTGAAACATAGTCACCTATTCCAGCAGGAAGTATTTGATATAGCAAATGATAATTTCTTTGAAAAGGTGAATATCAATACAGAACTTGTTTTCTCAAGGTTAAAAGATGATGCTTGGTTTACGGGAGGAGCGTTGTTAGCTATTAATCAAATCTTCCAGGAACCGATTTATGAACCAGTGAAATCAGAAGTGTAAACAAGGGGGTGTAAAACTTGGTCAGTATGACGAAGAAGAAAACTTTCTTCTGGTTATGTATATTTCTCTTACCTAACCTTTTAGGTTTTTTAACTTTTATTGGTGTCCCGATTGTATCTTCCTTAGTCATCAGTTTTACAAATTGGGATTTAATTGGAACGATGTCCTTTGCAGGGTTTGAAAATTATAGTCGGCTGGTTCAGGACCCAGAATTTTGGGTTTCATTTCGAAACACAATCTTCTTTATCCTTGGTTATTTGCCTCTTGTGTTAGTTTTCGGTCTTGCATGTGCTTTGTTATTAAACAAAAAAATGAAGTTTCGAGCTTTTTTCAGGGCCACATTTTTCTTGCCGGTTATCACGAGCTGGGTCGCAGTTTCCCTTGTTTGGAAATGGCTCTATAACCCGGAATATGGGTTGATTAATTACATGTTATCCACTATAGGAGTTGATGGTCCTCAATGGCTTAATGATCCAAGTACTGCAATGTTTGGAATAATACTTGCGAGTGCTTGGAAGGATATAGGTTTTGTCATGGTTCTGTTTTTAGGAGGCTTGCAAAACATTTCCCCGTCCTACTATGAAGCAGCATCTATTGACGGGGCTAGTAAACTTCGACAATTATGGAATATAACACTTCCGCTTTTAGCACCTACGACTTTCTTCGTGACGATTATTTCTTTAATAAACTCATTTCAAGTTTTTGATCAGGTTATGATCATGACAGGTGGAGGACCAGGAGGGTCTACCATCGTAATGGTACAGAACATATACAACCATGCTTTTCGATATTTCGAGATGGGTTATGCGTCTGCAATGAGCTGGGTACTGTTTTTAGTTATCTTCTTCTTTACGTGGATCCAAATGAAATTTCAAGATAGGGGGGCAACCTAATTATGGACACTCAAACGTCTAGTACAAGCGCCACCTATCAAGAAAGAAAAATAAACCACTCGAACAAACGTCCTATTGTAAGACAGGTTTTATTTTATTTAATCCTAATTGTGGGCGCTTCCACGATGTTGATACCATTTCTCTGGATGGTTTCCACATCTTTAAAACCTGAAGGTGCAACCATGGTGTTGCCGCCTGAGTTTATTCCTAATGAGCCAACTACACAAAATTACGAGAGAGTGACTCAACAATTCCCAATGATGAGATTCTTATGGAACTCCATTGTGGTGGCGGTACTAACCACAATTGGACAAATGATCTTCAGCTCTATGGCGGCCTATGCTTTCGCCAGAATGCATTTCAAAGGTAGAGACAAATTATTTTTATTATATTTAGCAACGATGATGGTTCCTACCCAGGTAACCATGATTCCACAATTTATACTTATTAAACAATTCGGTTGGTTAGATTCCTATCCTGGTCTCATAATACCTACAATGTTCGCTGTTTTTGGTACTTTTTTAATGCGACAGGCGATGTTAGGAATTCCTAGAGAATTAGAAGAAGCTGCTTTCATGGATGGCGCGAATCATTTTCAAGTATTCTATCATGTTTGTTTGCCACTGATAAAGCCAATGCTTGCGACATTAGGGATTTTCACCTTTATGCAATCATGGAATAATTTTCTATGGCCTTTAATTGTAGTCAGTAATGAAAAGCTAGCAACCTTGCCTCTTGGTCTATCTCTACTTCAAGGGAGGTGGGCTACAGATTGGGGGTTAATGATGTCTGGAGTGGTTATTAGTGTTTTACCAATTCTAATTGTCTATCTTTTCGCTCAGAAGTACTTTATCCAAGGTATGACTATGAGTGGAATGAAAGAATAAAAAAATATTTAATAAAGGGGAGAGTATTTATGAAGAAGTTGTGGTCATTATCTGTATTGTTACTCGTTATGCTTAGTATGATTGGTTGTGCTTCTGAAAGCAGTGGCTCTGAAGGAAAAGATGGTAAAACTGAGATTACGTATTATAGTTTCTCTGCTACTCCTGACTATGAAGATGTTTTAGCTGATATGGTAGCTGCTTTTGAGGAAGAAAATCCTAATATCAAGGTTAATACAGAGTTGGCAGCATATAGTGATTATTTTACTAAACTACAAACTCGTATAGCAGGAGGAAATGCACCTGACGTGTTTGAATTAAATTACGAAAACTTTGTTCAATATGCTTCTAAAGGAACGTTAGCTGATTTGTCTGGTTTTATTAAGGATGATGAAAACTTTAATCCTGATCAGCTGAATCAAGAAGCATATGAAGCTTATCAGTTTGATGGAAAGCAATACGGGATGGTAGAGAGTTTTTCGAATGTATTGACTTTCTATAACAAAGATCTGTTCGATAAAGCAGGAGTAGACTATCCTACAAAAGATTGGACATGGGAAGACGAACTAGATGCGGCTAAGAAGATTACAGATGAAGGGAATAACGTATGGGGAACCTATGCTCCTGTTACGATGAATGAGTACTTTAAAATAGCAGCTCAAAATGGCGGGAAATTGTTTAATGAAGATGGAGAACCTACTGTGAATAATGAAGCAAATCTAGAAGCACTGAATTATATGGTAGATAAAGTGACGGAAAGTGGAGTATCTCCATCTCCCGCTGAAATGTCAGGGCAAGCTCCAGCCGATCTGTTTTTAAATGGACAATTAGGGATTGTACACACAGGTATTTGGATGTTTGATGCATTTAAGGATGCTTCATTTGAGTGGGATGTAGCTCTTGAAGCAGGCAATACCCAAAAAGCTCACCACTTCTTTGCGAATGGATTGGCTGTTTCGGCTGACACTGAGAAAAAAGAAGCCGCTTATAAATTTGCTGCCTTTATGAGTGCTAGTGAACAGGTGGCTAAACTTCGGGTTGAAAACTCTTGGGAGTTACCAGCTATCACAGATGAAGAAATTCTACAGCCGTATTTAGAGCAAACTCCTCCTGAAAATCGTGAAGCAGTATTTGAAGCACTAGATACATTGGTATTACCTCCCGCAGTTGAAAATTGGAGTAAGATTAGTGATGTTACGAATCAAGAGTTTGAAAAAGCTCTGAATGGAGATAAAACGACAGAGGAAGTATTAGAAACATTGCAATCAGAATATGAAGGGATTTTAAACAAGTAACTTTACACCCTAAGAAGGATATATGTGCGAAACACCCACATATATCCTTTTTCGTGAAAGGATGTTGACCTTGGAATCGAAACAAACATATACAACGTTACTCCAAACGTATCTTTACCAATTGCAAAGTGATGATCAGGCGGTGGAGGAGAACATTCTACGTCTTAAGCCTAATACTAAAAAGGATGAAATCTATAATATCGCTACGTGGGTTTGGCTATTTCAAAAACAATTAGAGCTTACCCCTGACAGCCAGACCTTAGCAACCATTAACTATGAGCCTTATGTATCTTATCTAACAAGTGAATGGAATAAGAATCACCCCAGTATATGGGGAATGGGGAAAGATATCTATTTATCGAATATAGCTATGGTCTATGCAGCATTACAAGCAACTAAGAATGGAAGGGGAGAGGTTATCCTTCAAAAAACGATGACAGATATACGGGATTATGTTTTCAACAATTTATTGTCGGGAGGAACGGTACTCAATGGAGTAACTGAAAGGACAATTTCTGTTGATCAAACCCTGGCGGTTATGCCATATGGTCTATTCTCTCCAGAGGATTTAATAATGGTAGAGGCAACTCAAAAAATGGTACTCCACCTGGAGGAAAAAGGCGGACTATTGCCTTTTCGGGGAGCGAAGGAGATTTCGCCGTCTGCGACTTCAATGCTAGCACTCTATTATCTTGAAAAGTCAGAAAGAGAGAAAGCCTTCCGTTATGCTCACTATGTAAGGGACAGTGAGAAAGAAGATAAACTGGCAGATATTATGATGGGAATCTTTGATTTCTATGCATCTAAAGATAATACTCGTGATCAAATAATCCATGACCCATTAGGGAATGAAAATGTGTATATTTCTCAGCTTACCGAGCGTTTTCCTCATTATCCAACCCTTGAGGATAGCATTTACTTTGCTTGTCAAGTCGTCAGTCATGTGGATGTAGATAAGGTAGAGCTACGAATAAATAATGAACCAAGAAGTTGGAAGAGAATACTAGGATTAGCTCCAAAATATACACAGGACACCGTTATCTATCAAGGTGACCTATCTCCTCTTCCCAGCCATGAAAAGTACTATTATCAATTTACAGCTGACCTTAAAAATGGAACACAACTTTGTTCAGAAGAGTATGAACTCATGACATGGGAAAAGAAAAGCGTTCGAACCCTTGAGCTAGTAGAAAATAATGGGGAAGCACTTAGTCTCTCTATAGATTCAAAACATTCCTTGCATATTTCCTTTAATGAAGAGGGAATGAACTTTTGTCTCCAACAAAACAATACTTCTCATGTAGATGAGAGGATTAGCTTCGAACATTCTACCCTAGAAGCAGGAGAGTATAGATTGGAGGTTACGGGTGATTCTCCTCAATTGTCTCTTTATCACGGTGAAAAAGAATTGTTAACTACTCATCCTCTGTATCCACCTATTGAATGGAAAGCAGATTTAGATGATGTAGTGAGAGAGTGGTCGATTCATTGGTACACTCCTTCAGCTGAACGTTTCTATGGGTTTGGAGAACGATACAATTCGATTGAGCAAAGAGGAGAGGTTATTGATTGTTATGTTTATAATCAATACCGCGATCAAGGAACAAGGACATATATTCCAATACCTTTTTACATGACGAACAGTGGTTATGGTTGTCACATAAACACAGCAATGTATACAAGGTTTGATTTAGCATCTGAACTAAAAGACAAATGCACGATAACCTTTGAACAAAATGCTAAGACGATGGATACAGACCTTCAATTTTACTTCGGTGATTATAAGAAACAATTGAAAGCATATACCCATGCGACAGGAAAACCAGCTATGGTACCGGCATGGGCGTTAGGTCCATGGATGTCGAGTAACAACTGGGACAGACAATCCATAGTAAAACAAGAAGTAGAGGCAACTAAGCAGCACAATATCCCTGCAACAGTAATTGTTTTGGAGCAATGGAGCGATGAAGCAACATATTACATGTTCAATGATGCTATTTATGAATTGAAAGAGCCGGGTCATATCCATAAATATGACGAAATGGATTTTCCTTCTTGGGGCAGGTGGCCTAACCCTAAGCAAATGGTAGAAGAGCTACATGAGGATAAATTAAAGCTGATATTGTGGCAAATTCCTATCCAAAAGTATTTAAATAAACAAGAACATCCACTAAAAGACCAAGATGAAGCCTATCTGATAGATAATGGATATGTAGTCCAAAATGAAGATGGCTCTCCATACAGAATTCCTGAAAACTGGTTTACGAATAGTTTAATCATGGATTTCAGTCATGAAGAAGGTAGAAAATGGTGGTTTGATAAACGTCAGTATTTAATCGAACTAGGCGTAGATGGTTTCAAAACAGATGGAGGAGAATTTGTTTTTGGTAAAAATCTTCAGTTTGCCAGCGGAAAAACTGGGAGTGAAATGCGAAACCTCTATCCTAATGATTATATTGAAGCGTATTATAACTTTGCGCAACAAAACAATGGAATAACATTTAGTCGTGCTGGTTACACAGGGGCTCAAAACTTTCCAGCACACTGGGCAGGAGACGAACGTTCTACCTTTAGTGCTTTTAAGAGGTCGCTAGTAGCTGGTCTAAATGCAGGGCTGGCAGGAATCGTATTTTGGGGATGGGATTTAGCTGGATTTAACGGAGACATTCCTACGGCAGAATTATTCATGCGCTCATCTTCTATGGCTGCGTTTTGCCCAATTATGCAATACCACGCAGAAAGTAAGGCTGAATTCAATCAAGACCGTACTCCGTGGAATATAGCCGATAGAACTGGGGAAAATCGCGTTATCGAAGTGTATCGATATTTTGCAAATGTACGAATGAACTTAATCCCTTATATCTATCATGAATCAAAAAAAGCAATTCAAACTGGTTTTCCATTGATGAAAGCATTAATGCTCGAGTACCCAGAAGATGAGAGAGTAGATGGATTATATGATGAATATCTGTTTGGGGATGCTATGTTAGTAGCCCCGATAATAGAAGAAGAAACAATCTCAAGGGAAATATATCTTCCAAATAGCACATGGATCGATTTATGGTCTAATGAAGTGTACAAGGGACCTACCGTTGTGACATCCAGAGCTGATGTTGATGAAATACCTGTATTTGTTCGAATGAATTCTGCCATTTTAATGAATGTAGATGAAACAAAACAATTAGGGAGTTCTGTGGGGAATGATATATCCCAGTATAAAGTGCCATTATGTAAAGTGTACTGTGAAGCATCCTTTGAAGAAAAGATTGAAGATCATTTAGGTAACACAATTGAAATAAACGTAGTAGTTCATGCCAAAGAAGTAGTCATAGAGACTAACACAGAGTTAGAGGACCTTCAATTTGAAATCATCGGGATTAACAAGCCATTTCGTGTAGTAAGAAGGGGATAATCATGTTAGAAGATACTAGTTATGCAATATTACCTTCAAATACTGGAGGCCAAAAAGAAAATATCCGCTCAGTAGGAGCAGTACAATCGGTTAGGTGGGACGGCGGCGTATTGAGAGGAAAGCTATCAAAGGGAACCTTTTTTATTTATTTTACAGAAGAGAAAGTCATTCGTTTTGGAGTTGACCCGTTTGGGGAGATTTCTGAAGAAAACACAATTGCGGTTGAAAAAGATGAGCCTGTTTCTGAAGTAGTATGTAAGGAAAAGGATAAAGAGTTTCATTTAGTGCACAAAAACTATAAAGCTATCATTAATAAATCACCATTTTCCATTAGAGTAGAGACCAACAAAGAAGTATTATTTGAAACTGACTCCCCAGGGGTCACCTATACATCCGATAAGCACATTATTTTAACTGTCCATAAATCACACGATGCACCTGTTTATGGGCTAGGGGAGAAAAGTGGTTTTTTGAACAAAAATGGTTCGAAGATCAGCAATTGGAATACCGATGTATTTGCACCTCACAATAAAGATACAGTGGAGTTATACCAGTCGATTCCTTTTGTCATCCTACATGACCCAAGTTGTGTATCCACTGGTATCTATTTCGATAATTCTTACCGTACAGAATTTGATATGCAACGTTTTCGGGACAAAATGATCATTAAAGCTGAAGGAGGAGCAATAAACACCTACATTATGTTAGGGGATGAGATAAAGGAAACTCTCCAATATTATACGATGATTACAGGTAGAACGCCCCTTCCTCCCAAATGGTCTCTAGGATACCATCAATCTCGTTATAGTTATCAATCACAAGATGAAGTTCAGAAAGTGGCTGCTCTATTTAAGAAATATGAGATCCCTTTAGATTGTATTTTCTTAGATATTCATTATATGGACGGATACCGTATATTTACTTTTGATGAGAATCGCTTCCCTAACATCAATCAAATGATTTCTGATTTAAAGGATCAAGGGGTTGATGTGGTTCCGATTGTAGACCCTGGAGTCAAGAGTGACGTAGACTACTCTGTTTATAAGGAAGGTATGCAAAAAGGATACTTTAGCAAGTATTTAAGTGGAGAGGTTTATCATGGAGAAGTATGGCCAGGTCTTAGTGCCTTTCCTGACTTCTTTCAACAAAAAGTCCAGAAATGGTGGGGGCACTTACATGGCTTTTACACCCAACTGGGGATACGAGGTATATGGAATGATATGAATGAACCTTCTGTATTCAACGAAACGAAAACAATGGATTTAGATGTCATGCATAATCTGGACGGGAAGCAAATTAGCCATAAAGAAGGACATAATCTATATGGTATTTATATGAGTAAAGCAACATTTGAAGGGTTGCAATCTTTATTGCCTAAAACACGTCCTTTTTCACTCACAAGGGCCGGGTTTGCAGGCGTACAACGCTATTCCACTGTATGGACTGGAGATAACAGAAGTCATTGGGAACACCTTGAGATGTCTTTGCCGATGACGATGAATTTAGGATTATCAGGGGTTGCATTTTGTGGAGCTGACGTTGGGGGTTTTTCTTCGGACACTACTCCAGAGTTGTTAATTAGGTGGACACAGGTAGGGGCGTTCTCACCTTATTTCCGTAACCATAGTGTGCAAGACTCCATTTATCAGGAACCATGGGTTTTTGGAGAAGAAACCATGATGTCAGTTAAAAAATACATCCAATTACGTTACCGTTTTATGCCATACTTATATACCCTTTTTTACCAGACAGAACAAACAGGCATGCCAATCGTAAGACCTCTTGTTATGGAATATCCACGGGATAGCAAAACATTTAACTGTAGTGATCAAGTAATGATAGGAAGCAATCTTATGATAGCGCCGATTCTTCGTCCAGGTCAAACGCATCGTGCTGTCTATTTTCCAGAAGGTATTTGGTATGACTTTTGGACAGAAGAAAAAATTGAAGGTGGGGCATATCATTTGGTTTCTGCTGACCTAGACACGCTGCCAATCTATATTAAGGAAGGTACTGTACTTCCGCTTGGATCTCTCGTGCACAATACAAAAGAAGTTCAAGATATAGATTGCCTAGCCTACTATTCTAGTAACCAAGAAATGATTGGACAATTATATGAAGATGATGAAATATCCTATGAGTATCAAGAAGGCGCGTACTCTTTAGCTACTATAAGGATTTCTAATGATGGGCAAATGAACATTGATAAAGCAGGATCAATGGATTCAAGACTAAATGTAAAAGGTACTGTAAGAATTATAGGAAAAGAGGAAGTAGGGGATAATCTTGATAAATGAATGGTGGAAAAAAAGCGTTGTATATCAAATTTACCCAATTAGTTTTAACGATACTACTGGTAACGGTAAAGGAGATATTCCGGGAATTATAGAAAAGCTGGATTATTTGAAAAAGCTGGGGATTGACGTTGTGTGGTTATCTCCTGTTTACGATTCCCCTCAGGCTGACAATGGTTATGATATTCGTGATTACCGAAATATTTATAAAGACTATGGGACGATGGAGGATATAGAAAGATTACTAGACGAACTGCATAGCAGGAATATGAAGCTTGTCATGGATCTAGTTGTTAACCATACCTCTGATGAACATCATTGGTTTATAGAGTCAAGAAGTAGTAAGGACAGTCCATACCGTGACTATTATATTTGGAAAGACGGAAACGAAAATGGGGAACCTCCAACAAACTGGGGGTCAATATTTAGCGGATCAGCATGGGAGTTTGATGAAAAAACAGGGCAATACTATCTTCATTTATTCGCAAAGAAGCAGCCGGATTTAAATTGGGAGAACCCTAAACTTAGAGAAGATATATATGACATGATGACATACTGGCTGGATAAAGGAATTGATGGATTCCGAATGGATGTTATTAATTTTATATCTAAAGACCAGGAGTTTAAGGATGGAGAAGTAAAAGAAGGAGTACAATATGGAGATCCCGGCCCCTTTTTTGTAAATGGACCAAGAATTCATGAATTTCTGCAGGAGATGAATAAAGAAGTTATTTCAAAATACGATGTGATGACTGTTGGCGAGATGCCTGGAGCAAGCCCTGCAGATGCTCTTGAATACACTAACCCTGCAAATAACGAACTAGATATGATCTTTACTTTTGAACATATGGGATTAGATGAACATGAGGGAGATAAATGGAATCTGAAACCTCTTAATTTAGTTGATCTAAAAGAGAATTTTGAAAAATGGCAGACCTCTCTGCACGGTGTTGGCTGGAACAGTTTGTATTGGAACAATCATGATCAGCCAAGAATCGTATCAAGGTTTGGTAACGATGAGGAATCCCGGGTCAAATCTGCCAAAATGCTAGCCACTTGTCTTCACATGATGCAAGGGACCCCCTTCATTTATCAAGGGGAAGAGATAGGCATGATGAACATCCATTTTGATAACTTAGAAGATTATCGTGATATCGAGACGTTGAACATGTATAAGGAAAAGTCAGAACTGGGCTGGTCACATGAAAAAATCATGGAAGCCATATATGCGAAAGGACGAGATAATGCTCGAACGCCAATGCAATGGAATAATACTGCTTGCGCAGGTTTTACCACCGGAACTCCATGGCTTCAAGTAAACAGTAATTATGAAAGGATTAACGCGGAAACTTCTTTAGCAGATGAGAATTCTATTTTCTATTATTATCAACGTCTAATCCAACTCAGAAAAGACTTCGACATTATTACGACTGGGGAATTTGAATTACTTATGCGTAATGATTCCAACGTTTTTGCATACCAACGTAAGGGTGAGAGGGAATCCCTAACTGTTTTGTGTAATTTTTCTGCTCAGGAGGTTGAATTAGATCAGAAGGTTGTTGAATCAATAAAAGAAGCTAGCGTTTTGATAACGAATGAAGATAAAAACCATTCTAGAGGAACTTTATTGCCATATGAAGGAACGGTGTTCAGAATCTCTTGAACTAATGTTAGTTTCATACTTGCATATTTCGTAAGTAGGAAGCAGAAGATTGATTGCGGCACAGCATGACGGAGAGAGAATATGTTGATCCGTTCAAGAAATGGCTATAGGGTAAACTGTTGGCGGGCACTTAAGAAATCCCCTTTTTAGGGGTTCATGTTGGGAAGTGTCCTTTCTAGAGCGTAACAAAAACCTCCCGTTCTGGTACCGACCCATTGGAAATACCCCTTAATCTATAGGGTATAGCAAAATAGGGACAATAAAAATTGAATATGGAGAAGCTGTACATTCACATAATAATCCTTATGTAACCTAATTTTAGAAAAATATTGACACGAATAAAAACACGATTTAACCACAAGTTAAATCGTGTTTTTTTCCATAACTATTATATTCCATTAAGGCAAACTTGATACTATGAATAAAAGAAGTTAGATATTTAAACTGCCTTTACTTTAAAGATATTTTTCGTTTTCTTAGCGTTTATTGGAGGATTTTAACAGTTAACGTCGAATAATACAAGAAATAGCTTTATAATTTTGTGCTTTAAGTGAATGCATAATAAGTGTTAAGTGGAGAGGATATAATGAAAACATTACATATATGGAATAGTATAATCCGTAGATTAGAAGGCAGGAGGGTTGAATTGCCAACTGTTCCAAAAACAAAAAAAGCACCTGTATGGTTCTCAGCTTCTACAGACGGAACCATAATCTTTATAAACAAAGCATTTGATCACACTCGATCCAGTAAGCTTAGTACAGAAAGAAAGTTAGATTATAATACTTTCCAAAAAGTGTACCCTTTTTACCTGAGACGCGAAAATGGTGAGGCAATAAGTTCGGAAGTAAGCGACGTTAGTGTAAATCAAGTATATTACTTTTCCGTGATAAAACATTTAGGCGTGTAAGGAGCTAGACCAACCCTAAGTTAGAGTAGTTCTTATAACATCGATTATCTGAACCATAATTCAAAACTATGGGTTTCTTCAGTAACCTGACTAGATTAACTCTTTGTATTATGTAGAAGATGGATACTGTGCAACAGATGTCTCCATTTTTAGGGACTTTGTGAAATATGGATTAAAAGTAAAGGTTAGGTTTGTCTAAGAAGGAAAATTGTCTTAAAATCTAGAACTTGTTAATTACAAAGGAATTTTAAAGACTGGATAATTAGCTCTAGTGTAGTTAGACTAGTAGGTCTTATTTCCATTTTTGTTTCTATTACTACACGACTTGTATAAAGTGAAGCACACGAGAACATATACATATTAATTTCTATTTTTAGTGTTTTGTTCGTTTTATTAATATAACCAAAAGATTAGTAGCAGTTATACTCAGGATTACTTAAGGGGGGAGTGAAACGAAATTTACTTATCTGTTTCTTTTAGCACTTGGGGATCAGTAACCGGACCATAGGAAAACGAAGCAAGCAAAAGAAAAAATAAGATGTTAGAAGAAAGTAGTGTTTAGCTTTCGGTAACATTATCATTTAATAAAGGGGTATTTATGTACATACAAAGTTTAACTGTAGAGAATTTCCGTTCTTTTAGAAGTAGTATGACTGTTGAATTTAATGATGGTTTGAACGTGATGATAGGCCATAATAATGCAGGGAAGACCACTATAATTCGGGCTTTGGAAATTTTATTTAACTCAAAGAAGAACAAACAATTGAGTGTTGATGATTTTAACAAAAGAATAAGCATAGATGAACTTTATACTAAGCCTCCTACAATCACGCTGCAAGCAGTGTTAAGAGAATCTCAAAATGAAGATAGCTATTCAGATGACCTTGTGACTGTTTCCTCTTGGTTAACAAGATTGGAGAGTCCGTATGAAGCCACAATCACTTATGAGTACTACCTACCAGATAAAGAATGGGATAATTATTATCAAGCTATAAAAGAAATAAACTCCAGTAATCCTAATGATTTTTGGAATGAGATAGAACATAATTTCTTAAGAAAATATAAGAGTAGATTATTAGTGGGTCACCCAGGTAATAAAACAGCGGTTGAACCTGAAGACATAGATAAATTTGATTTTCAGTTCTTAACTGCAATTAGAGATGTTGAAAGAGATTTGTACACAGGTAGAAACGCACTTTTAAAAGAAGTGATCGACTTTTTCATAGATTATGACATTAAAGGTGATACTTCTATTGAAGATAAAGAAAAACTCTCAAAAATTAGAGAAAATAAAATTCAGTTTTCAGATAATGCAAATGAGTTAATAAAGTCTCTCCATGATAGGATGGAGGAAGGCAAAGGACATATGCTACGCTATGTACAAAATACAGGAGCAGGATTTGGTGAGATGACACCTGCATTTGATGGTTCAATAAATGATACAGAATTATATTCTGCCTTGAGGCTAATTGTACAAGATGAGACAGGAATAACTCTCCCAGCAGTCAATAATGGATTGGGTTACAATAATCTGATATATATTTCTTTATTATTAGCGAAAATGCAAAAAGATACTTCTGATGAATATTTAGGTTCAAATTCAAAGGTTTACTCGATACTAGCTATTGAAGAACCAGAAGCTCATTTACACCCTAATATGCAATATAAATTTTTAAAATTCCTTAAGGAGAATAGGGAAAGTGAAGTAAGGCAAATATTTATAACTTCTCATTCTCCTAACATTACTGCAGCAGTTGATTTGGATGACGTAATAGTTTTATATAAGGATATTAATAAAG
Organism: Virgibacillus kekensis; assembly: GCF_042654125.1. Classification (NCBI taxonomy): domain Bacteria; kingdom Bacillati; phylum Bacillota; class Bacilli; order Caryophanales; family Bacillaceae; genus Virgibacillus; species Virgibacillus kekensis. The sequence continues at coordinate 445,724 of NZ_JBHSFU010000003.1, forward strand.
AGATGAATGTTGCTTACCCAGGAAGGGTATTTGATGAAAGTGATACAGAAGACTTAAAATCTAAAAAATATGTTCAACGCTTCTTAGATGTAACTAAAGCAGACATTTTCTTTGCTCAAAATGTCATGTTAGTAGAAGGCTTAGCCGAACAATTGCTTGTGCCCGAATTTGCTAAAGCTTTAAACCCTGATAGTGATTTAGTTGAAAATCATACATCAGTAATAAATATCGGAGGACGATATTTTGATCATTTCTTAAAACTATTTGACACGCATAAAAGCGACTACGCTATAAATAAGAAAGTTGTGTGTGTAACTGATTTGGACCCTGTAAGGAAGAGAAAAGACGGCGATGATTGGGAAGCTTGCTTACCATTATTTCTTAACCTTAATGAAAGTGATTATGATTATAAGAATACGTCGAATGATTTAGTGGGTAAACAAATATCTGAAAATATATACATCTCCACACAAAACAGAAATGAGAGTTGCACGTTAGAATATGATATTGCATTACATAACCTTACAAACGAGACAATAGTAGTATCTTCTATGTCTAACAAAAAGGAAATTATTAGTTTAGTGGAAGATTACAATGATGGAAAAAATTTCAGTGATTTAGTTTCTATAATAAGGAAGAGCAAATATAAAGAAGAAGCAGAAAATGTAAAAATTAACAAAAAAAATGAAGATTGGTTCAAGAAACATCTAATAGCAGGAAGATATCTAAAATCAATTAATAAAGGTGAAGCAGCTCAAGAGTTAGCGCTAGCTATATCTGAGGATTTAGAGAAACAAAACTCTAATATAAAGTGTCCAGAATATCTTAAGAAGGCGATAACATGGCTAAACAAGTAAGACTGAATTCCAGTGGGGATTTTATAAATATTGAACAACATTTTAAGTTAGTGGCAGGGCCAGGAGCAGGAAAAACGCGTTTTTTGATTAACCATCTTTCTAACGTTCGTTCAAACTCAAAAAGACTAGGCAAGAATAAAAAAATAGGTTGCATCACATATACCAACAGCGGGGTTAATACAATAATTGAAAGGCTCAATGATAGTAGCAATAATATAGAAGTTAGTACTATTCACAGTTTTTTATATAAACATGTCGTAAAGCCTTATTTGTGGGTTCTTAAAGATTTGAATTTTCCTTTTGATAAGCTGGATGGTCATGAGGAACCTAAACATGGTTTTACTTTTCTTACCGAGTTTAAATCAAAAACTAAGCAAGGATACCTTACAGACGAAAAAGAATTGGGCAAAGCTCTCAATAAAGTAAGATGGATGTTTAACGAGAATAAAGAACTTCAGCCAGGTTTTTATAAAGTGCACCACAAAAAAGTAGGAAAGTATTTCTTAAAGGAAGAGTCATGTCTGAAGTATAAAGAACTTTGCTGGGAAAAGGGCATTATGAGTCATGACGACGTTTTGTATTTTGGATATCAATTGTTGAAAGAAAACAAATCAATTAGAGAAGTCATTAGGGCTAAGTTTCCTTATATTTTTATAGATGAGTTTCAAGATACTAATCCTATACAGTCTGAGATACTAAAGATGCTAGGAGAAAAGGAAACCATAATAGGGGTTATCGGTGATCCAGCTCAATCTATATATTCTTTCCAAGGGGCTAGTATCGAATCTTTTAGTGAATTTACTTTGGAAGAAATGGTTACATACACTATTACTGATAATCGAAGAAGTGCAAATGAAATAATAGCCTTAGCGAATCATGTAAGGTCAGATACAGAGTTTGAACAATATAATCCAGACAATAAATCTAACGGTAAACTTAAAATATTAGTAGGAAATTCCTTAAAGGCGTATTCTCGATATATGGAATCTTACAATCAAGATACCTCTGATTGGTGTGTTATCAGTTATAGAAATAAAGATGCGAAAAATGTAACTATGGATAGTAGTAAAGAGAAACAAGCAGCAGATTTGGATCTCTTTTATGAAGATAATGAAAGAGGTAGGATGATTTATTTTATTTTGAGTGCACTAGAATACGGAGTGCAAATGCAAGTTAAAGAAGCACTGAAATTGTTAAAAAAAGCTTACAGGAAAGTAGAAGCCTATGATGAAAGGGAAGCAATTTCAGATTTAAAATGGTTGCTTGATAACTACTCTGATATATATGAAGCTTCTTTAAAGGAGTTTTATAATCAATATATTTACGGTAGGCATGGTGTGAAACAAAAAGTTCAAAGAGGTAAATATAAGGAGATATACGAACGTACTACGTTTAAAGAATTCTCATATATGATTAACATTATAGATGATGTAAGTCTTTATAAAACAATTCATAAAGTTAAGGGAGAAGAATATAACGATGTTTTTCTTGTATTGACTAATGAAAAGGAGTTAGATTTTATAACTAGTCCTGATATAAAAAAGGAAGATAATAGAGTTTATTATGTTGCTATCACACGTACAATGATGAATCTATTCATAAATGTACCTTCACTCGATAAAGAAAAGGAAAAACAATTAGAGGCGCTTGGTTTTAGCGTTGAAAGAGTAGTATAGATATTTTTATTAACGTTACAAACAGCTGTAATGCTTCTTTTATAGGTGATGGATAAGAAGAGTTAAATATGAAATCCTATTGTAAAAGGGGATTATTATCGGTACGTATGGATAATAAATAGTCCATATCCTTATAGCAATTTTGGAAGTAGACCTTATCAACTTTGGATGAGCATTGGTTTAGTAGTGGTGGATAAGATCATAAGCCAATTTCCCGGGAAAATAAGGAGGAATATGATTTTTAATGGTAAACTGCTTACATAAAGTGGTTAAATCTATGGAAACTACTGGTAAAAAATTTTACAGAGGTTGTACATTATTGTGGCTGTAATAACCAGGTGAGGCTTTTGTATTTGGCAATTATTTTGAAGGAAATGGCAATCAGCATCAGCATTATAAGTTTAGACATATAGATATTATACGTAATACCGATACGGTTGAGCAATCGTTCTGATAAGATTTTAGAATACTCGCCAATTTTCATTAATATCGTTGTGTGTGTGTAGAGAAGGTCGGGTAAACTTAGGTTTGAAAGATCTGTCTTCTCCATGTACAAATAAAATTGTCTTAGCAAGTTTCTTGGATCCAGGGGCCTGCTATCTTAGGTTGCTACCACCATAATTTTCAATTGTTGCTCTTTTTAAATTCCTATCGCCTTCTTAGGATTGTTATAATTGTTTGAAAGAGATATTTGCCTTTTCGACTTAGACGTTTTGTTTTTCTTAAAGGTTAAACTTTTTTAGGAATAGAGCATAAACTTCTTTGGATATTGATTTTTCATTTGTCTAGATCGATGTCTAACCACTCAGAAGAATAAAGCAGAGTATGGCTGCGAGAATAGCCACTTTAGTCCAAGAATTTTCCCACGTCTCATCTCAGTGTAATTCGAGAATATAAGGAACCGTAGTATTGTTACCATCAATTGTACGAATGGTACTTACTGGATTTTTATGTATAGAATGGTAATCTTTCAATAAACAAATTTTATCAAAATTTGTTAAGTATTATTGAATATTATCAGCACTAAATTCCTTTTTATCTATATGTGGTAATATATAATGTTTTAATTATTGGGTTTGATAGCTCCAATTGAAGATAATTTATGACCTTTTTACTTTCCACTATTTTTATAGTTTTGTATAAATATATTGTTTACCTGTTTAAACATCTAAAAGTAGTAGACAGAATAGCTCATAGTTATTTCTTTTAGGATAGAGCACATCGTTTAGATAAGCGTTTGTATTAGTACTCATTCAAAGCTCTAGTATCTGAATATATAATAATAATCTATTTTTAGAGAGGGGTGTTTAAGTGAAGCCAGGTGCTATGAAATTATTTAACTACTTAACCGAAAACAAACAGTTAAAACTACAAGACGCTAATAAGATTAATCCTTATTGGTCAGAAAAAGCTATTAAACGATTTGTTAACGACTATCCGGAAAATTTTATGATAAAAGGAGGGCAAGTCCTTCTTTGGCAGAAAGAAGAGCCGAGAAAGAAGGATATGCAGCCTTTTGTTGATAAGAGGAAAGAAGTAATTAAAGAAATGGAAAAGTACCTTATTGGTCCATTCGATCCTGATGAAGAACTAGGGAAGAAAAATAATCCTATGAATCTTTATTTGACAGGAAAACTTGTTCCAATAGGTTCAACAAAAGATGTTATTAATGAAATTGAAGAAGATATTCAAACAAAGCAGTTAGCAAAAGAAGAAAAACTAGACGAAGTAATTTCTAATCGGCATGTATTTCGACCTTCTTCTATGGGCTTTAGTTTTAAAATGAAGAGATTGACAGAAATAACAGTTGATATTTCATGGGGAATGTATGTTGAAGATAGCCATAAAAGAATGGAAAAGGTAGATAGTTTTACTTTTGTCCCTGGGAATAAAGAAATATCGTCTGAACACGAACCTGCCAAGATTCTTTGCCAAATGAAAGAACAGGATAATATTTTTCATGTAAGCCTGTTCTTAATCAATGCATTTGTTAGAGAAGAAACCTTTCCAAAACAAGATGAGGTAATGTTTCAAACAAAAATGAAAGTAACTGTAGATAAGGAGTTAATAAAATCTTTTACATCAAAAGCTGATCAACATAATTATGAAGACGAATTACTTTATGGTGATGTTCCTGAATATGCGGTTGGTCATGGTGTAGGTGTGGACTGGAAAGAAATTGGTAACAACTTTTCTATAGAGAGCACTTGGATGCCTTTTCATGAAATGCCATTAGTCGAACATAGAAAGATTAAAGACGTTACTTACTCTATGAAAGAGTTAGCAACGATAGATGCTAGCACATTGAAGCAAAAACTTTCTGTTATTCCTACTAGTTATAGGGAATGGTTGGCTAAACAAAAGAAGTATATTGACACTCTTGAACCGCACCTAAAAAAAGTAGCTGAGCAAAAAATTAATGATATTGAAATAATTATATCAAGAGTTGAAGAGGGAATAAGGATAATAACTAAATCTGAGGATTCAAATGAATTAGAAGCCTTTAGATTTGCGAACAGGGCAATGATGATTCAACAAGCAAGAACTCGTGTAGCTTTGAAATACAGAAGTAATAACGAGAGAATAGAACCTGTTTATGAAGGAGAATGGCGTTTATTTCAAATAACTTTCATTTTGATGAATATTGCTGGGATTAGTGATAAAAATCATAACGATCGAGATATCGTTGACTTAATATGGTTCCCTACTGGTGGTGGAAAAACTGAAGCTTATCTAGGTGTTGCAGCTTTCTTAATTTCGTATCGTCGGTTAATTGGAGATGTGAAAGATGTTGGCTCTTATGCAGGAGTAACTGTGTTCATGCGTTACACATTGAGGCTGCTGACAACTCAGCAGTTTCAAAGAGCAACTGCCTTAGTTTGTGCAGCAGAATCAATTAGAAATGGTGACCCTCATAAATATGGAAAAGAACCGTTTCGTATTGGTTTGTGGATTGGTGCTTCTTCATCACCAAATAAGTTTCAAGATGCTAAGGAAAAGCTTAGTGAAATTCTTGACGGAAATGATGTACAAGAAGGTAACCCAATGCAAGTAACACATTGCCCTTGGTGTGGAACAGATTTACGTCCAGAGGATTATGAAATTACTTCATCAAATCAATATATTAGATGCCACTATTCTGAATGCGAGTTTTCTCGTGGTGATGGGATTCCAGCGCTAACTATAGATGAGGCAATCTATCAGCATGTTCCAACGATTCTAATTGGTACTGTTGATAAAGTTGCTCAAATTGCCTGGAAAGATGATATGTATGAATTATTTGGTTTGAAGAATCAATACAATATTAAAAAAGGTTTTATTTTTGATGAAAATAATAAGCGAGGGTATCAGAAAATTAATAGACTTGAGCCACCTGAGCTTATTATACAAGACGAAATGCATTTAATATCTGGTCCTCTTGGATCAATGACAGGTCTCTACGAAATAGCTGTTGATTATTTATGTCAATACAAAGGAAAAGGCCCAAAAATTATTGCTTCAACAGCAACTATTCGAGGAGCGGAAGAGCAAGTGAGAAAACTTTATGGAAGAAAAGTAAGTCAGTTCCCACTTCCTGTTAAAGATCCTTCTGATAATTTTGTTTCATATCAAGTACCCGTAAAGGAGAAACCAGGTCGGTTATACATTGGAATTTGTGCTCCTGGTGTAAGTGGAAAAATCCATACAATTCATATTTACTCTGCACTATTATCCATAGCAGAAAAAATAAAAGATGACTATATTGATCCTTATTGGACTATCCTTGGTTATTTCAATACAGTAAAAGAATTATCTGGTACAACTACTTTGTTTAAAGACGAAATACCCGTTCGCCTAAAGCTATTGAATAAAGGTGAAAAGTTAAAAAGAGAGTTAACCTTTGAAGAAATGACAAGCCGTAGGAAGGCACGTGAAATTCCTCAATTACTTTCTAAAATGGAACAAACAGTAGATGATAAAGGTTCATTAAGTGCAGTTTTAGCAACAAATATGATATCTGTTGGGGTCGATATTAATAGATTAGGATTAATGGTGATGCATAATCAACCCAAAACTTCATCAGAATACATACAAGCTACAAGTCGTGTAGGACGCTCTTATCCTGGGATAGTATTAACTGCTTATAATTCCTTGAGGCCTCGTGATTTATCGCATTATGAAAGATTTAAAGCTTATCATAGTGCAATTTATCGTTATGTAGAACCAACGAGTGTTACATCCTTTTCTAGAGGATCTATCAATCGTGGGTTAGTTGGGGTTGTTGTAGGCGCAATACGTCAGAGTTTTCCTGAAATAAGTAAAACTAATAGTGCTGGAGAGTTTAATTATAACGATGAAGTTCAAAAAGTAAAAGAGTTTCTTATAAAGCGCGCAAAAAGAACAGGTGATATTGATTTAGCCTTTTTGGAAAGTGAGTTTGAAAGAATTCTATTGTGGTGGGATAATTTATCTAGTAATAATGAACAAGTTTCATATCGTGATTACAAGTTTAGAAGAAGAGATTTACCATATTTGTTAAGAGAATTTAGTGAAACAAATGTTGAAAATGGTTCTAAACCTGCGATGCAGTCTTTAAGAAGCGTAGAAGGGTCCATAAAAGTAAAGGAGCTGTGGGAAGATGAGTAAAACTTTAGGTGAATTGCGTCCAAGTCAACTTATCTTTCATCATGGCCCAGGGGCCATCGTTGATATGTTAGATCAGAGCGTAATGATTATGGGGGCAGATACTTGGAAACTTTGGGATGTTCCTACTCATTATGATGATAGAGTTAGTAGACTATTTGGAGTAGACTATATAAAACTACTAAATGGTAATCCACAAAATTTAGAAATCAAAGCAAGGCCATTTCCTAAATGGAAAGTTTGTCCTAAATGTGGAATGATGACCAAATCAAGAGAAACAGAATGTTATTTTTGTAAGAGAGATCACGATGAATCGATTAATTTGTTTCCAAGTCGTTTTGTATTAGCTTGTGAGAATGGACATATATCTGATTTTCCATGGGAAGACTGGGTACACGATGGTAAATGTTGTAAGAATCCAATATTGAAGATGAAGTCGGATGGGGTTGTTGGGTCCTTAGCTGATATGACCGTTCGATGTGTTAAATGTAAATCAAAGCCTAAGTCACTTGCCAAAATCATGAAAGAAGAAAGAAATTGTACTGGCGAAAGGACATGGCTGGGGGATTCACAAAAAGGTTGCAATGTTAGGATGCAGACGGTATTAAGAGGTGCTTCAAAGCTATATTCACCAGTTATTAAAAGTATTCTTCCTATCCCCCTTACAAATGGTAAAGAAGATTCGTTATATCAAAGAGTGCAAGCACATAAGGCAACTTTAAAAACTCTTAGAGAAAATAATGAATTGTTATTTAAAGAAACTGCTAAAGCACTTTTAGATATAGATGATAATGAGATTGAAAACGTAGCTAAAATTCTAGATGGTGTTTATGAAGAGCCAGTGACAATTGAAACAATAAGAAAACAAGAATGGAACACGTTTAAGGCTGGTGCAAAAGATGACATTAACGACTCAGGTTATAAGGCTTTGAAAATGGACATTCATGATAAAATGAGCTCTTACTTCCAATCCATTTTAAGAGTCGATTCATTACCTGAAATTCAAGTATTACAAGGGTTTACAAGATTAAGTTATTTGGATTTATTTGAAGAAACAGAAGTAAAAACCAGTTCTATTATGAAAGATGAAAATGCAAATTGGCTCCCAGGTGTAAAGAATTTAGGAGAAGGAATCTTTTTCGAGTTTAATATAGATCAACTTAGACAATGGGAAGAACGAATTGAAGTAAAGAATGAATTAGGAAAAGTTTTCCACAGATTTAATGAAAGAAGAGAACAAATGGATTTAAACAATGTGGAGTTACTCGAAAGGCATGTTCTTATCCATTCATTTGCTCATGCGTTGATACACGAATTTGCACGCTTCTCAGGTTATTCAACAACCTCATTGCGAGAGAGAATTTATAGTGGAAAAGATATGCATGGAGTATTAATTTATACTTCATCATCTGATTCAGAAGGAAGTTTAGGAGGACTAATCGAGTTAGCTAAGCCAGAAAAACTATATCCAATTTTTATAAGAGCGTTGGAGAAGATGGAATACTGTTCTTCAGATCCGTATTGCTCTTCTGGAAATCACGCATTACAATCTTCGATAAATGGTGCTGCTTGTCATTCTTGTGCTTTTGTTTCAGAAACTTCTTGTGAATGGGGAAATCAATTACTAGATAGAAGAGTACTATTATTGTTAAATCAACAGGAAAATTTAGCCTTCTTTGAGGTATAATCCAAAAGGGGGAATTTGTATTCTATACAAATTCCCCCTTTAATAGCTCTATAACTTTTTAATAGTTCGATTCCTTTTTTCTCAATTTGTCGTATCCTTTCTCGAGTTACTCCGAGAATGGTACCTACTTCTTCAAGCGTCATTTCTTCACCAGTTACAAATCCATTTCTGTAAAGGATAACTTCATAATCTCTGCTATTCCTAACATTATCCTTTAAGTATTCCAACGATTGTTTTGCTATAATATTATTTAATACTATATTTTCGAATCCAATATCATCAATAAGTAAGTCACACTTTTCTGGTTCCTCAACTGAGAAATAGTTTGTACTGACTTTCTCTTCTGTGTCATACTCACCCAGAAAAATAGGGTTATCAAAAAAGAAATATGAACGTCCCTTCAATTCACTATTGATCGCTTTATTGGAGTGATATAGATATAATTCATCAAAACTAAGATAGTTTGTTTTATATAAAGTGTAGTCATCAAGTAGGCTTTCTTCGACATCAACATTACCAGTAAGTAATAGATCAATTGTAATCTCTTTATCAACTTTTGCAAGTTCTTCCGCCCTATGAACTGGAATACGAATTAACCCTTTATTATCAATAACATATCTATGAATATGAGCAGAAAGTCGCCGCTTGAAATAGTGATAAAAACTATTGCCGACTTCTGGATTATATTTTTCGTAAGCTTTTAAAAGGGCGAAATATGCTTCCTGGTATAAATCTTCTAATGGGATAGAATTACTTTTATTGTTTTTGGCATACTGATAGATGATAAATGAATAATATTCCCAAGCCATTTCAATAAACTCTTCTTTTGGTAATAGAGTATATTGTCGATTTGTCAATCTACGCTTCGTCTTTCGTGTTGCATATGCATTCCTTTTAAAAATTGAAGCTAAAGAAGGTATGGGATTTCCCTTCACCTTTACGGTGTCCTTATTTTTTTGATGATTTTTAGGTTTTTCAGGTAAATCAATATATGCTCTTTTCCATTGTCTAGGGTTGAAACGCCAATAGCCAACCTTTCCAGGGATAGTTTCAAAAAATGGATAGCTAGATAGAGTGCTTCGAATAGTATTCTCTGTATATGATGTTTCTCCTTTAATGTCTAGTACAATTTGTCGTATATGTAAACCAGATGGATGACTCATTAATAATTCTGCTAAATTTTGTAATAGTGATTTGGTTCCATAATGCTTAACTTCTGATAATCTAGCAATATCTTCATACTTCATTTGCTCGGTATGAGCTGCTTCATTGAAAGAACCCAACTTCATAAATACTTTGTTATTTATTAGGTTGAATTCGAGTTTTTGCCCAGGTTCAAGGTCGTAATCTATCATAAAGTTGCTAAGGTGTTCTCCATATAAGATATTCTGTTTCTCATCATAATGAAAAATGTAGGGAATCTTTTCATTTTCATTTGTCGCAAAAATAACTTTCATATGATCATCAATAATCCAATCTTTAAAATAATGACCGGTAAGAGATTCTTGTATTCTGTCAAAATAGCGTAGTGTATATGATAGATTTTCACGTACTTTTACCTCTCTAGTTTCTGCTGGCTCAACTAAGAGGGTTTCACTATTTGATTCACCTGTTCCATTTGTGAGTGGTGCTACTATTTCGTTTATCGCTTGAAAGTCAGTTTTATTTCCACCAACCTGAATCGTTTGTGGTGCATTTTCACTATTAGCTTCAGAAATTAAGAGGGAATCGCTATTTATGAGAAAGACATTTTTCATTACGGAAAGTGATTTTTTAATAGCCTCAAAATAAGTTGTAAATAATGGGAAGTGAGGCTGAATTGCAAAAACATCTTGAATAATTGTACGGATTTTAGTTGTACCGTTGTCTAATAAATAATTTTTTATCATTGGTATTTGAATTGCTACATTCTCCATAATATATTCTGTGACATGTACAGAATAATCTTCAGTAATTTCATGAGTTACTAATGAAACAATGTTGCCTCTCCCTACCTTAAAGCGAGCATCAATCTTTGGGAAAAAATAAGCCTCACGATCATCAATTTCATATTTTATGATTACGTCTCGAAATATTTCGGCAATCGAAGTTTGTTTAATACCATTTTTAACCATGAATCTTAAAACCAAATCATTTAATAAATTCCATTCGGTTAGGATTAGGTACTGTTTACCTCCATCAGAGGAAACAATATCAAACCTAGGATCTCGATAAATTTCATTTAATTTTACTGGTACAGTTTTTGTGGAAAAAATCCATGGGTTTGGATTCATTCGTAGTTGACTATATAATTCATCTAATTTTTCAGAAAGTGCTTGTTTACGTGAAAAGTGGTCCTGTTCCTCTGTCTTTCTATAATAGAATTCTGCTTCTAAAGGATATTTGACTATATTATATGCATCTTCAAAAGAAGTTCCACGCCCATTCTCCCAATGTGTACGGACATAATCTATAATTAAGTCTTTATGTAGGGGAGAACCAAAGGTCCCAAAAGCTCGATTTATAATTGAGATATTGCTATAGACTGGACCGTTCTTCATATAATCACCTCAAAATTGGTAACGCTTACTAATAGTTTACGATCTTTTCCACTTTTTGTATAGAGTGATGCTACGATGTCTTTTTATTAGGCAAACCTAGCTAATCCCAGAATTGATTTAAAATAATAGATATATATTACATAATATTTCCAAAGTATCATTTTACATGATAAAACTTTGCTCCTATCCTATGTTAAAATTTACATATAAAGTAAATCTTGAGGTGAAAATATATGCCCGCAAAAGCAGATGTTGATTTTCAGAAAGACTTGTTCGATGCCACTAATATGCGTGGTAGTGTTGCGCCAACTGATTATAAACATTATGACATGTTGATTTCTAATCCCGTGAAGCCTTTACTACATAGTAATATGTGATTTTGGTACAGGAAGATGGAATAGAAAAGAAGAATTTAATGAAGAGCAAAGGAAGTATCTTTAAAAAATAGGATTATTTTATGTAAGTCTTAAAAACTGGGAGGTTCATTTTTTATGAAATAATCATGTCATGGCACACTATTAATCGTCAGTTTGATGTTTTTTCTTTTGTTTATAATCGATTTTGGTTAACGACCTTTATCTAACTGTTTTCGTACAATTTTCATGATAAAATAATAATAAAGTGTAATAGCACATAGAAAGATAGGTGAAAAGATTTGGAATCAAATCATAAAAGTATTGACACTGAAAATCCGATGAAGAACTGTTAAGGTATTGAGTAGTGTCATAACTTAGTATTATAAAATTAGTAGAAGAGGATTACATAATGAAATATTTATATGCTGGTTGCAGATTACTCTATCTCCTATAAGGAGTTCACTGTCACAAAATTATATAGGCAAATATTTACGGTATAACTTACCACAATTCTAGAAGGTGATGCGCTTATAGGTTACTAAGATAGATCGTTTGGCGCAATTGACAACAATGCAATATAAAAGAGAGGGTTATATAATTTATTAGTGTACCGATGATAACTTTTATCTTTTCATTGATGTTCATGAAAGGTTTTAATATAAAATGTTGAGTTAAACAACCCTGTAATTACTGTATAATATTAAAGTAATTATATTTATTTCCAAATAATGGAATGACTTACTATGATTTCCTACCATTTATAACCATAAATGATAGGGTTGTAATCCAATTAATAAGATAATTATTATGCTTTTAAATAGTTGAAGCTTATAGTTTAGAAGGAGGATTGAGATGGACAAGCCAATGATGCAAACCTATTTTAATATTTGTGACAGTATTAGAGATAAAATACAAAAAATAAAAGAAATAGATTATGAGACATCTTTTGAAGATACTATAAAAAAAGAAATTTAAAAAAAGTGCTTCAAAAATTAGAGAATAAGATTATGGGTTTTAATGAAAGTAGAACTGCAGAAAAGCAAGACAATTCTTCACAATACAGAGAAGCATTAAACAAATTATTAATTCAAATAGATAATTTCTTATCAACTAATATGTCGGGTAATATCAACCATGTTTATAAGAATATTAAACTACTATTCAGAATTGAGTAAAATGGATGTATTGGAAAAAATATCAGAGACTAAAAATAATTTAGTAATTATAGGTGCTAAGTAAGCATCAAATACTTCACACGTATCCAACACAGTCTCCAGATGAGATAGTCTTCATAGATTAATTCTTGAAGGAGGCTTTTCATGTCAGATAAACAGTTAGAATGGGAGACAAGAATGAATCAATGGTGCAAAAGCGGCCTTAGTATGGCTGCTTGGTGTCGTAAAGAAAATATTAATATTCATCAAATGTATTACTGGAAACGTAAGTTTGATCAACAGACAGATAATACTTCTTCTACCGATTGGTTAGAAATTAGCCATTCGGCTAACAACGATGAGCATTCATCCATCATTATTAAGATAGATAAGCTATCAGTGGAAGTAAAACCACAGGTTGATCGTCAACTTTTATCTGATGTATTACATTTATTGAAGTATGCATGATTCACCCATACTATGAAAGGGGCTATTTAGCTTGTGGCCCTACGGACCTTAGAAAGTCAATTGATGGCCTAGCAATTATAGTAAAAGAAACATTTGAACTTGATCCATTCTCACCTGTACTCTTTGTGTTCTGTAATCGAAATAGAGATAAAATGAAAATTCTATAGTGGAATAATAACGGCTTTTGGCTTTATTATAAACGACTAGAGACCGGTAAATTTTCTTGGCCAGACGAATCATCTAAGCAAACAAAAGATATCTCCTCGCGTCAACTCCGTTGGTTATTGGATGGATTGACGATTCAACAATCCGCGCACCGTGAAGTTAAAGCACGAACAATTTTATAAAAATGAGAATTCGCTCAGTTCAAGGCGGATTCTTTTTCGTATAATAAATTTTATGGAAAAGATAACGAACGCAAAAGATGCCCAATTTTATAAAGACCGCGCTGAGAAACTTGAACTTGAAAAAGAAGAACTTGAAGCAAAGCTAAAATGGTATGAGGAACAATTTAGACTGAGTCAAAAAAGACAATTTGGTGCTTCAAGTGAACAAAACACGGATCAACTTTCTCTATTTAATGAAGCTGAAGATACATCAAATAAAGATGTAGAAGAGCCTACGATTGAAACGATTACTTACATCCGTAAGAAGAAAGGACAGCGTGACCAGAAGCTCGAAGACCTTCCGACTGAAACGATTGAGTATCGTTTATCGGAAGAGGAACAGGTCTGTTCTTGTTGTGATGGAGAATTGCATGAAATGAGCACGGAAGTGCGCAGAGAAATCGAGATTATCCCTGCACAGGCCAAAGTGAAAAAGCATGTGCGTTATATTTACGGGTGCCGTCATTGTGAGCGTCATGAGATTAAAACACCTATTCAAATCGCCAAGTCACCATCTCCTGTGTATCCAGGCAGTTTAGCAGTTACACACCTTCGGCAATGGCGTATTTAATGTCGAATAAGTACGTGGACAGCATGCCACTTTATCGTCAAGAAAAAGCGTTGGAACGCCTTGGATTATCTTTATCGAGACAGACCATGGCAAACTGGATCATTTACGGTGCAGAGAAGTGGTTATCTATAATTTTTGATCAGATGTATCAATATATGATCAACCAAGAGGTCCTGCATGCGGATGAAACTACCCTTCAAGTGTTATCTGAACCTGGACGAAATAGTCAATCCACTTCATACATGTGGATGTTTCGAACAGGTACCGCACATGAGCCTGTTGTGTTATATGATTACCAATAAACATGCGCAAGTAAACATCCGAAACAGTTCTTAGGAGCATTCAGTGGCTATCTACATGTGGATGGTTATGCCGGTTACCACACGATTCCGAATGTGACGCCGGTTGGATGTTGGGCACATGCACGTCGGAATTTTAAAGATGCGTTAACCGCACCTCCAGAGACAGCAAACGCCTCACGGCTTACTGCGCAAGAAGGTTTGGATTTTTGTGATCAGCTCTATAAAGTTGAACGTCAACTTAAGGACTTAGATGCCGTTGAGCGTTATCACGAGAGGAAAAAATTAAGCCTTCCCATCTTAGATGAATTTTCTAAATGGTTAAAAGTACAAGCACCGAAGGTGTTACCAAAAAGTGCATTGGGTAAGGCTATTAAATACTGCAAGTCTCAGTGGCATAAACTTGAAGTCTTTCTTTTGGATGGACGATTAGAATTGGATAATAATCGTGCGGAGAGAGCAATTTAGCCCTTTGTTTTGGGAAGAAAAAATTGGCTTTTCACAACACGGCGAAGGGTGCAAAAAGTAGCGCTCTTATTTATAGTGTCGTTGAAACATCTAAGGCGAATAATCTTAACCCCTATGCATACTTAAAATTTTTATTTGAAGAACTTCCGAATGTAGATCTGACAGATTCTAATGAAATCCAAAAGTATCTACCTTGGTCAGACTATATACCAGAAAGTTGTCGCATACCAAGTAAGAAGTAATCCAATCATAGCATGAGCCCAGACCTGAATAATAGGTGTGGGCTATTTGACGCTTACGAATCAAAAATGTTATAAAAATTTGGTTGATTTTCAATGAGATCAGTCTTCTCAAAGGGGCCATATTAACTTTTGTATTGCATAGTAGACTAAATACTACGCAACATAGAACATTATCGGAGGTTAGTGATCTTGTTATTTTTTATAATCTTCATAAGGTACACCATCTTCATCATAATCATCCCAATCACTTCTAGAACTTATTTCTTCTTTACTATTCTCCTCATCTTTTAAATCATTTGTATCATCGTCTAAGAAATCATCATTAAAAGGCTCGTCTCTTTCATAATCCTCATAAGGCACACCATCTTCATCATAATCATCCCAAACACTGCGGGAATCTAAATAATCATCTTTATCATAAACATGGGTACTTTTGGGAGTAGATCTAAAAATTGCAGCTTCTTTTTCTCGTTCAATTCTCTGTTTTTCTAAGTATTGAAGTCGTTCTTTTACTTTTTTATTTAGCTTCTCTAAGTCTGTATTGATATGTAATTCAACTACATATCTACTTTCTGGGTAATGAAAATTTTGCTTTGGTCTAAGAGGTTTTATAGGATTATCATTTCTTTCCACTCTTACCAGTTTAGAATATACCTTTATGTTTTTTTTCAGTAAATCATGTACAGCATGTTTGTACGAACCTTCTCTAGCAAGGTCTGTTTCAATATTTTTTAATAATGGTAAATAACCAAGTTTCTGATTTGTTTTATCAGTATATATTGCAATTCCAAACTCTTGACTGAAATACTCTCTTAGTCTTTCGATCTCTGCTGGATATGTATCATATTTGGAACTATCGAATGGAGGCATATTATAATCGCAAACTAATTTAATCGGTTCTTCAATAGTGAGTGTTTCAAATATACATTCAGTTCCTGGAGTAACTTCTTCTGAAAAAATATGATCAGCTTTAAACCATGAATCTAATATTCTTTGAGTATATCTTTGATTAGCTTCTTTTTGTTTGTCTTGAATAAAGCTAAAAATGGATTTTAACATTATTTGATGATTCTCCTTTCTATATAGGTTATGCAGTTACTAGAATGACTCTAGATACTTATTTGCATTTACTTGCTTTGGGATCCTCAAGCAGGAAGGTTATTATGGGGAAGAATTAAAACCTTATGAAAAGCTAAAAAGTATTATTGAGGAGTACATGCATTACTACAATAATAAACGTATAAAAGTAAAAATTGCTGGTTTAAGTCCAATACATTATCGAACTCAAACCAGCCAATCAGCTGCATAATAAACTCTAACTTTTGGGGGTAACCACCGTTTTCTCCATTAAGATGTACTCTTTTATATATCGGATAAAGTTGTACATTTCTTTAATCTTCTTCCAATTTTATACTTTAATTAACTTAAACAATAATATACAACCATTTTCTTAGAAATTAGTTTATGGTTACGCATGGGTAGATTGTGACCAATCCATGACTAATATAATATTTATGAAAGGGAATAGGTGATAATCTATTAGCCCAAGGGTATGCGAACAGTATGTGTGGTAATAGATGGATGATAATTAATTTATCTTGAAAGGATATGAATTGATAAAGACAAGTAAAGAAAATTGCCCACACAGTAATGCAGATTTAAAAATTAATGGGGAATAATTAATGGTTTGGTTTTGGTTAATACAGATTAGTACTTGGAAAGAAGAAAATAACTTAGTCCGAATAGTGATTGTGGAAAAAAAAGAAAACAATCGCAATTCGTGGTAGGATACGAGTGACTCATAAATAAGGCTCACCACAGTGGTTAGCTCCGTTCCAGTATCTCCTATAAGGCTAATACTGATTTTAATTTAAGTTGACCAATTGAATAAAACTTCTCTAAGTGATAAAATATAGTTAACTTTAATGAAACGGAGGTGGGGTAAGATGTTGAATCAAGCTGTTTTAGTGCGCGGATTTTGGGTTGAATTCCTTTATTTATACCGTGCAAAATTTGCTGCTGTAGTTGTTAACGGGATACGTGTGTCCTTTTTTTAGCAATTCAATAGCAAACTAAAACAGTGAAAAACATCTCTTAACCCACATGGTAGAAGGACGGTTAAAGGAGAGCATTTTCATGCTCTCCTTTTTTAAATGGAATAGAACGCGGATCGATTGACTTTGGCGTTCTATTAAAGCTTAGCCATGGGAAGATATGTCTTCTCATGGCTTTTTTAGTATCTTTTAAAGGAGGAATAAAAGTGATTATATGTAGCGTTAATAAAATTGCTAAGATGTATGGAGGAAACTCTATTTTTGAAGATATATCCTTTGAAATAAAAGAAAAAGAACGGGTTGGTCTAGTTGGTCGAAATGG
Organism: Virgibacillus kekensis; assembly: GCF_042654125.1. Classification (NCBI taxonomy): domain Bacteria; kingdom Bacillati; phylum Bacillota; class Bacilli; order Caryophanales; family Bacillaceae; genus Virgibacillus; species Virgibacillus kekensis. The sequence goes on from NZ_JBHSFU010000003.1 coordinate 463,427, forward strand.
TAGCGGAAAAACGACCTTAATTCGTTTGCTAGCTGGTGAGGAGACACCAGATGCAGGACAAATACATTGGAAAAAAGGGGCTGCCATTGGTTATCTTACACAAATCCCAGATCACAATAATTCCACAACTACAAAGGATGTATTAAGATCAGCCTTCTCCCCTTTACTTCAAATGGAAGAAAAGATGAAAAAGCTAGAGGCTGAAATGGGGATGGAGACGAACACAAATAAACTTCAAAATCTCATCGGTGAATACGGGAATTTACAAGACCAGTATGCGAATAATGGTGGTTATGAAATAGAATCTAATATTGAAAAAATAGTTCACGGTTTAAATATTCAGCTCTTAATTGATCAGCCATTCTCACGATTAAGTGGAGGAGAAAAGACAAAGGTTGGGCTAGGTCTGATGCTATTAAAACAACCAGACCTGTTATTATTGGATGAACCAACGAACCATTTAGATTTAATGGCAGTTGAATGGCTTGGGAACTTTTTAAGAGAATATAGTGGGACAGTCCTTGTTATTTCACATGATCGTTATTTTCTTGATGAAGTAGTCAACAAGGTGATTGATTTGGAAGACGGAGAAGTAACTACTTACCATACCAATTTTACAGGGTTTGTAAAAGAAAAAGAAGAAAAGCTTCTAAGGGAATTTCAAGCCTATGAGGAACAGCAAAAGAAAATAAAAAAGATGAAGGAAGCGATTAAGCGGTTAAGAGATTGGGCAAACAGAGCTAACCCACCAAATGCTGATCTTCATAGACGAGCAAGGAACATGGAAAGAGCGTTAGAGAGAATGGAAAAGTTAAATCGGCCGATTTTAAATCGGAAGAAAATGAACCTAGAGATGGAGACTTCGGATCGAAGTGGAAATGATGTTATTATGCTTAAAGATGTCTCGAAATGTTTCGACGACAAGTTGTTATTCGAAAGTGTAAATATGCATATTACTTACCAAAATCGAGCTGCCATAATAGGAGAAAACGGAACAGGAAAATCAACATTACTTAAATTAATTCTCCAACAACTTTATCCAGACAAAGGGGAGGTACGGATAGGCAGCAATGTTAAAATAGGATACCTATCTCAAAGTATTTTCTCTTCTATTGAAGACGAAACAGTTATAGAGACGTTTAGAGATGTAGTGAAAGTAACAGAAGGAGAAGCAAGACGTATTTTAGCGAGATTTATGTTTTACGGGTACACGGTTTTCCAGAAAGTTTCTCAGCTTAGCGGGGGGGAAAGGATGCGTTTAAGGTTAGCCCAATTGATGTACCAAGACATTAATTTGTTAATTTTAGATGAACCAACGAATCATTTAGATATTGAATCAAGAGAAGTGTTGGAAGAAGCCCTCGAGGATTTTAAAGGTAGTTTATTAACTGTATCCCATGACCGGTATTTTCTTAACAAGTTATTTGGTAAGATTTATTGGATAGAAGCAGGGAAGATCCATTGCTTTGAGGGTAACTATACCTGGGCCAAGGAAAAAATGACTAAACTAAGAGAAGACGCAGTACAGTTAAGAATGGAGAAAAAGAAAGAAATTTCCTCACAACAAAAGGAGCCGATAAAGAATAAGCGTACGGATAATGAAAACATGGAAAAGGATTTAGTCACATTGGAGGAAAGAATTACAGAGTTAGACAAAAAGTTATTGGAAGTTGAAGACTTGGAGTTACTACAACAGTTATATAAGAAAAAAGAAGACTTAGAGCAAGAATGGGAAGAGCTTTGTGATTAGCTAGAAAATTAAAAGGAAAGTAGGTTGATATAATATGAAAAATGAATCCATTAATCAAATGTGGGAGCACTACCAAAAAATAAATCCAAATGCTCCAAAAGCTTATGTTGCATGGGCATTTGGCGATTCAAAAGAAATGGCTGACGAACTTGCAAAATTAATGTTAGAAGGAACGAAAACAGCGACAGCATCAAATTATAAGTTATATGAATTGGAAAAAGAGGAATTGCCATATGTTGGTCTTGTTAATATTACTCTTGATGGGGAGGGGATTGCAGTTGCAGTAGCAGAGACTACCTCAGTGGAAATCGTTTCTTTCGATGAAGTTACAGCAGAACACGCATATTTGGAGGGTGAAGGTGACCGCACATTGATGTATTGGCGTGAAGTTCACGAAGATTTTTTTAAAAAAGAATTTGAAGGGATTAATCAAGAGTTCCATAATAAAATACCAGTTGTATGTGAACGATTTAAGATAATATATAAGAAATAAATTATATTGTCATTTTTCAACAATAACAGCCAATAGCAGAAAAAGACTATTCAAAAAAGCGGGCGTTGTTTTTTGAATAAAACATAGATTTTTAAATGACTTTATTGCAATATTTTTAAGTATAATGAAGTAATCTACATCATAAGTTAAACAACTTTTATTTTAACTCCGTCCTCATATTAGGACGGGGTTATACGTGTTTTGGTATTAATATTAAATAACTTTATTGTCACTAAACATAAGCAACAAAGAGACATTGTGAAGAAGGACATCACTTATAACCGGATCATTTGCTGCGTCTTACAACGATACTGTTAATAGATTTACGATCAAGAGACGATTGCTTTAGGTGAGCTGTTGTAAGGGTAGTTCCTACTGTTGTTGAAGTAACTGGCAGTATAGTTGAATATGATTTAAACGTAAATATTAGTGGTAGAGTAGTTATATTGAAAATGCTTTTTCCCCCAATTACAACAAAGTAAGGAAAAAGCCACCTGTTAAAGGTGGCTTTACTAGAAAACAATTATTATATGATACTTTGACTATTTCCTTGATTCAATGCAAATGAATTAGATTCTTTGTATAATAATATGGACTTAAGAAATTACTATGATTACTTATTTTACGATGATCCACTCCTATGTACTTTTAATCATAATAATAAAGTCTACAAGGTTTATACAGATGACCTTTTAAGTAAATTAAATTCAAGTGATAGAGAAGTAAGAAGAAAAACATATGTTAACATGTTGAAAAAATTTTCTTCTGTAAAAACACATGCTGCATTTACTATAAATTTGGACTATCAATTGAAAAATAAAATAGCGCATACTAATGGGTTCGAAAATCATTTTGAGATGTTATTACAAAAATCTATTTTTAATATTGATACAGATACTTTTAGTGACGAGTCAGAAAGTATAAAAGAATTATTTAAAAGAACCATTGATATAAGAAGAAAGCTATTAGGTTATGAATATATTTCTTATTATGATATATATTATTTAGGAGATACCAAAAGTAATATTTCATATGAAGATGCAAAGATCATATTGAAAAATGCTTTTTCTATTTATGGAGAGGAGTATTTAAAAATATTAAATCAAATATTTGATGACAATTGGATTCACTATGAAAATTCTAGAAATAAAAGATTAGGTGCTAGGTCATTCTCTTCCTACAATAGCCATCCGTATATACTAATGAACTGGGAAAATGATTTAGAAAGTCTGTTTGCGCTTGCTCATGAAATTGGAGGAGCAGTAGCACAATATTTATCACAACAGAGCAAATCTATACTTTACTCGGAAACATCTGAATTAAAAACTGAATTCACATCATTTCTAAATGAAATCACATTAATGCAACACTTGTCCTCTAATAATTATGTATTTATAGAAAAGGATGAATTAAATTTCAAGTTATTAGAAATCTTGAAAGATGATTATCTTGTTCCTTTTGAATACTTAACTATATTAAATACTTTATCGTCAAATGCAAATGATTATGTATTAGATGAGTATAATATTAGTCGTTTATATAATGATGTAATTACATCTTATAGAAGTTTCGAAAATTTTCATGATTTAGAAATTAATAAATACAACTGGATTAAAGGGCATGAGGGTTTATTAGTGGAATATAACCTTCACTATATAGAAGCATTTATACTTGCTTCGAGCTACTCGTTTAAAAATTTTGATAAAGTATTGAGTTTGCTTAAATGTGGGGAAACTATAAGTGATTTAGAATTTTTCAAAAATATATTTGATGATGAATTACAATTTCATAAGCTTAATACAAAGACTTTGGAGAAAATTGATAATTCACTTAATAATTTAGTAAAGGTGATTAAGTAATGTCAAGCTTTAACTTAATGGATACAACTTTAAAAATTAGACTAATATCTAACTTTTTTCAGCAACTTATTACTACAGCATTCATACCATTTATAGCGTTATACTTAAATGATATGATGGGAACTAAATTTACAGGAATCTTTCTGGTTACTTTGGTTTTAATCAATATGCCTATGGGGATTCTTGGAGGTTATATTATTGATGTTTTTTCTAGAAAAAAAACTGTAATTATTTATCAAATCATAATGACTACCTCTCTATTTTTTATGGGATTATCCCTAACAAGTCAATTTGAAAATATATTTATTTTTTGTTTGAGTTATATAATATTTAGTATTATATGGGGATTGCAATTTCCTGCGATGGAAGCTATTATAATGGATGCTATAACACCAGAAGTAGAAAACTTTGTTTTTAAATTTGATTATTGGCTTGAAAACACTGCTATAGCATTAGGGATGCTTTTAGGGGGAGTTTTCTACTATACAAACAAGTCTGCTTTAATATTTTTGTCGTCACTAATCTTTTTCTTCGTTTTATTGTCTCTTTGGAAATGGTTGCCGAATTCAATTATTGTTAATAAAACAAATAAAGAAATTTATAACTTTTCCAGTATTATTAAAAGTTACAAACAAGTCTTTAAAGATAAACGTTATGCGCTACTAATAGTTGCTTTTAGTTTACTAGTGACTGCTGAGCTTTCTACTTCATCGTATGTTGCGCTGAGATTGCAAGAAGAGTTTAACTCTGTAAGTTTTATGAACTTTACTATTGATGGAGTTAGAATGTTTTCTCTAGTAATGATTACTAATACAGTCATTGTTGTTTCTATGTCATTTCTTATATTAAAAGTCTCTTCAATGTTTAGTAATAAGGCTATTTTAATAATTGGACTATCTCTTTATCTCATTGGTTATACAAATATCACGCATTTAAATTCTTTTTATTTATTAATTTTAGCTATGGCTATAGCTGCGATAGGAGAAATTATCTATTCTCCTATCGTTCAAGAACAAAAATATAAACTTATTCCCCCTGACAAAAGAGGGTCATATTCAGCTATTGGAAATTTAGGTTTCAATTTGTCAGAGCTACTAGCACGGTTGGGAATTATTCTCGGTACCTTCCTATCTGTTTTTGGTATGACAGTATATATGCTCTTGATTCTGCTTATGGGTTCTATAGGTTTATATTTAGCAATTCACTTCAAAAGAACGATTTAAATATTTTTAATTCTATTTAAAAAAAAGTGAAATTTTGCTAATGGCTTTCTTGTATAATCTTTAGGATGAGTTTTACTTTAGATTCGGTGTTTATGCAAACTAAAAATGTAGGTTATGGCAGTTAATTTATGCCGGACCTGCGGGGCCGGCATAAATTTTTTGAGGCAAGACAGCCTCAAAAAAGAAAAGCAAGAGTCATGGATCCAGTGAAGCCTATTTTAGATAAATGGATCAAGGAGGATCTGAAAAAAAAGAAAAAGAAGAATTATCGTGCGGCTAAGAAAATGCATGTGCAGTTAGTAAAGTTTCATAGTTTCGAAGGTTCCGATCGATCAGTCTGGGACTTTGTTTCTTAAGCGTCAAATACCACGTATCCAACACAGTCTCCAGATGAGATAATCTTCATAGATTAATTCTTGAAGGAGGCTTTTCATGTCAGATAAACATTTAGAATGGGAGACAAGAATGGATCAATGGTGCGAAAGCGGCCTTAGTATGGCTGCTTGGTGTCGTAAAGAAAATATTAATATTCATCAAATGTATTACTGGAAACGTAAGTTTGATCAACAGACAGATAATACTTCTTCTACCGATTGGTGTAAATCAGCACATTATTTCGGCACCCTTTTTTCAAATTACTTCCAGAGGGATTCTGAAATAATGTGCTAATTCTTTTACGTTATTCCGGAGTATGCAAAACTTTGTTCAAAATAATCCAGTCCTTAAAATCAAAAGAAAGATGATGTCTTAAATGAAATGGTTTTTCCGAGTAATTGGGAAGATGTTAAAAGTATATGAAAAGGCGGTATATCCGCCTTTTAATTTTCTTCTCTTGCTATCTTTGTTGCTTTTGCTAGGGAAAATGTATATTCTAACCCATTTTGTTTTTGTACTCTCGATGTAAATTCAACGATATCACCAAATGAGAACTTAGGTACTTTACCACTTTCAAAAAAATTTTTGTATATCATTATTAACTTGTATGTTAAGAATACTCATTTGCTTTTCGCTTAAAAACCAAAAGCAGGTGATTATATGTATGAGATTGCAGCGTTAGATCTAGGGACACCCATCAACCATGCTTAGGCTGTCATCACTGATGAAGCATAAGCATGTTACTGGGGGATAAGAATATAGCCAGAATGCTAGAATGCTATACTGCGCATAATTAATATGAGGATACCCTTGTGTCAGTATATGTTTTCTTTGAAAGGTCGTTTGAAAAAGCAGCTAAAAAAGTTAGAAACACAAGCAAATGGATACTCCAATTGTTATAATCAATTGAAAGAAATCTAAAAAAAAAGAAATCAAATAGGTTTCCTATATATAGCCTGCCAGCGTAATTTTTTTTGAGTACCTTTTTGAATACCCCTTGAATACCCTTTACGAAAAATCCGTTAAAATTCCATGAAATACAAACAGGGGAAAACGTTGATTTAAAGCGGTTTATGAACTTCCATATAATATGGAAGAAACTCGACTATGAAAGAACGTAAAAAATACGGTCTCAAAGACGCTCGTCGTGCACCACAGTTCTCAAAACGTTAATACTGTTTATATATCAACGTTTACAACCTCTTTCTGAAAGAATCGGGAAGGGGTTTTAATGCCGAAAATGGAACTGAATACCCTTTACTTAAAATCCAATATAATCATGTATCAATTTTGTGGTTTTCTCTTTTACTGCCTCTGAGACACGCGTGTAGACGTCCATAGTCGTTTGATTTCTTTATATGCCCTAATTGCACTTGCACGGCTTTTATCGCGGCTCCTGCCTCGAATAAAAGGGAAGCGTGAGTATGTCTGAATCCATGTACTGTAATTTTTGGAAGTTCAAGATGGTTTTTAAAGAACTTCGTCAATGTATCGTTAGTTGATGCTAGGCGAGGAAATTCCATTTTTTCCTCATATTTATCAAAACGAGTGGATACTGGAAAATGCTGCTTTGTATAGCTCAAACCTAATCTTTTATAATCTTTTCTTTGAAGGGCCCGCCAATCCTCTAGAATTGATAGAGTGATCTTATCTATATCAATTACGCGCCTAGAATTAGCTCTCTTCGGTTTCTGCAAAACTTGTTTCCCGTCATAAGTGGATAATGTTTTTCTATTCAGCAAATCCTTGTAGATAATCATATCCATAGTGGAGAAAATGGTGTAAATTTTTCTGAATTTACACTAATCATTGTTAGAATAAGCATCCTTCAAAACATGAAGGGCGCACTTATACATCATTATGTGGTGTCGTGCTCAAAATATTTTTCCCTTGTATCTTTTCATTGCAAGGAGCGATTACACGTCATGGGTGGCGACAATGCTCACGCATTGCCTTTAAAATTCGCTCTGCTCATGTGTTTATGTGTTGTCCTAAAAGGAAATGGCTAGGAGAACAAATGAAAATAGACTGGGCAGAAAAACAACGTACCTTCCAAATAATTTAATAGGAGAAGTGATTCTTATTTATACTTTTGTTTCTGCATTGCCATGCGTGTTTAAGAAAGGTTCTAATTTTAAAAGAATGTTGTCCTAGTTTATCATTCACAGTATTAAGTGAATTCATTAAAAGGGTAGGTGAAAATCTTATAATTTATGCTAATATTGATATAAAATTCAATAAAGGATGGAGAAAATCATTGATTAAAGTCAAAATGTATCCAGCGAAGAATGGAGATTGTTTTTTAATCTCCATAGGGAAAGAAAATAAAAGGCATATCCTTATAGATTCTGGATATGTAGAGACCTATGAAAAATTCCTAAAAAGAGATTTAATTGAAATAAATGCAGTTGGTGAAAAAATTAACTTAATGATTATCTCACATATTGATGAAGATCACATATTAGGAGCCCTTAATTTCATTGAAGAAAATAATAAAAAAAATATTATACAAATTGAGGAAGTTTGGTTTAATAGTTATCGACATTTAGAGGTTGATAGGCAAGCTGGTAAATTATCCGAGCAAGAGAAGAATTTACTTAAAAGTGAAATATCTCTTGGGAAATCTTTTGTAAAAAGGATTACTGAAAAGGGGGTTGAACATACTGATATTAGTGCAAGACAGGGATCAACATTGGGTGCGCTATTAATGCAGGGTAACTATAAGTGGAATTATAGTTTTAAGGGATTAGCCATATCTTCTAACAATAAGTTACAAATTGAACTAAATGATATTTCCATAAATGTTATTTCCCCTAACGATACCAAGTTAGAAAGGTTAAAAAATAAGTGGTTAAAAGAACTTAAAAAAAAGAAATGGAATTTTAAAATCAGTAAGGATAAATTGTTCGATGATGCATACGAATTTATGTTGCTTATGGATCAAGAGTCAACTGTTGAGCATTCTGAAATATCAAAGGGTACTGAAAATGATGCTATTTCAATTGTGGAAGCAGCAACTAAAGAAGATGAAACATTAGATTGCTCTGTTACAAATGGTTCCTCTATTGCTGTAATGATAGAGTATGATAAGAAAAGATTGCTGTTCTTAGCAGATGCACATCCAGATATTATCTATGAAAGTTTAATGGGTATGGAGATATCAAACTTTGATTTGGTGAAATTACCACACCATGGAAGTAAGAAAAATATGACTTTGAAATTGGCAAAACTGTTGAAATCGGAAATCTATTTAGTCTCTACAAATGGGGATAAGCATTTGCATCCGGATTTAGAGGCGATTGCAAAAATAATATATTCTCATTCAAAAGTTCCTAAAAAATTTTATTTTAATTATGAAACGTTGACATCCAAACAGCTGAATGAGACAAGCCTTCGAAATCAATATAATTACGGTCAAATTATAGGTTCAGGTGAAAGGGCTATAGAAATAGAGTTATAGGAGGAGAAAAATGGATTTTTCATATAGATTATCGATTCCAAAGATTAAATGTGGAGAAAGCATTTCTAGTGGTTTTCTGGTTAGGAAAAACATAGTTATTACTGCATTGCACTCGATCAATCCCTATCTTGCTAATGAAGAAGCCGAAGTGAAAGTTATATTTATTAATGAGAAAGGTCAGGAAAGAAAAGTAATAGCTGAGCCATTGTTGCCAGAAGATGGCAAATGGAAAGACTATCAAATAATAGCCTTAAAACTAGAAGAGGAAATTTCTGATATAAACATTTTAGAATGTATGGATTATAAGTTTAACTACACGACAGATTGCTATACATATGGTTACCCTGCAGTTCGAGAGTTAAACGGTACGTTGATTGATTTGGAAATAATAGGTGAACTTAAAAAAACTGTAGGATCTTCCTACGATAAAAATTTGGACGTAAAAGTTAAATCTGATTCCATAAAAGATTATAGCGGTTGTTCAGGTGGTCCACTATTATTTAATAATCGTGTTATTGGAGTAATGCTGAATCAAAGTAGCGAAAGTGGCGAGGCCAGTAGGTTAAGTGCGGTGAGCTTGTATCTTTACAATGAGTATTTTAAGTGGTTAGATCTTCCTCTTATAGGAAAGGATTATGATCTTGACTATGAAGGTTATTTAAAATCTAAAAAGAAATATTTACAAAAGCAATTAGATAACCCTTTAAGTAGAGGCATTAAAAAGATAGATGTAAATCCACTTGGCTTTGCTATAAAGATAAAACGTAAGGAAAAACCGAATGATTTATATGATTTCTCTTGGTTGTTAGAAACCGATGATTCAACTTTAATTCTATCTAAACCCGGTGGAGGAAAAACATACCTATTGAGAATGCTTATGTTAGAGATATTAGAAAATCCCATTTTCTCCCGTGACAAAATTCCAGTGCTACTTAGAGCAAAGGATTGGCATAGAGACTATAAAAGCATTGTAGATGGAATAAAATCAGAATTAATCTACGATTTGCCTAAACTTACTGATGAAAAAATTGTCGAAGCTTTAAAAGAAGGTAAGTTTATTTTATTAATAGACGGTTTTGACGAAATAAGAAGCAATAAAGATCTTTTTATTAAGGAAATAGAAAGGCTTGAGTTATTTGAGAATTTAAAAGTAATCATGACTTGTCGCCAGCAGAACTACCATAGTGAATTTCATAATTTATTGAATGAATATATATTGCAACCTTTGACAGATGAGCAAATAAGAGAATATGTAGCGACAGCATATGAAGAGGATATTTCCTATCCATTTGTTCACTCATTAAAGAAAAGTTTAAAGGATTTAATAGAGAGCCCTTTATTTTTATATATGACTGTTGAAATTATGAAAAGTACAACGAAGAGAGAAATTCCAAAAAATAAATCAGAACTTTACGATATTTTTATTGAATATATGATGCAACACCGGCTTAACAAAGTAGAAGAAATGAGATATGAATTAGAACTAAAATTGGAAATACTTTCGGATTATGCTTATAGTAACTTTAGTGACCCAGAAAACAATAATAAATTCAGCGAGGTTGCAAGTAAATATATTGATCGCCTTAGTGTCACCTCTTTGAAAAGAGAATTGTTACAAACTGGTGTTGTAATTGAAGAAAGAAATAGGCTAGAATTTTCCCATCCATCTTTAGAAGAATACTTTACTGCGTTAAGGATTTCCAAAATGGATGAGCAAGATATAATTACTTATATTTTTGAAAATCATGCAGATGAAATCTACACAGAAGTATTTAAGTTTATTTCGGGTCTACTAAGGAATGCAAAACAGCAAAACATTTTATTAGATAGGTTAGAAAAAATTAATATTTATTTATACAGACAATGCCTAGAATCAAGGTTTAATTTTACTAATAAAATAGAAAAAGGTTGGTCAAGACAGTATTTAATAGATTATTTAAAGCAAATAAGAAAAAGTTATTTAGTAATCATCAATTCATATTTTAAAGAGATTAAATCAGAATTTTATCCTTGGTGTAAAAACAGGAAAAGTATAATATTAGATGAAAATATCATTATAGAAGGTGGATTGGATGTTAATTCTTCATCCTTAATGGTGGAAGTAAATTTTGGAGAAAAGCAGGAATATGTAAAAGTAATAGAAAATTCCTCGGCTCCTGTTATGACAACTATGGGTAAAGATGGCAAAGAAATACTTATTCCTATTAAAACGTTAAATGCAGGTAATCATTGGTACTTTGATTTGAAGAGCACACATTTAGGATTGGATTCAGCCAGAGAAGTAGCTATGTATATAATAAAAGATCAATTAAAAAAATTGGTGGAAAAACAAATGCTTTTTGAGTATGAACCTCCCGAAAGCATTGTTCCTTGTATAGAATATGTGCTAAGTAGATTGCCTAGAGAATATTTCTATGTGGAGCAAAATGGTCAAAGAAAAACTGTTAGTTTATATGAACATCCTGCAGATACCATAATAAAAGTACTGGGGTTTGGTGATAACATATTCAAGTATATTCAATCTAGAAGGACGTATGGGGACTTAAATCAGGATTATGTAGCCTTCATTATTTATAAGTTCTTTGATTTCGCAAGAAAAGGAGTTGAATTTAAAGACTATTTATTGCCCAAAGAAGATTTAAAACCTGATTTAAATGGAAGAAATAGTTATTGGATTTGGGAAGTTTGGAGCGATGAACGAGTCGAAGAACGATTAAGTGTATTTTTTGATTTTTATCAAAAGTCATATAGAAAATTGGTAGAAAACTGCTTTCCGTTATTGAGTGGGTATATGCCACTATATTCAATGGGACCAGTTAGATATCAAATTGGTTTAGAAAGAGACGAAAAAGGAGACGGGGGTATCAGTTATAGATGGGTTCCTGTTAAATCTATGGAAGACGCGTGGCCAAATGTTGAAAGTAGAAAAGAAGAATCATTTGTGGAAATATACGAAAGGAAAAACACTGAATTAAATAGAGCATTACTCAATTTAAGTCGGAGACCATTAGGTGGATACACTCAATCTTCAGCTGTGTTAACCACATACATTAATGATGATAGAGAAGTGAGAAACAAAGTATATAAAAGAATACTAGATGATTTGAAATTTGTTCTTGGAAAGATAAAATAAAATTACTCTAGTGATTAGAATCTATAGTGTCATGTTTTATTATTTCAGTTATATAAAATCCAGAGCAAAAAAATAGTTTACAGAATTTCGTAGAGGAAAATTATTAACGAGATATATGAAATTAATTAACACTAAATATTGACCGTGATAAGTTCAATCGGTAAATTAAGATCTTTAAACGTATAGCCCGCCAGCGTTTTAATTTTGAATACCCTTTGAATATCCTTTAGTGATATTAGATGATAATTCATGAAACCAAAATTTGCCAAAATCATTGGTGTTTAAGGTTTCTTATATAATTTGACCTGCTATGAAAGAGCAGAAATAAAAGAACGTATATAGTGTGTTAGGTGAAACTGCAGCAAACCGATGAAGGCGGTGCAGAAGTTTATTCAATTGCTACTCTTTGACGAAGCCCATAATATGATTAAACAAAGCCAGTATTTATTCGTATATTCGGTTATTATTGTATAAATGTGTGAACAAAAATAGACAAAGTTTTAAGGTAGTCACATAAAGAAAAGGATAAAGATAATTGTTCATGTTTTGTTCATGTTTATGTTTAATATTGGTCTTTTTCATGCTTAGTGAAAACAAAAGATCATTGATTTAATAGGGTTTTCAGAGGTTGTTTGTTCATATTTACATGGTTAATATATGGGCGGCATGATGTAACTAGTAAATCAATTTCAAAATATTTACAGGTGTAATCAGCAGAGAGAGACTTGAGTGGCCCAGCAATTCCTGTCACGTACGAAGATCCACTTTTTCATGCTGCTGTAGCAAAATTGTCGCGAACGTATGGCGCAAATGATGCAGCGAAAACCGTTTGGAAGGGAGTCCGGCTTTTTCGAGCAGTTCCTTAAACAGATTATGCACAGAACGGACGTTCATTGGCACATTCAGCCTGCTGTAAAATACCGGCTCCGTCTCGTGCTTCTCCGCTTTCGTCAATGTATCGCGGCATGCTTCCAAGGCAGGAAGTGCAATCGGATGAAGGGGAGGAGCCGCTCTTTTTTGCCTTTTCCGTAAATTAGGAGCGTTTTCTCGTTCAAATCAAGTTGCGCCCAGGTCAGCGCCACAATTTCCGAGCGCCGCATGCCGGATGTGGCCAGCAGTTTGAACAACGCTTCATTGCGGAGTGCGTATGGATGCCGGTCGTTTTCCAGGTAACGGAGAAGCTGCCACGCAAAAACTGCTGAATGACTTGAGACAGGATATCCGGCGTTGAACCGAGCGCGTTTCATGTTGTGATTCAGCACCTGATCCTGGATAAAACAGCGGATGGTGGATGACGTAATATCAGCCAATTCACATGAGCGGACATATTTTTTCAAAAATGCCTCAAAACAAGCTAGGTCAAAAGCGTAAGCCTGAACGGTATGGGATGAACAATTTTTTTCGACTTCAACATAGACCAAATATTCATCCATGGCATGGTGCAATTTCATCGTAACAACCTCCAAAAATGTGATTATGAGGCTGGAACTAATATTACGGGCGGGAACGAAGCATTATCAGAACCGAACGTTACCGGACGAGGAAGCAAGTTCCTAATAATAGATATTATAGGAATAAGGCACCTAGAGTTATTGGTACATTTGAATTTTTCCTAGTTTACATAATATGTATTATAGGAAGTTATATAAAACCATAAAATTTTATATCTCATATCAAAGTATACTTTTGATATTGAGATATTTGATAAAAATTTATACTTGTTGTTTTACTTATAATTTATCCGGGCTATTGTCTTTATCTCAAACCCGGACTGTTGAGTTTTCTGTTGGCCATTACGTAAACTTTTCCTTTATTGGAGTTAACAAAAGCAGCCAATTAAGGCTGCTTTTGTTAAATTATAAATCCACTTTATCCAAACTTCTTTTTGCTGGGCCTTCGACAATTTCTCCGGTATAGGAAAATCTTGACCCATGACATGGGCAATCCCATGTCCGGTCACCTGAATTCCAATTGACTTCACATCCCATATGTGTGCATGTCGTATCCAATGCGTGCAATTTACCATCTTTATCTTTATATACACCTGTTCGTTTACCTTTAACACGCGTAATCGTTGCATGGTCAGGTTCCAGATCATTAACATTGTGATTGGTGTATTCCAGTTTTCCTTTAACCATATGTTTTGCCACATCTGCATTTATACTAGCAAATTCTCGAATTGACGGATCCGCTTGGAATCGTGAAGGCGTATATAAATCCAGATATGGATTATCCTGTTCCAGAATGTGGTCACTGATAATTCGGGCGGCCAACGTTGAAGTAGTCATGCCCCATTTATGGTATCCAGTTGCCACATAAACGTCCCGTTGATCGTTAGTGGCTGGTCCGATATACGGCACTTTATCCAATGTAGTAAGATCCTGAGCAGACCACCTGAACAAATAGTCAGTTATCCCAAATTGTTTTTCAGCATACTCTTGAAGAGCTTCGTAATGCTCAATCGTAGGTTTTCCCTGCCCAGTTTTATGATTTTCCCCACCAATCAGCCATAACTCTTCCCCATCCATTTTTGCTGAACGTATCGACCTTGTTGGTGATTCCGCATTAATATACATACCGTCCGGAAACTTTTCCGGTGCTTTGACTGCAATGATATAAGATCTTTCTGGATACATTCTTGCAGGATAAAAACCTTCGAAATCGTGAAACGGAAAATGCGTTGCCTGGATTACTTTATTGCAGGATATGCGATGTCCTTCACGAGTTAATATTGCCGGCTCTTTATTATGCTCAATATCTGTTGCCGTAGTATTTTCATATACTTCCAACCCGTTTTTTAAGGCTTCTTCCAAAAGTACTTTAAGGTATTTCAACGGGTGAAACTGGGCCTGATCTTTCATTACCAACGCTCGTTTCATTGGTATGTTGAGGGGCATCGAATCAGTTAACTCCCCAGGGATTCCCAGTTTATCGTACGCCTTTTTCTCCGTCTCAAGCTGCGGAATATATTTAACGTTATTTGTGTAGATATACGCATCCTGTTTTTCAAAATCACATTTAATATCCAGATCGTCTATTAGCTGTTCAATAAACTGTATAGCTTCCTGATTGGATTGAAAATATAATGCTGCTTTTTTTTCCCCGAAATGCTCAATCAGTTCATTATATATCACACCGTGCTGTGCAGTTATTTTGGCGGTCGTATGGCCAGTAACGCCATTTGAAAGTTCTCCTGCATCAATTAATGTAACCTTCTTTCCGCTTTTTGCAAGTAAATATGCTGCTGTAATTCCTGTGATGCCGCCCCCGACAATAGCAATATCAGTTTTTATGGACTTCTCTAGTTTTGGAAAGTTTTCAAAGGAAACAGAGTCCCTCCAATAGGATTCGGGGAACTGAGGTGTACTATAATCCTGAACCATTTGTATCATCCCTTCTATTCAACCATTATTTTCTTATTTTTCACTGTCAGTTATTTTTTATACAGATAGGTATAAAAAAGGACTGAAATATTGGAATTTCAGTCCTTTTTACTTTTTATAGCTATTTGGCTACTGTGGCTTTTTCTGATACTGAGCCCGAGACCGGTATTGTTGCGGGGCCCGTGCTGGATAATAGACAAGTACCGAATAAAAATGTACCAGTCTTGTAAACGGTATGGAGGCAAATAAACCAAAAGCCGCTATTGTATGCAATTTAAACACAAATGGAATGTTGACCATCAGGTGATATTGCGGATTTAACGTAAACAGACTTCTAAACCAAGGTCCGATTCCTCAGATTCTGCATGCCTTAGTGTTCGAGTTTCCCATTGCTCTATAATCACATAGGCAAGTTCTTCTGCTTTATCAGACTGATCATCCCTGACAAGCTTGTCGAGCAGATTGGTAAGTTCCACCGCTTCATTTAAGGCGGCCTCATGGATTGCAGCATGGCTGTCGACATGTTTCAATGCGGGACCGGACATAGAATTACCTCTTTCATGGCAATTTGTGTTATTAATAAGTTTGGTATGAATAGAAAACCTTTCCATTAATCAAATTAAGCATATCATGCTTCATTTTTAGGAACAAATGATTACTGCGAATGTTGAAACTTATGTGATAATAATCACATAAAAAGGGTCCTATGGTTGTCGATTAATGGAATAAGCCTTTTACATGATTTTTTATTACTGTTTGAAGAAGGACTGGAAAGGCTATATATTTATAGAAGAATAGAGAGGTGGTTAAGATGCAGGCACATATGACTATCCATGGACGCGTTCAAGGTGTCGGATTTCGCAAGAGCGCTAAAAACCATGCACAGAAACAAAACCTTACAGGGTGGGTACAAAATAAACAAGATGGAACTGTCGAGTTGAAAGTAGAAGGGGCAAAAGATAGCATAAATTCTTACATCAGCATGTTGAAGGATGGTTTTAATCCATATATCAAGGTGGAAAAAGTAGAAATGAACCAATCGGGAAATGAAGAAGGTTTTGACGATTTTACTATAAAAAGATAACCGCTATCTGTTTCGATAGCGGTTATTCCTATTGCTCTTCAAAGAACTTGCGATTCAGCTCAATATATTCTGTTTCTTCTTCTGGAACCTCATCGTCCATATAAATGGCTTCAACCGGACAAACTGCTTCGCACGCCCCACAATCAATACAGATATCCGGGTCTATGTAAAACATATCCTTTCCTTCTTCTATACAATCAACCGGACAAACTTCGACACATTCGCCCGCTTTTTCAGTTTTGCATGGTGATGTAATGACAAATGCCAAGTGTATCTCCTCCTTAAGTTATAAAGGCCAAATTATCCAATATAACCATACTATCGAATCTTCCAGCAGCTTTCAAGCCAAATATACACATCCCTGCACGGTTATTCATACTATACATATGACTAAAATCCGATAAAATAGAGGAGCGAACATGCATGGAAATTACAATTCGGCCTAACGATTCCTTCTGGTTATACAGTCGTTTATTTAATATCCCATTAATACTGATTGAGCAATCCAATCCCGAATTGGATCCTACTCAACTTGCTGTAGGGCAGACTGTTCTGATTCCAGGCTACCGGGCCGTCACATACCAGATAGCACTCAATGACACATTATGGGCAATAGCAAACAGAAACAACATTCCCTTGGATGCCCTTTTGCTTACTAATCAAGATATTGACCCATCAAACTTACAGGTCGGTCAGACAATTTCAATCCCTGAGCGGGTAACAAATTTAGTTATTGGTGATCTAAATAACTATACGTACGATAAAATGATTCGTGATTTAAATAATATATTATCAGTATATCCTTTTATCGCTAGAAATGTCATCGGAAATTCAGTTATGGGGAAAGAACTCGTGGAACTGCAGATTGGGAATGGTGATAAAGAGGTACATCTGGATGGATCTTTTCATGCCAATGAATGGATCACTACCTCGACGATTATGCGATTTATTAATCATTATGCCCTCTCACTGACAAATAATCAGCCAATACGCGGGTTATCTTTGCTGCCACTATATAATACCACCCGGCTGTCGGTTGTACCGATGGTAAATCCTGATGGAGTAAATCTTGTGATAAACGGTGCCTCTGCTGCAGGAGAGTTTCAGCAGGAAGTCCTTGATATAAATAATCAGAATGAGGATTTTTCGAACTGGAAAGCCAATATTCGAGGAGTGGATTTAAATAACCAATATCCAGCATTGTGGGAAATTGAAGCTGCACGTAAACCTGATTCTCGAGCGCCAAGAGATTATCCGGGACCCGAACCACTGACAGAACCGGAAGCAATTGCAATGGCGGAATTAGCTAGAGAACGTAACTTTCTGCGAGTGAATGCTTTCCATACACAAGGAGAAGTAATTTATTGGGGCTTTGAGGGATATGAACCCCCTGAATCCCGAATAATTGTTAACGAGTATGCGCGGGTTAGTGGTTACCGTCCAATTCAGTATGTTGACAGCTATGCGGGTTATAAAGATTGGTTTATCCAGGAATTCAGACGTCCCGGTTACACTGTAGAACTTGGAAGCGGGATAAATCCCCTACCATTCAGCCAGTTTGAGGAAATCTACCAGGAATCTCTCGGAATTATGCTGGCAAACCTGTACTTATAAGCCGTTCAGGTTTGCCACAGACATTCTATAGAGTTTTTTTGCCTATCAGCATTAATTAGATAAACATCGGGATTCCTTAGTGTCTTCCATCCCTCAAACCCAAATCCAGGCTGATACCGGCTTAATAAAAGTGCAATTATATTACCATGGCTTACAAATACAACATTGGAAACATTGCTATCAGCCAACACATTTTCTATGACCATTTCTGCCCGTTTGACTGCATCGTTTCCAGATTCACCACCAGGCAGACGAAAATCCAGATCGTTAAACGATTGTTCCAGGACTTCCAGCCAATCATCTATAGGGTCCTCGCTGAGAATACGTTCTTTTAACCGATCGTCGACAGTAATATTCAACTTGTTCTTCTCTGCGTATGGTCTAATACTTTCAATTGCTCTTAAATAGGGACTGGATACAATCTTATCAGCTTCTATTCGTTTTTCCGCTAAAAAGTCTGCAAGCTGTTTCGCTTGTCTTATCCCGTGGCTCGTCAACGGCGAATCCTTATGCTGACCATCTGCAGAACAGTGTCGAATCAGGTAAATATTTTTCAAGATAATTCAACCCCTTATAGAAAGTATTGGCGGATATCCTAAAAACATTTCTAAATAGTAAATCAATTATATCATTTATCTGATAAAATAAAAACCTGATTGACAGATAAACGGTAACTTCTTTGACAAAAACAGCGCCATAAAAAATAACAGGCCATGCCTGTTATTCTACTTCCTTAAAATAATCCTTTTTGAAACCGCCAATACGGTTACTGTTATCAATAATAAAGTAGAACTCCTCCGTTTCATTTTTTACATCATACTGTTTCCCTGGAGTTAATTTATTATGAACAATAAATTTTTTCGCGTCGGCATGTACGCACTCTATCTTCTTCTGTGTTTCTCGTTCTTCCCAATTTAAATGGATCATCTTCTCACTCCATTCCAGTTTACATAATTATATTATGAACAACTTACTTAAAAAGATATAAATATCTTCCGTACCCCTTCTCTTCCATTTCGTCTCTCGGGATAAATTTCATTGCTGCAGAGTTCATACAATATCGTAAGCCGCCTTTCTCTTTTGGCCCATCATTAAACACATGTCCCAAATGAGAATCTGCGTTCTTACTCCTTACTTCTGTACGAAACATACCGTGCGAAGTGTCTGTTTGTTCCTCTACCTGATGTGGGTCTACAGGCTTGGTAAAGCTTGGCCATCCACATCCTGCATCAAACTTATCATGCGAGGAAAATAAAACATCACCTGTAATTATATCCACATAGATTCCTTCTTGTTCGTTGTCCCAGTATTCATTATCAAAAGGTCTTTCTGTCCCGTTTTCCTGAGTTACCTGATACTGAATAGGTGATAATTTTTCCTTCAACGTGGATTTGTCAGGACGGGTTTGCCACGTTTTTTTAATAAAGTCCTCCCGGCCTGACCCTTTCTTATATAATCGGTAATGGAATGACTGCTTTTTATAATAATCCTGATGATGCTCTTCAGCTCGATAGAAAGGTTTTGCAGGCAGAATCGGTGTAACAATCGGTTTGGAAAATTTTCCGCTTGCTTCCAAGTCTTGCTTTGACTGTTCAGCGATTTCCTTTTGTTCTTCATTATGATAAAAAATAGCCGTTTGGTAGGACTCGCCTCGGTCATTAAACTGGCCTCCGGCGTCCGTAGGGTCTATCTGCTTCCAGAAAAGCTTCACCAATTCCTCATATGGCATGAGGTCCGGGTTAAAGGTTATTTGTACAGCCTCGACATGCCCGGTTGTATCGGAACATACCTGTTCATATGTCGGATTTTCCACATCTCCGCCAGTATAACCAGATATAATATCTATCACTCCCGGACGTTCATCAAATGGTTCCACCATGCACCAGAAGCATCCACCGGCGAACGTTGCTTTTTCAGTTTGACTAGTCATTCTATACCTCCGTTTTGTGCAAGTTTATTTATGTCTCTATTCTTCCTTTTTTGGTACAAAAAATCAAGTCGTGTGCCTGAAATGGCTAAATGAACAATTTTGGAACTGATTCACCTATTTGACGGTTATCAGAAATACTCTCCTCATCTATACTGGATTCGAGCGAAAGCAAACTTTCATTCTCATCACTCAAATCGCCCACCCATTCATCATCTTCTACAGAGGCATCGTCTGAGTGATCGGTTTCGTTAAGTGCCTTCATTACCTGCAGCATGGTTGGAAGGTTCTTAACAATTGGGCCATATTGCTGGATTATCGGGACTGCTGAGTTAACTGTCTTCAGGATCCTTTGCAAATTATCCAGCTTCTGTGACAGACTTCCTATCCGGTCAGGTGTTAAAAACCCCTGTTGCTTATATGGTGCCAAAAATCCTTGACGTGGATGTGGCTGGTAATTAATCCGTCTTTCTGGTCGGTATCCCGCCGGAAAGACTTGATTATTCGGCCGCCGTGCCGGTGCTCCCCATATCATGATATCCTCCCCTTTATAAACCTTTTTCTAGGTTATTGTACGTAATCAACCATAAAGGGTGTAGGCATCAATCACTAAACCGCAAAAAAACCTTCACCTAGAGCGGTAAAGGTTTTTTAAATATTGTAGTTTGTGGCACAAAAACTATAAACTGCTAAGTAACAGCCGTACCTACTACTCTGGGCAACAAGGCGTTATTTTTATTTATTCGAATAGATCAAGATGAAGGAAAAATTCTTTTTTTAGCATAAAAAATCGGACTCCTGTCCGGTTAAGCTGTTTAGCGGACATAGATGACTCTATTTGTGGAGATACAGGAACAATATAGAGTTTTGCGGCCACCAAGTGATAGCTTGTTTTGATTAATTCATAGTAAATAAGGGCTCGTATGTCCGCTTAAAGGCGTAAAACTTCGCAGTTACACCAACTACGAGGTGAAGAGCAATAAAAGTTACGGGAAGATCTAAAATAATTAGCCTGTTATCTCTGCTGAGATAATAAATCCGATGGAACCAGAAAGAATAATCCCAAACACAATAGCTGAAAACATGTTATCCCCTTCTTTCCTATTCTTATACATCTATTATAATCCTTTTGATAACGCTTCACTCTTGTCAGGTATGACAACTTTATGAATGATTTCCCTGTTTTAGCAGTCATTATTTCCCGGGCAACCGCACGTTCTAACAGGTTCCAACATATTAGTGCGTTTTTTGCCGAATTTGGTTGAAACAAGGCGCTGTATTCATGTGTTTGATTTTTCAATTAATTAATCAAACGTTTGATTAATTTTTCTCGAAGCACATTTTTTATTGATTAACGAACCTATGTTCGTATATAATTAAAAATGAGGTGATTACAATGGAAAATGATCGGGGGACAATTAAGTGGACATCGTTAATGCTTCCGGAGCATGTAGAACTTCTTAAGGCGATGTGGGAAGAAGACCGAATAACAAAAAAGCCCCTTCTCGATCCCCAGGAAATTGAATTACTCAACGTCAAATTGCAGAATGCCTATAATAAACGTTCTGTCATTAATTTGACTTTCTATACCAACAAGGAAATAGTAAATCAAATCGGAGTTATTTCGAGAATGGACAAAAACAGGCAAAGTCTGTTGCTGAAAAAGCCTGACAATCAGAAAATCACTGTTCCATTTAGTGATATACTGGCTATATCGCCCGTCTGACCCCCTTCTTCCCTGCCCGATTACTGAAAATAAAAAAGTGGCTGGGACATAAGAAAAATTGAGAAGCCAAAGACGAACTTAAAATTTTAATATGCTTTTAAAGCAAGTATTAAGCGTAGTCAAAATACAAAGACTCCTGTGGGAATAGCACGAGCTGAAGATCCCGCAGGAAAGCGGCTTGACGCTTTCCGAGGAAGCTGAAGCCGTGCCCACGGCGAAGGAAACACTGTGACAGCTTCAGCTGGAACAGATGTTGGACTTGCACCCGGAGCGGTGAAAGCGAAGTATTTTGACGAAGCAACGATTTAAAATATTTTCTTCTCGACAAAAAATCCGAACTGATTCGAATTCTATCTTAGAATTCAAATCAATGTTCGGAATTTACTTTAATAAATAACTTTTTTCCCAGCCTTAATCAATTCTTTTCGTCGAATAGTTGTCCCAAAGCTTATCAAAGATAGATAGTGCATTTGGGAATGGACTGTTCCATTCCAAGTAACTGCTGATTTCATCATAATCACGAGAATGTTTAGGAAAGTCATGGTCATAAAAAATCCAGTCTGCAAGTCGACTGTAGTCGTCAGCCTGCTTCTTTCCCCGGTACGTCATCATGTAATGGTAAAAAGAACGCAAAATAATCCTCCTTTAAATCCCGCCATCGCTTTCCATAAATTCCTGATGCTTTTTTAGTCGTTTACGGTAAATTATTACGGACAGATAAATACTGATTTCATATAACACTATTAATGGTACCGCGACTGCAATCTGTAATATAAAATCAGGCGGAGTAATTACCGCACCCACGATAACTAAAATAAGGTACGCGTACTTTCGTGTTTTTCGCATAAAATCCGGGGTGAGAATTCCAAGGCTCGTTAGAAACATGGCGATAACAGGAATTTCAAAAAAGATTGCAAACGGAATAATTACACTGAACAAAAACTTAAAATATCTGTCATAAGTAAAAATCTCATTGAACATTCCATCATTCAGTGATAGAAGAAATGGAATGATCAACTGGATGAAAATCATATACCCAAATACAAGACCTCCGATAAACAGAATAAAGATAGCGGGGATATATAACAGAGTCGCCCTTTGTTCTCCTTTAGTCAGGCCAGGTCTGATAAACAGCCAGACCTGGAGACATAGAACTGGAAGCGTCCCAATAACAGCAACTAAGCCTGCCATAGTAATATAAACTGATACAGTATCGGTCAGGCCGGTAATACTTAGCGTGAAATCAAGATCCTTTGTGAAGAAATTAAAGATATCCTCGACATAAACAAACCCGACGACGAACAGCGCGATAAACACAATCGCTGTAACGATCAATCTGTTTCTGAGTTCAGATAAATGCCCTACCAAATTCATTTCCTTTTCATTTATATATTGCTTTTCTTCAGCCATTAGTTCACTCTCCCAGTACCTTAAGCACAAAAGAAGATGTAAGGTTAATTCCCCCTACACCTTCACAATTCAGTTATTTATTATCCTTTTTACCGGAATCATCGTCAGAAACGATATCCCGTGTAGCGTTTTTAAACTCTTTTAACGAACTGCCGACAGCTTTTCCTATCTCAGGCAGTTTGGATGGACCAAATACAATCAGGGCAATTACAAGAATTAGAATTAACCCGGGAATGCCAATATTACCAATCATTTATATCACTCCGTGCGTGCTTATTTGTTTTCTTTCCCTTTAACAATATCTTTAGCTTCTTTCACTTCATCTGCCGCATCGCCAGTAAGATCACGAGCGGAGTTTTTAAATTCTTTTAAGGTTGTACCAGCAGCTTTTCCTATTTCCGGAAGTTTCTTAGGTCCGAAGATCACCAAAGCAATTATTAAAATCAGGATAAGTCCTGGAAATCCTATGTTAAACATAACAGCACCTTCTTTATATGATTGAGTCTAGTATAATGTATTTGCTGACAGGAATACAGATTTAAATTAAAAAATACACACAAAGTTCATAGAACGCTCTCAATGAATCGATTTTAGTTTAACACGAACGTCTACGGGTTAACAACTTTAAAATTGATTTGCCTCTTCATACTGGTCCGGATAATTCATATTAAAGAAATGCCTGGATAGGGTTTCGTCCGGAATGTCTCCGAACTTTTTCGCATAATTGACATTTATACGGTCGAATAGACGTCGCACTTTCCGAATATCCTTATCCAGCAGTTCCTGAATTGGCGGAAGAGCATACTTGGTGTAAATGGCAGACAGCGGATGCATTTTGTCCGGATAGACTGGTATAACCGCGTCTGCATCCTCTAGTAATCCAAGCAGGTGTTCATATACAGAAGCATGAACAAATGGCATATCACAGGCTGCACATATGTAAACATCTGCATCCGTATTATACAAAGCTGATTCAATACCAGCCAAAGGGCCTTTCTCTTTATACCTGTCCGGATATACAGGAGTATTCAGGAAGCTATACGAAGCTGGGTTATTGGCAATTATACATACCTCGTCACTGCAGGACTTCAGCCGGCTTACAACATGTTGAATTACCGGTTTACCATTGAGTGAAAGTAATGATTTATCTGTGCCCATACGTGAGGATTTACCCCCTGCCAATACAACTCCCATTTTACGCATAAACTATCAGCACTCCTTATTTCCTGTCGTATTGCTGAAAATAATAGTCGTACGGATTCTTATCATTCTTCTCACCTTTTTGGCTGTCTGTTAATACCCATTCATCCTCCGAAAATCCAGGGAAATAAGTGTCCCCCTCGAATTCTTCATCAATAAACGTTATATACATACGATCCGCATCTGGAAGAATCTGGTTAAAAATATTTCCTCCGCCGATTACAAATAATTCCTCGTCCGGATTCTCTTTGTGCCAGTCTTTTATTGTATCTAAACTGCGGATCACCTTAACCTCGTCTGGAAAGCCATCATTCTGGCTGGTAATCACTACATTCCTTCGTTTTGATAGAGGCTTTCCAATTGATTCATAGGTTTTCCGTCCCATTATAATGGTATGTCCAATCGTCTTTTCCTTAAAAAATTTCAGATCGTTTGGCAGCCTCCATGGCAAATCACCGTTCGCCCCAATTACGTGCTGTCGGTCCATTGCTACGAGCAGAGAAATCATCTTGTTACCTCCTATTTCCTAACAGTTACACTGCAATCGGCGCTTTTATCGCAGGGTGTGGGTTATAATCAGTTATCTCAAAATCGGTCAGTTCGAAATCAAAAATGGACTCTTTGGTTCTATTAATTTTGAGCTCAGGCATTGGTCTTAAGCTACGGCCGAGCTGTGTCTCAACCTGTTCCACATGATTGGAATAAATATGCGCATCGCCCAGAGTATGAACAAACTCCCCTGCTTGAAGTCCGCACTCATGTGCAATCAAATAAGTCAGCAAAGCATAACTTGCAATATTGAACGGTACACCAAGGAACATGTCAGCACTGCGCTGATAAAGCTGGCACGATAACTTGCCATCTGCAACATAGAATTGAAACAGAGTATGGCATGGTGGCAGAGCCATCGCCGGTACATCCTCAGGATTCCATGCCGAAACAATATGCCGTCTGGAATCAGGCTTGGTGCGAATAGAATCGATAACCTCCTTCAGCTGGTCAATCGTATCCTCTTGTGAAGTTTTCCACTTACGCCATTGCTTTCCATAAACCGAACCCAAATCACCAAATTCTTCTGCAAAAACATCATCTTCAAGTATTTTCGCTTTAAAAAGTTCCATCTGCTCACGGTAAACACGTTTAAATTCGGGATCCCGCTGGCTCCGGTTTCCAAAGTCATCCATGTCAGGGCCTTTATAATCCGGGCTCTCCACCCATTTTTTGAAAGCCCACTCATTCCATATGTTATTGTTGTTCTGAAGAAGATAACGGATATTTGTATCTCCTTTAATAAACCAGAGCAGTTCACTCGCAACTAAGCGAAATGGCACTTTTTTAGTGGTCAGGAGTGGGAAGCCCTCGCTCAGATCAAAACGCATCTGGTGGCCGAAACTCGAATATGTACCTGTATTAGTCCGGTCTTCCTTCTTGGTTCCATTTTCAAGGATATATTTGCAAAGATTTAAATAAGCCTGTTCGCCTTTATCTATCATTTTTCGTCCTCCGCTCCTTAGACATACTTAAAAATCATTGTAACATAAACGTAAAACCAATAGGGTCATAATGAAATGAAAATCGACATAAATTTTTTAGAGATAGCCACACAGAAAGGGGATAGTTGCATGCTGAATGGCACCGTAGAGCATGTGGTGAAACAATCGATTCTTTATAGCTACGTGTTGAGTCAGCCGTTTGCTGTATATGTGGATGCATATCCAGTACTGCAGAATAATCAATTACTGGAAGCTGAAAAGCTGCAATATGGTCAGCATAGTAAAGCAGTCAGGGTTCTACAGTTTAAACTGAATGAGCTATCATACTACAATGATGATATTGATGGAGATTTTGGCATCCTAACCGAGCATGCACTAAAAAAATTCCAGGTGGATCACAATATTAAAGTAACCGGTCAGGCCGGTAAACTTACACTGCTGGCGATAATTGATGAAGAAAAGGAAAAATACATGAATCAAATTACGGAAATGTCGGATTCCATTTATCCGGGAATGCATGGTAAAGATGTAAAGATTGTACAGCGGGCTCTACATTATTTTGGTTACTACGATGGAGAAATTGATGGTATTTATGGTCCGTTGACACAAAAGGCTCTTGAAGTCGCCGAAGAAAAACACGGAATCGAGCTTGTGGAAGAAGTGTCGCCATCCTCATTGACTACATTATACAATAAAGAGGATAAAACGGCTGAGACTGAACAAAAAACTGTAAAAGAATCGGAAGAGACAACTGCACCTAATGAAAAAGTGGAGGTTACCAGCCCGAATTACTCAAATGTGATCGATACCGCCTATTCGCTGATTGGCACTCCATATGTATGGGGTGGTGAAGCCCCTGGTGGGTTTGATTGCAGTGGATTCATCCAATACATTTTTAAAACACAGGGAAAAGTGACTCCAAGAACAGTCAGCGATACATGGAACTTCACAGCGCCTGCAGGCAGTCCTTCTGTCGGAGAGCTGGTATTTTTTGAAACATATAAACCCGGCCCATCCCACATGGGTATTTATGTCGGGGATGGCAAGTTCATTCACGCAGGCGCTTCCCGTGGTGTGGAGGTCAGTAACCTTAGCAACCCTTACTGGGATCAACGCTACCTTGGATCACGAAGAGTACAATAATGCAATGAAGCCGGGCATAAGTTACCGTACTTATGCCCGGCTTTCTATGTTTGGGACTGCCATTCCTCAAAAAACTGGCTGAGAAACTGTTCCAAAAATAAATGTCGCTCCTCAGCAATTTCCGCTGCCGAAGCAGTATTCAGCAATCCTTTGAGTTTCAGCAGTTTATCATAAAAATGCTGGATAGATGTCCCCTCTTTATTCTGATCATGCCAGATTAGCTGGCCTTTCGCTCCTCCATAGGCAAAAGTCCTTGCTATACCTACTGCTCCTAACGCGTCAAGCCGATCTGCATCTTGGA
The DNA here is from genome assembly GCF_042654125.1 of Virgibacillus kekensis. Classification (NCBI taxonomy): domain Bacteria; kingdom Bacillati; phylum Bacillota; class Bacilli; order Caryophanales; family Bacillaceae; genus Virgibacillus; species Virgibacillus kekensis. Next base: position 491,001 of record NZ_JBHSFU010000003.1, read on the forward strand.
CAACTTTCCCCTCAAGTGATTGTGGTACCTTTCCTTTACTAAACGAAACATCCCGGGCCGCTTCAGTAATTAACGCGATTTCTTCTGCAGTACAACTGATGGAAAGAAAAAATGTCTGGAGTTCTCTCTTATCCTCGTCAGGGTCATCAGATAATTTAGTGTCGCCAATATCGTGAACCCATGCAGCCGCCTTACTGATAAACAAGTTGGCTCCTTCCTTTTCCGCAATTTTTCCAGCCGCTTCGGCAACACGTTGCATATGGAAAAAATCATGCCCTGTTGCATCATCTTCAAAAATTCCGGAAACATAATCGCGGATTGCTTTTAATTTTTCATTCTTATTCATTAAAATAATCCTAGAATTTTTCCATCCGGTGTGACATCCATGTTAAGAGCTGCTGGCTTTTTCGGAAGTCCAGGCATCGTCATCATGTCTCCAGTAAGAACTACGATAAACCCAGCGCCTATTGACGGTCGAAGCTCCCGTATTGTAACGGTGAATCCGCGTGGCCTTCCAAGAAGCGAAGGGTCATCAGATAGGGAATACTGCGTTTTCGCCATACAGATTGGAAGTTTGCCCCATCCCTGTTGTTCATAGAATACAAGTTGTTTTTTGGCCTTTGCTGATAATTCAATATCATCCGCACCATAAACTTTTTGAGCAACTTTTCTTATTTTTGTTTCCAGCGTATCGTTTAAATCGTATATCCGTTGAAAATCCTGATTTTCATTATCTGCTTTATCGATAATTTTTTCAGCAAGCTCGATACCGCCTTCACCGCCATTTGCCCATACATCGGTCAGGGCAACTTCAATATTCCGAGATTCACACCAGGATTTTATAAAGTTAGTCTCTTGCTCGGTATCAGTAGGGAATTTATTTATTGCTACAACAAAAGGCAATCCAAACTGTTCAATTGTTTCGATATGTTTTTGCAGATTTTCCATGCCAGCCTTCAATGCCTCGACATTCTCTTCTTTCAATTCATCCTTGTTAACCCCGCCATGCATTTTAAGCGCACGGACGGTTGCCACAATAACAACCGCAGAGGTATCAAACTCTCCAGCACGTGTTTTGATATCCAGAAACTTTTCTGCACCTAGGTCTGCACCAAACCCTGCCTCGGTTACAACATAATCTCCAAGCTTAGCCGCCGTTTTAGTTGCCATAATACTGTTACACCCGTGGGCTATATTGGCAAATGGGCCACCATGAATGATGGCAGGGGTATTTTCGATTGTCTGCACAAGATTAGGCTTAATCGCATCTTTCAGCAGAAGTGTAAGTGCACCTTCTATTTTCAAATCTTTGACTGTGACCGGCTTTTCATCGTACGTGTACCCGATAACTATACGGGAAACCCGTTCACGAAGATCCTCCAGGCTTGTGGAAAGGCATAATATAGCCATTATTTCGGATGCAACTGTAATATTAAATCCATCTTCCCTCGGTACTCCGCGTAATGGACCACCAAGCCCGATCACTATTTGACGAAGAACACGGTCATTCATATCAATAACACGCTTCCATTCAACCCTACGTGGATCTATGTTCAGTTCATTTCCCCTGTGGATATGATTATCAATTAACGCTGACAACGCATTATTTGCACTGGTAATCGCATGTAAATCTCCTGTAAAATGAAGGTTTATGTCCTCCATAGGCAGCACTTGTGAATACCCGCCTCCAGCGGCACCGCCCTTCATCCCCATTACTGGCCCAAGTGAAGGTTCTCGTAAAGCAATAATCGCTTTTTTCCCTATTCTGTTAAGTGCCTGTCCAAGACCTACAGTCACCGTCGACTTACCTTCCCCTGCAGGTGTTGGGTTGATGGATGTCACAAGAATTACTTTTCCATCAGGACGATCCTTGAACTTTTCAAGCAGTGAATCGGAGATCTTAGCCTTAGTATGACCGTATGGTTCCCAGTCTGTTATCTCGAGATTCAACTGCTCGGTAATTTCGCTGATTGGTTTTAGATTTGCTTCCTGAGCTATTTCGATATCAGTTTTCATATGTAATTCTCCCCTCCTGTTAATAATTACAGTGTAACGTATTTATGGTAATTTTCACATTAGTTTCAACCATATTTACAAGGGAAATGACGGGTAAATAATGTTGTTATTTTTTACTGTAAAAAACAGTATTTTTTAGAGGGTAAATTCTTGACGTGAAAAATGAATTGGGCTATAGTAGACACAAGCAAAGAAGATGTATGGAATCATTAACAACAGGCAGCTTCAATAGGAGTGGATGTGTGAGTGATCCCATTCTTCTATTTGAGCTGCCTTTTTGATATCCATGTGTCTGCTTTGTATTAATAACACGTTTTACGTGAAAGTTTTTAGGAGGATTTATTTACATGGAAAATGGAGTAGTTAAGTGGTTTAACGCTGAAAAAGGTTATGGCTTCATTCAGTTGGAGGAAGGAAACGATGTATTCGTACATTATTCCGCAATCCAGGAAGAAGGTTTCAAATCACTGGAAGAAGGCCAAGAAGTTTCTTTTGAAATCGTTGAAGGTGACCGTGGTCCACAAGCTGCTAACGTAGTTAAAAAATAACAGTACAAAATATATAAAGCGGTGATCCAATAAGGATTACCGCTTTTTTTGCTCTTAATATAGTATACAGACTTTCTTAACTGTATAAGGCTTTTTTTAAAAATCCCTGTATTCTTAGGTGTTATAGGTTGTTAAAACCCATCTTGCTTTTTAAGAAGCGTATACGTATAATGAATTCTGTGTTTTAAGCTAATATTCATTGGATCCAATAATAAGTTTAAGGCCTTTGTAGCTTCAGGCACTATCATGGTTACCGCGGTTCGCAAACTCCCGCGTTATCAAAACTAAGGAGGCGTTTTTATGCCAAATGAACTTATTTGGATATTGTTTGCACTTATCAATTTTGGAATGCTTTTATTATTTTACCGGTTATTCGGACGTACTGGGCTGTTTGTGTGGATTGGTATTGCTACGATTATCGCTAATGTCCAGGTCCTTAAAACAATTGAATTGTTCGGCCTTACAGCCACTCTGGGGAACATTATTTACGGGACAGCATATTTGGCTACCGATATTCTAAACGAAAAATATGGCAAAAAAGATGCCAGGCAGGCTGTCTGGCTGGGATTCTCTACCCTGATTGCCATGACAATCATGATGCAGGTTGCTCTTCAGTTTGAGCCTGGAGCAAGCGACTTTGCCCAAGGACCATTGCAGTCCATTTTTGGTATGATTCCCCGTATCGCACTCGGAAGCCTGGCTGCATATATCGTGAGCCAATACTTTGATGTGTGGATCTATGATAAATTACGTAAAATGTTTCCCTCTGACTCCTATTTATGGCTTCGAAACAACGGAAGTACGCTGATAAGTCAGCTGCTGGACACCGCTGTATTTTGTACAATAGCCTTTTTAGGTATTTACTCACCGAGCGTTTGGCTTGAGATTTTTATTACCACTTATATAATTAAATTCATTGTTGCGCTTATCGATACACCGTTCATGTATGCAGCGAAATATATGAAAGTAAAATAAAATTAGAGGTCAGCTAAATGCTGGCCTCTAATTTTTAAAGGGTTGCTTTTGTTAGGGCTTTCTCTTCACGAGGGATCCTGACTTTCAGAAGGAACAAATGCAATACCGGAAAAATACAGGCGGTTACATAAGCACCGATCAGAAACGGAATTACAAATAATTCAATACCTACAATGAGATAATTGGGATGTTTTATATACTTATATGGACCCTTTTTGATAAGCGCGACCCCTGGCAGGACAATCACCTTTGTGTTCCAAAACCTTCCAAGTGTTTGTATACACCAGATCCTCGCAGCTTGAGTCATCAGAAACAAAAGCAGTAGCGCATAATTAAGTCCAATATCTCCCCGGTTGTCAAACATACCTTCTGTGATGGTCGACAGGAAAAAAGCCATATGCAGGATAATGAACCATTTATAGTGCTTCTCTCCTCTTTCTACCCCACCTCTTTCCTTCATCCAACGTTCATTGTTTTTTGCTATGTTCAATTCTACCAGCCGCTGGACAATCACTGTTATAATAAATAGCCACATCCATGTTGTCATTCTTTCTTCCACTCCAATAATAATAATTCAGAACTGAATCCAGGACCTAAAGCTGACAGTATCCCTGTTTCCTCGTTTTCTGCTTGGTGCTTAAGCCAATTTTGCAGGACAAATAATACAGTCGCTGAGGACATATTTCCGTAACGCTGAAGGACATTGTACGAATGCTGAAATTTAATCTTTGGCTCACCCAGTACCTCTTCCATGGCCTCAAGTACTTTCCTTCCGCCCGGATGAGCAATAAATGAATTAATTTCGTTTCTGTTAATATCCCCGATAAATCTGTCTGTATGCCTTTTCCAGAAAGACCTGACCAGTGATGGAATGCTTTTTGAAAAAATAACTTCGAGCCCTTCGTTGGTTACATTCCATCCCATCACAGAGTTGCTGTGTTTCTTGGTCATGGAACTTGTCTGTTTAATTTTTGGCTTTGTTCCCCTACTGTATTCTTGATACGGAGACTTATCACCAAGAATCAGTGAAGCTGCCGCTCCGTCACCGAATAATGCAGTGCCGATAAGGTTGCTTTTTCTAAAATCATTTCGCTGGAAAGTAAGGCTGCACAGTTCACAACAGACTACCAAGGCATTCTTTTCAGGATGCGCGCACAACCACTCAAATGCCCTCGATAGACCAATTGCACCGCCCGCGCATCCCAGACCCCATAATGGCATTCTGACGGTATCCTCCCGAAAAGGACGCTCATTGAATAAGTAAGTATCTAGTGAGGGGGTTGCAATACCGGTGCTTGAAATGAAGATCAGCATATCTACAGCTTCGTATGGGATGGCTCGCTCGAGAAAATCCATGTTATTCAGGCAATCATCAATAGCTGACAACGAATAACGTAATGCGTAGCGGTGATAAAGATTGTTTTTTTCCTTAAATGTATGGTCTGCCTTAAACCACTCTCTATCCACAGCAAAATGGCGCTTCTCTATCATGGTATTGTCGAACACCGGAAGAAATCTGGCCAACTGTTTAGGAGAAAGATCTTCAAAAATTTCGCCGACAAGCTTTTTAATATCCTCCTGTGATAATTCATACTCTGGGATGCCGAGGCCGATTGAACATACATTGGTCATTTACTGGACTCACCTTTTTTGCTTAGTTTGGTTACTAACCGGAAAAATAATACAGATTTGTTTACTCTTAAAATAGACAAATATTATTGAAGAATTTGTGAAACATCACAAAAAAAGACTTATCACCGGCTAAAATTGTGTATTATAAACACAAGTAATTTTTCTGTCAGGAGGGAGTTTGAAAATTGGCAGATATTCATTATAAGAATGAAGAAAAGTTCAAGGAAAAGAATAATCCTGATTTAAAATGGGTTTTCGTATCTGTTATGTTGATTGGATTATGTGTATTGGCAAGCTGGTTTGGCGTATATTCGTTGTTCACTATGTTGTAGGAATTTATGAACAATTTTTATAGATATAAAAAAACAGGGATAGCCCCTGTTTTTCCTTTAAAAGTCATAGATTTTACTGTACTTGCTGGTGAGGTATGTTACCAGATGGTCCGGGTTAAGCTTTTCACCTGTCACCTCTTCAATAATCTGAAGAGGTTTTTTCATTTTTCCATGTTGGTGAATATTCCTGGTAAGCCACTCACGTACCTCATTAAACCGACCGTTTAACAAATGATCATCAAAGTTGATTTCTTTTTTCAATGTATTATGGAACTGAGCAGCGTACATATAACCCAACGCATATGATGGAAAGTATCCGAAATCACCGGAAGACCAGTGAATATCCTGCAAAACGCCTTCCCTGTCAGTAGGTGGTTCTACACCCAGATATTCCTTCATTTTTTCATTCCAAAGGCCTGGAAGTTCATCCACAGTTATCTCACCATTTATAAGTGCTTTCTCCAGTTCATAACGGATCATAATGTGAAGTGAATAGGTCAATTCATCCGCTTCTATCCGAATTAGTGAAGGCTTCACCTCATTTACTGCCCGGTAAAACTGATTTAGTGGCATTTTATGAAACTGTTCAGGAGCATATTTTAAAAATGTATCATAGTGTCTCTCCCAAAAAGCTTCCTTCCGCGCCACAAAGTTTTCCCAGAATAGTGACTGGGATTCATGAATACCCATCGAAGTTCCCGTTGAAAGAGGCGTACCAGCCAATTGAGGACTAATATTCTGTTCATATAAGGCATGCCCGCCCTCATGAATTGTCCCAAATACAGCCATCCGGAAGTCTTCCTCATCAAATCGGGTTGTAACACGTACATCATTTTGATTGAGCGCAATAGCAAATGGATGAATTGTTTCATCCAGCCGGCCAGATGTAAAATCATAGCCCATCTCTTGTAGAACCGCTAAGCTAAAGGCCTCCTGGTCCGCCTTGGGAAAGAACCCCGTTAGTATTCCAGGGTCTGGCTTAGAAGTACTTTGCTTGATTCTCTCGAGTAGAGAAGTGAGTGATTTTCTAAGATCAGGAAATACTCGGTCCAGTGTTTCAGTAGTTACTCCTGGCTCATAATTATGTAATAATGCATCATAGATGTTATTCTCATACCCCCAGTAGCCGGCAAACCGCTTGTTAAATTCCACAAGCTTTTCAAGATAAGGACTGAACAGAGAAAAATCATTATTTTCCCGAGCTTCCTGCCAGACGGATTCTGACTTGGATTGCAACATCACATATTCCCTGAATTCATTATGGGGAATTTTCCGGTTCCTTTCATATGTCTCTTCACAATCTTCTATGGTTTTCTTGAGGATTTCATCTTCGGTATTGTCTTTCAGTATATCAATAAAATATTTCATTTTATCAGAGGTCTCAATCTGATGGAGCTTTTCTGAAAGGAAACCAACTACCTCGGAGCGTTGCTCAACCCCTTTTTTAGGAATCTTAGTACGCATATCCCAATGAATCAGCGTAATCGCTTCACGATATGCATTCTGCTCGGTAAGCAATTCCCTAAAATCTTTTTCAATTTGTTTAACGTTGTCCATCAGGTTGTCCCCCTATTGTTTATTGCCGAAATACTGATAATAGTTGGTCTCAATGAAACCGTTAAATAGCTTGCGTTTTTTCGTTGCCTGCACTCCATACTCTTTTTCAAAACGATCATATGCCGTCAGAATATAAACACTCCAGGTAGGATGTTCACGCATGATTTTTCCTAGATCCTGATAAATTTTCGCAACTTCTTTCTGATCCCCTATCCGCTGACCATATGGGGGGTTCCCGATTATATACCCATTTTCCTGACGGATAAACAAGTCTCTGACTTGCATTTGCTTCCACTCAATCAGATCGGCCAGACCTGCTTCAGTTGCATTATCCTTTGCAATCTTAGTAAGATTATGGTCAATGTCAGAACCAGTAATATCAAGCGGTTGATCATAGTTCGCCAGGTCCTCTGCTTCCTCAAATGCACTATTCCAATACCGAGGTTTTATCCAACTCCACTCCTCTGAAGCAAACTCCCGATTAAAACCAGGAGCAATATTCTGTCCGATCAGAGCAGCTTCAATCGGGATGGTTCCTGAACCGCAGAATGGATCAATCAAGGGATAGTCTGGTTTCCAGTTAGTAAGCATGACAAGAGCAGCTGCCATTGTCTCTTTAAGCGGGGCTTCTCCCTGTCCGACTCGGTATCCTCGTTTATGCAATCCTGCACCGGAAGTGTCAATTGTGAGAAGGGCTTCATCTTTATGAATAGCCACCTCTACCTTATAAGAACCTTCCGTCTCAGGCATTTTACCAGCGACACCATGTTTTATTTTAAGTCGTTCAGCAATTGCTTTTTTTACAATAGCCTGACAATCGGAAACACTATATAGCGTGGACTTTACGGATTTACCAGAAACAGGAAACTTACCATTTTCATCAATATACTGCTCCCAAGGCAACGCTTTAGTGGCTTCAAACAATTCATCAAAAGTGGTAGCATTGAATTTACCAACTAGCACCTTAACCCTGTCGGCAGACCGTAGCCATAGATTACAGCGAGGGATGGCAGATATTGGTGCTTGAAATACTACCCTGCCGTTTTCCACATTGATTTCATATCCTAATTGCTTTACTTCATTTCCAACAACCGACTCAAGACCCATTGCAGCTGTTGCGATTAATGTAACATCTTTAGCCATAAATGCTTCACTCACTTCCAGGATTTTAAATCAGTAATAGTTTACCATCTGCTTTTGGAATACTCAAAGCATAGGACAGCAAAAAACCCCATCAGCTAAGATAACTCAACTGATGAGGTCTGTAGTTTACGTATAATAGTTGACCGTTAAATACTCAATAAGCCATGTTCTGTTCCATTGTACTCAAACGATGGTCAGCCTCGTACAATGGTCGTAACCATTTATCTACAGACAAAAGTCATTGTCTGTCCCTTTTTCGGTTCATTTCCCTAATCAAGGATGCCCCTACCATTATTTGGGTTGCTCACTCGTGGGGTTTACCGCGTTCCACCCGGGCTGTTTCCAGACCGGCTACGTCACTGTGGCACTTTCAAGCGTATCATTCCGTATCCGAGGACTTAGGAATTTACACTGCCGTTAACCTATAAAGGCTACCTCAACTTATGATTTCGTTGAGCACGAACACTACAGGCATCACAGCCTGTGTGAGCATGGACTTTCCTCTGCATACTGAAGTATACAGCGATTACGTGAGTATTCAACATCTGCTAAAACTATTATATCATAATTCAAGGTGTAATTCACTGACAAATTCTGTAATTATCAGGAATCAGCAAACTTTTTACCGAAGACTGCCTTCTCCAAATTAGACAGACGTTTTAAAATGTCATAATTAACCTGATGATTTGGTGTCTGTGTACGTGTTCTGGTTTGGTCTGTCTGCTTTCTCAGTCGTTCATTTTCCTGCCGGAGCCGGTCGATTTCCTGCTGAAACGCTTCATAGTCCTGAATTACTGTGTCCAGGAACTCATCTACTTCTTCCTGATGATATCCCCGCATAGCTGTTTTAAATTCTTTCTCCAGGATGTCTTTACCGCTGAGTTGAATACGATCTGAATTCATTTTACGTCACCTCGTATTTTTCCGATTGTCATCATTACAAAGAAAACATAATCAGTTGTCCATTTTAATTGTATTTTTGTCCATCTATTTTATGCATCAAATACTCTTTTCCTAGTATAACATTAATTTCGGAACTTGTCTTTCAGCTTCCAGTGAACAAAAATAGAAGCTGCTTAATTAAGCAGCTCCCACTGTCATCGATCATTCAAATCTTCAGGCTGGAAAGAAAAAGGCAGAAGCTCTTCCATCGTTACCGTTCTGATTTCATTATGTAAATTTGTTAGATGGATTGTCATATCTTTGTTGAAAAATTCACTCATCACCTGACGGCAAGAGCCACAAGGAGGTACCGGACGTTTTGTATCTGCAATGACGGCCATCTCGGTAAAATCCTTTTCCCCATCGGCAATTGCTTTAAATATAGCTACACGTTCGGCACAGCATGAAACAGGATAAGCGGCATTTTCAATATTGCAGCCAGTATACACTTTTCCCGATCTAGTTAAAAGGGCAGCACCTACAGGGAATGATGAATAAGGTACATATGCTTTATTGCGTATTTCTTCTGCTTTTTGAATCAGATCTTTTTTGGCCAAGCTCTTCTCCCCTTATATCTTACTCGGAAGATAATCACAAGAAATGACTTATCTCGGTAAACATACTTTGGATAAGCCGTTCGTTGTTGTTACTATCGGTCTAAGGTGATTACTTTTCCTTATTTCAGTTTAAAAGAAATTGAAATTACTGTAAAGTTATTACTTCTCTCGCAGGTCTCGCAGCAGCTGGTCGAGAATGAAGTGTATGGAATGATTCAGCTCCATATATCTTTTTCGTTTTACATCGACATAAAAACTGTGCATAAGAAGCAACTCCATGTTTTCCCTGGTTGATGTGACCTGATGCGGGTGAATGGTGACTCGTCGTTCCTTAACTGCAGCCAAAGCATTTTCTTCCCAGTCTTCGAGCAACGTATAAATAGGTGTTGTATGTTCTTTTACCATCAGGAAAAACTCTCTATCCTTTTTGTTTTCCGGAGGCTCGTTTAATTCGTATCTTTCCTTTAACTTCTCTGTATGCTGTTTAAACAGTTCGGTTTGTAATTCCAAATCCATAAGAAATCCTGCCTTTTTTGATTAATGTATTCCACAAATTATTTTATCATAATGAACAGGAATCAGGACAATTTCTTTGTTTGTGCTGAACTGCCGTCTTCTTTGTTTAATCTGCTATTTTCCAGTCTAACCCGTAAGTGGCTCAGTTCACTTCTCCGTATTCTATATAACCTGTTGATTTCATTGTCAGTAAAAACCGTTAGTTTCTGCTCAATTAACCGAAGTTGATCATTCAATTTCGCAAGAGAACCCGCAAACTCCTTTCTGTCTACTCCGTAAAAATTCTCATCCGCTTCTTTTAAAATCCCCATCATGCCACCTCCAACCTAAGATTTTCTGCTGTTATATAATTTCGGCGTTATTTCTCCTATCCCTTCACGGTCGACAAAACTAGAATAAAAGCGGCAAAAGAAGTGTAGATTCGCTTGTTCTAAGACAAACTATGCAGGGAAGGAGGGAATATATATGAAAAAAAGCAAGCAGGAACTGAAGACTGAAAAATACAGGAAAAACAAGCAGGACAAAACAAGAAATAAAAAACTGGATGGACCGGATCGTCCATCTACTTAAGCATAATTCCTATAGAGAAAAGGATTTGTCACCCACAAATCCTTTTTTCACTTAAGCCACTCTCTAAGGTGATAATAGGTATATAATATCTTTCTTCTTTTATAGAATGAATTAGCCACTTCGGCGTCCGGTTTACAGTCGTCCTGTGCCCACCATTTATGATGAATCCCCCCTTTCCTGCACCAGTCTTTCCGAATATTATCTTGATGGTTTATTACTGGGTAGACCGTCCGTAACAGAGGACCCTTTTCAAAATGGCGATACAGCAGTCTTTCATAATCACGGCGTGAACCGGTATGCTCTGTCTCAACAGCAAACTGTTTCACACCCTCATATACCAGAGGATTAAATAATACAGATGCAATTTGTTTTCCAACAGTAATTCGACGAGTTAGATTGGTAAATCCATGAATATAAATACCGTATAGTTTATCCTGAAAAGCGGGAATCAGGACGGCATTCATAAACAAACGATCTTGAAGAAGGTATGGAAATCTAAGGAATATTTGATATTTAAAATAAGATTGTTTAATGACAGGTTGATGGATAACATTTTGTTCATTTATGATCAAAGCTGTCATTAACCGGTGTTCATCTTGATCCTCCCAGAAAATAAACCATTCCTTCACCATAAACCGCGACACGTGGAAAGCTGGGAGCAAATGAAACATAGGCTTATTTAGTTCTTTGGAAAGTTTATATATAAGTAATTGAGGATACGCATCTGAAAAAATAAGCCAGTTTGCTCGCTCGTATGTCATGAAGAGTTGTTTACGTTCTTTATGTGAAAGAAGTTTTCGGAAAGGACTCAGGAATAAATCGGTCATATTCCAGCCAGCGTTCCTGGAAACCATGCTGGCAACAAATGCCCATTTAATCTCCGGAAATTCAAGAAAAAAGTTTTGGTATGCTCGGGTTCGGGAAATGTTATCGAGGTTATGACTACTTACTTGCCTGGATATATACTTGATATCCCGCTCAGACTCCATAATGCCACCTCCCTTCTTATTTCAGTGTATAATTAAGGTTATCAATGTATCTTTTTTTTGGTATGATACTGTAATACGCTAGGGGGAATATAAATGAAATATCCAAACGGCAAACAGTACAGCAGCGCTGGAAAATCCCCTGGAACCAATTTCTCACAAGGTTACAGTAACCGAGGGATGACGCTGGAAGAGGATATTAATGCTACCAATACTTTTTACCTGGATACGGACAGAGCAGTCATCCATAAGAAACCAACACCAGTACAAATTGTTAATGTTAACTATCCGAAAAGGAGTGCTGCTGTAATTACAGAAGCGTATTTCAAGCAGGCTTCCACTACCGACTACAACGGTATATACCGGAACAAATATATTGATTTCGAAGCAAAGGAGACAAAGAATAAGACGCGTTTTCCGCTGGCAAATATTCACGAGCACCAAATCGCCCATATGAAATCGGTGATTCATCATGGAGGCATCAGCTTTTTAATAATCCGTTTTGCAGTATATAATAAGACATATTATATTCCAGCTGAGTCTTTTTTCCCTTATTGGGATCAACAGTTCAAAAAAGATGGCAAAAAGTCAATTCCATATGAAACCATAACGAACGAGGGATATTTAATACCCTTTCATTACCAGGCAAGAGTTAACTATTTAGCTATAATTGATAAGCTTTATTTTTAGATTGGAGGAAGATGAGTTATGGCGGAAAAAGGCCAATCTCGTACAGCAAGAAGAAAACAGAAGAAAACATCAAAAAAACCTATATGGAAAAAAATATTACTAATTGCATTGATTGGAATGCTGGCAATCGGCATAGGGGTTGGTGCACTATTCACCTACTATATTTCCACTGCCCCGGAAATTGATGCATCTAAACTGGATAGTCCTTATTCATCCAAGATTTATGATAAAGATGGAGACCTATTTGCGGATTTGGGTGCTACACAACGTACCAAAGTGGAATACAGTGAACTTCCCGATGTGTTAATTGATGCTGTTATCGCTACCGAGGACTCAAGGTTTTTCGAGCATCCAGGTGTAGATATCTGGCGTATTGGCGGAGCAGTAATCGCCAATATAACACAAGGATTTGGGTCAGAGGGTGCCAGTACGATTACGCAGCAATTAGTCGAGAAGTCATTTCTGTCCCCGGAAAAGAAGATCAGCCTCAAAGTACAGGAAATGTGGCTGGCCTTACAACTCGAACAGGAATATACAAAAAAACAAATATTGGAAATGTATTTAAATAAGATTTATTACGGTAGTGGCGCTTATGGCGTTGCCAAAGCCGCAGAAGTTTACTTCGGCAAAACCGACTTAAGTAAACTGACTTTGCCTGAAGCAGCAATTCTTGCTGGGTTGCCACAGCGTCCATCGGCGTACAACCCATTCAAAAACCCCGAGCTTATGAAAGAGCGGATGAATATTGTATTAAGTTTAATGGTGCAACATGGCAAAATAACCGAAGAACAAGCAGCCGAAGCAAAAAAAGTTGACATCCCTTCTCTTCTGAGTAAGTCTCAGGAAGATCCAACACCATACGAGGCCTTCTTGCAGCGAGTTCAAAAAGAGGTTAAACAGAAGCTTGATGGTGCAGATATTTACACAGATGGTTTAAAAATTTATACAACAATTGATACAAAAGCACAGGAATATGTTGAATTCTTATTATCAAATAAAGAGGATAACCCTATTAATTATCCCGGCCCTGTAACGGATTCTAAAGGAAATGAAGTCAATATGAAAGCTGGCATGGTTGTTCTAGACTCTAAAACAGGCGCTATTCGGGCAATAGGCGGAGATCGCAATGGAATGGAGTCAGGTGACTTTAACTATGCCACCGACATTAGCAGACAACCAGGCTCCACTTTTAAACCAGTTATCGCCTATGGACCGGCAATTGAAAATCAGCAGTGGTCCACGTACCATCAATTGAATGATGATGGTCCATATGAAATTAAAGGCAGTGACCAGAAAATCCATACCTGGGTAGGCAATGGCCATTACTATGGCTGGGTGTCCATGCGTTTTGCTCTACGTGAATCATTAAACGTTCCAGCAGCAAAAACACTTGAAGAAGTAGGCTATGGTACTGCTCAAAAATTTGCAGAGAGTATCGGTATCACTTTTAATAATGACAACATATCGCTGACTGACGCGATTGGAGGATCAAGTTCAGGAGCATCTCCAATGGAGCTTGCCGGAGCTTACCGGGCATTCGCCAATGAAGGAATATATAATGAACCTTATGCTGTAACAAAAGTCGTATTCCCAGACAGCGGAAGAGAAGTTAATCTCAAACCTGAACCAGAAGCAGTGATGTCTGATTATACTGCATATATGATTACTGACATGTTAAAAACGGCAGTTAACGAAGGTACTGGTAAAGCAGCAGATGTTCCTGGTCTACCACTGGCAGGAAAAACAGGAACAACCAACCTTGAAGGGAAAGATGGCAGTCCGGATTCGTGGTTCAGTGGGTACACTACCAACTATACAATCTCAACCTGGACTGGTTATGACGATCAAAAAGTCGTACTCCCGGATACCAAAATAGCTCAAGACTTATTCCGGTACACGATGCAGGAACTTTCCAAAGACATTGAAACACCGGACTTCCAAAAACCTGATTCAGTTGTGGAGGTGGCTGTTGAAGAAGGGACAAAACCAGCCAAACTGCCAAGTGAGAATACACCGGAGTCCAAGATTGTCACAGAACTATTTGTTAAAGGAAACGTGCCGTCTGAGACATCCGAGAAATATAAGCAACTGGATCCTGTAAAAGACTTGAAGGCTGAATATAATAAAGATGCAAACAGTATTGAGGTTGCGTGGAAATATGGCTCGGCAGAGGATATTACCTTTGAAGTAAGTGCAAGTGTAAATGGAGGTCAAATGCAGTCGCTATCCTCCACCAATGAAACGTCCCTTGAAATTTCCAATGTGGAACCCGGGGCCGAATACGAGATTCAGGTTGTGGCTGTAAGTGAGGAAACAGAAGCAAATGCAAGTGAACCTGTTACAACTACTGTTAAAGTTCCCGGTGAAAATGACGAGGATGAGGAAAATGAAGGAGACGGTAACGGTGACGGTAATTTGCCACCCGTTGGCAATTTAAAAGCCGCCGCCACTGAGTCCAAAATCGATGTTTCCTGGAGTTATGATGACCAATCAGCAAAATATGTAGTTGTGGTCAGCCGTGATGGAAATAAGCTTAAAGAACAGACAGTTAATACGGAAGGTATTGTTATTGAAGGTAATTTAGAACCTGGTGCCACCTACACGATAACCGTGACCCCTACTGGCCAAGATGGAAACACCGGTCCGGGAAAAAGTACTTCAGCTAAGGTACCGGGCGGCGGTGACACCGGCGGAAACGATGAAGACGGTGGAAATGGCGGCGGTGAAGGAGAAGGAGACACCGGTGGCAATGGAGATGGCCAAGGTGATGGTGACACTGGCGGCAGTGGTGAAGGTCAAGGTGACAGCGACACTGGCGGCGGTGGCGATGGCCAAAGTGATGGAAATGCCCAAAGTACCAACAATACCGATAACCAAAATACCGAAAACTAACTTAAAAAGGAGGCAGCCGTGCGGCTGCCTCCTTTGTATTCCAATTAACCTGTCGCCTTTGCTTTCTTCATTCTTTTCTGTCCTTCCCGGCATAAATCCAGCAGCGGACATTCTGGACATTGGGGGTTTCTTGCTTTACAGTGATACCGCCCGAAGAAAATCATACGGTGATGTGTATCAGCCCACTCATCTTTCGGTACTTTTTTCATTAAAGTTTCTTCCACTTCTAATACGGAATCCTTCCATCTGCAAATCCCAAGTCGTTTGGATACCCGTTCGACATGGGTGTCTACTGCTATCGCCGGTTCCCTGAATGCCACGGATGCAACCACATTGGCCGTCTTCCTCCCCACTCCGGCAAGTTTCATTAGCTCGGTTTTTGACTGAGGTACCTCTCCCCCATATTCGTCAATTAACATCTGGCATAGCTTGCGAATATTTTTAGCCTTATTTCGGTACAGCCCGATAGACTTAATATCATGTTGTAGCTCCTCCAACGGAACTGCAAGGTAATCTTGTGGGGTTTTATATTTCTCAAACAATGATCTAGTGACTTTATTAACCAGGTTATCTGTACATTGTGCTGAAAGAAGGACAGCTATAACCAATTCAAATGGATTGGAATGCCGTAACTCACATTCAGCATGAGGAAACATTTCTTTCATTACTTCCAGGCAATAATTCACCTGCTTTTTATTAAGCATTTTTACTAATCATCCCCTTCAAGCCAATTATAATAAAAGGAAGTATCTCTCTCTTTATTCGCTTCCTGTGTAACAGAAGCTTTATTATTGTGGAATGACTTGCTAGCCTGTCTGGCTTGTTCCACTGTTTTGATACCTTTCCTTTTCCATTCTCTGATAATCCGGTCGATATATTTAAAATTGAGTTTACCCATCAGAACCGATTCCCTTAACGCAGCTTTAATGAGCGCCGGCAATACTTCATCCTCATCCAGCCAGGTATTGATCATTTCAATTTCAAATGGAGAGAGTGGACGGCCGAATTCCTGTTCAAACAAGATAAAAATCGTTCCATCTTCAGGATAATCTTTTTTTTCCTCTTTCTCGTGAAATAGCTTCTCCCACAGAGGATTAAGACTGTATACTTCCGATAAGACATTATTTTCATTTTCCCACTGCTCAATCGATAGAAGGTTTTTTTGAATAAGCTTCCGAAGTATATCCGAACAGCCTTTTTCATCTATGGTTAAACAAGATGCCAGGTCATACGGTGTTGGAAATTCATTGTTCTCCTGGATAAAACGGAAAAGTTGGAGAACGACCATCACTTCCGTTTCATTCAGGCCCATGGATGAGTATTTTTCTAACAAACGTTTTGGTATCTGCACTTGATTCAATAAAATATCCTGAAATGAAATGGACTTTTTCATGAAATAAACACCTCAATCCCAGTATAGCATGTTTAGATTAAAAAAATTTTAAAATCCCCTGCTGTTTTGCAAGGGATTTTTTAAGTCTTATGGATATAGGCGGTTTAGCAGTCTTGGGAACGGAATCGTTTCCCTCACATGTTCCACACCGGATAGCCATGCAACGGTACGTTCTAGACCAAGTCCAAATCCGGAATGTGGTACACTTCCAAATTGCCGTAGTTCGAGATACCATTTATACGCTTCACCGGTGAGATTGTGTTCTTCATAACGCTGTTTCATTAGCTCAAGATCATCAATCCGTTGGGAGCCTCCGATAATCTCTCCATATCCTTCAGGAGCGATTAAATCGGCACATAGAACGACTTCAGGTCTTTCCGGATCAGGTTTCATATAGAATGCTTTAATATCAGCCGGATAGTTTGTAATAAACACCGGTTTATCAAAGCTTTCTGCGATGGCAGTTTCATGCGGAGCGCCAAAGTCCTCTCCCCACTCGATATCTGTGAACCCTTTTTCTTTAAGCAGTTCAATTGCATCATCATAGGAAATACGTGGAAACGGTGCTTTGATTGCCTCCAGCTTGGACGTATCTCGTTCTAGCGTTTCAAGCTCAAGTTTACAGTTTTCCAATACAGACTGTACAACAAAGCTTACATATTGTTCCTGAATTTCCAAACTTTCATCATGGTCCACAAAAGCCATTTCTGGTTCAATCATCCAGAATTCGATTAAATGTCTCCGTGTCTTTGATTTTTCAGCTCTGAAGGTTGGGCCAAATGAAAATACTTTTCCATATGCCATAGCTGCTGCTTCCATATATAACTGTCCGCTTTGTGAGAGATATGCCTCTTCTTCAAAATACTGTGTGTGGAACAGCTCTGTAGTACCTTCTGCTGAAGACCCCGTAAGGATTGGCGGATCAATTTTTACATAACCTTTATCATTATAAAATTGGTATGTTGCACGGATAATTTCATTTCTAACCTTCATAACAGCGTGCTGACGCTTAGATCGCAGCCATAGATGCCGGTGGTCCATCAGGAATTCAGTTCCATGCTCTTTTGGTGTAATCGGGTAATCTACTGCTTCCTGAATCAGCTCAATATCACTGACCTGCATTTCGTAACCAAATGGTGACCGTTTGTCTTCCACAATTTTTCCCGTTATGTACATGGATGATTCTTGTGTCATGTTCTTTGCAAGCTGAAATGTCTCTTCTGTTACATCATTTTTGGCAACCACTGCCTGAATAAAGCCAGTTCCATCTCTTAATTGCAGAAATGCGATTTTTCCGCTTGAACGTTTATTTGCGAGCCATGCTCCAATTTTGACCTCTTGGCCTTCAAATTCCGGCACTTGTGCTATTGTTGTTTTCAAAACAATTACCTCCATTGCATTATGATTGGTGATTTACTACAAATCGTTTAATTCGTTTAGCTGCTTCCTGCAATGCCTCTGTTGATGTTGCGTAGGAGAGTCGTACATTATCAGGTGAGCCAAAACCTGACCCCGGCACCAATGCAACCTTTTCTTCCTCAAGTAAAGCTTTAACCCATTCATCGACAGAATCAAAACCATTACTTTCAGCAGCTTCAGATACATTCGGGAAAAGATAAAATGCTCCTTTAGGCTTAATACATTGTATACCAGGAATATCATTTAACAAGCTATACAATAATTCAAGCCGCTCACTGAACACCTTACGCATTTCTTTATTTGCATCTCCATCTGCCTGATATGCTGCAAGTGCCGCATACTGAGCAATTGAAGTGGGATTTGAAGTGGAATGCGAAGCAAGACTTGTCATTGCTTTGATTATTTTTTCGGGTCCTGCTGCATAGCCAATTCTCCATCCGGTCATCGCGTGCGACTTTGACACGCCATTAATTATAACGGTTTGATCTTTCAACTGATCAGAAAAAGAAGCAATTGAAACATGTTTATCGTTCGTATAAATCAGTTTTTCGTAAATTTCATCAGAGATAATTAAAATGTTATGGTTAAGACATACTTCACCAAGTTTTTTTAATTCATCTTCAGTATACATCATGCCGGTCGGATTACTTGGTGAATTAATAATGACTGCTTTCGTTTTTGAAGTGATCGAATCTTTAAGCTGTTCTGGTGTCAGCTTAAAACTGTTTTTCTCATCCGCCTGCACCATCACAGGTTTACCGCCTGCCAGCTTAACCTGTTCAGGATAGCTTACCCAGTAAGGTGCGGGTACAATCACTTCATCACCGTCATTAAGCAATACCTGAAAAAGTGTATATAAAGCATGTTTAGCTCCTGTAGTTACAATTATTTCAGAAGCTGAATATGTTAAATCATTATCGGAATCAAACTTTTTGGCAATTGCTTTTTTAAGTTCCGGAATTCCTCCCGCAGGTGTATATTTTGTTTGCCCCTGTTTCATTGCATCAGCAGCTGCTTCGATTATAAACTCTGGAGTATTGAAATCAGGTTCGCCTACTCCAAGACCTATCACATCATAGCCCTGACTTTTTAATTCTTTTGCTTTAGCCGTAATCGCGAGTGTGGATGACGGCGTTAATGTCTTTACTCTGTTTGCTAAGTCCATTGTGCTCCCTGCCTTTCTAATTAAACATTTGCTTAAAACCGATCATCTCAATTCGGGTACCATCATCCATTGACCAATAGTCGATAACATAACGCCCAGAACTGTCAGTGTATGTCAGCTCCCAAGCGGGTTGACTGTCCTCGCCGATTATGGCAGGAGTAATATCAATCAGTTTACAATTACTGCATTGCTCTTCCCATTGTGACTGAATGCTTCCCTCCTGCATAATTTCAGATGTACTGATAGAGATGACCTCTTCCTTCTTCTCAGTAAACGGATAAAAAATGGCTTTTTCCTTATTATCATTTGTTGTACCAAATACTACATAATAAGCATGATCACCATGGAAACGTTCTATACTCTCAATATTAACCAGGTCAGTTGTTCTTAACACTTCCTTTGTCACTTGGTCAAATGGCGCAGTTTTTTGTTGTTGAATTTCATTATACAAATATACACTATAACTCAAACAAGAAACCAGCAGGAGAAATACGATGGCAACTGCCCACTTGAGCCAATCAGGTACGGTAAATCGTGAATATTGCCTGTTCATCATTATCCTCATCCAATGCTAAGCCAAACATCAGATCCTCTCCTTTAAGTGTCCGGTTTAAACAGTCGACAATTTTGTATAAATCCGATGAATAACTTATCTTGAGCTTCGTCAGCGTTTCAATTTGATTACCCATCATTTCCCCTCCATTATTTTGCTTCTTGTTTTATCAAATTTTACTACTTATAGTACAACGTGCATTGCTAACACTATAAGTAACGTTGAAAATAAATATCATGGTGTACCATACCAGTATAACAAGCATGTGAATAAAATTGTTTAACTTTATTTATTTCAACTACAATACCCCTAACCCATACCATCATACTGATGCATTGACCCAGTGCATCAGTATATTTTTTAAAACCATTCTTCGGCTTTATCCATCAATATTTTCGTTGGCTCATAGGTAATCGGCACGTCTGGAATAGATCCAGTGAAGAACTTACCATATCGTGCCTGAATAATACGGGCATCACATACGAATACAATTCCGCGGTCAGCAGAGGATCTGATCAGCCGCCCAAATCCTTGTTTAAACCGAATAACCGCCTCAGGTAATGATAATTCAAAGAAAGCATTCTTACCTTTTTCCTTAAACTGATTCGATTTAGCTTCATAAATCGGATGATTGGGTGGCTGGAACGGCAGTCGTACTATTACAAGACAAGACAAATCTTCACCGGGAATGTCAACTCCTTCCCAAAAAGAACTTGTCCCAAGAAGTATTGACTGATCAAACGTTTGAAAGTTTTTTTTCAACCTTGATCTGCTGCCACTGGAAACACCTTGGGCGATAAGCATATATTTGTTGGTGTCCATGATTTCCCTCAATAGGTTGTATGATTTCTTTAACATATCGTAAGAAGTAAATAAAACGAGCATTCTTCCATTAGTTATTTGAGCTAGAGACAGGATTGCCTCACATGTTGAATAAATGAACTCTTCCTGGTTCCCTTTCCTAATATCGGGAAAATCGCTGGGTACCATTAACTGCACCTGGTTCCTATAGGTAAAAGGTGATTCAATTTTCCTCGTAATTATTTCATCTGGAACAAGACCAAGCCTGTTTTGAATAAATGAGAAAGAATTCTTCATGGTCAGGGTTGCACTTGTCAGAATAACACTTCGTTTCCTACTGAAAAAGTCATCTGCCAGCAAGGAGGATACTTCAGTCGGTTCCCGGTACAGGTATACGGCGTTTTTCGCCCCGTACGCTTCGATTTCAATCCACTTAACATCATTCGTTTCATCGTTTAATAAGAAAAGCTGATCGAGACTGTCAATAATTGCCTGAAGTGCAATTGTAATTCTGGTTATATCCTTAGGTTCTGTTTCACGCTCGCTATTTAAACCAAGGCTGAACTCCTTGGACACTGACAAAATCTGGACTAAGTCTCCAAGATAATACATCAACCGTGAAGCCATTTCAAGGATGGTATTCCACTGACTTTTGTCCTCTTTTTCATTTTCAAAACGATACTGGACTCTTCCAATGTCGCTTAGGGATTTGTTGTTTTGCTGCTGTTTTACTACATACTGGAACAGCTGACGAAAAAGATCATCAGCCTCATATCTAGCCTTAGCAAAAAGTTCATCCCATTTCTCGTTCTTAAATCTTGAAGCATCGATAACATCCTGTGCCAATAATTTGCCAAGCCACCCTCCCTCAGAGGATGAACCTACCTGTGAAAGCGTGTATTGGATATGCACATAGTCAAGTTTGAGCCCATAATGTTTGGACGCCGTTTCTTCAAGATGATGTGCTTCATCGATGATTACTTTTTCATATGACGGAAGAAGCTGATAGCCACTGAATAAATCCAAACAAAGTAACGCATGATTGGTAATGATGATGTCTGCCTGCTGTGCTTTTCTCCGCGCTTGTTGATAGTAGGAGCGCGCAAACCATGGGGAGGAAGGATCAGAATAGTCTTCTGCATCGGTTGAAACCCGTTTATAAAACAGGTAGCCACTTGATGGAAGCTGAATTTCATCAATGTCACCTGTTTCCGTTTCAGTCAGCCAAACAAGAATCATCGCTTTGGTTAATACGGTATCGTAGTTGTCCCCCTGATTCGAAGAAAGTGTCCGCTCAAACTTCTGTAAACTTATATAATGCTGCATCCCCTTTAGAATTGCCGCGTTAAACGGAAAGGAAACCAGACCTCGGAGCATTGGTATTTCTTCTTCAATTAATTGAGATTGCAATTGTGTAGTATACGTGCTGATTAATATCCGTTTATGTGACTTAACTGCATCATATACTGCTGGCAGCAAATAAGCTAATGACTTTCCTGTGCCTGTCTCTGCCTCAATTAAAGCATGTTTACCTGTTTGTATTGCATCATATACAGTTTCCGACATTTCACGCTGTCCGGCTCGTTTCTCGTAATTAATCAATTTTTGATGCAGTTTTCCATTCTTTTCATATATATCATCCAAAAAATCACCGAAGGATATTTCGGCATTCTCCCTGGTAACTGGAATATCCTCTATCGGCTTGAAAGCTAAACCTTTATATGTATCAATATTTTTGTCCTCATAAGGAGAGAAGGCAAGGTGTTGCTCACGCTCTTTCAATATCTGATATAAATCAGATTTCAGGTTACTTTCCAATTTTAGTAAATGATTGATGGTCTCATATGGAAGCTTTTCGAGTTTCTTTATTAACTGCAAAAATAATTTAGCTGTTACTTCTGCATCAGACAGAGCTCTGTGTGGATCTTCATGTCTGATTCCAAGGTGTTCAGCAAGCTGTCCTAGTTTAAAGCTTGGTGCTTGCGGAAAGAGAACCCTTGCCAGTTCCACGGTATCAATAACCGGATTCTGGATTGGAATGAACCCATTCGACTCCAATTCAGCATTAAGAAAGCCCATATCAAACGGTACATTGTGCGCTACTAAATAACCATCCTCAAAAAAGGAAAGAATTTCAGAAGCCCGCTCTGAAAAGATGGGAGCTTCCCTGACATCCTCATCAGTAATACCAGTAAGGTTGGAAACAAATGGTGGAATCGGGATATCCGGATTAAAAAAAGAGGAGAATTCCTTTACTATTTCATTATCTTCGATGACAACAATTCCTGCCTCAATAATTTTATCGTGAGCACCTGAAGAATGACCGGTGGTTTCCAGGTCAATCACAACATATTTGTTACGCATAATTCCACCTTACTTCCTGAAATGATAGAAAAACTCCTATCAACTAACTGATAAGAGTTTTACCCCTTAGCCAAAATGTATTATACCCTGGTAAGTGGCGGTTCCTGCTCTAGGAGCTGCTTAACCTGATTAGTATGAGAATCCATTATTGCCACTTTTGGCTTAAATCCTTCAAGGTCACTTTGGGGCACAAGTGCATAGGCGACAATAATAACTATATCTCCTGGTTGGACCAGTCGTGCAGCAGCCCCGTTCAAACATATGACTCCTGTTCCCCGTTCACCCGGAATCACATACGTTTCAAGTCGGGCACCATTATTATTATTGACAATTTGTACTTTTTCATGGGGCAAAATATCAACCTCATCCAGAATATCCTGATCGATTGTAATGCTTCCGACGTATTCCAGGTTTGCTTCTGTTACTTTTGCCCGGTGTATCTTTGCTTTCATCATGGTGCAGAACATGTTCGTTTCCCCCTACCTTAATCGCCTGATCAAGTTACCATCTGCATCAAATATCAGGTTATCAATCAATCTGGCCCCTGAAAACTTCACTGCCACGGCCAATATAACTTGTTGATCGATTGAATGCACTGGTTCAAGATTCGGGTAACTCAATAACTCGACATAATCAGTGGTTCCGGATGTATGGTTTTTAATCAGATCCGTCACCTCTTTTACAATAATAGCAGGATTCTGTTGACCGTCAACTGCCATCTGACGTCCTGTTTCAAGTGCTCGTGAGAGCCATACGGCCTCCTTGCGCTCTTTTGTTTTCAGATTGACATTCCTGCTGCTTTTAGCAAGCCCGTCTGGCTCACGCACGGTAGGAAGAGCAATAAGTTCCACGGGAAAATTAAGATCTTCGATGAGGGCATCCACAATTGCGACTTGCTGGGCATCCTTTAGACCAAAATACACTCTGTCGGGACTGATTATATTGAATAACTTGGTTAAAACAGTTCCGACTCCATCAAAATGACCAGGACGTGAGCGACCGCAGAGTGTGTCAACCCGATTTGTCATAGACATAGCAACCGTCATTTCAACAGGATACATATCTTTCTGCTCAGGAGCAAACACGATGTCGATACCAGTTTCTTCAGCCAACCGTAAATCTCGTTTTTCGTCGCGCGGATATTTATCAAAGTCCTCGTTTGGCCCAAACTGTAGTGGATTCACAAATATACTGGTGATTGCTATGCTGTTTTCGCTTACAGCTTCAGTCATTAGAGCAAGATGACCTTCATGAAAATAGCCCATTGTAGGTACAAATCCGATCGTTTCCTGCGAAGCCAGTTCTTTCATCTTATTTTGCATTTCCTTAACTGAACGAATAATCTCCATGAAATTATTCCTTCTCACTCGGTAGTGCGTCACGTGATTTGATATGAAAGGAGTGCTCATCAAGTGGGAAAGACTCGCTCTTAACCTCACTGACATACAATTCCAATGCCGCTTTACCTGCCTGATTGTAGTCGGCATATGGCTTCACGAATTTAGGAAGACGATCAACACCGTATTGAAGAATATCATGATACACAAGAACCTGTCCGTCACATTCCACTCCTGCTCCAATTCCGATTGTTGGAATGGTCAATGAATCAGTTACAATCGCGGCAAGTTCTTTAGGTACACATTCAAGCACGACTGCAATAGCACCAGCGTCATCTAACTGCTTTGCATCGTTAAGCAACTTGGTACCAGCCTCCCGGTCCTTTCCCTGAACTTTGTATCCACCAAGCACGTTAACAGATTGCGGAGTAAGTCCAAGATGAGCCACAACCGGTATCCCTGCTGCAGTAAGTTTTTCGGTCAGCAAAACAATTTCCTCGGTTGCTCCCTCAAGTTTTATTGCCTGGGCACTTGTTTCCTGGAAAATCTTTTTAGCATTTTTCATAGAATCTTCCAAGGTAACGTGATATGACATAAAAGGCATATCAACTACTGTGAATGTATCTTTTGCACCGCGTCTAACAGCCTTTCCATGATGAATCATATCCTCCACAGTAACGTTGACAGTGGATTCATAACCGAGCATGACCATACCAAGCGAATCACCTACAAGAATCATATCCACACCCGCCTCTTGGGCCTGCTTAGCAGATGGATAATCGTATGCAGTAACCATTGAGATTTTTTCCCTCTCAGCTTTCATCTTCTGCAAATCGCGTCTTCCCAGCATTATTAGTTTCCCCCTTTGTAAACCACTCAATTTCAGCAGAATAAATTTTCCTGACACCATCATTCTCGGTACGGGATAGCAGTGCCCCGTCCTCGGCTATTCCTAGAAAGGTTGCTTCCCATTCCTTGTGACGGGTACGGATACGAATCTGCTCACCTATTCGGTACCCATAGCTCTCCCATTTTTCTTTAACGGCGGGAAAGCCCTCTTCCAAAAAGGAGTCATAAGCGCATTCAAAGTTTTTTAAAATATGCTGGATTATATATTTAATACTCCAGTTCTTACCTGTTTCAATCTTCAACGATGTTGCCGTAGATTGTAACGCTTCCTGAAAGTCATCTTCGGTCTGATTCACATTCAGGCCGATACCGATTACCACATACTGAATCTGATCTTGTTCAGCCTGCATTTCAGTTAGAATTCCTGCCGTTTTCCTATGTTGAATGAAGATGTCATTTGGCCATTTTATTTTTGGTTCCGCTGAAGTTAGTTGCGATAATGATTCAGCAAGGACTGTGGCAGACAGTAAAGTCAACTGGGGGGCCATTACCGGTAAAATATCAGGATTCAGCAGAATACTCATCCAAATCCCCTTATTTTTAGTTGATTGCCATGGCCTCGCCATTCTTCCCTTGCCTGCTGTCTGTTCGTCCGCGATAACCACAGTACCATGTGGTGCCCCTTCCCGTGCTGCCTGGTGTGCAACCTCCTGGGTTGTAGGAGTTGTAGGTTTATGTATGATGGTTTTTCCAAGCCAGCTTGTTTTCAGGCCCCACTGGATAGTGTTCTCGCTGACCTTATCCGGGGATTTGACAATGCGATATCCCTTCTTTGATACACCTTCTATTTCGTATCCGTCTTTTTCGAGCTCTTTCATGTGTTTCCAAATAGCACTTCTGGATATATTTAATATTTCTGAGAGAGACTGGCCCGAGATATACCGTTGATGATTTTTCTCAAGTAATTCGATTAATCTGTTGCGTGTGGATTCCATTTTATCCAATCCCTTAAAACTTTTTTATTATTTTCGAGCTTTCCGGCTACAACCTGCTTTTCTACTGCTATAAGGGTTTCCCGAATCCAAGGTCCTTTTTCTGCTTCAGGGAAGATTTCGCGAATATCATGGCCGGATACCTCCAGGCCCCTGGATGATTCAATTGGCAGTTTTTCGTTTATTTCAATTAAATCATCAGCAGCTAAGTTGCTGTCAGGGCTAAATAAGCAGTTTACAAGACGTGTAAAGTCCTCATAAAGATGTTTAGGCAGACAATAAACTGTCCAAAAGTCGAGTCCTCGTTCCTCATAATGCATAAGTCCCTCATACAGCTGGATGGCCTCTTGTTTAATTTTGTTGGACAACTTCCACTCGCTGACCCACTGTTTAATACTAATTGCAGATTCCAAGAGATGAAATAAGGCAATCACAGCGCCGAAAGACTTTAAAGGCTGAAGGTCTGACGGTAATTTATTTATGATATAGGGATATTCTATCATAACCGGAAGATGTTCATATACTTTTGTTTCCCTTAAATACTTTATTCCAGTTTCTGAATGCTCACCGGCAAATAATTTTGCAAGTTCATTGCCGATTCGTTCTACAGCTATATTTTCAATTTCTTTTTTTACATATTTTATGGCACGGAGGGTATTTTCACTTATAGTAAAACCCAATTGGCTCGAGAACCGCAATGCCCGTATAATTCGGAGCGGATCTTCCATAAATCGGTCATAGCCATTGCCAACAGTCCGAATCACTTTTCGTTCGATGTCTTTTCTGCCGTCGAACAAGTCAATAATCTCACCGTACCGATCCATGGCAAGTGCGTTAATAGTGAAATCCCGACGTTCTAAATCGCCGTCAATTGTCTGGATAAAATGTACCGAATCTGGATGGCGCTGATCTGTATAATCTCCATCAACCCTGTATGTTGTTACTTCGTAGGACCCTCCGGCGGACTGAACTATCACAGTACCATGCTGAATACCTACAGGGATGACTCTTTTAAAAATCTGTTGAATTACTTCAGGCCGTGCGGAAGTAGCAATATCAATATCACCCAGTTCCCGGTCCAAGAGGAAATCCCTAACACATCCGCCCACAAAGAAAGCTTCGTACCCACTGTTTTCAATTTGCTCGACTACTTTCACAGCATCAGCAAAAGGTTTTGTTTGTAACATCCGTATCACCATTTTCCATCTCGGAGTTCCCTGGAAGAATTTGTTCATACAGCTTTGTGTATTGTTGGACAATATCCTGGGAATAAAAATGTTCACGTGCATGTTTCCACGAATTCCGGGAAAATTTTTCTAGTAATTTCTGGTCAGACAGTAACTTGACAGCATATGTGGCAGCCTGTTCAATATTGCCCAGTTCAATGATATATCCAGTCTCATTATGCCGAATAACTTCGGGAATCCCTCCTACATCGGTACCAATACACGGTACTTTGCAGGACATTGCCTCAAGAAGCACTAGGCCAAAACTCTCTTTTTCAGACATTAACAGTTTAAGATCGGAAATAGACAAGAGATCCCGTACATTTTTTTGTTTTCCGAGAAACAGAACTTTATCTGTCAGCCCAAGGTCTACAACCAGCTGGTAAGCTTGAGAATATTCAGGACCATCGCCGACGAGCAAAAGCTTTGACTTAATCTTTTCCTGTACTTTCTGAAAAGAATAGATTACGTCCTGAACCCGCTTAACTTTGCGGAAATTGGAAATATGAATAAGTACTTTTTCACCAGGTTCAATGCCATATTCCCGCTTGATTTCCGGAAGTTCTCTCCGCTCATACTGTTCCTCGTTAACAAAATTATAAATTACATTAATACCTCTGGTAATGCCAAGCATATCCCGCGTTTGTTGAACGAGACTTTCAGAGACAGCGGTGACTGCGTCTGACTTCTCAATGCCGTGCTGGATCATTTTCTTGAGGGATTGATCATAACCAAGCACGGTAATATCCGTTCCATGGAGGGTTGTCACTATCTTAACGTCATGTTTGGCAATATCTTTTGCTAAAATCGCGCAGATGGCATGAGGCATAGCATAATGGACATGAAGGATATCAAGCTTTTCCTGGTCAATGACTTCAGCCATCTTATTGGCGAGAGCAAGATCAAACGGAGGATACTGAAACACTGGATAATGGTTCATTTCCACTTCATGATAATAAATATTAGGATGAACACCGTTCAGGCGAAATGGAAGGCTGGAAGTAATAAAATGAATCTGATGACCTTGCTTAGCCATCAGCATTCCCAGCTCTGTTGCAATAATCCCCGAACCGCCCACGGTGGGATAACAAGTTATTCCGATTTTTTTCATAGCTTTTTCCCTCATTTGTATTCTTTAATAATCTCTCGCCACTCAAAATCACCATCATCCAATGCACGGATAGAAATTTCAGCTGCTGCCAGATTTGTAGCAAGAGGAATCAAGTGAACATCGCAGAGCCGCATCAGGGCGCTGACATCCGGTTCATGCGGCTGGGCGGTTAATGGATCCCGGAAAAAAATGACCATATCCATTTCGTTATTTGCAATTTTTGCCCCTATCTGCTGATCTCCTCCAAGCGGTCCTGACTGAAACCGGTGGATATGCAAGCCTGTTGCTTCAGCTATTTTCTTTCCTGTCGTTCCTGTTGCATAAAGCTGATGTTTCTTCAGAATATGTTCGTAGGCAACAGAGAAGTTAATAATCTCCTGTTTTTTCTTATCATGAGCAATTAATGCGATATTCATTGGCATCCCGCCTATTCCAATATATTTTCGAGCCCATAGACCAGTCTATCGAGATCCATTACTTTATTGATTGAAAGTTTAACCCCGTCCATAAAAGATTGCCGGTTATAGGAATCATGTTTTACCGTCAATGTCTGTCCAGGTCCTCCAAAAAGAACTTCCTGGTGTGCCACCAGACCTGGCAGCCGGACACTGTGAATTCGGATTCCGTCTGTCTCAGCACCTCTGGCACCTGCCATGGTCTCTTTCTCATCCGGATTTCCCTGCTTTTTACTTTCACGGGTATCTTTAATCATTTCTGCCGTCTTGACTGCTGAACCAGATGGAGCATCCAACTTCTGATCATGATGTTTTTCAATTATCTCCACATCGGGTAAATATTTAGCAGCCATTTGGGCAAATTGCATCATCAATACAGCCCCAACCGCAAAATTTGGTGCAATTATGCAACCTATACGATTCACCTCAGATATATCCTCAAGTTCTTTAATCTGTTCCGGGGTGAAGCCTGATGTTCCTACCACAGCACGAATACTATGCTTAAGTGCCAGTCTGGTATTCCGAAAACCTGCCTCGGGATTGGTTAAATCCACAAAAACATCAGCCTGGACTTCTTCAAAACACACTTCCGGATTATCAAATACAGGAACGTATAAGT
This sequence comes from Virgibacillus kekensis, assembly GCF_042654125.1. Classification (NCBI taxonomy): domain Bacteria; kingdom Bacillati; phylum Bacillota; class Bacilli; order Caryophanales; family Bacillaceae; genus Virgibacillus; species Virgibacillus kekensis. The sequence goes on from NZ_JBHSFU010000003.1 coordinate 520,641, forward strand.
CGGGCAACCCTTCCATGTCAGATAGTTTTTTTCCATTATTTTTTCGATCTATACATGCAACAAGCTCAAATGTTTTCTCACTCGTTACCATATTTATCGCTTCTCTCCCCATTTTACCTCGGGGGCCTGCGATAACTACTTTAACTGTCATAACTGTATATCCTCCTATTATGTGGACTCAAGCTACTGCTCTTTACGTGTCCATCGGTCTTTGTCTCTTGTTTCAATTTTATTCATTGATCGCTCAAAAGCATGAGATAAATTGATATCCAGTGAATTTGCGAAACATGTAAGTACAAATATCACGTCACCAAGCTCATCTTCAACCGATTTTTCCTCTTCTGTTTTTTTCTTTGGTTTTTCACCATAATAATGATTCACTTCGCGAGCCAGTTCACCTGTTTCCTCTGTCAGTCTGGCCATCAGACTCAATGGTGAGAAATAACCTTCTTTAAACTGGGAAATATAATTATCAACCCGCTTCTGTATATCCCGTGTTGTGTATGTTTGATCAGATGCAGACATATCTATTGCTCCCTCAACTTTAATAATCTCCTTTAATGTTAGCTAAATGGCTCTTGTTTGACAAATTTTTTAAACTGTTTAGCCTTAAGAGTATAAATGCTTAAAGAGAAATTTGTGTAGTAAAACTATGATTAAACAAAACAGATTAGAAAAGAATTAGGAGGGGATTAAGATGCTCTTTGGCCTTAAAATTAAGAACATTATTTTTATCTTGCTCGGATCGGCCATTTTCTCATTCGGTATTGTACATTTTAATATGCAAAATAATCTTGGTGAAGGTGGATTCACAGGTATCACCCTTTTGCTTTACTTTTTATGGGGATGGGATCCCGCAATTACAAATATTCTTTTGAACATTCCGGTCTTCTTCATTGGATGGAAATTTCTCGGTCGTAATACTTTTCTTTATACAGTTATCGGAACACTCGCTGTGTCATTATTTTTGTATATTTTCCAACTCGATCCATACCCTACATATCTGCAAAACGACATGACACTCGTTGCCCTATTCGCGGGGGTATTTATTGGTGTTGGCTTGGGAATAATTTTCCGCTACGGAGGTACCACAGGCGGTGTGGACATTATTGCCCGACTTGTCCATAAATATGTCGGTTGGAGTATGGGAAAGACAATGTTTCTTTTCGACTTTGTGGTGATTGCAACTTCGGTGTTCACCATACTGGAATTGGTAGAAGGAATGTATACTCTGGTAGCCGTATATATCGGTGCAAGGGTAATTGATTTTATCCAGGAAGGTGCGTATTCTGCCCGTGGTGCAACAATAATTTCGAGCCACAGTGATGCAATAGCAAATAAAATCATAAAAGATATGGACCGCGGTGTAACCGTGTTATCAGGCCGGGGAAGTTTTACCGGTGAAAAACGTGACGTCCTATATTGCATTGTGGGTAGGAATGAAATTGTGCGACTGAAAAACCTTATTGATGCAATTGATCCCCATGCATTTGTAGCAGTAAGCTCCGTCCATGATGTAGTGGGAGAAGGATTCACTCTTGATGAAAATAAAAATCCGATTGAATGATATTAGCAATATATACTATAGTGAACCTATCTTCTTACATGAGCTACAATTATACCAACAAACTAAATTCATTACTTAATTAGCGTGGCGTGATTCTCACTGAGAAAGATTTTCATAAATTTTGTTGCTCTTTAACTTCGCAGTTGATAAAAACTGCGAACTAACAGCTTAGTTTCCCAAGTAGCAGCTTATTGATTTCCGCTCCGGGCAGTCGCTTTCACCACTCCGGGTGCAAGTCCAACATCTGTTCAAGCTAAAGCTTTCACAGTGTTTCCTTTGCCGCCGGGCAACGCTTCAACTTCCTCGGAAGGAAAGCACTTCCTGCGGGATTTTCAGCTGTTGCTTTTTCCGCTGGAGTCGACTTCCCTACGCTACAATCAAACTCATATTAGCGGAAGCAATACGCGTAGGCTCCTGCGGAAAAACGAGCCTAAGAGCCCCCACAGGGAGCGGTTTTTGTGACCGAGGAGGCTCGTGGGGAGTCCGCGGAAAGCGAAGTGTATTTCTGGAGCGAAGCTTAAGCTATACCTAAAGCCATTTGTTCAGAGTTTATAGTTTTTGTGGCATAATCAATAATGTTTTATAAAACAGCAAAGAGCAGAATGAACAAAAGCGCAAGCGCCCTGCTTATCACCGTATGACCTGGACGGAGTCGTATGAGATAAAGGAAACACAATGAGCAAAGCGAATTGATGTTGACTTTCACCACAAGGGTATAAGTGCGACTATGCCTCTGGCTCCACCAATCGGCAAGTCTACTTTATCGTAAGAAGAGTCCGGAAGTGCACTAAGTGATGGGCGCTGTAGCTGGACGTGGCTCTTGCTGGCAAAAAATTTTATAGGGCCAAAATTATATACTTTCTTACCTTGCAAAAAAAGGGTTGTCTCCTTAAGTCCATTTAGACTTAAGGGACAACCCCTTCTTAATCTTTAATCATCACCTGCAGCAAAGTAAATAAGGATAAAACGCACTAGCTCAGCAACTGCTACCAGTGCTGCGGCAACATATGTCAATGCTGCAGCATTCAATACTTTCTTCGTTTGACGCTCTTCATTATTCTTGATAACCCCTGTCGATACCAACTGGGCCATTGCCCGGTTCGAAGCATCGAATTCCACGGGTAGCGTTACAAGCTGGAACAACACTGCGGCTGACATAAAGATAATTCCGAACAGCAGCATACCCGGCATAGAAAAAAGGATACCGGCAAGAATCAGGAAAAATGAAAGATTGGATCCTGTAGTAGCTGCCGGAACCAAAGCATGTCTGAACCGAAGAAATGCATAATCGGTCGCATCCTGAATAGCATGTCCTACTTCGTGGGCAGCAATGGCTGAAGATGCCATTGATTTACCGTGATATACGCCTTCTGAAAGCCTTAGTACTTTCTTGCGTGGGTCATAGTGATCCGACAATACGCCTCTGGTCATCTGAACGTCTACATCGTAAATTCCATTATCATTCATTATTTTACGGGCGACCTCAGCCCCGGTTAAACTGGATGATGTTCCAACTTTTGAATATTTCTTATACGTGCTTTTCACCTTTGATTGAGCCCAAAGAGGTATAATCATCAACAGTGCGATATATATAATATATCCACCAAGTCCTCCCAGCATGTTCATTCCTCCAACATTATAATATATGTTTCTCTATGGTCAATTTTAGTCAAAAATCAGTCTGAAGTCAACTATTTGAATCTTTATTCATTTGTTTCTTTTTTTCTCCTCTATATTTTCTCCAGCTTACATATGTCAATGTTGCTGCAATACATCCACCTACAATAATAACCATCCAATAAAATGGTGCCATTTCTGTACCTGTGTTTGCTTCAGTTAACAATACCGCAGAATTTTTAAAGTCTGCCAGTACTATTATTGGCAAGATCCTGAAACTGATGTAAACCCCTATGACAGTCAATAAAATGAATTTTCCAGCCGATGTAAAACGCATAGAGATCACCCCACTCACATAACATTCTCTTCCACTAATGTATGTGAGGAATCTTCAATATATAACAGTCATTGAATCGAATTTACCTGCCTTACGGTCAGTTTATATGCAATGAGAATCGACAAGATACTTAGCCAGAATGTAAAGTAGCCAATCTCATCCATATAACGATTTAATGAAGAATAGGTAGGCATCATTTCAAACACATAGTCAATCACGTCATTATGTAGTGTCCAAACAGCCGCAAACATAATATGTCGCATCTTAATTCTATAATATGGCGCGTACAATAATCCCTGAACAGCCATAGCGCCATGTGAAATCATCAGCATATAACCAACCCAACCAATATACCCATCCACTATAAGGGTAAACAGATTCATAACAACTGCCCAAATCCCATACTTAAAAAGGGTAATAATTGCCAAAGCCTCTATATAAGGCACATGTTTCCCAAAGATGAAAAACAGTAGAAATATGGTAAAAAACAGACTGGCTGTGGGACTGTCAGGTACAAAAATAAGAAAAATATCGGGTGTATCAGCAAGCTGAAAGCGATACCAATAATAACCGTAAAGAGTTCCCAATAAATTGATGATAAACAGACCAATCAAAAAAGTCTTGTCGGTTAATATATATCTAATCATATTCAGTTCTGGCATCCTCCCTTCACGAATAAACAAAAACACCTTCACCAATTGTGTTGGCAAAGGTGTTTTTATATAAACACAAATTATTTTGCTTGATCATTTACAGATACAATGAATTGTACAAGTTTCTCAAGTTCTTCATCGCTGCCTTTGAATTGATCCGCCGGCATGCTTCCGATACCTTCACGGGCGATTGTAGCAATTTCTTCAGCGCTTTTATCAATTCCAATCAATGAAGGTGCTGCTGCTCCGCCCTGGAGTTCTGCACCGTGACAACTCATGCAGTTATTCTCGTAAAGAGCATAACCCTCTGACTCTTTATCGATTTCAACCGCTGAAGGTGGAACCGGTTTATTAGCCTCAGCGCGCTGCTCCCAGTTAACATGTGATGCAGATTCATATGTCAGCCAGATAACAGAAGCAAGTGCTAGAAGCATCATTCCTACTGCTACGGGACGCTGATGCGGGCGACGTCCTGGCCCTTTGTCCAGAAACGGTGCCAGAAGCAGTGCACCAAACGCCAGTCCCGGGATTACCAGGATACCAAGCAGAATATACGGTCCACTTGCAAAGTCATATTTTAAAAGTTCATATAAGAATAAAAAGTACCAGTCTGGCAGAGGTATATAACTTGCATTAGTTGGATCAGCCATCCCTTCCAGTGGTGATGGGTGGGCTGCTGTCAAACAGAGAAATCCAACTAAAAACACGGAACCTGCCAACCACTCTTTTAATAAGAAGTTGGGCCAGAAAGCCTCTGTTCTGCCAGGATACTCGGAATAATCTTTTGGTATATTAGGTTTTCGTTCGGCGGAAATCCGGGAATCACCGACAAACTTCATTCCTTTACCCTTATGCACAGCGTTACCTCCTTCTCATTATAACGGTCCTGAAATACCTTGCTTACGAATCAGCATAAAGTGTGCGGCCATCAGTCCGAACAATGCTGCCGGTAAGAAGAACACATGAATTGCAAAGAAACGTGTCAGTGTCTGTGCACCGACAATCTTCTCGTCACCTGCTAGCAGTGTCTTAATTTCTTCCCCAACGAACGGAACCTGCAGGGCAATTTCAAGACCAACCTGTGTCGCAAAGTATGCTTTGTTATCCCAAGGCAACAGGTAACCTGTAAAACCAAGACCAAGCATAGTAAAGAATATCAGTACACCAATCATCCAGTTCAATTCGCGCGGCTTTTTGTACGCACCCTGGAAAAACACCCGCAACGTATGTAGTAACAACATGACAATAACAACACTGGCACCCCAGTGATGCATGCCCCGTACTATTTGTCCATGGGCAACCTCTGTCTGCAGGTAATAAACTGATTTCCAGGCGTTTTCGATATCAGGAACATAATACATCGTTAGAAACATACCTGACAAAATCTGGATCACTACCACGAAAAATGTCAATCCGCCGAAGCAATAGACAAAAGCAGAAAAATGGTGGGCAGGATTAACGTGTTCAGGTACCTCATGATCGGCAATATCTCGCCATAAAGGCGTAATATCTACGCGATCATCGATCCAATCGTATATCTTTTGTAGCATCTCTTATTACGCCTCCCCTTGTGGATGTGCATCACCAAGGAATAACATCCCATTTTTTACTTTATGCTCGTATACGTCCAGCGGAGCAAGTGGTGGTGTGTTAGGAACGTTTACGCCACTCTTGTAATACAAGCCTCCATGACATGGACAGTAGAACTTGTCCGGATATTGTTCACTGCCTTCCCATGAAACAACACAACCAAGGTGCTTACAAATCGGGGAAAGTGCTACAATATCGCCGTTATCGTTTTTATAGACCCATGCAGATTTTCCAACTTCCGATTCATACCAGCCATCAACCTGTTTGATTTTCCAGTCAACGCGCTGTGGTTCGTTCGTGATCTCTTCCACGGCCAGGCCGACGTTAGCAAGTTCACCTGCGCTGGATTCCTGCAATACCGGGTCAACTGCCATACGTAACATGGGAACAAGCATTCCAGCTGCCATAAAACCACCCACACCTGTAAGTGTGTAATTCAAGAACTGACGACGGGATACTTGCTGCTTTTCTTCGCTCATGATTTTCCCCCCTCTATACATTTTTCACGGACAATTATATTTTAATCAGATTACTAGGACATTACCATGATAGCGCAAACTGTTTGTGGGGTCAATAAATATTCTGTTTTCCCGGATAAGTTCATTATTCAGACAATCTTAAAACAGTTTTATACTTCTTCACTTTCCTGCCAGTATGATTTAATCAGCTCACTGACCTGTTCCACTTGCCCCTGAATTACGGCCTGCATTTCCTTGGACTTGACTGAACCCTTAGTACTTCCAGGCATCCAAAGCAAGGTTCCTTCGATAGATTGTTCTTTCTTTTTCCAGGAAGAATCGTTGGTGATATAGAAAATATGGTGGAAAGGCTGAGACTGCAGCTCCCTTATCCATGTATGCATACGTTCTATTTCCTGTTCTTTCGCTGCTGACTTCAGATAATTGTACTCAGGTGTCACCATTACTCTTCCTGTAAGCTCTTTTTCAAGTTCCTGCAAAAAAACAACAAGCGCTTCCCGTTGTACAGCATCCTTTCCCATCGCTGTATCGGTGGACAATTGAAAAGGAAGCAGCGGAACAATTACGGTATCAACATATTCTTTGGCCTTTATGTATTGCTCCAAGTCTTTCTCAATCCATTTCATAGTATACTCCCTGCCCCTCTGTCTATACTTCAAAGCTGAAAAATGATCCGGTAAATTAAATCTTATCTTATATAATCAAAAAAAATCAACCTATTACATTTGTAAATTAGGTTGATTAATTCCATTCTCTTCAAGTCTATGTAGCTCTTCGGTCAATCTGGTGAATGCCCGCTGGTCTTTTTCATCAAGCGACCGATCTATCATTCGGCGCAGATTTTCCTGCTGAAATTTAAATAACGACTGTTCCAAAAGCATCCTTGCACGCTCTTGATCCTTTTGGGTAATAAAATACTCATCGGGGATGAAGGGGTTCTCCACAAGCACAGCTGCATATAGAACATTCTGATTTGCTTTGCTGAAGTTCAGTTGAATATATAAGTCTTCATTCTGATTCATCCGTATATCGTGAAATGACTTCTCAGCATCGGTAGTCACAAGTTGTTTTTTGTAAAAGCGAAACGGAACCTCTTCGGAACAGTGGCTGGACATTATTATTCCCCGCGGACAAAATTTCGCTTCCCGGACAAAATGTACATTTTCCAGCAGCTTTTTATGGTTAACCAGATAATTTAATATCCATACACTCTCACGCTTCTTCAACTGATAATGATTAAGAAACCATTGAATAAAGCTTTTTTTGTCCTGGACGGAAATAGGAGTATTCATTTGGGTTATTAACCTCCCCGGATATCCATATTTGGTACTTCAGGTATCTTGTGATAACTTTAATCGGCTGACAAACTCCTCAATATCTGAATCTAGCGGTTGTAAAGTTAAATAACGTTCAAACACGGAAACAGCTTCGTCAATCCTCCCTTCTTCAGTTAGAAAATATCCATATTCTTTCAGGAAGTCACTATCCTGATTTAAGCTATTATATGCTTCCTTATAGGAGTTTAATGCATATTCATAGGATTCATTTTCATTATATGCCCGGGCCAGTTCCCAATCGTACAGTGGATCACTAGCACCACTATTTTTAATTTCATTAATCAACTCGATAATATCCTCATGCTGATTAGTTTTCTTGAACAATTCTATCAAAAACAGAAGAGCCTCTTTATAATCAGGGTCTAGCGAGATAGCCTCCCGTACCAGTCGCTCGCTTTCCTCATCATTCTCGAGCTGGTGTGCCATGGAGCCGGCAAAAAAGTACAGTTCCTTATTAAACTCGTCCACTTTGATTCCCTTTATTGCCGTATCGTATGCTTCCTGAGGCATTTCTTCATCCTCATAAGCTTTTGCGAGCTGATAGTAAGCTGTATGATAGTAAGTATCCTGTTCAATCACATGTTTCCACGCCTTTATAGCGATGTCACGCCGGCCGGCATGTAGTGCGGTGAAACCATATTTAAATAATGTATCAGGGTCTTCACTATCAACATCCTGAAAAATATCGAGGGCTTTCTCATATTCACCTGAAGCGGCATATGCTTCAGCCAAGCGGTCATTTATCGACACATTTGCAATCTCTTTAGCCACTGGCAGAATTTTTTCATAGTACGTGATTGCCCTTAAGTAAGAACCGGTGGAAAATAATAATTCACCAAGTGCGAAATCGATAATTGGCTCGTTTGGCTCAATTTGTTTTGCCTGAAGAAGTTTTTGTTCGGCTACTTCGAAAAGCCCCTGTGCCTGATAAAGATCTGCCAACTGAATCAGTGTCTGGACGTATGCCGGGTCATCCTCCTCGACTTCATTCAATAGTTCGATTGCCTCTTCATCGTTCTCCTGTTCAATATAAATATCAGCAAGCATTGTCTTAAGCTCACTCTCTTTTGGAAACTGTTGCATCAGTTCCTCGAGAACCATACTTGCTTCTGACAAATAGCCCCATTGAATATACAGTTCAGCTATCGTATATTTATCTTCTGCATCCGCTGTAGGCAAATAATTATCCAACACCTGAATTGCCTTTTCAGCTTGCTTGCTCTCCATTAATTTTACAGCTTCCATTATGGCGGCGTCCATTCTATCATCCTTTCTGCTGTATCCTTACTATATGCAAAAACTACCATTATACCGAAAAACGGATTGGTGATTTTATTTTTACTACCAAAAGAACAGTTCATAATCGAACCGTTTGCTCATTTTAAGACCTTTATAGCTGGAATGCAACCTTCCAAACCCACCTATTTATATTAGCAAAAAAGAATCTGTAAAGTTACAGATCCTTTATTCAGAAATTATATGGGCCAAATCCTTAAAGAAGTCCGGGTATGAAATAGCCACCGAGGATACATCATCAATTATAATTTCTTCATCAGAAACGAGTGATGCAATTGCATGCATCATTGCAATTCTATGATCATAGTACGATTTAACCTGACCACCATGCAATAAAGATTTACCTTTAATAATCATCCCGTCCTCCGTTGCTTCCACATTAGCTCCGAGTCGTGTTAGTCCATCCACGACGGCCTCTATTCGATCAGTTTCCTTCAACCTTAATTCTCCGGCATCACTGATAACTGTCTCACCCTCAGCCTGAGTGGCCAGCAAAGCAATTACAGGAAGCTCATCAATTAAACGGGGGACAATGTCGCCATTGATAGTCGCGCCCTTCAGCTCGCCGTATTTAACGGTTATATCTCCAATTAGTTCACCACTGATGGTAGCTTGATTAGAAATGGTCACAGAGGCCCCCATTTCAATCAGAACATCGATAATTCCGGTCCTTGTTTGATTGAGACCTACATTTTTTAATGTCAGGCTGCTGCCGGGCTTTATGGCTGCGGCAACCATAAAGAATGCCGCAGATGAGATATCACCAGGTACGAACACATCAGTTGCCTTCAATGAACTTTTGGAAACAGTGATTTTCGTATTGTGTCTTGAAATATTCGCTCCAAATGCTTCAAGCATATTTTCCGAATGGTTCCTGGTAGGAGTAGGCTCAATTACCTCAGTTTCTCCTTCTGCCAGTATACCAGCAAGTAGAATTGCTGATTTCACTTGAGCGCTTTTTACGGGGAGTGTGTAATTAATCCCCTTCAAGGATCCGCCACTTACGGATAGTGGCAAATATGTATTATTCTTACGACCGGTGATACTGGCTCCCATCTCAGATAAAGGTTTAATAACGCGGTCCATCGGTCTTCGGGTCAGTGAGGCATCCCCATAAGCCATTGTAAAAAGAGGCAGTCCGGCTAATACGCCAAGCATTAAACGTGCGGTTGTTCCTGAGTTACCAAAATAAATAGGTTCAACGGGTTCGTTAAAATGCTTATATCCTTTACTCGTAATAGTAAGTTCCGTGCCGTTCTCCTTAATCTCAACACCCATTAATTTAAATGCGTTGACCGTACGCATACAATCTTCACCGGTCAGAAAGTTTGTAACTTTGGTGGTCCCTTCTGCAAGTGACCCTAGGATAACCCCCCGATGGGAAACCGATTTATCTCCCGGGATATCCAATTCCCCATGAACCGGACCTTTTGCCGGTTTTAGTTTCATATCTTTCAATTGGCTCACTTCCTTTTAAGGAATTCTTTATTTCTCCATCATCAATTCGTAACCTTTTGCTGATAGTATTTGATAGCTGCTGTCCTGTTCCTTTTTGGTAGGAACACTGAGCCGGAGTACCCCTGTAATTCCTTCACGGATTTCCAGTATCTGCATATTGGATACACTTATCTCGTTCTCAGCCAAGATACCAGCAACCGCAGCAATCGCCCCAGGCTGGTCACGGATATCGACATAGATATCGTAGAAAGATGGAATCGCCCCTTTTTTCGAAACACCCAAGCCATCTCGATAATCTTTAGCCTGCTGAAGATAAGAGGTCAGTCCAAATGTATTTTCTTGCCTGAGAAACAATTTCAGCTGGGACATTTCCGTGATCCAGTCATCAATAAGCTGAATCATTTTCTCTCTATTATGATGGAAAATGTCCTGCCATAAATCTGGATTACTAGAAGCTATACGGGTAATATCACGAAAACCGCCAGCTGCGAGTTTTGGGATATACGGGTGTGTATCCTGCCATTTTTTAGCCTGATGGACAAGCGCAGATGCGACCAAATGCGGAAAATGGGATACAACGCCGGTCATTTCATCATGTTCCGTTACGTGGAGCAGAACAAAGTTGCTCTTCGTTTCTTTCAATGTATTTTTCAGTATACCAACATGTTTATCATCACACTGCTCTGCTGGCGTTAAAACATAAATAGCATTTTCAAACAAATGACCTTTAGCGGCTTTTATACCTTTTTTATGTGAGCCTGCCATTGGGTGGCCACCGATAAATTTGATGTGCTTATTTGAAATTGTATTAGCAGCCTCCAGAACCGGTCGTTTCACTGACGAAACATCTGTAACAATTACATCATGATTTAATGGTAACTGGTCAAGTTCTTTTATCAATCTAACTGTCTCTGTAATAGGTGTGCCCAGGATAATCAAATCTGCACGTTTGGCAGCCTGTGGAATATCTATGGCTATTTCATGTATAATCTCATTCATCCGTGCAAACTCAAGTGTGTCCTGGTTAGTATCAAACCCAACGATATGGCACTCGCCGGTTTCTCTGATACTTTTTGCAAGAGACCCTCCAATTAATCCAAGTCCAATAATAAAAACCGTTTTTTCCATACTATTTCTCCCTGCTCACTTTTACATGAAACTGGTGCAAAATCTCCTTGATTTGTTCCATATCATTTTCGTTTCCAAGTGTAATACGGACTGTCCGCGGTATTCCAAGTAGTTCCCCAGGTCGAACAATAAAACCATTTTCCAATAGATGCTGGAAGACTTCAGTACCGCTTACAGGTGTCGACACAAGTAAAAAATTCGTTTCTGATTCATAGTAATGCCAACCGATCGAATCTAAGAATTCCTGAAAATCTGCTTTTATCGCCTTATTTCTGTCAACCGACTGGCTAATAAAATCGTCGTCATACAGTGATTTTACAGCGGCCTTTTGGGCTATTGACGAGGTGTTAAACGGGCCCCTGACTACGTCTAGCTTTGAGATGATATTTTCATTCGCAAACCCATAACCTACGCGCAAACCAGCAAGACCATATGCCTTTGAAAATGTTCGAAGCACAATCAGATTTTCATAACACGTGAAAGATTTCAGTATGTTCGGGTCCTTTCCATTCTCCACATACTCGTAATATGCCTCATCCAGAACAACAAGCACATGTTTTGGACACTTCTTCATAAATGAGTAAAAATCCTCGCGAGGAATCAAAGAACCAGTAGGATTGTTTGGTGAGCATAGCCATACTACTTTCGTTTGCTCATCAATTGCTCCAAGCATTGCCTTGAGGTCATGATAGCCATTAACTGTCGAAACTTCTCTTATTTCGGCTCCTTCCACTAAAGCATTATGCTTATACTGTGGAAATGTTGGCGTGGCCATCACCGTATTTACACCAGGATAGAGAAAAGCTCGTCCGATCATTTGTACAATTTCGTCTGACCCGCTTCCGAAAATAAGCTGTGTTTCCTTAATATTCAATTTTTCGGCCATTGCTTCCCGTAATTCTGTCGTATATCCATCAGGATAAATCTCCAGTGACGGGTCTAATTCTTTTAAAAATTGCTTTACCGAAGATGAGTAACCAAATGGATTCTCATTAGATGCTAGCTTTACAATACGGGTTAATCCGTACGCCTTCTTTACTTCCTCTATTTGTTTCCCAGGCTTATATGGAGTTAATTCATTTAGTACTTGTTTTCCATCCATTTCTTACTCCCCCCGACTTTATTTACCTGTTTATATCTTTTTTAAATCGTTCATAAATGATTTAAGATACCTTACCATGTCGTTATCATCCACTTGCACTGTTACAGGGGCTCCAACATCCCTGAGAAGAACCATCTGAATCGAACGGCCGATGGTCTTTTTATCGATTTTCATTTTCTCTATTATTTGTTGAACCTCAAAATCCGGGAGGTTCAACGGATAGTCGTTTTTTCGAAGCCATGAATGAAGTTGGGTATATGGCAGAGTCGTTCCGAAAACATCCTCACTGACCCGGAGTGCAAACAGCATACCAATTGCTACAAGTTCTCCGTGTGTCCATTCTCCATAACCAAGCATCGATTCAAGGGCATGGCCAAGCGTATGTCCAAAATTCAAATGTTTTCTTACTCCCGATTCCCGTTCATCCGCCTCCACAATGGAAGCCTTAATCTCAACTCCTCTGCCGATTTGAGATGCGAGCTGATCATTGGATAAATCAAATAAATCTATTTCCATAAGCGATTGGAAAAAAATACGGTCAGCAATTAATGCCTCTTTGGCAATTTCCGCATATCCGGAGCGAATTTCTTTTCTTTCAAGAGTAAAGAGTGTCGACACATCGTACACGACATTAATCGGCGGATAAAAGCTGCCGATCATATTTTTCCCCTGTTCATGGTTAATGGCCACCTTCCCCCCAACACTGCTGTCATGGGCAAGAATGGTGGTTGGAACCTGGATAAAGTCAATCCCCCGCATATAGGTTGCTGCAACAAACCCGGCAAGGTCTCCAACAACCCCTCCACCAAGCGCTAGAATTAACGATTGACGATCAAGTCCATAGTTAAGTGCGTCGGTATGAAGGTTGTAAAAGGTCTGAATGCTTTTTGACTTTTCCCCTGCCGGGATGGTTGTTGCAACTACTTTCTCCCCAGCCAGACCCTTCTTTGCTTTATCCAGATAATAACTGCCGGCCATCGAGTCTGTAACAATCATAATTGATGTATATTTTTTAGGCAGATAGCTTTTCAGATCTTCGAGAAGGCCCTCTCCTATATATACCTTATAAGTATTGGTGGAGGACCTGACTTTCGTTACATTCATTAAAAGCACCTTATTTCTTCACGGTACACATCTATCGCTTCTTTAAGCTTGGGAAACTGGTCACTTGGGAACTGTTCTGTGATTGCCTTGGCAAGTTCAAAAGCAACAACGTGTTCCATAACGACTGATGCAGCTGGCACCGCGCAGGAGTCCGAACGCTCGATACTTGCATTAAATGGTTCCTTCGTCTCTATATCAACACTCTGAAGTGGCTTGTACAATGTTGGAATAGGTTTCATGACCCCTTTAACAACTAGTGGCATTCCGGTTGTCATGCCACCCTCAAATCCCCCGAGGCGATTCGTTTTGCGATAGTAACCATCCGTTTCACTCCAGGCAATTTCGTCATGAACTTCGCTACCATTTCGGCGGGCGGCTTCGAAACCAAGACCAAATTCCACTCCCTTAAAAGCGTTGATACTCATTACACTCCCAGCGATTCTACTGTCTAGTTTCCGGTCATAGTGTACATACGAGCCTACTCCAGCAGGCATACCTTCGACGTAAACTTCTACTACACCACCAATAGAATCGCCGTCTTTTTTAGCTTTATCGATTGCATCCATCATGTCTTTCTCCACGTCTTTATCAAGTGTACGTACTGGTGAGTCTTCGGATACTGAAACTCTCTCCTGTATTGAAAGTGAGTTATCTTCTTTAGCCACAATTCCGGCTATTTCTTTTACATAACCCGCTACCTCTATTCCAAGATGTTTCAGTAGGGTTTTAGCGACTGCTCCTGCCGCAACTCGTGCTGCAGTTTCCCGGGCCGATGAACGTTCCAGCACATTCCGCATATCACGATGTCCATATTTTAGCGCACCATTCAAATCTGCATGTCCAGGCCTTGGACGGGATACAGTGCGGCGGATTTTCTTTTCTTCTTCTAATGGATCTTCTCCCATAATGTCTGTCCAATGTTTAAAATCGTCATTATGTATAACTAATGAAATAGGTGAGCCAAGTGTATAGCCATGGCGAACGCCGCTGGTAATTTCAGCAAGATCTTTTTCTATTTGCATGCGTTTTCCTCGGCCGTGTCCTTTCTGCCTCCGCAATAAGGAATTATTGATATCCTCTTTTAAGAGAGGCATATTTGATGGAACACCTTCAATAATTGTAGTTAATTGTTTACCGTGTGATTCACCTGCTGTTAAGTACCGCATTACACTTCCTCCATTTCCATCCCAGAATTTTTTAATAACTATATCATAACTTAATTTAATTGTGTTGTATTTTATACAAAAATTTTGTATAAAAATAAATTTGGAAAACTGGACTTTGATTTTTTTAGACTGTTTTTTAAAAAAGCGCTGTTTATGGTAAAAAATATTGACTGCGATGTTACAGCGATGTTGAACTCCGCTTCAGGCAGTCACTTTCACCACTCCGGGAACAAGTGCGACATCTGCTCATACTTTCGCAGTGTCTCCTTTGCCGCCGGACAACTCTTCAACTTCCTCGGAGGAAGACCACTTCCTGCGGGATTTTCAGCTATTGCTTCTACGAACATGACGTTCTAGTACCGGTGTTGGCTACAGGACGTGACCGTTTTTAGCTGGTGACCCGCCGGAGTCGACTGTCCTATGCTCCAATCAACCATAACGATGTATTATTCTAGCGTAATAGCAAAATAAGAATACCAGCGTAGGAAATACATGGAGACTCCTGCGGGAACAGCACGCGTCTGAAGAACCCGCAGCGGTGATTTTCCGCGAGGAGACTGAAGCCGTGCCCGCGGAAAACGAAATGTATTTCTGGAGCGAAGCTACGCTGACTGTTACATCGCAATTTTAATCAACTACTAGGGTTAAAGAGCAACAAAATTTAAGAAAAGAGCCTTACTGTAAAACGTACGCCTGTTGAAGGCAACAAACTTATTATAGGCTAGTTTTTCTATAAAAGAATGTATCAACTAATGAAAGGTTATAATTATTCGGTGTAAAAATTTGCTCAGTACTCCCTACAAACAACACTCCATCTGAACGGAGAGATTCCGAGAAGCGATGATAGATCTCATTTTTAGCCTGATCGGTAAAGTAAATCAGTACATTTCGGCAAATAATCAAATCGACATTCCTAGGGTACCTATCTGCAAGCAGATTATGCCGCTTATAATTAATATGGTTCTTGACAGTTTCGTTAATATAATACAGCCCATTCTGCATTCTGAAATACTTTAACTTCAAATTCTCTGGGAGCTCCTTCAGTGATTCGCCCCGGTAAATCCCTCTCTCAGCCTTCTGAAGTATAGTACTATCAATATCAGTTGCCATAACTTGAAAGTCGACCGTTGGAAAGTGTTCCTTCATCAGTAACGCAACGCTGTATGGTTCTTCACCTGAAGAACAGGCTGCGCTCCAAATCGAAAGTTTTGTTCTGGATCGAAGCAGATGTGGAATTACTTCATCCTTAAGTACCTCCCATCGCTTCGAATTACGATAGAATCCGGACACATTAATCGTAAGGCGGTCCATAAACTCCTCGAATAGCAGTTTGTCCCGGTTAATCGCCAAAAAATAATCCCGAAAACTCGTAAAACCACGTTTGTCCCGGAGTGAAGTAAGCCGACGCTTCATTTGCGCCTCTTTATAGGAACTTAAATCGATTCCAGATTTTTCACGGACTTTTGCTATAAAATCAAGATACTCCTCAGACATTGATTAACGCCTCTCTCTATGTAAAAAACCTCCGTCAGAACGGAGGCTTAGTCTATTAATAAATCCAGGAACTATCCTGCTTGGAATAAGATAATACATCGCTTTCATCAAAGAACAGATTAATTTCCCTCTCAGCACTTTCAGGGGAATCAGAACCGTGAATTACGTTTTTGCCAACTGTTACACCGTAATCACCGCGAATTGTGCCTGGGGCAGCATCTTGTGGATTGGTTTTACCCATCATTTCACGTGCGGTGGCAATAACATTTTCACCTTCCCAAACCATTGCGAATACAGGACCGGAAGTAATAAATTCCACCAGTTCGCCAAAGAATGGACGTTCTTTATGCTCCCCATAATGATTTTCTGCAAGATCATTAGGAATCTGCATAAGTTTGGCACCCGCAAGTTTAAATCCTTTACGCTCAAAAAGACTAACGATTTCTCCTACCAAATTACGTTGAACACCGTCAGGTTTTACCATTAAAAATGTTTTCTCCATCTTTTACACCTCTTCATTATGTATTTATCTGTAACCGTTCAAATCTTAACAAATTTTTACCAAAATAACAAATAATCTAGGAACGTCTTTTCCCGATATACTTAGCAATTGTCTGTAATGTCTGTTTAGCTTTCTGATTAGGGAGTGAATTCAGGGAATTTAAAGCTTTTTCCAGGTAAAGGTCACTAATTCGATAAGATTCTGCAATAGCTCCTGTTTTTTTCAATTCGCCCAGCAATTGGGCCATTTCCGATTCGGAAACCTTTTCCGGGTCCTTGAATGTCTCCTCCAGCAGCTTGCGGAAACTCTCGTCCTGCATCGCAATCAGCACCGGCAATGTGACATTCCCCTGAAGCAAATCATTCCCTGCAGGTTTACCAAGCACAGTTTCAGACGAAGTGAAATCCAGAATATCATCGATAATCTGATAAGACATGCCTATATAGTACCCATACTTGAATAGCTTTTCAGCCTCATCATTCGGCACATCAGCAGCTATTGCTCCCAGCTTGCAACTTGTAGCGATAAGCAGGGCTGTTTTTCGTTTTATTCTCCGTAGGTAGTTACGCAAATTCTGATTCCAGTTATATTTATCCCTGATCTGCTCTATTTCACCCTTTGCAACCTGAACCATTGTCCTGGAAAGCACACGGTGAGCAGAAGGCTTGTCAATCGTGGTGATGTTTTCTAGTGCGCGAGCTAAAATATAGTCGCCTGTATACATTGCCACCCGATTTCCATATAGCTTTTTAATGGTGGGTTTACCGCGGCGCAACTCAGCATTATCGATCACATCATCATGGACAAGTGATGCCATATGAATTAATTCCAGAGAAACGGCTACTGTTTTAATCCGGTTAACATCAGAATTTCCAAACTGGCCGCTTAACAATACAAAAACAGGGCGGATTCTCTTCCCCCCTGCCCGTAGCAGCTGTGTGGAAGCCTGTCGCAGAACATCGTGGTCGGCCTGGATGGCGTTGTTCAAGGCATGCTCTATGATATCCAATTCTTTTTTTAAATAACCATATGTTTTCGTAAGTTTCATGCATGTCACCTTTTACTATAATTTCCTGATTCAGTTAGTCTAGAATTTCCTTTTAATACCCATATGCATTGCCGCCACGCCTCCAGTATAACTTTTCACCTCTACAGCATCGAAACCTGCAGCAAAAAACATGCTCTTAAGCCTATTTTTATCAGGAAAGTCCTTTGCAGACTCATGTAACCATGCATATTCTTTGTAGCTTTTAGCAAAAAATCTGCCCAGTAAAGGCATAATAAACCGGAAATAAAAATAATATCCTTGCCTGAATCCAATCATGGTTGGCTGAGAAGTTTCAAGGCATACTACTTTTCCCCCAGGCTTTACGACCCGGTGCATCTCTTTTAGCACTTCCATATAATCCGGAACATTGCGGAGACCGAACCCGATTGTCACATGATCGAAGGAGTTATCATCAAATGGAAGTTCCATTGCATTTCCCTGAACAAAACGTAAGTGTTCATATTTCAGGACTTCATTCTTTTCTTCAGCAACTGAAAGCATATTATCACTGAAATCAAGTCCAACCACTTCACCTGATGGACCGGTGGATTCTGCAAGCGCAATGGACCAGTCACCAGTGCCACAACAAACATCCAGTGCGGCGGATCCAGGTTGGACACTCATCCGATGCATGACATCTTTTCGCCAGGCTTTATGTCTTTGAAAAGATATGATGGAATTCATCGAATCATAGTTATCATATATCTTTTGAAATACGTTATGTACACGCTCTTCTTTTGATTGCTCCTGCATTTTGTTACCCTTCTTCCACAGCTGTTATGTCTTAATTTCCGTCTTATTCCAGTGTTTCCTCGATTAACTTCCGGACTGTATTATGTTCTTGCGGGATGTTGTCCAGTAAGGTTGTCAAAGACTTAATAGTCTTATCAATACTATTATCCATTATATGTAAAAAATCATCAGCGTCTTCAATTGAAAGTTTTTCAGACCATACAGAGAAAAAGGCCGATACACCTTTGCCTGTCAGATGCGTCCGCTCTTTCTTCAGCTTATTTAATAATAGCCATTCCGCTACAACCTCACTGATTACTGCTGCATCTGCATACGCTGCAACCCGGACAAACAAAAGGGACTCGATGTTTTTTACAAGTTTCAAAAACTCAGAAGGTGAACCCTTCTCCAGATAATATAATTGCATCTTATACTCATTTATTTCCTTAATCGCTCCAGCCAGAATATGTACCATTTCTATGTCTTCTGTCTCTGCGAGAAGGAGATAGTAGAGTCCACTATAGTAATCTCCTGCCAATACAGACAACTGCTTCGTCTTCATATCGGAAGCTGTCTTCTCTCTAGTGTTCGTGCTAGGTACCAAATCATGCGTATCCAGCGCCAATTGTACCAGCATTGCTGACACAATATTACTATTATATTCTGGCACAGATTTAGCTGTCTCTTTTAACAGGAGGGTCACCAGTTTTAGCTTATTATCATCAATCTGCGGTATATGAACATATTTTTCAATATAGGAGTTATGCATCTTCTTCTCAATTAATTTTCTTAATTGATCCGTATCTAAACTGGATGTCAGCAAAAGAACCACCTGTACCCTTTCATACATTCCTGAATAATATAGTCATTATAGCATACTATTGTTTCGTTCCATAAAAAAATGTTATCCAGGCGGTTGTGCGGAAGCGAACAATCTGCACTTACTCTGTTGTCATTTCTCCATGACCTGTTTGAATGGTTGCTTTTCCTCTGACTTTAACAGCTGAAGTGTGCTCTGTAAACTGAGCAATCATTACCTCATTCTTGTCCAATTTCTCCGAATGATGAAAACGTGTGTCTGTCCCCCGGGTAAGACCAATGACATTAACCCCGTCTTCGAGTGCTTTAATTACAAAAAAATCGTTTTGACTCATGATATCCCTCCTCAATTATCATAATTCATAAATGAAACAAAGAAAAAAGGACACGTATTTAACGTGCCCTTTTTTTGCCCTATGTAAAAATTATTTAACACTATCTTTTAGGGCCTTTCCTGGTTTAAAAGCAGGAACTTTGCTTGCTGGAATTTTGATTTCTTCTCCAGTTTGTGGATTACGGCCTTTACGCTCTGAACGCTCACGCACTTCAAAGTTTCCGAATCCGATCAACTGTACTTTTTCACCATTTTTAAGTGAATCCATGACAGAATCGAATACTGCATCTACTGCTTTTGTGGCATCCTTTTTAGATAGCTCACTCTTTTCAGCAACTGCATTAATTAGGTCTGTTTTGTTCATGACATTCACCTCCTCCCAAAAATTCATTGGTACAAACTAAAGTTAGTTACATTTGTTACCAATTTCCAAGTATTTATACTTAGTGCCACCAGATTCATGATGACAAGGCTTATATTAACCGAGATTGAAACAAATTTCAACAATAATTGCCTATTTTAAAGGATTTTATTAGAGATTTAGCTATTTTTTCCCATCTTTTATCCAAAACTGGACCCGCCAGGAAAAAATATACCATATCCCGGTCAAATCGTTGCCAGACCGCTAAGTATAACACCTTTCTAAAAGATATACGACATAGGACTTCAAAATCCTGCTGTTGCAAAGAAAAAAAGCAAAAAAAATAGCAACTAGTTTCAGCTGCTATAGAATAATTGCTATTAAACCACCGGAGCCTTCGTTGATAATCCGCTCTAGTGTATCTTTTAATTTATATCGGGCATTCTCTGGCATTAGGGCAATTTTTGCCTGAATCCCTTCTCGTACAATGGAACTTAAAGACCTTCCAAAGATATCGGACTCCCAAATTGACAGTGGGTCCTCTTCAAAGTCCTGCATCAGGTAACGGACAAGTTCTTCGCTCTGTTTTTCAGTTCCGATAATAGGTGCAAACTCTGACTCGACCTCAACTCTAATCATATGAATGGATGGCGCTACTGCTTTAAGACGAACACCGAATCTAGATCCCTGTCGGATAATTTCTGGCTCATCAAGCGCCATATCCTCCAGTGATGGTGCAGCGATTCCATAACCAGTCTGTTTAACCATCTGAATAGCACTGGCCACCTGATCGTACTCCTTCTTGGCATGAGCAAAGTCCTGCATGAGTTCGAGCAAATGGTCTTTGCCTCGGATTTCTTCTCCGACAATTTCTTTTAGCACTTCATCGTACAGATAGTCAGGTGCGTGAAGGTCAATCTCTGCAACCCCTTCACCCATCTCCATACCAGCAAGATTTGCACTTTCGATGTACTCATATTCGGAGAAATTTCCAACTATGTGGTCAACATCCCGCAGCCGCCTGATATCCTTAACAGTTGACTGAATTGCTTCCTGGTAACTCTTCCGAAGCCAGTGATCTTCTTTCAGTACCATCACCCAGCTTGGAAGGTTTACATTTACTTCAAGTACCGGAAATTCGTATAAAGACTCTCGCAGTACATTGTAAACGTCATGCTCGGTCATATTCTCAATACTCATTGCCAGTACTGGTATATCGTACTCCTCCGTTAACTCCTGCCGCAAAAGCTCAGTTTCCTGGCTCGTCGGCCGAACCGAGTTGACCACCATTATAAATGGCTTTCCAACTTCTTTTAGCTCCTCAACAACTTTGGCTTCAGCATCACGGTAATCGGCACGTTCAATCTCGCCGATTGTGCCGTCGGTGGTCACGACTACTCCGATAGTTGAATGCTCCTGGATTACTTTGCGTGTGCCAATCTCTGCTGCATCATGGAATGGAATCGGATCCTCATACCATGGTGTGTTAATCATTCGGGGGCCGTTCTCATCCTCAAACCCTTTTGCCCCATCTACAGCATATCCTACACAATCCACCAGACGTACATTTACATCGAGCCCTTCATCCACATGAACCGATACAGCCTGATTTGGGATGAACTTAGGTTCAGTTGTCATGATTGTTTTGCCTGCAGCGCTCTGCGGCAATTCATCATGTGCTCTTCCCCGTTCGCTTTCATCCTCGATATTCGGCAGTACAACCAATTCCATAAAACGCTTTATGAAAGTTGATTTACCGGTTCGGACAGCACCTACAATCCCTAAATAAATATCCCCATTCGTCCGTTTCGAAATATCTTTGAAAATATCCACTCTTTCCAAACGATCCCCTCCCGATCTCCTATTCCAGATAATGATGAACATACTACGAATAATTGACATTACAAGTCTATGATGTTGTCCTATCAAAATATGACTCAAATTATGACTAAAAGAAAATATTCGTATATAACTTTCTATTGCCCGCTCAGATGCATGATATATGCAAAAAAATCCCTTGCAACACAATATATGTTACAAGGGATTAAATATGATATTAATTTTGCTTCATAAAAACCGGTTCACCGTCTTTTATAGTATAAGGTAGTGAATATGCTGGTACAAAAGGCGTGTTTTCCGTAAGTAAATAACGTATATCATCGCCTGATTTATAGTTATGCTCGTACTCCTTCAGTGCATTGGTTAAATCTATCCGATAATCCACATAGAGCTTCCCGTTGGTATCCATAACAAACGGAAGATTTTTCTGCGAATAAGGGCTAACTACATGTGGAGGGGCTTCATACCCAAGTTTTTTATAGTCCACTGTATACACATCGTCCGTTATTTCTTCACCAAAAGGTGGATAGAGATGTTCATTACGGTACATTTCAAGTCTCACATTAACTTCCCTTAATGCATCTGTAACACGCAGGTCAAGCAACTTAACAGTGGGATCTTCTTCAGGTTTAATGATAGTGTACTGATAAACCCCGCCATTCTCATATGCAGTTCCTGGGATTGAGGAAATGAGGTTTCGTTCCTTTAGTGCATTAAAATCAACCAGGTATTTCTGGAAGATAGGTGTACCCTGGGGTTTTGTCTTGATAGGAAGAAGACCTTGGGTTTCTTTCTGATATGTATCTATTGCTGACTGCATTTGTTTTAGTTGTACTTCATTTGGCACTTTATTTTTGGAAAGCTGATTTTCAGGATAAAGACAGCCACTAAGTAAAGTCACTAAAATTAAAAGAACAAAAGATTTTATAAATCTGTTTTTCATCATGTTGCCTCCTAAGCGGTCGGGCCGCTGAAAACTATATATAAGATAATTAGTCCACCTGTAAACAGCGATAGATAGGCCAATACTGCTACAATTCCGGCAAAGATTCCCTTCAGTTTATATCTACTAAGTAAAATTAGCCCGATAGCCACCAACAGTAAAGCCATGCCACCGAATGATATGTACATCTTAAGCATTGATTCCGACATTCTGTTCACTCCTATTTTCCGTACTTACGCTCTACGTATTATAACATACCATTTTCGAACGAACTTTGACAAAAATGGAACAAACGCTTGTCAATTCTTTCTTGTTTGAAGACTGTTTTATTAAAAAAATTCGTTTTGGACAAAAAATGTATAGACTGTGAACAAATGGCTTTAGGAATAGCTTAAGCTTCGCTTCAGCAATACACTTCGCTTTCCGCGGACTCCCCACGAGCCTCCTCGGTCGCAAAAACCGCTCCCTGTGGGGTCTCTTAGGCTCGTTTTTCCGCAGGAGTCTACGCGTATTGCTTACGCTAGGGAAGTTGACTCCAGCGGATCACCGGCTAAAAACAGTTACGTCCTGTGACCAATGTCGGTACTAGAACGTCCTGGTCATCGAAGCAACAGCTGAAAATCCCGCAGGAAGTGGTTTTGTTCCGAGGCAGTTGAAGCGTTGCCAGGCGGCAAAGGAGACACTGCGAATTTATGAGCAGATGTCGTGCTTGCACCCGGAGTGATGAAAGCGGAAGGTATTTCCGGAGCGAAGCTACGAGTTATTTTGCAGTTTTTACATCAACTACGAGGGTTATAGAGCTCCACAATTTATGTAAAGAATTTTGTTGAAAATCAAAAATCCGGAATGGAGGGGGCTGGCTCCATTCCGGGGTGACTAAATAATACCCACAGCAGATCTATCCATGAATGCTTGTGCGATTCAGTTTATGCAAACATCCGTATTAATGTATCCTCACTTGCCCAGATTCGGTCACTTTTTAAAAATTTGATTAAGCGATTGCATATCCATTGGCATGTTGTTATTCAAAATCGACTCAACAATTTTATCTTCCTTCGCCCTGGATATCGGTGTATTCGCTATTTTGGATAAGTGGTGAACCAGCCCCCTGATAGTTTCTTCATCAGAGAAGTCAGCGTCTTTCACCGAATCAGCAACCTTAAAAATCTCATCAGGACTTACATTGGACTGTTGCTGTAATTTGTCAAACAGATTTTCCTGGCTATCACTCACAAACTCTCCTCCTTGCATGATTAATACAACATATTATATGCATGGGGAGCATTTACGTGTTATTTACCATAGTTTGTACTTATTAGAATTGCAAGATCATTCATTTCTTCTTTTTTGGTACGGCTCATCAGCTGCTCGACAACATCCTTTGGTTGCATGTCCTCAAACAGGATCTGATGTATTCCGTTAGTGATCGGCATCTCTATCCCTTGTTCCTCGGCAAACTGATAAGCAGCTTTTGCTGTACGGACGCCCTCAACTACCATTCCCATTTGTTCAAGCACCGTATCAAGCTTTTTTCCCTTACCAAGCAAATTTCCTGCACGCCAGTTACGGCTATGAACACTAGTACAGGTGACAATAAGGTCTCCTACACCCGGGAGTCCAAGGAATGTAAGTGGATTAGCACCGAGTGAAGCACCAAGCCTGGTAATTTCAGCTAGACCACGGGTGATTAGCGCTGCCTTTGCATTATCCCCATATCCTAAGCCATCTGAAATACCAGCACCGAGAGCTATAATATTTTTGAGCGCACCGCCCAGTTCAATGCCGATGATATCCGGACTTGTGTACACACGAAAATTCTCATTGATAAACAGATCCTGAGCGATCTCGGCGTTACTCATATTCAGCGATGATACAGTAACGGTGGTAGGTTGCCGTTTGCCGACCTCCTCTGCATGACTTGGTCCGGACAGCACAACAATATCCTCTTCGGAATATGCATCCATTTCCTCGCTGATTACCTGAGACACGCGTTTAAGTGATCCTGGCTCAATTCCTTTAGAGGCATGAATAAGTGTCGGTTTATTTTTTTGTACCTTATTCAACTCACTGCAGACTTCCCGAATTGCTTTAGATGGAACCACCAGCACTATGGCGGTGACATCATCAATCGCTTCTTCAAGATTGCTGAAAGCTTTAATCTGCTCCGGGACCATAATCTCCAGGTATTTCTCGTTCTTATGTGTTGAGTTGATTATTTCCGCCTGCTCTTTACGATGTGTCCATAAACGGACATCATGGCCATTGTCTGCCAGCACAATACTAAGTGCTGTCCCCCAGCTGCCGGCTCCTAAGACTGCTACTTTACTCAATTTCTTTTCCTCCTTATTGGCGTCTCCTCGGGAATATTTTTATTGGCGTACCAACGAATCCAAATGCTTCCCTGATTTTGTTTTCCAGAAAACGTGCATAGGAAAAATGCATAAGATCAGGATCATTCACAAAGACAGCAAAACTTGGAGGCTTAACACTAACTTGTGTTGCATAAAGGACCTTAAGCCGTCTTCCTTTTACCGTTGGTGTTGGGTTAACTGCTAATGCGTCCATAATTACATCATTCAATACATTGGTTTTAATTCGCTTAGCATGGTTTTCACTTGCCACTTTAATAGCAGGAATCAATGTGTGAATTCGTTTCTTTGTTTTTGCTGACAGGAAAACAACCGGGGCATAGTCAAGAAACTGAAAATGCGATCTCACCTTGGTTTCAAACTGTTTCATAGCCTTTTCATCTGATTCTACCGTATCCCACTTATTGACCACGATTATAATTGCCCTGCCAGCATCGTGCGCATAGCCCGCAATCTTTTTATCCTGCTCCCTGATGCCTGTTTCTGCATCAATTAAGACAAGAACTACATCAGAACGCTCAATAGCCTTTAGCGCCCGGAGAACACTGTATTTTTCGGTTGATTCATAAACCTTTCCACGTTTCCGCATCCCAGCCGTGTCAATAATCACAAAATCCTGATCATCTTTTCGTAACCGTGTGTCGATAGCATCACGTGTAGTTCCCTCAATCTCACTTACAATAACCCGTTCTTCATTCAAAAGTGAATTAACCAGCGAGGATTTCCCCACATTGGGTCGTCCTATCAGGCTGAAATAGATTGTATCTTCCTCAACCTCTTCCGTATCATCAGTTGGAAACTTGCTGACTACCGCATCCAGCATATCCCCAAGCCCAAGTCCATGTGACCCTGATATAGGATAAGGTTCTCCAAACCCAAGTGAATAGTATTCATATATTTCTTCGCGCATTTCCGGATTGTCCATCTTATTGACTGCAAGTACTACAGGCTTATTTGATTTAAACAACATTTTGGCAACCTCTTCATCGGCTGCCGTAATACCTTCACGTCCATTAAGTAGAAAAATAATCACATCGGCTTCATCAATGGCGATTTCTGCCTGCTGCCGCATTTTCACCAGCAAAGGCTCATCCCCTATCTCAATACCACCCGTGTCGATCAGATTGAAAGTTGAGGTCAGCCATTCAGCCTGTGCGTATATCCTGTCGCGTGTTACGCCAGGTACGTCTTCTACAATTGAAATTCTTTCTCCAACAAGTCTATTAAAAATGGTCGATTTACCCACATTGGGTCTTCCGACAATTGCAACAACAGATTTCCTCATGAAAGGAACATCCTCTCTGTACATGTCTCGATTATTCGCTTATCGTTCCCGAACCAGCTTTTACTAATTCTAGCAAAAGAACGCAGTATAAACAATTATTATTATAGACTGAAGGCTATGCGTTCTTTCTTAGCTTTTGCCGGGTTATAATATTGCTTTTATTTGCCTTCCGTCTGGCTTCAATAATGTACGTATGTATGAATATAACCCCGACAACAGGAGTGAGTAGGTCAAAAAATCCCATGTCCCCAACAATATCCTTATACCCGTAATAAATTGAAATTAAGCTGTATCCTATTTCCCCAACAGTGATTCCCAGACTCCCTGCGACCAGTCTGCTTTTTGGTTTGCTGATAATATTAGAAATCAGGAGTAGCAGAACGACAAAAATCACTGCATCTGAAGGAAAAAACAGGTTTAATGGAGTGAAATTCACCCAGATTAATGTCCCCATATATCCAACTGCCACTGAGAATGCTGTAAAAGTATGGAGGAGCAATTGTTTCTTTTTTGCCTGGAAAACGATCAATAACCCTAGGAGCAAGATATAACTTAAAGAAATCTTTAATGACATTAAATTTATATACGTTTCGGCCAAAAAAATCATCGCAAGTGTAAAACAAGCTGCCATTGTACGGATAAAAGATTTATTCAAGAAAAATGTGATTACAATCCACAGCATCCAACTCAACCAATAAAATATCAGACCATTAGCCATCCTCATCACCTGCCATTAGCAGTATAGCTGAATAAGCTACCTTTTAAACAGGCAACTTGCTTAAAAGCCATTGGTCTTTTGTTTTGTAAAAAAAGCGGCTGCTTCTTATAGAAACAGCCGCTTCAAAATAAAACTACTTTTTATATTTGTTCAGTTTGTCACCAATAAAGTCTCCAAGTTGGAAGCCGGATTGCTCCTCATCTCTTTCATATTGCTTATACTCTGCAGCCGCCTGCTCTTGTTCCAATTCCTTAATAGTAAGTGACATCCGTTCGTCGCTTTCACTTACATCAAGCACTTTAACTTTTACCTGCTGACCAACTTCAAGAACTTCCTGGGGTGTTCCAATATGACGGTTGGCAATCTGTGAGATATGGACAAGGCCTTCTACACCAGTAAATACTTCAACGAACGCACCAAAGTTGACAAGGCGTTTAACGGTTCCTTCCAGTACGTCTCCTTTTGACACACGCTCTTCAATATTGGCCCATGGACCAGGCAGGGTTTTCTTATGAGACAGGGAAATTCTCTCGTTATCTCGGTCAACTGAAAGAATTTCAACTTTAATTTTATCGCCTTCAGATACTACATCTGATGCCTTTTCGACATGCTCGTGAGCAAGCTGGGATATATGAACCAGACCGTCAATTCCTCCTAAATCCACGAACACCCCGAAGCTTGTTAGCCGTTGAACGGTACCTTCAATGACCTGTCCTTCTTCAAGAGTCTGAAGAAGTTGCTGTTTACGAGTGTTCTCTTCTTCTTGCACTACATCTTTATGGGATAGAATCACACGATTTTGTTCACGGTCCAGGTCAACCACCTTAACGGTAAGTGTCTTATTTTTGTAATCGGAAAAGTCCTCTACGTAATAGGTTTCAACCAATGAAGCCGGGATGAACCCGCGCAAGCCGACATCGACTACAAGGCCGCCTTTCACAATTTCTTTTACCTCTGCCTCAAAAATCTCACCACTGTTATATTTATCTTCCAGTGTTTCCCATGCTTCTTCTGCATCCAAATCTTTCTTAGAAAGGATAATTTCATCGTCATCCATTTTCTTTACTTTAACAGTAACCTCGTCATTTTCATTGACAACATCACTTGCCTGTTCAACATGCAGGCTTGATAATTCACTAATCGGCAAAATCCCTTCCGACTTATAGCCAATATCCACCAGAACCTGCTTCTCCTCCACTTTAATAACAATCCCGGTAATAACATCTCCTACATTCAATGGTTGTGTTTCATTAGATTCACTCATTCTATAGCCCTCCTTAAGTTACAAACAGCAGTACACTAATATACTCTTTTATATAACTTCTAATATTTACAATTATTTGTCAAGTGATGCAGGCTGAGATTTATGTTTTTCGATAAGATTACCTATTTCAGCCATGATTGCTTCAGAAGTGTCTTTGGCAGAAGCCTTTGCTGCTCGGTATGCTTCCATATTTAACGGTTCTCCATACACAACCTTCAGTTTTTTGCCAGGCTTATACGGACCGATAATCGCACATGGAATAACAGTTGCGTTGGAACGAAGGGCAAAAAATCCGACACCGGAAAGTGGTTTTCCAAGCTCACCTGTCTTGCTGCGGGTCCCTTCTGGAAATAATCCAAGCGTTTCACCATTAGCTAGAATTTCCAGTCCTCTGCGCAAAGCGTTCCGATCGCTAAGACCGCGCTTTACCGGAAATGCCCGGATACCCACTAATAACCTCCCAAGAACCGGTTTGTCGAACAATTCCCCTTTGGCCATAAACGAAATATCCCTTGGCGAAGTAATTCCTACAACAGGCGGGTCCAAGTTGGAAATATGATTGGTACAGATAATGACCGGCCCAGACTTGGGTACATTTTCTTTTCCCAAAACTTGAATCCGATAGAGCGGGAAGAGAAGTGCAGCCACTACAGACTTCGCAAATTTATAAAGACTCATATTCTCCCCCCTATTCCTTGTCCAGTTTACGAACCTCAGTAAGAATAGCTTGTGCAACCTGATCAATTGTTAATGATGTCGTATCAATTTCGATTGCATCCTCTGCTTTCAGCAATGGTGCCGCCTCGCGCTCGGAGTCTATCATATCCCTCCGCTCAATTTCCTTTTTTAACGTTTCAAGGTCAGGATTAAAGCCTTTTCGCAAGTTTTCTTCATACCTTCTCTTTGCCCGTTCTTCCACGGTGGCAATCAGGAAAATTTTCACCTCTGCATCAGGAATGACGTGGGTCCCAATATCTCTTCCATCCATAACTACTCCCCGCTTCGTAGCAAGAAGTTGCTGCCTTCCGACCATTTCTTTTCTAATAGTTGGATGTTTAGCAACGTCCGATACATTGTTTGTTACTCTTTCAGTACGTATTTCATCGGTGACGTCCTTACCATCCACCAGAACACGCTGGCCGTCTTCTCCTTGAATAAGTTCAATCGAGGTATCATCGAGAAGCCCGGAAAGCATTTTCTCATCCTCAAGAGAGATCCTATTCTCGAGTGCTTTCAGCGTTATGGACCGGTACATTGCTCCAGTATCAATATAAATATAAGACAGTTCTCTTGCTACAATCTTAGCTACCGTGCTTTTTCCAGCAGCAGCTGGTCCATCAATTGCTATAGCGATTGGTTTACTCATTTAAATCTTCCATTCCTCTCATATCCATTCATCATATATTAAAAACCTGACATTAAAGCCCTTTTGGACAATGTCCAGGCAGGAATTTTTTATGTTTTCTTGCCTGCAAATGAAAAACTTGGCGTTCAGCCAAGCCCAAGTTAAATACCTGTAAAAATAATAACATAAGTATAAAATCATGGTCTAATCTGGCTGTAAGGAACAAATGCTACAGTAATTCCTTATTGCGCGCTTCCCGCTGGCGCTCGAAACAATACCGAATAATCCCCTGCCGAGCATACTTCGAAATTTTGGTGAATTTCATTGAGGCTATCCTGGCAGAACTTTTATCTTCCTTCACCCGGACCACTTCGGCAAGAGCGTTGACATACTGATAATCACCTGAATCCAATGGTAATACCAGGCAGATATCCATTTCGTCCTCTGCCTCAATTAGTTTGTTAGAAGGAATGATAATAGCCATTCCCCCGCCACTTATATCTGAAGTAACTGTTGTAAAAGAAAGTTCTACAGAATGGATGGCCACATCGACAGCGGTCTCAACCCGGACATATTCCCGGCGCTGAATTCTTTTTATTTTATCTTTATTCGGGATATGTATTGCTAAAACTGGAACATTCATTTTTATCTGGGCTGCTATTTTCGTATGAAACTGATATACCGACTGATCCTTTCCGACATACGATGCAATAAGATGTGTTCCTTCAGGCAGAAAAACAGACTTATTGGTTTTTACCTCGATTGGATGATCGATAAACAAATAATGTTCATTTTTCTCTGCGACTTTGCAACGAAACCTGACAATTTCCCCCTTTTCGCGATCCTTGATTTCCAGGCTGAGTAATGTACCGATTTTCACTTTTTTTGCCCCCAATTATTTCCTCTGTATCTCCATTATCACAGAAAAGTGAAAAAAGGGAAAGACCTAGTCCTTCCCTAATTTACTGCAGCAAAATTCAATTCAGTACCACCCAGTTTATCGACTTTCTCTTCGGTTCCATCCATGGCGTTTATGAATATACGATATGTTTCATTACCTAGAACGCCCAGGAATTCGTATACCAGAACTTCTTCACCAAGGTCGTTATCGACAATCGCCATATGATTTTCATTTATCTTTACTTCCGGATTAACTTTATTTTTAGCTTCTTTCAGGGATAGCTTAGGTTCCGGAATATCCCGTTTTGTATGATTCATCCAGTAATTCCTTGCAGTAAAGCCCAGCAGTTCACCATTATCAAGTGCAACTTTTACTTCAACAGCATCGGAATAAATCCTTACGTCATCCTGACTTGCAAGAAATGAATAGACTCCAATGTTTTCATACTGATTGCTCTGGAAAGTTATCAGATCTTCAAAACCATACTTGTCAAGATAGTTTTTAGCCTTTTGAAGTCCTTCGTTTAAGCTGATTTTCTGTTCGTTGACCGGTCTGTTTACCAAAAGTGTAATTGGATGTCCTCCCTTTTGGGACATGTCCATATATGCTGATTTATTGCCATTATCATATGAAATACTGTACGTAGGAATTTCTGCACCTTTCCCGGTTTTAGTTATTGTAAGATTATCCGAGTTTTTTACATTGAGCATCTCCTTGCCACGTTCAATGGCCTTCTGCTTACTAAGCTTTTCACCATTCAGGGCTTTATACTGATGTTCTCCGGAGGAAGTGCCAATAATCGCTGAATCCACATTACTCTCAGTATAACCTTCAACCTTTTTTTCAACTGTTTTAAAGCCATCGACAATGGTATTATCTGCCTGCTCATCTTGTGTAGCGAGGGCTAGCTGTACATCCATCCAACGGAGATTTTCTTCCATAACAACATGCTGCAGCTGCCGAAGTTCACTTTTCAATTCTCCTGACTGTTTGTACAGCTCTTCTAGTTTTTGGGTCTCCTTATCAGTCAATGGTTTCTTTTCAAGATCCCTCACCGCAGTACGGTAAGTAAAATCACCTATTTCGGATAGAAACTCCTCTGTTTTGTTAAAAGGCAGCAAAGTCAGGGGCAATTGACCCACATCGGAAATCGACTGGGATGTCAGTCGCCAAATTTCAACCATCTGCGGTGATAGCTGTTCTCTTGAATTCATTGCCAGTGAGGTGCCAATTTTATCGTGCAATAGATCCATATGATATGTTAATTCATGGAACGCACGCTGATAAGTGTTTTCTGCTTGAATTAGAACTGCATTTTTTTCCTGATGCTCCTGATAGCCCCAAAAACCTGTTGCAGCTATACCTACTGTCAGAACACCTATTAAAATCCATCGTATCATGTTCATCACTCCCTGCTATTTACAGAATATGTGTTTTCCGATTTTCTTAATTTGCGGCCGTGACCAAATCCAATCCGATGTCGCTGTGTTAGGGTTGAAGTAATAAATTGCTTCCCCAGTAGGATCCCAGCCGTTAATTGCATCTAGTACTGCCTGTTTTGCTGTTTCATTAGGAGTAAGCCATATTTGTCCATCTGCGACAGCGGTGAACGCTCTGGGTTCAAAAATAACCCCAGCAACACTATTTGGAAATGAAGCGTTCTCCACACGATTCAAAATTACCGCCGCTACTGCAACTTGGCCGACATATGATTCTCCTCTTGCTTCCCCGTGGACCGCGTTTGCCATCAGCTGGATATCATTTTGAGAAAATCCCTGTGGCACATTGACAGCAGTAGGTGTCGCTTCGGCCGGTTGATTATTATTTCTGCCTCCACCGCGATTTCCTTGATTTGCTTGACCTTCACCCCTATTTCGTTCTGTTCCTCCATAGTGTGTGAAGTCTTTCCCTTGCCGTATCTGCTGTTTAACATATTGTTCATCATATTCGCTTGCATCGACCAGTTTTTGTTTTGTTTCAGGTCCTGCCAGCCCGTCTATTTTCAGGCCGAATTCGTATTGGAAGTTACGAAGTGCCCAGTAGGTTCCCCAACCGAAAACCCCATCAATCTCTCCATTATAGAATCCCAGATACTGAAGCCTTGCTTGCAGTTCAATAACGTCCTCTCCGGTGGAGCCGTGCTGTATCACCTGAGGACTGAATGCATCAACCGGTTTTGCCTGTTGTGACATTTGAAGCCCGACTGCCAGGAAACATATAATGAAAATGAATAGAAGCATTTTTTTATAAGTCATTTAGTTATCCTCCTGCTATACATTGTCATGTAACAAGTATTTTTTAACTAAACGACCTTTTTATTCATGAAGATTTAATAAGCAGGTGGAGGATCGGGGCTCAAGCTATTAAAAAAGCACAAGCGACCAGCTTATAACCGTATGATCTGATAAATTTAAAAACCCTTCGTATAAATTCATACGAAGGGAATCAGGCCTTTTTATGCCTGATTTGATCTATATCAGCTAACAATGGCTGGTTTGCGGTTTTAACTCGTCTAATCCCCATAAACCAGAGTAGTATCATAAAAGGGATTAACAAGGCCAACCACTCACTAGTAACTGTAGTCAGGATATAATCATAACTGCCATGGAGTAAAAACGGAAATAACAAAGCAAGCGTAATGTTCCTTTTCTTATGTTTCTCTTTAATCTTGGCCTTACCAAAGTGATAACCCATAATTACACCAAATAAGGCATGGGACGATACAGGAAACAATGCTCGCACAAAAGCATATTCGATACCATGGCTTAGCAAGTACAGAAGATTTTCTACAGTTGCAAAACCCAGACTGATGGAAACAGCATACACAATACCATCATAATGCGCATCAAACTCGGTGTGATTATATATGAGATAAACAAAGATGAACCATTTAAAAAATTCTTCCGTAAAGCCAATTAGGGCGAATGACTGAATGAATGTGCTGTCGGTAAGATTCTCTGCAGTAAATGCATACTGAATAAACATAATCGGAAAAACAAGAAGAGCTCCGAACAGGAATGTTTTTACGATTAAAGCTATTGGTTCTGTAAACCTGTCTTTTAAATAAAAAAACGAAAGCAGGGCAAAAGCAGGTGCTATTCCCGCCGAGAAAATTGCAATCATAAGACGGACCTCTTTCCAATTATGGTAGTTTCATCGTATCATTAAGTTACAGGAATGAAAATAGAAATTAAGTTGGGTGATTTTATGAAAAAAATACTGATTGTACATACAGGCGGAACAATTTCCATGCTTGAAAATAAAGAAACCGGTGAGGTGTCAACGACCGCAAAACACCCGCTATCCGCTTTATCATTTCATCTTACTGCTTATGCGGAAATTGAGGAGACTGTTGCGTTCTCACTTCCTTCTCCGCAGATAACTCCGCAGCACATGCTTCAGTTAGCAAGGGTGATTAAGGAACGGGTTAATGATTACGATGGATTTGTAATTACACATGGGACAGATACCCTTGAAGAAACGGCATATTTCCTTGATTTGGTTCTGGAGACGGACAAACCGGTGATTCTCACGGGGGCAATGCGTTCCAGTAACGAAATCGGATCGGATGCACTTTATAATCTGATCAGTTCGTTGCGGGTGGCCATCGAAAATGACGCGGTCGAAAAAGGTGTCCTGGTTGTGATGAATGATGAAATTCATACAGCAAGCAATGTAACAAAAACATCAACAAGTAATATTGCCACATTCCAAAGCCCGCAGTATGGACCGATTGGAATTATAACTAAAGAGTCGATTATCTTTCATCATACCGTTTTGACTAAACACCGACATCCGGCAAACCAAATTACCAAAAATGTTTTTCTATTGAAAGCTTATGCGGGGATGGATGATGGGATGCTGACCCTATTGCATTCAGCGAAGCCTGATGGGATAGTAATAGAGGGTCTTGGACAGGGAAACCTGCCAGATGCAACTGTCACTCCTCTTAAAAAATTGTTGGATGATAATATCCCTGTTGTATTGGTATCACGATGTTACCAGGGGATCGTTCAACCTACGTACGGATATGACGGTGGGGGTAGACAACTGAAGGAATTGGGCGTAATTTTCTCAAACGGATTAACAGGACCAAAAGCCCGGATTAAAATGCTTATTGCCCTTGAAGAAACGGAAAACCAGGAAACATTGAGGCAGATATTTGAAAACGAATACTAGCAAAAGAAAAGATAACAGCCGCTTAGCTGTTATCTTTTCTTATTTTTTATATGTTCTGCTATGATCTTGCCATGGTGCCTGCCATTCTCAATAAAAATGGCGTTATTGTTATTACCGGCTGCGACCACACCGGCAACATAAATGCCAGGTATATTTGTTTCATAAGTTTCTCTATTATAGTCTGGTCTACCATTTACCTCATCAACTGAAACACCTGCACTTTTCAGGAAGTTATAGTCCGGTCGGTATCCTGTCATAGCAAACACAAAGTCATTATCAATCTGTTTAACTTCGCCATTTACGGTATATGTCAGATTATCATGCGTTATCTCGTTTACTGAAGCATTGAATTCCATCTTTACTTTTTCTTTACGAACAAGGGAATCGAATTCAGGCAGAATCCAAGGCTTGATGCTTTTGGAATAACTATCTCCACGATAGAGCACTGTCACACGCGCTCCTGCTTTATATAGCTCCAATGTCGCATCCACAGCAGAATTCTTACCGCCAATTACAGCTACATTCGTATTAAAGTAAGGATGCGCTTCCTTAAAATAGTGCATTACTTTAGAAAGTCCCTCTCCTGGAATCCCCATCATATTAGGCTGGTCATAATAACCTGTTGCAATAATTACGTTTTTCGCCTCATATTCGGCAACTTCCCCGTCTTCTTTTTCCGTTTCCACCTGGAACTTGCCTTCCTCTGAAGAGATGGAGAAAACTTGTTCGAATGTATGAATCCGTAATTCTTTCCGAACAGCAACAGCCCGATAATATGCAAGTGCCTGATTACGGACGGGTTTTTGTTTTTCCGTAATAAACGGTACATCCCCAATTTCCAGTTTGTCACTTGAGCTGAAAAACGTCTGATGTGTAGGAAAGTTATAAACAGTATTAACTATATTTTCTTTTTCAATAATAAGCGGCTTGATACCCAGGTTCTGGAGTTCGATTGCACACGACATTCCACAGGGTCCACCACCTACAATAATGGTGTTCTCTTTTTGCATACTCTCGCACTTCCTTTTTCCATATAAAAAAACTCCTATCCTACTATACATGATAAGAGTTTTTTCGTCATTTTTTTCGTTTTAGAATTAATTAACCTGCTTATACCCAGCCACGGAATCTGGAGGCCTCAGCCATTTTGCGTACACCAACCATATATGCAGCTAAACGCATATCAACCCGCCTGGTTTCTGCAGTATTATAAATATTATTAAACGATTTGACCATAATCGCTTCAAGCTTTTCAGCAACCTCTTCTTCCGTCCAGTAATACCCCTGGTTATTCTGTACCCATTCAAAATAGGATACGGTTACACCACCAGCAGATGCAATTACATCCGGTACAAGAAGGATTCCACGCTCAGAAAGGATTTTGGTTGCTTCCAATGTTGTAGGTCCATTAGCCGCTTCCACCACAATACTTGCCTTAATCTTGTGAGCATTTTCCTCCGTTATCTGATTCTCTACTGCAGCCGGTACAAGAATATCACAGTCCAGTTCAAGTAATTCCTGATTTGAAATAGTGCTATCAAACAGTTTTGTTACTGTTCCAAAGCTGTCACGACGATCAAGCAGGTAATCAATATCTAAACCTTCTGGATCATACAAACCACCGTAAGCATCGGAAATGCCTACAACTTTTGCGCCGGCATCATACAAAAATTTAGACAGGAAGCTTCCCGCATTACCAAACCCCTGTACAACCACCCTTGCACCTTTTACATTGATCCCTTTCTTTTTGGCAGCTTCATTAATACAAATAGTTACACCTTTTGCAGTTGCAGATTCTCTTCCATGTGAACCACCCAGTACAATCGGTTTCCCTGTTATGAATCCTGGATTATTGAATTCGTCAATACGGCTGTATTCATCCATCATCCAAGCCATAATCTGTGAATTTGTAAATACGTCAGGAGCAGGAATATCTTTAGTAGGACCAACGATTTGGCTAATTGCACGGACATAACCGCGGCTCACACCTTCCAGTTCACGGAATGACATTTCACGCGGGTCACACACAATTCCGCCTTTACCCCCACCGTATGGCAAGTCAACAATACCTGCTTTCAGACTCATCCAAATAGACAGGGCTTTAACTTCCTTCTCCGTTACATCCGGATGGAACCGGATGCCTCCTTTAGTCGGGCCAACTGCATCATTATGTTGAGCACGATATCCTGTGAAGACTTTTATGGAACCATCATCCATCCTGACAGGAATTCGTACAGTCATCATGCGAACGGGCTCTTTCAGTAATTCAAACACTTCGTCAGGGTAACCCAATTTCTCAAGGGCGTTTTTTACAACAGTTCGTGTTGAACTCAACACATCCATTTTGTTATTTTCTTCTTTGGTAGAATCTGCTGCTTTGTCGGCTACCATGAATTTACCTCCTAGATTATCCAAAAAATATTTTTATTATAGCAGTACTCAGCAATTAGTATACACCTTCGTGATAAATATGCAATAATATAAATTTATTTTCTCCAGAAAGGTGAAGCGGAAATAATTTGCGGCCTGAGCAGCCGTTTTGTATTGATATTACACAAAATCTGACTTGTTAAACAACAGCTGCCGGGCGCAAGGGGATTAGCCTTAATGATAGAAGTATTCTATAATCTGGCTAACAGCATTTTCCCTCATGATAATTTTTCCGTATTCTTTAAGCCGGTAGGAAGTAATGATACTAGGCGAGGAAAACTCAGACATAACAGCTATAAGATTTTCCTTATTTAGTAAACCGAGTTCATTTTCATGGAACAGCATATAGTAGCAGTTGTTCATATAAAATACCTGCCCACCATCCACTCCTATTGCGGCCAGGCTGGAGGAAACCCGAATGACATCCTCAAATTCCACGAACGAGAAAATCAGTTCTTTGCTTTCATCCAATGTTACTTTCATCTCAATGAAATCCTCATCCCAACTTGAAGTTTCTGTTTTTTGTGTAACAATAACATGCATTCCCTGTGCCTGCATCAAATGAACCTGTACGAGCAGGACACCTTCCAATTCAAAATCAAGTTCCGAACTTGCTTCATACATCATTTCACTGAACAAATTTCTGACATTTCCCGCGTCACTCCACAAATCTTCTTTTGTAAAGCCGCGGTCGATCAGATCATCAAATGTCAGAAAAATTGTAAATTGGTTATCGGACACTCGTTCAATTCGCATAAAGCATCCTCCTTTATATACCCGATTTTAAAAAACATTAACTCGGTGTACTGATCGTGTTATTAATTTGTATTCTTAACAATTTTCTTTACTATACTATATGCCGCAACGATGATTGTTGAACATTACATTTTATTCCCGAACGTAATTATCTGACATTCAGCATTCGTCCCAAGGCGCATAGGAAGTCTTGTATAACCATACCCTTCGCTGACAAGGACGTCTGTATTGCCTATTCTCTCCAAACCACCACGTTTAAAAAAGCCGAACCCTAAAATGCGGATTTGTCCACCGTGAGTATGTCCTGCTAGTACCATATCTACCTTGTCCTGTTCTTCCCTGTCTAGTTCATAAAATGCGCTCGGTGCATGCGTAAGCAAAATTTTATATGTACCTTCAGCACCCTCACTTGCGACATCAAACAGCGCTTCACTACGATGACAGCAATCCAGTCCAATAAGACTTATTTTGTTACCATTAACTGGGATTGCACAGTTACGATTGGCAAGAATGGTTACATCCTCTTCCTGCAAAAGACTGTACAATTCATTAGGATCACCGTCATAATCATTATTGCCCCAGATAAAAATAATCGGCGCCCCCCAGCGTTTCAGCTTGCGAATATTCTCCCTTGTCCTTGCTGAAGGTACACCGCTTTCTGTCAGATCCCCACCAATTACCACAAAACTAATATCCTGAGGTATCTGCTCCAGAGTTTCAGTTTTTATCTTACGGCGATGAACATCGGAAATAAAAAACAGGCTGAATTCTTTATCAATCTTTTCACTCGTAATCCGATGATGACCAATTTTATCGTGATGGGCTTTAAACACCATATATAAGAGTAATACCAATGATAACAGTACTAAAACAAAAAATAAATAAACCATTTACCGATCTTCCTCTCGCAAATACCCTATGCGGATGTTCATCCGAGTCTACGGTATATCAATTTAACCTTGATTAAAAGAAAACTTTCCCTAAAATTGCCGAATAGGACATCCAATAAGACTCATAAGCATGAAAGGAGTGTATATCTTTATTGGAAGGAGGATTTTATGTTTACACAATATAAATACTGGGAGCCGTATGTAAGCCCATATGACCCCTGCCCCCCTATTAGGGTGAAAAGCTATAGTACTCCACCAGAATTATACGTTAACTTTCAGCCCCAGGGACTCGAGCAGTACAGGCCAAAGGAAGCCCTGTACCGTGGAACTCTATGGCCTCTTCTCTTCAGTCCATATCCCGCCCCATCTAAAAGAGGTGATGAGGATGCCTAAAACCGTTCCAAAGGAATATTATCAGTTGATGGAAGAAATACAGGCAGTCGATTTCGTGTTAGTTGAACTGACCCTTTATTTAGACACCCATCCTCAAGATTATGATGCAATCGAACAATTTAATTTATTCGCAAAGCAAAGTAAAGAACTGAAAGTAAAATTCGAGAAAAAGTTCGGTCCGCTCATGCAATATGGACGGAGTTATTCCAATTATCCATGGAACTGGGATGACACCCCATGGCCATGGCAGGTTTAATGGCAGGAAATACCTGTTTCTAGAGGAGGAGATAATTTGTGGTATTACGAAAAGAAACTTGAATACCCGGTGAGAGTCCGTGAGTGTAACCCTCACCTTGCCAAATTTCTGATAGAACAATACGGCGGTGCGGACGGAGAGCTTGCTGCAGCACTCCGGTACTTAAACCAGCGGTATACCATTCCAGATAAAGTCATTGGGCTTCTGACAGACATCGGAACGGAAGAATTCGCTCATTTGGAAATGATTGCCACAATGGTTTACAAACTCACAAAAGATGCTACTGCTGAACAAATGGATGCTGCTGGGCTAGGTGCCCATTATGCAAACCATGACAATGCATTATTCTATCATAATGCAGCCGGGAATCCATGGACGGCTGAATATATTCAAGCAAAAGGCGACCCAATTGCTGATCTTTATGAAGACATTGCCGCCGAAGAAAAAGCCCGTGCCACCTATCAATGGATCATTAATCTGTCAGATGACCCTGAACTTAACGACGGCCTCAAATACCTGCGCGAACGAGAAGTAGTCCATTCACTCCGTTTCAGGGAAGCTGTGGAAATTCTGAAGGAGGAACGGGATAAGAAAAAAATATTCTGAAGTCTGAAGGGTGTCTGTTACTAGACACCTTTTATTTTGGAATAAAAACCTACAGACCATTAATGATTTCGGAAAGCTCAGGCCCCCATAAATAGTATGCCCCAGCAATGACAAGAAATAGAATAACAATAACTGTTACCAGCCGGAGTGACGCCCGGCTTACTTTAAACCTGGTACCGGTATTTTTGCCACCATGCACTTCTTTGCGTGGTGGCAAATTCAATATATCCACATCCCGGTCCTGTTTCCCTTCCTCTTTTATTTCTGTGTCTTCTATGAGTGGACGATTATCTTCCCCCTGACTCTCCACTTCATTAAATAATTTACGCAGTTCTTCTGCTTGATCTTCGTGATTCTTCGTTTCTTCCCGCATGTTGTGCACCTCACTTTTTAAAACGGATAACTGCTCCCAGAAGGAAATCTACGACAAAATGGGCAGTAATTGTTGTATATAAATTCTCAGTAAGCAGAAAAATATAGCCAATATAGAAGCTAACAAACAATACAGAAATCAATAAAAGTGGTTTTTTCAGGTATCTGATATGAACAACTGCAAAAAAGATACTAGCTACTACATACCCAAAAGTTGTCTGAAGCACACCCCTAAATAGCAATTCTTCCGATATAGCCGTAATCAAGGCAATGCCAGCTATTTGAAT
The DNA here is from genome assembly GCF_042654125.1 of Virgibacillus kekensis. Classification (NCBI taxonomy): domain Bacteria; kingdom Bacillati; phylum Bacillota; class Bacilli; order Caryophanales; family Bacillaceae; genus Virgibacillus; species Virgibacillus kekensis. Next base: position 561,598 of record NZ_JBHSFU010000003.1, read on the forward strand.
CAGTGGTCGTTTTCTAAAAATTTTATCATTAATTCCGCCATCATCATAGTATTTTTCCGGAAAAATAATCACAAACAGTATATCCAGTATAACAATAATGAGACCAGGCAGGACCCCATAGTATATAATACCCGGTCCATCTAGGCGAAAGTAGTGAGCCCAATCGGAGAAATCACCAAAGAAAAAAAGGCTTAATATAATTGCCAGCAAGAGTAAAAGCATTTGAGAGATTACCAACTGCTTTACAAGTTCTTTATCTGTCAATTGTTTAATAATTTCACTTTGTTTCTGCATGGTCCACTCCGGATAGTAATAGTTTTTTTAATTTATTCTGCCACGAGCCTGCTGATGTGCTGTAATTACTCTGTTCAGGCTCCCAGGTGCTTATAGAATACCCGCAATTGGAACAGCAGCCGGCCAGAGGAGCTTTAAAGTCATCTTGGAAACTTTGGTAGAGCTTTTTACGCAGACAACCTTCATAATGTATCCAACTTGTCATTTCCCATAACTTCTGTTCTTTCAGTTTGACCCTATCTACCACAAGTCTATAGATTTCATGATAACTGGTTTTCCAGAGTTCACCACTAAAAACAAGTTCGTTACCATTAATAATTCCTTTACCCTCCAGCTGATGGTGGAGAAAACGCCACTGTGTTTCACTAATCTGTAATATTTCCATGATTTGGGTCGCATCAGGAAGTGATGGAGCCTGTTTGTATAGTTGATATAACCTGGAAAACATTTCTTTCAGCATGTCAGGGGCAGGTAATTCATTCTCAATCAACGCATTTGGAAGATATTCATCCCCATCTGCGTATAGCAATAGACTAACACTTGACTTCCCATCACGTCCTGCTCGTCCAATTTCCTGAATAAAAGATTCTATCTGTAAAGGAAAATGATAATGGATGATCAGCCTGATATCCTGCTTATTGATTCCCATTCCAAATGCGCTAGTACAACATACGACGTCGAGTTGGTCGTTCATAAATTGCTGTTGAATCGAAATTCTGTCTGTCTGGTCCATCCCCCCATGATAAAAGGCAATTCGATGGTCTGGAAGATTTCTGGCCAAAAACGCTGCAATTTCTTCTGCCTTACGCTTGCTCGAAAAATAAACTAGGGTAGGGACCCGGTAATCTTCCAGTATTTCAGCGATTTTATGTTGCTTTTCAGCATCATTATTTAGATGTTCAACCGTAAACACAATATTTTCGCGGTCCATCGGATATATATGCCTGTTAATCACCGGGCGATTTAACGAAACTGCAATATCATTCTGCACTTCTCTGGTTGCTGTTGCACTTAATGCTAGAATTGGAGGGTTCTTCAAATAGTCAATCATCGTACCCAGACGGAGATAGTCAGGTCTAAATTCATGCCCCCACTGCGAAATACAATGGGCTTCATCAATCACAAAGAGACTCACCCTTACATTTCTTAAGTGCTTTTTTATTACAGGCTGCAAAAGTAACTCAGGTGATATGTATATCAATTTATACTTATTTAGATTCTGAAGCGTCTGTTTTTTTTCCTTTATTGCCATAAAACTATTAATCGCTTCAACTGCTTTGAAGCCTGTTGCCCTAAGTTGTTTAACCTGATCCTGCATTAGTGATATCAATGGAGATACTACTATGGTAAGTCCGTCCATCATGGTAGCCGGAAGCTGGTAACACAAGGACTTCCCAGACCCGGTCGGCAGAACTCCCAGGACATCGTTACCATTTAATACATCCTTAATGATTTCTTCTTGACCAGTACGAAAAGAAGGAATGTTAAATTGCTCGTTGAGTTGTTTTTTCAGTATAATATCATGCATCTTACTCTTCACCTACTATGATAGGATTTTCAGCGGCCAGAACTAAACGGATTTCGAAATAGCTTATATCCTCATTAACCTGGGCTTTAATATCTTTTAGTTTATTAGACGCTACTGTATCCAGGGCTGAAGTTATTTCCTTTTGATGTTGCTTGTTCACAAAATCATCAACCGAGAATTGTTTATCATACAGCGCAATCTCGACTAGATGGTCATAAATTGTATTTAGTCTCAGCTGGCGTATTGCAGCAATTTCCTCCACGGATCGGTGTTGATAAAGCAGTTGGTTCGTCTTTTTAGCAGAATTGGTTAGCCTGCTGTCTACGGGCATGTCGTCCAGCATACTGGCAATAATTGGAAATTCCTGCTTCTTTTGTTCTATTAAAAATAATAGTTGATGAATTACAGCTGTTAGAATTAAAGGTACATCCAGCCTTTTAAGATTATGCTGTTCCGCGAGCTGAAAACTGCTCATTCCGTGTAATTTGTATCCTGTCAGACTATCGACAATTATACTTGCTTCCCGGTCATTCAAATACCTGAAGATTGTTTCCAATTCATCATGCAATATTTGCAAATACGCCGCTTCGTTACTTTTTATTTCTTGATACTTTACACGCATCCATTCGGTGGCTGTCGAATTTTCAGAGACCGGGATAAACTGCAGGTTGCCATTGAAGCTATTAGTCAGTGTCTGAACAAACAATGTTAACCGGTCCCAAAAATGTTGTGCAATATTATAATACCGAATCCCATTAAAGTATTCTGCAGGCAATTTGTAATCATTTGTTTCTTCCAGCCATTTCTGATAATGCAATCCGGCCACTGCTGATGAATCGTTGACCCGTTCAAGTACTTGTTCTTTAAAAAGCACTTCTAGCCGCTGGTGAAAATCCTGTTTTTTTAATGTTTTATATATCCCATAATAGTTCTTTAGCTTATATATATGTGAATCCTGCACTGTCTGAATTGACTTTCTCCCTTTGAGCAGGTGAAATGCAGCAGAAACAGTACGAGCTTCTCCGAATCTGGTACAGCAAAGCATAAGTAAACGATCGAGCAGCAATTCCCACCACCTCCTTTCTGAAAAAAACCTTTTTGTGTAACCATCGCATTTGATATAAAATGCGAAGTAGTGAAAAATCAATGCTTAACTCGGACTCACGATTAATAAGTGCGTCTTCGTCGCTACGGAAATACACTACGCTTTCTACGGGCGGCTGTTGAGCCTCCGTTGAGCTAACTCTCTCCGGGGTCTCATCGAGGCCTCTGCTCCCGTAGGAGTCTCCGTGTATTTCCTCCGCTGGAATAAGGCTGATTTGTACTGTATTTACATTGACCTCTTAATCTTTTCACATAGTGAACATATATTAGCGGAGGAAGAATACGGAGACTCCAGTGGGAACAGCACGAGGCGAAGACCCCGCAAGAAGCGTTTTTTGCTTCTGAGGAGGCTGAGGCCGTGCCCACGGCAAAGGAAACACTGTGAAAGCTTTAGCTTGAACAGATGTTGGACTTGCACCCGGAGCGGTGAAAGCGAAGTATTCTGCCGGAGCGAAGCTTCGCCGTTACTTCGCAGTTTATAGATTATGTATCCAAAACAACAATCTTTAGAAAACCTTTGAAAAATATGTGACGATTACCATAAAAACGGTTCATTATTTATCATAACACGTAAACCTTAGGTTGAAATGTAAAAAAATCAGCCTTAAAATAGAATTAATGGATAGTGGGTTTATCCTGCAGGAGGGAATTAAAATGCCCAAATATACAATTGTCGATAAAGAAACATGCATAGCTTGTGGAGCCTGCGGAGCTGCAGCGCTTGATATATATGATTATGACGACGAAGGAATAGCCTATGTGGTTCTTGATGAGAATACAGGAACTGCAGCCGTTCCTGAGTTATTGGAGCAGGACATGGAGGATGCCTATGAAGGCTGCCCGACCGATTCCATAAAAGTTTCAGATAAGCCTTTTAACGGTGATCCTCTGAAATTTGAAGATGAGTAATCTAATTTGGCCTGTCTCATTCTAATGGGATGGGCTTGTTTTATCGATCTTCATATTGCATAGTTTTAAGTACTGTTAGAGGGTCATCATTCAAAGTATGTCTGATAATCTCGCTATCCCGAAAAAGCGCACATAATGCCACAGTGGTTGTCCAATTTGCATTGATCCGCCGTTTCTCAATCTGGATAAGTGACTTCTTTGATATTCCCAGAACAGCTGCCATTCGTTCCTGAGTATAATTATACTCCACCCGGATTAATTTCATTTTTTCTGATAGGTTTTCAATCATTTCCTTTTTTTTCATTTCCTCATCCCATTTCCGTACTATCTCAAATTATATGATAATTCGAACACCTGGTAAACCCAAAAAATAGAAAAAGCGTACTCCGGCTTTATTCCGGCAGTACACTTTAAGAGATATTCAACGATAAGTGTATATGGGGTTTGCTCCCAATGGTACATCAATTGGCTCACGGAGGTTATAAGGACCTACCGTATCCATTGGGGGATTCACAAATTCCACTTGTTGATAACCAAAGCTTTTTGCTGTCATCATAATCGCATCGAGCATAAATACCGTTTCCCCTGATTTCTTCAGATTTTCTGGATTGGAGAACTGCAATCTTAATAATGGACCTTCACGCTGGACAGTAATATTCAGGTCAGTAGGGATTACACCGGCAACATGGAACACCTCTTCATTTTCTTTCATTTTCGAAAGAGCCGAAGAAAAATTAACATTGTCACCAACTGGAATACGGACCAAGAACGCTTGATTGCTATCTGATTTCTGGTATTTTTTATAGATTGCTTTGGTTGGCATGAGCGGCAGTTTTTCCACTTTTCCAATCTGCCCAAGGTTTACCTCTCGATCAAATACTACTCGATTAATCTGATATGGGGTGAACATTGTTGTCAGGGTATCTTCAAGCAAATTGGGACCAGTGGAGCCATCGAGAACATCAAAGTTATCCGGAAGTGTGATGTTTACCTGGTTCTCATCCTGCTTTAATTGGAATTTTGCTCCTTCTAATATAAAGCTGTTCAGCCCCCATTGTTTTTCACTAAGATACTTTCCAAGCTGATTATAATAATCTTCCATCCTCACATCTGCAGGTGCTATTACCGAAAATGGAATAACATACTGTCCCTGTGTATCTGCTAGTGCGCCATGTATAATTTGAGAATCATCATCTGCTTGATAAACAACATTTGATGGTGCTTTTCTATCAAGTAGACTTACCTCGGGCATTGATTCTTGATTGCCATTGTTCTCATTCTGTTCGTCCGTATTAAGTTCGGATCCTGATTCTCCTTCTGCACCGAATTTTTCCATTGTAGCAGATTCATCCATTAAGGCATCAGATGAGGAGTTCTCGTTGCTGCTCTCAAACATCGCATTCTGGAATAACGGAGGGAGTACTAAAATCATTAGTAATACAGCAACTACGGCGCTCCCAATAGGGATCCATATCACTTTATTTGATTTTTTAGGTTTCTCCAGTTCTCTGAGTTCGGAGGAGATGTTTTGGTATAATACATCTTTATCCATGCTGTCCTCAACTTTTGGCATTTGCTGTAACAAGTCTTTTACCTGTTGATCTTCGTTGTCAAACGTATTCACAAGACATCGCCTCCTCTCTGTTGCTCTTCATTCAAATAGTTTCTTAGCACTTTTAAACCCCTGTGCTGAGTTGTTTTTACCTTACTGGGAGTAAAATTAAGTATGTCCGCAGTTTCCTGAATGGAAAACGAATGTATGTATCGTAATATAAGTACACTTTTTTGATCATCCGTGCATTTATCTAAATAACGATAAACATTCTGGACGGCCTCGTTCTGAATCGCTATTTCTTCAGGTAAAGGCTTCTGATCCTGAAGTAAATGTCCTTTCTCTCCCCAGTCAAAAAACTCCGAAATCCTTTTTCGCTTCCTCTTTTTCCTTCTGAAATAATCAATCGTTACGTGTCGGGCAATAGAGAACAGCCATGTTTTTTTACTGCTGTCGCCTTTAAAGGAGTCATAGGAATTAATTACTTTAATATATACTTCCTGAACGAGGTCCTCACATGTTTCTTTATCTTTTACCATATAAAATATAAATTGATACAAGTCCTGATGATATTCATCATAAATCTTTTCAAAAACGGCTTTCATTTCGATCCCCCGTTCACTTGAATAGTCGCTTTGGAGCGTTAAAAGTTACAATATAGTAATACTATATTCCAAAACAGCAAAAATACCAACCTCATTCAGTTGGTATTTTGCAGATGAAATCGATTATTGGCATATTTTTTAAATAAATATTGAATCGCTGGATATAGCATAAAAATGAATACTCCGTTGCCAATCGCATGATAGGTATCAAACGGAAGGCTGGACAGATAGTACGGCCAGAATTCTCCGACCATGGAATACATTGTTAAGGAAATAATAAATCCATAAAGATATCCGCTGAATACAGCAAAGATGGCAAGTACAGGAAGTGGTACCCTGCCAGGGATTTTACCGAGAAAACCGCTTAAAATACCGATTAATCCCCAGGAAACTATTTGCCATATTGTCCAGATTCCCATACCCAGTATCATATTCGACAAAAACGTTGTTAGGATCGCTAATATCACCGCAGATAATGGGCCAAGCAATAGCCCAGATATAATGATTAATGCAGTGACTGGCTGAACGTTCGGGAGAAAGACAAACACTGCCCGCCCCACAACTGCCAGGGCCGCAAGTAAAGCAAGTAATGTAAGTTTATAAGTGTTCATTTACACCATTCCCTGCTACCAGCATAATTAATATGCTTGCAGGTCAAAAACTACTTTGTCCCCTGGTGAAAGTTCCAACTCGGTAGCACCAACTTTTGCCATTTCTCCGTTAACAGTATACATCCACGCCTTCTTTTCATCTTTCCCAGGTGCTATGCCATTAATGGAAGTGATAAATCCTCCATCCTCTTTAATCTCAAAGTTTTCTTTCATTACTTCCATGAGGATTGCCCCGTCTTTAATCTCAATCTCTTTTTCTTTAATTTGCTTCTCACCATTATTTTTCGAAATCGTAACAGTTACTGTGTCTTCACTCTTTTGTTCGGTATTTTCACCGGATGATTGAGTGCTTTCATTCTGATTGCTGGCTTGTGATTGTTCTTGTTCCTGGTTATCGGTCCCACATCCCACCAGCAAACCGATTATTAAGAATAATAACGCCGAAACACGAAAAAACTTTTTCTTCATTTCCCATTCCTCCCTTTATTTTTTGAGGAGTAGCGGAAGTTGGCAACCGACAAAAACATAGTGCCTATGTATCTTTTTGTTAAATAAATCCAACAAAAAAGCTGAACTCTCAGGAGTCAGCTTAAGACAATCGATACACAAACTTTCACATACGTAATGTATTCGGTCGTCCCAATCGCTCATACCCTCGAAGCATTGAAACCTTAGAAATTGGCAGGTCTACTGACTTGTGACATTTTCCTACTCCAGGTCCCTTCCCATATGGCCAGCATACAGTGGATTGCGCCTGTTTCGTACATCACTTACAGTTGCGAGGACAGTTCCGGCCTTTCACCGGATTCCCTATTAAGCATGTGCACCAATTTCTGTTCATTGTATTCAATTCTATTTAATCATATCATAATCGGTCATCTTGTAAAGGAAGTTTAAACGAAAAAGTTGTTCCTTCACCAGGTTTACTGTTTACAGTTATTGTGCCGTTATGGGCTTCGACAATATTTTTGGCAATAGCAAGCCCGAGACCCGTTCCTTTTTTCTTACTGTTACGTGTGCGTGATTTATCAGCTTTATAAAACCTCTCAAACACGAAAGGAAGGTCTTCTTCGGATATACCACTTCCATTATCCTCAACCGATACTGACAAGCTATCTTCATCACTGGTTACTCTTACTTTCACTTTCCCTTCTTTATTTGTATGGCGAATAGCGTTATCAATCAGGTTTGTAAACACTTGTTCCATTCTATCTGGGTCAATCATCATTTTAGAAACCTGCATATCCTTCTCAAGCAGTAGTTTCACTTGATTCTCATCAGCTAGACCTCTAAACTTCTTGATAATCCGCTCTACATACATGTCCATATCCACGTATTCTTTATTTAGCTGCGTGTATCCGGCTTCCATCCTGGCCAGGTCGAGAAGCTCATTAACAAGCCTTCCCATCCTTAATGACTCTTCATGGATGATTTGTGCAAGGTTATTCTTCTCCTCTTTCGTGTCTGCCACATCATCCACAATTGCCTCACTATAACCCTGAAGCATGGAAATCGGGGTTCTTAATTCGTGAGAGACATTTGCTATAAAGTCTTTGCGGAGCTTATCCAGTCTCCGTTCTTCAGACATGTCACGGATTACTGCTACTGCTCCACGAACATATGACTGGTCATATAACGGTGTCATGATCATCACCCAGGTACGCCCTTTTACATCAATTTCATGTATTGCTTCTTTTTCATCCTTAATCACGTCTTGTAAAATTCCACTTAGCGGCACAGGAGCTTTATTGCTTTCTTCATTCAGTTCGTTATTTTCAAATTTTAACCCTTCAACAAATTGACGTGCTGGTGGGTTGGTCACAAGCATATCACCATTACGGTTCAGCGTAATCACCCCATCCGCCATGGAACTTACAATACTGGATAATTGTTCCTTTTCCTGTCGAAGTGCATTAATATGAAATTTCAGCTGTCTTCCCATTCGATTAAACGCCATTGCCAGTTCACCAATCTCATCATGGGTTAGAATGGGCACTTTGGTGTTAAACTCTCCTCGAGTAAGATCAAAAGCGGCTTCTCGCATTTTAATCAACGGAGAAGTTATCCTGGTCGACAGGAAAAAGGCGAATATCGTTGTCAATACAATCGCTATCCCAGCTGCCAGAAATATGATCTTGGTAGTTTCAGCCTTGGTTTTATTCACAATATCAAGTGACTGATAGACAAAAACTGCCCCGTCCTGATTAATTGGAGTCCCGACAATCATTCCATCAACGTTACTTTCCGGCAATTTGAGTTCACGCTTCACATTCTCATTATTAGTAAATACATCATTTAACTGTTCATGGTTTTGTAACCAGTTTGTATCGATTTCCTGCAGTTCATTATCCGAACTGTGAGATGTCCAGGAAGAACCATCTTCGTATACGATGACGATTCGACTGGCAGGATCTTTTATCCGTTCAGCATTATTAAGTGCAAGATTCTGATTATCGTATTGCTCCACCATATTAGAAACTTGAACTGCAGTCTGCATCATATCATTCTCAGCCTCTTCCACATGGAAGTTTTCAAAGAACTCAAGAAGCAAGATTGTCAATATAAATAATACAAAAGAAACTAGCAATAATATGGTTATTGCTAGTTTCCCTACTACACTTCTCCAGAACATTAAGCATCATCTACCTCAAATTTATATCCAACGCCCCAGACAGTGACAATCATCTTTGCAGCTTCCTTGGATACATTATTCAACTTCTCACGCAGCCGTTTAACATGTGTGTCCACCGTCCGTAAGTCACCAAAAAATTCATACTGCCAGACTTCTTTAAGAAGAAGCTCACGATTAAACACTTTATCCGGTGATTTCGCAAGGAAACAGAGAAGTTCATATTCCTTTGGAGTAAGACTGACTTCCTTGCCATCCGCGGTAACCCGGTGTGCATCATGGTCTATCGTTAAGTGAGGGAACACAATAAGATTCTTTGTAGGTGTTTCTGCTTCACTGTAACTTCCCGCAGATACACGTCTTAAAAGCGCCTTAACCCTGAGTACTACCTCACGGGGGCTGAAAGGCTTGACGATATAATCGTCGGTCCCAACCTCAAACCCCTGTACCCTGTTAGCCTCTTCACCTTTAGCTGTAAGCATAATGATCGGGGTTGATTTTTCTTTACGTAATCGCTGAGTAACTTCAATTCCGTCCAGTTCAGGCATCATAAGATCTAGCAGAATAACATCATAGTCATGTTCCAGAGCAAGTTCTAAAGCTTCCGCTCCGTCTTCTGCCTCTTCAACAATGAAGTCTTCTTTTTCCAGATACATTTTGATCAGACGGCGTATTCTTTCTTCATCATCCACTACTAGAATTTTAGCATTCGTATCCATTAAAGCGCCCCCTATTTTTTACAATTAACAGAGATGTAGTAATCCACTTTGGAGTTTTTCCATCAATTATGCGTATGAATGCAAGCCTGCAAGGATAAGATTTACTGCGAGCAGGTTGAACATAATAATTGCAAATCCTCCAACAGCGAGCCAGGCTGACCGCTCACCATGCCATCCTCTGGAGAGTCTCAAATGTAGAAAAGCTGCATAGAAGAACCATGTGACCAAGGCCCATACTTCTTTTGGATCCCAGCCCCAAAATCGATCCCATGCTATTTGAGCCCATATGGAAGCAAAAATAATTCCTCCAAGTGTAAACACAGGGAAGCCGATTGCTACAGCCCGGTAAGAAACCTCATCAAGCAAATCAGGTTTCGCATTTTTCAGCAGTGGCTGAATAGCTGCGCCGATCCGCTTACGGATGATCAGTCGAATTAGACCGTAAATCACGAGACCAGTAAAGACCGACCAAATTATTGTATTGAATTTACGTGCCGCATCTACCCCATGCATCCATGCCGGAGCTTCAAACCAAGGTTCCATTCTTTCACCGGTAAGTAACGTGCCCTCATTTGGTCCAACAATAGCTGGCAGATGGTAATCAGTGGTTATTGTGCCTTGTTCACCATTATATTCAAACTGTGCATTATATCCAGCAACATTGAATGCGGTGGTAATAACACTAAAGCCAACTAATATAACCAGTGAAAAGAGAATTATTTCCAGCCATGTTGTCCGTTTGCTCCTTACTGATTGATCGACCTGGCGAATCAGATAAATAAGTCCCGCGACAAAACTAATTGACAAGATAGCTTCCCCGAGCGAAACGGTAGTAACATGAATATACAACCAATGGCTCTGCAGAGACGGAACCAGCGGCGCAATCTCAGTAGGGAACATGCTTGCATAGGCAATTATGATCATAGCAATCGGCAAGGCAAACAGCCCCAAAATATTAAGCCGGTAAATAAAGTAAATAATAATGAATGCCAGCACAATTCCCATTCCGAAAAATGTCATGAATTCAAACAGGTTACTGACAGGTGCATGTGCACTTGCAATCCATCTTGTGATGAAGTATACAACCTGTGCAAGAAATCCAATTATCGTTATTGTAATAGCTATTTTACCAGCGGTACTTTTATCGTTTTCTGCGTTCTTTCCTTTTATCGTTGCCCCGAAGAAAAACGTGGCAATCAGATAGAGGATAAACGCTGTGTATAGCATCGTACTGCTAATACCCAGGTAATCCATAATAATCCTCCTTCATATAAAACGAACTACTCCTCAAGTTCCTGTTGGTCATCAACCATTTTAATGTTTGTATCCGAAATTACTTTTTCAATATCTTTCTTAATACCATACCAGTTCTTGTTGGTATGTGCCGCGAGCAGAATTCCATCGCTCTCCGGACGAATCCATATACGGCGATGCTGCCAGTACATTCCCTGAATAACACCTATCATAAATATCAGCGCACCTACTGCAAACAGTGGAAGCGTATAATCCTTTCTGACAGTCAGTCCACTGACATCACGCATTTGAAAATCGGTTATACCCAGCTTGTAATCATTCTCTCCAGTTGCGTTTATATTCTTACCAATTCCAAGAAAACTTACTTCCGGTTCACTTCCATCGGGTGGATAAACCGTAAATACAAACGCCGGATTACGCGGATATTTGGTTTTTGACCTCGGTTCCCCGTTATCCAAATAGTAGTCAGGATAATACTGAGAAACCTCCACTCTAAACCCGTTATCCAGCTTATATTGGGATTCAGGTGATGTAAGATCCATAGTAAAACTGCCCATCGCCTTTTCATCCGGGTCTTCCGTCTCATGTATTTTGAAAGTCATATCCTTGAATTCATTCAACTGGTAGCCGGCTTGATAGAGCGTATACCCATCAAACTTCAACGGATGATTCATACGAATATCCTCTTCAGTAACTTTTACCAGTTCCGGATCCTGACCAGGGAGGTTTTCTCCTTTTTCTTTATAAATAACTGCATTTGTCTGGAAATTTTTCGGGACCATACCTTCCTGCTCAATTGCCTTTTGGAACCGTTTATCATTTTCATCATACGTTTCCAGTAAAAAGTCTTTGTTCTCTATGTAATACTCCCCTTCGGTCCCCGGAATCACCGTCAGTTCACCTTCTCTAACCCAGACATACTCATCAAGGTACATAAATGGAGTCATCCTTAGCAGTGCTGCTAACAGAACAATAATGAGTCCAATATGGTTAACATATGGGCCCCAACGTGAAAATCGTCCTTTTTCGGCCAGAATATGACCATTTTCATCTCTGACTTTGTACCTGTTCTTCTTAAGTCCATTAACAATTGTTTCTTTCTCCTCAGCTGTTACCTTTTCAGTTTTACTGTACAGACGCTGTCTGCTGAGAAAAGAAGGATGCCGCTTGGCTTTTTGAATTTTTAGCGCTTTGTAAAGTGGTACAAAACGGTCAATACTGCAAATAACAAGCGAAATTCCAATCAAAGCTATCAGCAGCATATACCACCATGAGCTGTATAAGTTATGAAGTCCTAACTGGTAATAAATCTGACCAAGTAATCCATAACGTGCCTCATAAAAGACAGCAGGGTCACGTGATTCCGCATTCGCCGGAATATACATTTCCTGTGGATAAATAGTACCGATTGCGGATGCAATGAGTGCAAGTACAATCAGCCAGACTCCAACCTTGACGGAGGAAAAGAAATTCCAGATTTTATCGACAATTGATTTATTATAGGTCTGTGACCTTCGTGCACTACCATCGTAACGCATATTCAGTAGTTTCTTTTTATCATTGCCGTCAATATGCTGATTACCCTCAATGGGCTTACCACAAGCCTCACAAAGGACTGTCCCCTCAGGGTTTACGTGGCCGCACTCACATTTGATATGATTCATTCGTATCCCTCACAATAGCTGCATTCTTATTCAGGCTGGATCTGTTTCAAATATCCTTCAAGCTTATCCAGTGTCAGTGCCCCATCAACAACCTCCACAATTTCTCCTTCTGGACTGATAAAGAAACTGCTCGGAATTGGACCAACTTTGTAAAGATTCATTACTTCCTCAGTAGTGTCATGAGCCACAGGAAAAGTCAAATCATATTTATCAATGAAACGGTTGATTACCAACTTATTAAAGTCAAGGCTTACTGCAACAATCTCGATGCCTTTATTTTCGTACTCTTTGTAGAGTTTTTCCATGTAAGGCATTTCCGCTTCACATGGCTTACAGTATGTAGCCCAGAAGTTAAGCATAACGCCTTTCCCTTCAAGGTCGCTTAACTGCACAGTCTCAAGTTCGTCGTTTTCATTTATCTGCTGGAGCTTAAAATCAGGTGCAGGATCCCCGGCATCCACATTTGTATCCTCTTTATTGAGATTGGATACGAGTGCATATACTACCGCAACAAGCAATACCGAGAGAATAATGGTTCTGAAAATAAGCCGGTTTCTTTTTTTTCTTCTTTTATCAGGTCTCTTCTGATTGGTCATAGTGTTTTTTCACTCCCCACGCCATTATACCATGATATAACAAAGGTAAATTTGACTATTATTCAACAATTTTCGGCTGGGAACAATAAGCTCAAAAAGTTATATGTGACTACTCATTTACCGCCAGATGTCTCATTTTCTTTACTTCATGTGGTGTCAACGGACGATAATCACCAGGCTGCATACCATCTAACGTAAGCATGCCATAACGCTCCCGTTTCAATTTGGAAACTGGATAGCCTAGTTCATCCATCATGCGCCTGATATGCCTGTTTTTGCCTTCATGCAGTGTCAGCTGCACAATTGTGGTCTTCTTCTGCTTATCCACGCTCAAAATGGAGTAACCGACCGCTTTTAACAATTCACCATCCGACCGGATTCCTTTTCTTAATGTATTGAGTTCGCTCTTACTAGGAATACCTTTTACCTTGGCTACATATACTTTATCTATCCCATGGCTTGGATGCATTAGCAGATTGGCAAAGTCACCGTCATTAGTAAGCAACAGAAGACCGGATGTGTCATAGTCCAGTCTGCCGATTGGGTAAATCCGCTCCTCCACCTCTCCTAGATAATCCGTGACTACTTTTCTTCCTTTATCATCTTTGATACTGGAAATGACTCCTCTTGGTTTATAGAACATATAATAAACCGGTACCTCTTTCTCCAATAGAATCCCATTAACTTCCACATCATCGTTTGAGGTGACTTTCGTGCCAAGTTCTGTCACTACTTTATTGTTCACCTTTACTTTCCCTTCAGCAATCAGCTTCTCCGCTTTTCTACGCGAAGTTACACCACTTTGAGCAATTACTTTTTGTAGACGTTCTAATGAATTAGGCATTTTATCACCATTATTTTTTAGATTTTTTTAGGCTCGTAAATTCCGCGACTTTCCACTTGAGATAATCAGCGACATAAAAGTGTATCTTCGCTCCTATCCGGAGATACATTACGCTTTTCAAAGCTCCCTTATATTAGATTTCACCATAATAATAGCGTTAACAATTTGTTAACGCTACTTTTAAGGCTCAGCCAAATATTATAGTAACAATTACAATTGATGCAATTATACCAACTAAATCTGCCAATAGTCCAACCTTTAGTGCATATCCCATCCTCCGTATCCCAACCGCGCCAAAATATATAGTAAGAATATACAGCGTTGTATCCGTACTTCCTTGCATCGTTGAGGCTAATCGGCCAATAAATGAATCGGGTCCATGGGTACTGATTAATTCGGTTGTCATCCCCAGTGCCGCCGTGCCGGAAATAGGCCTCACCAGAGCCAAAGGGACGATGTCAGCAGGAACGCCAATCACGGTCAGCACTGGGCCAATTAATTGAATAAACGCTTCCATTGCACCTGAACTCCGCAAAACCGATATAGCCACAATCATCCCTACTAAAAAAGGAAGTAAAGAGAATGCCATTTTGACACCATCTTTTCCCCCTTCCACAAACATTTCATATGTAGGAACCTTTTTCCAGGTAGCAACCAGAAGAACGATCAGAATGAAACATGGTATCAGCCAGGTACTGACTGTCGTAATCACACTCAAGTTTATTTCCTCCTCTGGCTTTTGTAATAATAAAACCGGTCAATTAATATTGCGCTAAGTGTAGATATAAGTGTAGCGATAATAGTAGTTCCTACAATCTCCGTCGGGGCCGCTGAATCATACTGCATTCTGATCGCAATTACGGTGGTCGGGATGATTGTCAGACTTGAAGTATTCAGTGCCAGAAAGGTGATCATTGAGCGGGATGCTGTATCAGAACCACTCAACTCCTTCATTTGTTGCATTGCTTTAATCCCCATAGGCGTAGCAGCGTTTCCTAAACCAAAAATATTAGCAGTAAAGTTCGATAAAATATAGCCCATTGCGGGGTGATCCTCGGGAATATCAGGAAACAATCTTGTTACAACAGGACGGAATAACCTTGCCAATATATCAAGAATACCGGCTTTTTCTGCTATTTTCATAATCCCGAGCCAAAATACCAGTATACTGATCAGGCCTATTGATAGAGTAACCGCCTCGTCAGCACTCTCGAACAGTGCCTTATTGACCTCTTCCATGGTTCCATTGAACATAGCATAAACTATTCCTACGATTGCCATAAATGCCCATATAAGATTTACCATGCTAATCCAACCCGGTTATATATCTATAAACAGTTACGATTTTCGCTAGGAAACCTTTTTCATGCTTGTCATTTGCGTATATGGGTGTTTCCCTTACCGGTACAGAATCGACAAAATAGATGGTTTTACCAATTACTCCTTCTGATTTTTCTGACGCATTTTCCAGGAGGAACGATCTGCTTGCAATCAGTTTCTGCTCCTGCTCTTTAAGTGGTAATTTTATTTCTTCATGCAAATATCCCATTATTTTTTCGCCTGTTTTTTTAATATGGAATATCTCTTCCCCACTCTGGTCAATGGTTGTCATATCAAAACTATCGAATCCCCATTCAAACATACTGATATGATCACGCCAGTCATCCGACCCGTTTAGCGTAACTGCAATCAGCCGCATCTTATTTTTCTCGGCAACAGAAACTAGAGTACGGCCAGCTACTCTGGTATAACCGGTCTTTCCGCCGGTACTGTATTTATACATACCGGTAACCAGCCTATGCTTATTCTTCCAGGAGTAGTCACGGCTATCTGACTTATAGATTTCAGTGCCGGTTATCTCGCGGAACTGTTCATTTTCCATAGCATAACGCATTAACAGCGCCATATCATATGCTGTCGAGTAATGGGTCTCTGCATCCAGACCGTGAGGGTTATCAAACGAAGTATTCGTCATTCCCAGCCACTGGGCTTGCTTATTCATAAGGTGTACGAAACCTTCCATACTACCGCCAACATGTTCGCTTATCGCCACCGCTGCATCGTTCCCGGAGCGAAGCATCAGCCCATATACTAGATCCTTTAGCAATATTTTTTCCCCAGGTTTCAGGTAAATCGAGGATCCTTCTGTATAAGCGGCCCGTTTAGTTATCTTAACCGTCTCATTCATTTTCCCGGATTCAATTGCAACTAAGGCTGTCATTATTTTGGTAATGCTGGCAATAGGCTTTTTTTCATGAGCCTCTTTTTTAAACAGGATCCTTCCTGAAGACCCTTCAATCAGAACTGCATTATTTGCCGAAACACCAACCTCTGCATGGCCGAAAGAAGGATAAAGCAGAGTAGTCAACAGCAAGCAGACTATCATTAACAGCAAACGCATCACGAGTTTCCCCCCACGGATGATTTATCTGTATAGTTTATGCAGGGCATGTCCGGATATGATTCTTTCAGACATAAAAAAAACCCTGCACTTTTCATGCAAGGGTACTGTCAGTCCGAATCGGACGCATTTTCATCCAACTGTTCCGAAAACTTTTCAAAGAAGAGATCTGCTTCCTGTTCGGTTTCGTCGTTTTCAACGTTTTCCGGGAGAGGCGGTAGTTCCTCAAGGGAGGTAAGTCCGAAATAAGTTAAAAAGTCAGTGGTAGTTGCAAAAAGAACCGGCCTTCCTATACTGTCTTTTCTTCCTACTTCTTCGATTAGTGACCTGTTTATCAGTGTCTGAACAGGTCTGTCACTTTTCACCCCTCGAACTTCATCGATTTCAGCCCGGGTAATAGGCTGCTTATACGCAATAATGGCCAGCGTTTCAAGAGCAGCCTGTGACATTCTCGAAGAATGGGGTGTCTCCAGATACCTCTTGAAATACTCACTGTGCTCCGGTCTTGTTGTTAAGTGGTAGACCTCATGAGACTTCATCAGCAAGATGCCCCGGTTGGTGTGGTCGTAATCATACCGCAATTCATCCAGAATGTGCTCGATTGTTTTCTCTGATACATCAAGCACACGGGCCAACTGTTTCATGGATACTCCTTCATCCCCGCTTGCGAACAGCAGCCCTTCAGCAATCGCCTTTAACTCATTAATTTCCACGTTCAACCCCCCGTATAAAAAATAAATATTGAATCAAAATGTTTCTTTTGCTCGCACCTGATTTCTCTGTTTTTCATCAGTTCGAGAATCGCAATAAAAGTAACAACTATATGATCACGGCTTGGTCGCTCAAAAAGATCATCAAATACAATCCCGGCCTTGGAAACTTTGGTACGCTGCAGCACTTCTTCCATCCGCTGTTCAATTGGAATTCCACCGCTTTTAATTTTGGTCTCCAGAGGTTTGCTCCAATTTTTCCGTTCAAACATTCTTCCAAGGGCGTGAAGCATATCATAGACCGAGGTATCACCTTTTACTGCAGGCTGTTTAGTATAACTTTTATCAAACTCTGCTGGCGGCCGCATAAATATCTGATTGGCCTCAAGCTCTTTCTCTTTAAGTTTGTCCGCGGCCTCTTTATATTTCCGGTATTCTATTAAGCGCTGCATCAATTCTTCACGAGGATCTTCCATAAATTCCTCATCTTCTGTTTCCAACTCCTGTTTTGGCAGCAGCATCTGACTTTTTAGTGCCAGAAGTGTAGCTGCCATTACCAGGTATTCACTCGCCACGTTCAATTCTAGGTATTGCATGGTATGTATGTATTGCATATACTGTTCTGTTATCGTGGCTACCGGTATGTCATAAATATCTATCTCGTACTGGTTGATTAAATGCAGCAGTAAATCAAGAGGCCCTTCAAAGGCTTCGAGTTTTACCTGATACGGCTCGTTCATTGTAATCCCCCCTTACTCACAATCCGACCCGCTTCTTCATCTTCATTAGAAAAACTCGACATTCGTCTCGTCTATAACGAGTGTCGAAGTTTTTCTTATACTATCTTCCGTAAAAACTTATAAATTCTGATAGTAGAAACAAAAGCCAACTCTGATACGGCAGAGCTGGCTTTTAAGTCCGAAATTTATGCAGTTTCAGTTAAGACTATTATATATAAATGGTTCAGATACTCCGATTTCATTGAAAGAGCAATCATTATTCCATACTTTCGCTTTTCTCTTCTATCTCTTGACATCTGGAATAAAACTGCTGTGTCACCTCGTCTGCACATACTGCATACTTGTCGGCATAAAGGCGATCAATTTCACTGACCATCTTCTGGCCAATCCCCATATTTCGATGGGAAGGATTCACTGAAATATGCTGTACAACAGCATTTATATCGTCTTCTACCCTTATGCCAATAGCACCCAGAACATCCTCTTCCTTCCAGAGAAAGAGGTGCCAGTCAGGGTTAGTTTCATATTCTTTTATTGTCTGTTGAAGTTTTTTAACATCTTTTTCTTCCGGCATGAAAGACAGTAAACCCATTGCTATCTTTTCCATGTTCTTTTTATAACGTATTAGCATAGATACCCCTCATTATGAAAATAACTTGCCAACCATGGAAAGCAGAAATATACCAGCTGCAATCACAATCACCCAAAATAATATTCTATCCTGTTTGGCTCCGTTACCCATATAAAAATCACCTTTACCGGATAATAAATTGTCAGTTATCCTTTGAGAGCAGAAATGACTTAAAACACAAATGCAATCCAGTAAATAATGCCCCAAATCATCCCAAGTACTAACAGAATAATGAATAGTAACCAATTTTTCTTCCGTTGGTTCAATTTAACTTCATTCCTTAACAAGCTTTGCCATATTATAATAAAAACATACTTTCCGTCAAACGGCTATTAATGCCTACTCAGTGTCTTGAAGATCACATAACCATCTGACTGCCTGCCCTTTATCTTAAAGGGAATCAGGTTAATAGTGGCAATCCAAAGATTAAACAAGAGTGGAAGCAACAGATAGTTGCTCGACCATTGGGTGTAAAGAAAGAATAATAGTAAGGTAACAATAAGGTTGCTTAAAGGCCCGCTTACTGCTATCCAAATCTTTTCAAGCTTAGTATATACTCTGTTTCGTTCACTATATGCCATACCACCCAAAAAGTAAACAGCGTGAATGGATATTGTAAGTCTTCCAACTGAAAAACGGCTGATTTCTTTACCACTACCCACTGATAGCTGGATACGCCTTGCATTAAGCGCCCTGGCCCCAGCAGCATGACCTGCCTCGTGAAGCAATGTTCCGATTGGTGCAACACAAAAAATTAGATAAATCAGCAGGTAAATATCCATAACCCTTTATTCAGTTACAACCCTGATCTCCTTCATAACATCTCCACCCTGCATTGCTTTTGCATGTTCAATGCCAGAAGTGACTTTACCGAACACAGTGTGGACTCCATCAAGGTGTGGTTGTGGTTCATGAACAATGAAAAACTGGCAGCTTCCGGTATCTTTCCCGGCATGAGCCATCGACAGGGAACCTTCTTGGTGCTGGTGCGGGTTTCCTTCTGTCTCACATTTTATGGTATATCCAGCTGAACCAGTTCCATTACCTTTTGGACAGCCCCCCTGACTAACAAAACCAGGGATGACACGGTGGAATGTCAGTCCATCATAAAAATTGCTGTTCGCAAGCTTTTCAAAATTCGCCACTGTATTAGGCGCTTCACTCGGGTATAGTTCAAATTCAATTTTGTTTCCATTTTCCATCTCTATATAACCTGTTTTACTCACGTATTCCAACCCCTTCTATAACTCTAAAAAATTGTCTGCTAAAAACCTTCGTCTATCATATCATTTTATCTAAACCTTTAAAAGAATACAATACCAAACCTATTCGTAGGACAGGTCATTCCTGACTACATCTTCGAACGATTCCCGTCTGACTACGAGTTTATCAATACCATTCTCAACAAACACTACTCCCGCATTAGGTAGTCTATTGTAATGGCTCGCCATTGAATAACCATATGCCCCTGTGGAGAAAACAGCCAGGATGTCTTCACTGGCTACTTCCGGTACAGGAAGATCCCAAATCAGCATATCACCAGATTCACAGCATTTTCCAGCCACAGACACTTTGTCTTTAACCGGCTGTGACGCTTTGTTGGCGAGGACTCCTTCATATCTGGCCGAATAGAGCGCGGGACGAAGATTATCGGTCATTCCACCGTCCACTGAAATATAGTTGCGGACACCTGGTATTTCTTTTTTAGAACCCACTGTGTATAAAGTAATACCAGCATTTCCGGCTATTGCCCGGCCTGGTTCAATCCATATTTCCGGTACAGGCATATTATGATGGTTTGCCTGCTCTCGCACAACAGATACCATTTCTTTTACATAGGCGGCATATGCAAGCGGTTGATCATCCTTGGTGTAACGGATTCCAAAACCTCCACCTAAATTCAGCACTTCCGGAATATAACCATAATCGGTATTCCATTCTGCCAGTTTTTTAAATAACAGATCAGCCGCAAGAGTGAACCCGTCTGTTTCAAAGATCTGGGAACCTATGTGAGAGTGCAATCCTTTAAAATGAATTTTTTCATGTTTAGTCAACTCAAGAAATGCCCTGTCTGCCTGCCCATTTTGAAGATTGAAGCCAAACTTTGAATCTTCGTTGCCAGTCATGATATATTGGTGGGTTTTCGATTCAATTCCCGGGGTGACACGCATTAGCACATTAATTTCTTTATTCTGCTTCTCAAGCAGACTGCTGATCAGCTCTATCTCATGGAAATTATCTACTACAATACACCCGACATTATGGTCAATGGCCATTTCCAGTTCTTCACGGCTTTTATTATTTCCATGCATATGGATTTTTTCTGCCGGAAATTCAGCCTGAAGAGCCGTATAAAGCTCTCCTTGTGAAACGACATCAAGACTCAGTCCCTCCTGCCTGACAACCTGAAGCATAGCAGTAGAAGAAAATGCTTTGCTTGCATAGGCTACCTGGGCTGAGGCACCGAGTTCTTTAAATGTCTGCACAAATGCCCGGCAATTGTCCCTTAGAATAGAGACGTCATAGACATACAGCGGTGTACCGTACTTTTTTGCCAAATATACTGTATCAGCGCCACCTATATCAAGATGACCCTGTTCATTAATAGTAAATGGATGGTTTTCTGCAATTGTGTTCATGTATCTTCCTCCGTCCAATCTTAAAGCTGTAACTTCAAATAATAAAAATACTTTATCATATTGAAGCATAAAACGGAAGAGGGAAGAACCTTTGTTCTATCTGCCATGCAAGGAGCAATAAAAACCAGAGTACACGCTGGTGTTAATGAACACGCTAGCCTTTTTTAATAGGCTGGCGATAGTTATTTCTAGGGTGGACAATACTTGGCCGCTCATTTGTCAAAGGTACAGGTACACGTAATAGGATTTGAACCATAGCATTAGGGTTGAATGGCAAAAATGGCCACAGATATGGTGTTTGGAGTGACTTCAAACGAATGAGGTAAAGCATGTAAACGGTCGCTCCGATCATAAAGCCATATACACCGAAGATTCCCGTTAATAATACCAATGCAAATCGGGTTAATTTATTTGCGACACTGAGTTCATAACTTGGTGTGACAAAACTTCCTATCGCACTGACCGCCACATATAGGATAACCTCTGGGCCGAACAATCCTACATCAATAGCTATTTGCCCAATCAGGACCGCAGCAATCAGACCCATCGAAGTCGATAACGGTGTTGGTGTATGAATGGCAGCCATTCGTAAAAACTCAACCCCTAAGTCAGCGAGAATGATCTGAAGAACAAGGGGGACCGTCCCTTCTTCTTGCGGCCCGATGAAAGCCAACTCTTTTGGCAATAAAGTTGGTTCTATAACAAGAAGCAGCCAAAATGGCAACAGAAAGATGGACGCCATAATACCGAGAAATCTTGCCCACCGTATAAATGTCCCAACTGCAGGTGACTGCCTGTACTCTTCGGCGTGCTGTACATGATGGAAAAAAGTTGTTGGCAAAATAATAACGCTTGGCGAAGTATCCACAATTAATAATACATGACCCTCAAGCAGATGGTTCGCAGCAACGTCGGGACGTTCCGTATAACGCACCAGCGGATAGTGATTCCATCTGCTTTCCAATATAAACTCTTCGACGGTCTTATCCGCCATCGCTATGCCATCAATCTCAATATCCTTTACTTTCTTTTTTACAAGTTTGATTAAGCCTTCATCGGCAACATCTTCCAGATAAGCCAAACAAATATCCGTCTTTGACCTTTCCCCGACCTTCGTCATTTCATAGCGCAACCGCGCATCACGGATTCTGCGCCGGGTAAGGGCTGTATTTTCAATAATATTTTCCGTATAGCCGTCCCTGGACCCTCGTACAACCTGTTCGGTATCGGGCTCTTGCGGGGCTCGCCCAGGATAGCTCCGGACATCAACAATAAATGCATATTTTTCACCGTTTATGAAAACAACAATCAGGCCTGAAAGTAACTGGTCGACCGCTTCATCCAACGTTTCAGTCCTTCTTACCTGCTGGTGTACCAGACGGTTTTCAATTATTTCAGGTAGTTTTCTTGCATTTATTTCCTTATCATTAATATCCACGAGTTTACGGATAACCTGTACTACAAGAGCGGATTCACATAAACCCGTTAGGTAGTAAAGGTGAACCTTTTTCTTTAAAATAATCAGTTCCCGGAACCCAAGATCAAATGATTTTCCAAGCCCAATGTTATCTTTCATGTAAGCTTCGTTTTCGTCAATCTTAGCGTATATCGTTTTTTTATAGTCTCCTTGTTTCACAATTAAACACTCCAGTCATAAGTAAAACCTTCCCTTTGGCCTGTTCACGGGTTGTACAAATTTATGAAGCTAACGGACAAAAATAGTCCACTGAAATAACGACCCGGCAATCTTGCCGAATACAATAGCCATGAGAAACCATAGCAATTTATCCTCCAACCGTATTCGCTTTGATAAAATCGGAAAAACATTGAGCACTTCAGTTAGCGCTGCCGCAAGCATTCCATTAAAGACGCCATGGAGAAGCCCCCAAAGAATCAACAGAATTATCGGCTGTTCCCATGTAATATCACTGAACGACATAAAGGTGCCGAAAAGGCTTCCCAGAATGACACTTGCAATATAAACCTGGACCAATCGGTCAGTTTTGCTCAGCTGTATTAATCGGGGGATGATCCCAAGTACGGTTAAAAATGCGACGAAACCACTGCCGACCGCAATACCACCAGCAACACCAATAACTACCTCAAGTAGGTTAGTCAGAACGATTTGTATCATTTAATTTATTCTCGTAATAACCGACATACTGATCAAGATCCTGCTGGTAGTTAAAAATTTCGACCTCAAGCGGGCTCGGTTCTTCATTAATCCTTTTGGAGAACCAGTGGTTAAAGAACAGCAGCATCCCTGCTCCCAGTCCAAACGAATAAGGAATCTGAATCCACAGGGGGGTGCGTTCCTCCTCACCCGTTAATAGAAAATGAAGCTTTTGCTGCACTTCCTGCATACTGACATCATAGTGGAAGTTCATAATAGTCATGGCAGTTCCAATGAAAAGAAGCAACCATACAGCCGCGACAACAACCGGATTCGGTGGTTTTTTATGTTTTTTTATCCGAATAATTGACCGATCAGGACCAATCAGCTGAAACTCATGGTCCTTATACAGCTCACTCAAATGATCAATTACTAAAAAGCTGTCGATCACCACTATCTCCGCGTCTTTTTCAGTTATCCGGTAAATCGGGGTCTTTTCCAATTTATGTTTTAACTCGGAAGGGGCTGATATGAATGCGATGTCATCTAATTTCAGCTCTTTTAAGCAGGTCAGTTCCACATTCTTTTTCATCCGCAGGTAGATAATATGTGTCATGTGGATTTCATCCTTTGTACCGTAATATAGTACATAGTATTTGCCCAACCCGTATGAAATATCACAATAAAAAAATCACCACAAATGTGATGATTTTAATTCATTGATTCATATTCACTTTCATTTCTTTTAATATCTTTTTTTCAAGCCGTGATACTTGAACCTGTGAAATACCAAGCCTCTCGGCGACTTCCGATTGGGTCTGATCTTTATAATACCTTAAATATAGTATTAATCGTTCACGTTCATTTAACCCCCGTATAGCTTCCTGCAAAGTAAGCTTGTCAAACCACCGGGTATCTTGGTCTGCAATCTGATCAAGCAATGTAATCGGATCTCCGTCGTTTTCAAAAACAGTTTCATGAATGGAATGCGGCGATTTGCCTGCTTCTTCAGCATGCACCACTTCTTCCGGTGTGATTTCAAGCGACTCAGCAATTTCAACCACAGTCGGAGATCTTCCGAGATCCTTTGTCAGCTCATCCCGCTTTTTACGAATCTTGTTTCCGGTCTCTTTAAGGGAACGACTCACTTTAACACTTCCGTCATCCCGGATGAACCGCTGTATTTCCCCAATTATCATTGGGACCGCATAAGTAGAGAAACGGACATCATACGATAGGTCGAATTTATCAACCGACTTAATAAGCCCGATACTTCCAATCTGGAACAAATCATCCGGATCATAACCCCGGTTTATAAACCGCTGGACAACCGACCATACCAACCTTATATTTTTCTCAACAAGGTAGTCTCGTGCTTCCTTGTCACCATTTTGGCTTCTGCGAATATATTCCTTTACCTGTTCATCCGTCAGCGACTCCTTACGATTCTGATGTTTAACATCCGCATTCATAGGCATCCCTATTTACAAACCGTTTTGCTGTTAGTTAGTTGCTTTGTCATGTGGACAGTTGTGCCTTTCCCTGGTGTAGATATTACTTCAACAGAATCCATAAAGTTTTCAATGATGGTAAATCCCATTCCAGATCGTTCTAGTTCCGGTTTGGATGTGTAGAGCGGTTGCCTTGCCTCGTCGACATCACCAATTCCGATTCCCTGATCACGAATGGTTAGTTCTACTTCGCCATCATCCTGCAGTACGCAGGAAATCGCTACATGGTGACCAGGCTCATTATTGTACCCGTGAATGATCGCATTTGTCACGGCTTCTGAAACTACCGTCTTAATTTCGGTCAGTTCATCCATCGTCGGATCCAGCTGGGCAACAAAAGATCCAACTGTTACCCTCGCGAAGGATTCATTTTCACTTACACTTGCAAACTCTACAAACATTTCATTTTTCATGAAGCCACCCCCAACGTTCCAAGCGCTTGTAATTCATTCTCCTCCAGCCTGACAATCTTAAATAACCCCGACATTTCAAACAATCGTTTTACCGGGGGCGAAACAGAGCATACTACCATTTCGCCACCCAGCTGCAGAACTTCCTTATACCTTCCAAGCACCACTCCAAGTCCCGAACTATCCATAAAGGAGACAAATTCGAGATTCAGTACCACATGTTTTATGGAATTAGCTTTCATCATTTCTTTCCATTCATTTCGCAATGCTTCAGCTTCATGATGATCCAATTCGCCCGACATTCTGACGATCAGAACATCTTCTTTAACTTCAAATCCAGTAGACAGACCCATTGCATTTCCTCCTTGCATTTTCTGCTGTAAGTTATCTTTTCGTTATGCGATGGGTCAATTCCTGCTCTATGACAAAAGAAGAAGAAGTTCGTGCTAATTCGTAATTAACTCTGCTTTATTTCACCAAATTCTGCAGCGAGCGTTTAAGCAAGGTGAAATAGGAAGCAGGCTTCACATCATGATTCACGATCAACGGAGTTCTGGAAAGCACCTTTTTACCATTTTCCACCATAAGTTCTCCAACCTTATCTCCTTTTTTAATCGGCAGACTAAGGTCATTTTTCAAGACAACAGACGATTTGATTTTGCCGTCAGTTTCGCCTTTTTTATGAATGGTACTTACAGACTCGGAAGTCACTATGTCAATATCCTTTTCTTCAGCTTTAATAAGTTCAATCTTTGTTACTGTTTCATTCTTTTCATAAAGATTTTTGGTCTCATAGTGATTAAATGCATAGTCAAGCATTTGGGTCACCGCAGCATTCCGCTCTTTGGTGGTGTCTGCTCCCATTACTACCGAAATAACCCGCATGCCATTCTTCTCAGCAGTCGCAGCTAGACAATACTTTGCTTCATTCGTATATCCAGTTTTAAGTCCATCAACTCCCGGATAAAACTTAACAAGTTTATTTGTATTGACTAGCCAAAATTCATTCTTCTTCCCTTTTCGTAAATAATCCTCATAAATGGAGGTGTAAGCTGTAATTGACTCATATTTCAGTAATTCCTTGGCCATAACCGCCATATCATGGGATGTACTGTAATGATTTTTTGCAGGTAATCCGGTGGTGTTTTTAAAGTGAGTGTTTTTAAGACCCAATTCATCTGCTTTTTTGTTCATTTGCTTAACAAACGCCTCTTCACTTCCGGCGATTCGCTCAGCCAATGCAACGCTTGCATCGTTTCCAGACGCAATAGCTATGCCCTTAAGAAGGTCATTGACACTCATTTCCTCGCCGGCTTCCAGGAAAATTTGTGATCCACCCATCGAAGCTGCTCGCTCGCTGACAGTAATCGTTTCGTTCTTTTTGATTTTTCCTTCTTCGAGCGCTTCCATAATCAGCAGTAAGGTCATAATTTTCGTCATACTTGCCGGTGGAAGTTTTTCATCAGCATTTTTATTAAACAGGATCTTACCTGTATCCCGTTCCATTAAGATAGCGGACTTTGCATCTTCAGCAAGGTTTGGTTCGCTGTCTGATTTCTTCTCTTCCCCCAGTACAGAACTGGTTGCAGCTAGTAGAATCGAAAGTATAATACTAGTCATTAAAACAATCTTTTTCATTGTTCACCCTCCAATTCAATATAAATATAGGGTTGCCATTCACCCTTTTTTTTATACAAAAGAGGCTGGGACATAACTATAAAATTACATTCTAAAGATGAACGAATTAGACACAGAATTTTATAACGTTATCTTTTTACAGTTGGATCTTATTTCAAAGTTGATAAAAATTGCGAAGTAATTAATAATTTATAATGTGCTTTTCATCATTAGGCTAATGATAAGTTTAACCGACGCTGCGGAAAAACACTCCCTTTACGGGGGCAGCACCTCAGCCTCCTCGCTCGTTCCCTCGCTGTGGGGTCTTCGGAAGCTGCTCTTCCCCCTGGAGTGTCGCATTTTTCCGCAGCTTAGGATAGCATTCAAAATTAGGATGAAATAAACCTCATTCATATAACGAAGGACTGTACAAATCCGTGATCAAAATACTAACAAGCGGAGGAAATACACGAAGACTCCTGCGGGAAAGCGAAGACGTTGAGACCCCACAGTGAGAGTTCTTGGCGAACGAGGAGGCTCATGGTGAGTCCAACGGCAAAGGAAACACTGTGAAAGCTTTAGCTTGAACAGATGTTGACCTTGCACCCGGAGTGGTGAAAGCGTAGTGTATTTCCGGAGCGAAGTCTCGCTGTTATGTCGCAGTTTATAGTTTATACGAAGGCATCCCAACAGAAAAAATCCGAACTACCTTATGGAATGATATTGAAGATTGAACTGCACCCTGTCAAGTAGACAGTGAAAAACAAAAAATCTATGCAACGGCCTGATACCGATATTCTAATGGTGTCAGGCTGTTTAATTTCTCCTGGTAACGTCCTTCATTGTAAAATTGGATATATCAATCTATATCCTGTACTAATTCTTCATAACTTTTATATTGTTTTAAGTCATAACACTCGGTTTTAAAATGACCAAAGAAGCTTTCTATTGGTGCATTATCTATGCATTTCCCCACACGGGACATACTGCGTGTGATTCCGGCTTCAGTTGTGATATAACGATATTCCTTCGATGTATATTGAACGCCACGGTCGCTGTGCAGTATAGGAGTGGCGCCAGGATTGAGCTCTAAGGCTGTTTTAATGGTCTCCATGACCAACGGGTTATTGTTATAGTGGCCTATTTTGTATGCCACTATTGATCCGTCATACAAATCTCTAATAGCGCTCAAATATGCCTTGACCCCCAGTCCATACTGAAGATGCGTGATATCGGTCACCCATTTCTGGTTTGGTTTGTCCGCAGTAAATTCCCGATTCAGAATATTGTCCTCGATGTTGACATAACTGGTTTTCGTCGAATACCCGTTGGAACGACGAATAAATGATTTCAGCCCCAATTGAATCATCAGGCGGCGAATACGTTTCAGGTTATACCGTTTCCCAAACTCGCGCTGGATAACCATCCTTATTCGTCGATAACCATAAATCCCACC